>DASUXA010000100.1:0-43175 GCA_036378155.1 Micromonosporaceae bacterium | reverse complement strand
TTGCCGCCCGGTTCGGCCGGCGGGCGCTGATCGTACCGGCGAGCCAACTCGCGCTGCGGCACGTGGGCCGCCCGGTTCCCAACGCCGCCCTGCTGGGCGGCTTCGCCGCGCTGACCGGGCTGATCCGGCTGGCCTCGGTGCACCAGGCGATCCGGGACAAGTTCGCCGACGCGGTGGCGACCGCCAACATCGCCGCCGCGGACGCCGCCTACGAGTACGTCCGCGCCGAAGTCGAGGAGCTGACCGGTGCTTGGCAGATCGAAGGTTCGCAGGCGGTCGCGGAGACCGTCGCGCGGTGTCGGCCCGAGGTCATCTGCGCGTACCCCATCTCGCCGCAGACCCACATCGTGGAGGCGCTGTCCGCGCTGGTGAAGTCGGGCCGGCTGCGGCCCTGCGAGTTCGTCAACGTCGAATCCGAGTTCGCGGCGATGTCGGTCGCGATCGGGGCGTCGGCGGCAGGCGCGCGCGCCTACACCGCGACGGCCAGCCAGGGGCTGCTGTACATGGTGGAGGCGCTGTACAACGCGGCGGGGCTGGGCCTGCCGATCGTGATGACGGTCGCGAACCGCGCTATCGGCGCGCCGATCAACATCTGGAACGACCACAGCGACGCGATGTCGCAGCGCGACAGCGGCTGGGTCCAGTTGTACGCCGAGACCAATCAGGAGGCCGCTGACCTGCACATCCAGGCGTACCGGCTGGCCGAGGAGCTGTCGCTGCCGGTGATGGTGTGCATGGACGGGTTCATCCTGACCCACGCGTACGAGCAGGTCGACGTGCCCGAGCAGGACCAGGTGGACGCGTGGCTGCCCCGGTACGAGCCGCGTCAGGTGCTCGACCCGGACGAGCCGGTGTCGATCGGCGCGATGGTCGGGCCGGAGGCGTTCATGGAGGTGCGGTACCTGGCGCACTGCCGGCAGCTGGAGGCGCTGGAGCGCCTCCCGGTGCTGGCCGACGAGTTCGCGGCGCGCTTCGGGCGGCGCAGCGGCGGGCTGATCAGCTCGTACCGCACCGAGGACGCCGAGACGGTCGTGGTGGCGCTCGGGTCGGTGCTCGGTACCGTCAAGGACACCGTCGACGACCTGCGCGCCGCCGGGCAGCGCATCGGCGCGCTGGGCATCACCGCGTTCCGGCCGTTCCCGGCCCAGGCGGTACGGGCCGCGCTGGGGTCCGCCGCGCGCGTGGTAGTGCTGGAAAAGGCGCTGGCGGTCGGGGTCGGCGGGATCGTGTCGATGGATGTGCGCAGCGCGATCAACGGGCTGCCGGTACCGGTCCACACCGTGATCGCCGGGCTGGGTGGCCGCCCGGTCACCCGTGCCGCGCTGGCCCGGCTGTTCACCGACGCGCTGGGTCCGCTCACCTTCCTCGACCTGGACCACGACCTGGTGGACCGGGAACTGGCCCGGTCCCGACAGAGCCGACGGTCCGGGCCTAGCGCCGAGAACATGCTGGCCGACCTGCGACGCGGCGAGGCTGTCGCGCCGGCGGCCCGGTGAGGAGACCGCGATGCCCGTCCAGCAGATCAAGTTCTACCAGACCGGCAGTTTCGCCGTCGGCAACCGCCTGCTCGACGCGGAGCACCGGGCGGTACAGGCGGACCCGGCGCGGACCAACGCGCTGACCTGCGGGCACCGCGCCTGCCAGGGCTGCGGTGAGGCGCTCGGCGCGCGGTACGCCCTGGATGCCGCCGTTCGGTCCGCCCACGGCCGGATGGTGGCGGTCAACGCGACCGGCTGCCTGGAGGTGTTCTCCACGCCGTACCCGGAGACCTCGTGGCGGGTGCCCTGGCTGCACTCCCTGTTCGGCAACGCCCCGGCGGTGGCCACCGGGGTGGCCGCCGCGCTGCGGGCGAAGGGCCGCACCGACGTCCGCGTGGTCGGCCAGGGTGGCGACGGCGGCACCGTGGACATCGGGTTCGCCTGTCTGTCCGGCATGTTCGAGCGCGACGACGACGTGCTGTACATCTGCTACGACAACGAGGCGTACATGAACACCGGGGTGCAGCGCTCCGGCGCCACTCCCCCGGCGGCCCGGACGATGACCACCCAGACGGTCGGCGACCAGCCGGGCAACGTGTTCGGGCAGGGCAAGAACGTGCCGCTGATCGCGATGGCGCACGAGATCCCGTACGTGGCCACCGCGACCGTCGCCGACCTGCGCGACCTGGAGCACAAGGTGCGCCGGGCGATGGAGTTCCACGGCGCGCGGTACCTGCACGTCCTGGTGCCCTGCCCGCTGGGTTGGGGCAGCCGCTGCGGCGACACGATCGCGATCGCCCGGCTCGCGGTACAGACCGGGCTGTTCCCGGTCTTCGAAGCCGAACGCGGCGAGGTGGTGTCCGTCTCGCCGATCCGGCGCCCGGTGCCGGTCGAGGAGTACCTGCGCGCGCAGAAACGGTTCGCGCACCTGTTCGCACCCGAGCCGCGAACGGAGGCCGTCGCCCGCATCCAGGCGATGGCCGACCGCAACATCCGCCGTTTCGGACTGATTCGCGAGGAGGCGGCACTGTGATGGACAAGCCGTTCGCGATCACTCTCGACGTCGGGTCGAGCCTGGCCAACCGGACCGGGGCGTGGCGCACCGAACGCCCGGTGTACGTCGACCGGATGCCGCCCTGCAACGACGCCTGCCCGGCCGGCGAGAACGTGCAGCGCTGGCTGTACCACGCGGAGGAGGGCGACTACGAGGCCGCCTGGCGGCAGATCATGGTGGACAACCCGTTCCCGGCGGTGATCGGCCGGGTCTGCTACCACCCGTGCCAGACCGCATGCAACCGCGGCCAGCTCGACGAGGCGGTCGGGATCAACGCGGTGGAGGGATTCGTCGGCGACGAGGCGATCAGGCGCGGCTGGACGGTACCGGTGACCGCCGCCCCGTCGGGCAAGCGGGTGCTCGTGGTCGGCGCCGGACCGGCCGGCCTGTCGGCGGCGTACCACCTGCGCCTGCTCGGCCACGACGTGACCGTGCGCGACGCCGGCGAGCAGGCCGGCGGCATGATGCGGTACGGCATTCCGGCGTACCGGCTGCCCCGCGACGTGCTGGACGCCGAGGTGGCCCGGGATCGTCGACATGGGCGTGACCCTGGAGTTGGGTGTCGAGGTGACCGACCTGGTCGCCACCATGCGCGCGGAGCGCTTCGACGCCGTCTTCGTGGCGGTCGGGGCGCGACTGGCGAAGCGGGCGTACCTGCCGGCCGGTGACTCGGCTCGGATGCTCGACGCGCTGTCCGTGCTGCGCGCCGTGGCCGACGGCGAGCCGCCGCTGCTGGGCCGGCGGGTCGTGGTGTACGGCGGCGGCAACACCGCGATGGACGTGGCCCGCAGCGCGCGGCGGCTCGGCGCGAGCGAGGCGGTCGTGGTGTACCGGCGTACCCGTGACCGGATGCCGGCCCAGTCCTTCGAGGTCGACGAGGCGATCGAGGAGGGTGTCCGGATGCGCTGGCTGTCGACCATCGCGTACGCCGACGGCGGCAGCGTGACGGTGGAGAGGATGCGGCTGGACGACACCGGGTTCCCGCAGCCGACCGGCGAGTTCGAGGACCTGCCGGCGGACAGCGTGGTCCTCGCGATCGGGCAGCGGGTCGACGAATCGCTGCTGGACGGGGTACCGGGCGTCGACATGGTCGACGACGGCGTGGCGGTCGGGCCGGACATGATGACCGGGCACGCGGGCGTCTTCGCTGGTGGCGACGCCGTGCCCTCGCAGCGCACGGTGACCGCCTCGATCGGGCACGGCAAGCGGGCCGCCCGGCACATCGACGCCTGGCTGGGCGGCACGACGTACACCCGCCCGCCGCGTCCCGCCCTGGCCGGCTTCGACCGGCTGAACACCTGGTACTACTCCGACGCGCCGGCCACCGTACGACCGAAGCTGGACCTGGCCCGGCGCACCTCGACCTTCGACGAGGTGGTCGGGACGCTGGACGAGCAGACCGCGCTGTTCGAGGCGCGCCGGTGCCTGTCCTGCGGCAACTGCTTCGAGTGCGACAACTGCTACGGCATGTGCCCGGACAACGCGATCGTCAAGCTCGGCCCCGGCCAGGGCTTTGCCATCGACTACGACTACTGCAAGGGCTGCGGCATCTGCGTCACCGAATGCCCCTGCGGCGCGATCGAACTGGTACCGGAGCGGACCTGAGGCCGCGTCACGGTCGCCCCGCGGTGCTCGTGACCGTCAACCCTGCCCGCCAGCGGCGCCGATTGGGCAGGCTGGAGGGTGACGAACTGAAGAAATGCGATGGACCTGAGGAAATGTGAGGACATCATGACGAGTCGACCAGCGCTGCGCGAACTCGGTCTGTCCACGGGCAAGAAGGCCCGGCTGCACCGGATGCTGTACGGCCACGGGCTGCGCAACGGCACGGCGATCTTCCTGCCGTACGACCAGGGCCTGGAGCACGGGCCCCGGGACTTCTTCGCCAATCCCGCCTCGGCCGACCCGCGCTACATCGTCAAACTCGCCGTCGAAGGCGGGTTCAACGGCATCGCCGTCCAGATCGGCCTCGCCGAGAAGTTCTACTGGGACTACGCCGGCGAGGTACCGCTGATCCTCAAACTCAACGGCAAGACCGACATCCCGTCCGACGCGCAGGCGCTGTCCCCGGTCAACGCGACCGTCGACGACGCGGTACGGCTGGGCGCGGACGCGGTCGGCTACACCCTGTACGTCGGCAGTCCCGTCCAGGACCGCGACTTCGAGGCGCTGTGCGCGGTACGCCGCGACGCGCACCGGGCCGGCATGCCGCTGGTCGTCTGGGCGTACCCGCGCGGCGAGGCGGTCGACGCCAAGGGCGGCAAGAACTCCTTCTACGCCGTGCACTACGCGGCGCGTACCGCCAGCGAACTGGGCGCCGACGTGGTGAAGGTGAACTTCCCGCACCCGGACAAGCGCACCTCGGTACCGGCGCCGTACGGCGACGAGTTCTCCGCCCAGCAGGCGGTCGACGCGGTGGTGCGGGCCGCGAACCGGACCCTGGTGCTGGTCTCCGGCGGGGAGAAGGCGGGCGACGAGGCGATGCTGGACAAGGCGCGCGAGTCGATGGAGGCCGGGGCCACCGGGCTGATCTTCGGGCGCAACGTCTGGCAGCGCGAGCACGACGAGTCGCTGCGGTTCGTCGCCCAACTGCGCGACATCCTGTCCAAGTACCCCAGCTGAGCGCCGGTGTCGCAGGTCCGGGTGGCGCCCGGCCGAACCGAGGTGTCGGCCGGCGCGCTCGTGCCCACCAGCGTCACCGACCTCGCGCCGGACGCGGCGCTGACCGCGCTCGGCTCGTCGCCACGCGGGCTGACCAGCGCCGAATGGCGGCGTCGGGTCGACCGGTACGGGGCGAACGAGCTGCCCCGAGCGCGTCGCCGCCGACCCTTGCGGCGCCTTGCCGCCCAGTTCACCGACCTGTTCGCGATCGTCCTGCTGGTCGCGGCGGGGATCACCTTCCTGGCGTACGTGCTGAGCAGCCCACGCGACGTCGGCACCCTGGAACTCGGCATCGCGATCCTCGCGGTCGTGCTGCTCAACGCGGTGATCGGGTTCGGTCAGGAGTACTCCGCCGAACGTACCGCCGAGGCGTTGCAGGCGATGGTGCCGCACACCTGCCGGGTGCTGCGCGACGGGGAACGGCGCGAGGTACCGGTGCGCGACCTGGCGCCCGGCGACCTGGTGGTGCTGGAGGCGGGCGACGCGGTACCGGCGGACTGCCGGCTGGTCGACGCGCACGAGTTGGCGGTGGACAACGCGGCGCTGACCGGGGAGAGCGCGCCGGTGCGCCGGCGCGCCGAGCCGGTCAGCGCCGACACGCCGCCGGTGCAGGCTGCCAACCGGGTGTTCATGGGCACCTCGGTCGCGGCGGGTGCGGGCAAGGCGCTGGTGCTGGCGACCGGTACCGGCACCGAATTCGGGCGCATCTACCAGCTCGCCGCGCGCGCACCGCAGCCACGCAGCCCGTTGCAGCGGCAGGTGGCGGTACTCGCCCGCCGGGTCGCGGCGATCGCGCTGGTGATCGGGGCGGTGATGTTCGCGGTCCGGCTGCCCGCCGGGGCGTGGGTCAGCGCATTCGTGTTCGCGCTCGGGGTGATGGTCGCGCTGGTACCCGAAGGGCTGCCCGCCACGCTGTCGGTGTCGCTGGCGATCGGGGTACGGCGGATGGCGCGCCGCCATGCGCTGGTCAAGCGGCTGCTCGCGGTCGAGGCGCTGGGTTCGACCACGGTCATCTGTACCGACAAGACCGGCACCCTGACCAAGGCGGAGATGACCGTCACCACGGTGTGGGTACCCGACGCGGGATCGGGGTCACCGGGGACCGGGCATCCGGTCACCGGGGTCGGGTACCAGCCGGCGGGCGAGGTCGCCGATCCCGCGCCGGTACGCCCGCTGCTGCGCGCCGCCGCGCTGTGCAGCGACGCCCGGCTGGTACCGCCGCGGAACTCGGACGGCTGGCGGGTGCTGGGCGACACGACCGAAGGCGCGCTGCTGGTCGCCGCGGGCAAGGCGGGACTGTCGCCCAGCGCGGAGGACGCCGCCACGCCGAGGGTCGGCGAGTTCCCGTTCGACTCGGCACGCAAGCTGATGACCACGGTGCACCGGGTGCCCGGCGGGTACGCCTGCTACGTCAAGGGTGCGCCCGGCGAGCTGCTCGCCCGGTGTACCGAGGTGGACACCGGCGGCGGGCGCGAGCCGCTGGACGACGCGACGCGTGCCCGGCTGACGGCGGTCGCCGACGACCTCGCCGCCTCCGGGCTGCGGGTGCTGGGGGTTGCGTGGCGGCCGCTCGCCGATCCGCGGATCGGCCAGGAGCAGGCGGAGTCGCGGCTGGCGCTGCTGGGGTTCGTCGGCATGGTCGACCCGCCCCGTCCCGAGGTCGCGGCGGCGGTGGACGCGTGCCACCGGGCCGGTATCCGGATCGTGATGGTGACCGGCGACCATCCGCTGACCGCCGAGGCGGTCGCCCGACGCGTCGGCATCCTGCCGCCCGGGGCGCAGCCGGTGCCCGAGGTGGTCGTCGGCACGACCCTGCGCACACTGTCCGACGCCGACCTCGACGGGCTGCTGGCGGCGCCGGTACCGCCGCTGTTCTGCCGGGTCGCGCCCGAGGACAAGATGCGCATCGTCGACAGGCTGGAGCGGCGGGGCGAGGTGGTCGCGGTCACCGGGGACGGCGCGAACGACGCGCCGGCGCTCAAACGCGCCGACATCGGTGTGGCGATGGGTGTGTCCGGTACCGACGTCGCCCGCCAAGCCGCGGTGATGGTGCTGCTCGACGACTCGTTCGCGTCGGTGTCGGCGGCGGTGGAACTCGGGCGCACCGTCTACCGCAACATCCGCAAGTTCCTCGGGTACGTGTTCACCAGCAACGTCGGCGAACTGGTCCCGGTGCTGGTCGCGACGTTCGTCGGATTTCCCCTGGTACCGCTGCTCGCGGTGCAGGTGCTCGCGGTCGACCTGGGCTCGGACGTGATGCCCGCGCTCGCGCTCGGCGCCGAGGCGCCGGAGCCGGACGTGATGGACCAGCCGCCCCGGTCCCCCACCGAGCGCCTGTTCTCCCGTGGGCTGCTGGGAAAGGTGTTGTTTTACGGTGCGATCCAGTCGGCAGGGGTCTGCCTCGCGTTCTTCTGGAAGATCAACTCGGCGGGTATCCCGTACTCGGCGTTCACCGCGGACAACCCCGTCTACCGGGAGGCCGTCACGATGACCCAGGCGGGCATCGTGATCAGTCAGTTCTTCGCGTCGTTCGGATTTCGTACGGAGCGGGAGAGCCTGCTGCGGGTCGGTCCGCTGTCCAACCCGGCACTGCTGGTCGCCGGGCTGTTCGGGCTCGGCGCGATGACCGCGATCAGCTACTGGCCGCCGCTGCAGGCGGTGTTCCACACCGCGCCGCTCACCGGGCTCGACTGGGCGGTACTGGTCGCGTTCGGCGTGGTCCTGCTGCTCGCGGACGAGGGCCGCAAGGCGCTGCTGCGGCGGCACGACAACGCCAAGGCGAAGGAGGTGGCGCTGCCGTGAACATCGTCGTCGCCGGCTGCGGCCGGGTCGGCTCCGCCCTGGCCGGTCGGCTCGCCAGCCAAGGGCACAAGGTGTGGGTGATCGACCGCGACCCGAAGGCGCGCCGGCTGCTGCCGCGCAACTTCACCGGGGAGATCCTGGTCGGCAACGCGTTCAGCCGGGCGGCGCTCGACGCCGCCGCGACCGGGCACGCGGACGCGTTCGTCGCCGCCACCGCCGGCGACACCGCGAACATCGTGGCGGCGCGCACCGCCAAGGAGGTGTACCGGGTACCGCTGGTGATCGCCCTGATCGGCGACCCGAGCCGCGCCCGGGTGTGCCGTGAGCTGGGAGTACCGGCGGTCGCCCCGGTCCGTTGGGCGGTGGAGCGCATCGCCCAGATGCTCCAGCACCGCGACCTGAGCCCGGAACACGAGTTCGGCAGCGGCGAGACGCTGCTGGTACGGGGTCGGCTGCCCGGGCATCTGACCGGACGCCCGCTGGACGGGCTCGAAGTGGACGGCGAGATCCGGGTCGTGGAGGTCAGCCGCGCGGGGCACTCGTTCCTGCCGTTCGCCACCACCCGAGCCGAACCCGGGGACATGGTGACGTTCGCCGTAGCCGCCGGCGCGCTGGGCCGGTTGCGCGCCTTCCTCGATCGGGAGTTGGGCACATGAGAGCCTTGATCGCCGGCGGGGGCCGGCTCGGTACCCAGGTCGCACGCGCGCTGGGCGAGGCGGGCAACGAGGTGACCGTCGTCGACCTCGACGAGGACCGGGCGGCGACGCTCGCCGAGCGGGTACCGGCGCGCTACGTCACCGGGGACGCGACCGATCCGCCGGTACTCGAACGGGCCGGCGCGCTGACCGCCGACCTGCTGGTCGCCGCAACCGGCGACGACGACGACAACCTGGTGATCTGCGTGCTGGCGAAGCGGCAGTTCGCGGTACCGCGGGTGGTGGCACGGGTGAACGACGCGGACAACGCCTGGCTGTTCGACCAGCGCTGGGGCGTGGACGTGGCGATACCGTCGGCTGCCCCGCTCATCTCGCTGATCGCGGAGGCGACCGGGGCGAGCGACACCGTGTCGCTGGTACGGCTCGGACACGCGGGCGTGAACGTGATCGAGACCGCCATCTCGCCGACCTCGAGGGCGGCGGGACGGGCGATCAGCGAGATCATTCTGCCCGCCGGTACCGTCGTGGCCGCCGTGGTCCGATCCGGGCGCCCCACGGTGCCCGACCCCCGCTTCGAGCTGCGACCGGGCGACGAACTGCTGGTGGTATCCGAGCACGCCAACGCCCCCGACATCCACGCGGCCTTCCAGTAGCCGGGATCCGGGCACCGGACCCCGCGCCTCGGGCCGTTGGCCCCTGTCCCCCGACGCCCGCGCCGGCTGACCGTTGAGGTGTGGACGGAGGTATGCCATGGACGACAGGGAGACCCACCGGGCGTCGACCGAGGCCCGCGACAACCTGGCCCGCCACCCGGAGCGGGAATTGACGCACCAGGACGCGATGGCGCGGTTCCTCGGCGGATTCTCGTACCAGACCAAACGCCAGGAAGAACGCGAGCAGGTGTCCGAGCCGGAGGACCGGACATAGCGCCGGCCGTTGCGCTCCGGTTCGGGTCTGCCGCCCTGCCCGGCTGTTCGTGATGCGCGTACGGGAGCAGCGCGAAGGCAGCGGTGTGAGCCGGTCGGGCAACGGTGAAATGCCGGCGATCAAGGGTCGCTATCTGATCTGTCGCCTCGCTCGCCGGCTCGCTGTCCAGATGCGCCGTCTGCACCGGTACCCCCGCCTGTTCCGCCAACCGGGCCACGTAGCGCAGCACGGCGCCGGCGGTCTGCGCCCGACGCTCGGCGACACCGTTGCGACGAGCCGGTCCAGTGTCGACACCCGCGGTCGTACCACCGGCACCCAGGTGCCCGGCGATCACGTGGTCGGCGACCACGGTGACCGCCCGCAGTACCCCGTGGTGCTCGGCTGCCAACCGCACCGCCACCCGCGCGGCACGCAGCGCGGCGGGCGAGTCGCCCACCGCGAGCAGGACGCGACGCATCACCGGCTCCCCTCACCGTCCATCCGGGCGGCTGCCCAGCGCAGCCGCACCGCCTCGGCGCGCTCGTTCTCCTCCAGCCGGTCGGTCAGCGCCCGCAGCGCCCGGTCCAGTCGCGGTACCCACCGGTCGTTGATCGCCCGCATCCGTCGCCTCACCTGCGCCACCTCGGCGTCGACACGGCGCAGCGCGCCCAGCGCGGCGGCATGCTCGACGGCGGCGCGCAGCGCCACCCGGTACGCGCCAGCCGCCTCGAGCACCGCCGCGCTGCCCGCCTGCCGCTGCCCCGCACCCGGTTCGGGTACCTCGCACCGCGCCTCGACCGGGTACCGCACCCCCATCACCGCCGTCCAGCGCAGCCGCACGTCGGCGGGCTCGTCCGGTACCGCCAGCCGCAACTCCCGCTGCCCGGCCAGCACCGCGGCGCGGACCAGCCATTCGTCGGCGGTACCCGCCGCCCGGGTCCACTCCGCCCCGGTGCGCTCCACCAGCAGCCGCAGTCGCTGCTGCTCGCCGCGCAGGATGCGCAGTTCCCGGTCGAGCAGGTCGACCGCGCCACGTGCGGCGTCGAGCCGCTGCCGCAGCCACAGCCGTCCCGCCCGACCCGGCGGTACCCCACGCACCTCACTCACGGTGCGCCTGCTCGGGGAGGTACTTCTCGACCAACCCGCCGCTGACCATGGTCAATTCGCGACGGGGCAGGACGGCGAGCGCCCGCCAGGTCGCGTCCAGGGTCTCGTCCAACGTTCGGGCGCGGTCGGCGCGCTGGTTGACCACGTCCCGCTCGTACGCCTCGGCGAAGTCGAGGTAGCGCTGGTCGGTCGCGCTCAACGCGGCGGTACCGATCAGGTCGGCGAGTTCGCGGACCTGCCGGGAACGGGCAAGGGCGGCCATGACCTGCGCCGCGACGTCGAGGTGGTCCTCGCGGGTACGCGCCGGTCCCGCGCCCTTGCGCATCAGTCGGGACAGCGACGACAGCGGGTCCACCGGCGGGTACACCCCGCGCGCCGCCACCTCGGTGGACAGCACGATCTGCCCCTCGGTGATGTACCCGGTGAGGTCCGGCACCGGGTGGGTGATGTCACCCGCCGGCATGGTGAGCAGCGGCAGCACGGTCACCGAACCGGGCATGCCGCGCACCCGGCCGCACCGCTCGTACAGCGACGCGAGGTCGCTGTACAGGTAGCCGGGGTAGGCGTGCCGGGCGGGCACCTCGCCCCGAGCGGCGGACACCTCCCGTACCGCCTCGCAGTAGCTGGTCATGTCCGCCATCAGCACGAGCACGTGCCGACCCTGCCGGTACGCCAGGTCCTCGGCGACCGTCAACGCGATGCGCGGGGTGAGGATGCGCTCGATGACCGGCTGGTCGGCGGTGTTCAGCAGCAGGACCAGTTCCCCGGCGGCGGAACGCTCCTCCAGCGCGTCGCGCATCGCGTCGGCGTCGGCGTGGCTGAGCCCCATCGCCGCGACCACCACGCTGAACGGCTCGGTACCGGCGGTCGCCTGCGCGGCGATCTGCGCGGCGAGGTCCAGGTGCGCCAGCCCGGCGACCGAGAACACCGGCAGCTTCTGTCCCCGGACCAGGGTGGTCAGCCCGTCGATCACCGACACTCCGGTCAGGACCGGCTCGGCCGGCGGTTCACGCCACGTCGGGTTCAGCGGCCAGCCGTTGACCGGCGCGGTGTCCGGCGCCAGTACCGGCGGACCGCCGTCCAGCGGCTCGCCCCGCCCGCTGCACACCCGGCCCAACCAGCCCGGACCGACCGGGATGCGCAGCGGCTGCCCTTCGAACGCGACCGCCGCGGCTGCCGCGTCGATACCGTCGGTGCCTTCCAGCACCTGGACCACCGCCAGGTCGCCGTCGACGTCGAGGACCAACCCGTGCCGGGTTTCGCCGGAGTCGAGGTGGACCAGCGCGAACTCGTCCCAGCCGACGCCCGCCACCCCGCCGACCACGAGCAGTGGTCCGCGCAGTTCGGTGACCGCCGTGTACAGCAGGGTCGACGCGAGTGTCACCGGACCTCCTCGATCCGTCGCAGCATCGGGTCGCGGCGGACGCGCACGCCGCCCGCGTCGTCCGGACCGACCTCGTCCTTGGCGCGCAGCACCGGCGAGAAGTCGATCTCCTCGGCGGCGGTCGCCGGTACCCCGTGCTCGACCAGGCGCAGGCACGCGGCGTGCACGTCCAGTACCAGGTCGGTCAGGGCGGCCGCCTTGGCGGGCGAACAGTACGCGTCGTTGGCGGACAACGCGCTTTGTTGCAGCACCGCCTCGCGCAGCAGCCGCCCGGCGAGCAGCGCCATCCGCTCCCGTCCGGGTAGCGCCGCGACGCCCACCAGGTCGGCGAGGGACGCGAGCCGGTCCGCCTCGGCGAGCAGGGCGACCACGCGGGCGCGTCGGGCCGCCCAGTCCGGGTCGCCGTTGCCGGCGTACCACCGTCCGATCGAGTCGGTGTCCCGGGCGTACGAACCGGACCACGCCACCGCCGGATAGTGCCGCGCGTACGCCAGCTCGCGGTCCAACGTCCACAGTGACCTTACGAATCGCTGGGTGTTCGCGGTCACCGGTTCGGTCATGTCGCCGCCGGGCGGGGACACCGCGCCGATCACCGTGACCGACCCGTCCCGACCGCCGAGCGTGACCGCCCGCCCGGCGCGCTCGTAGAAGGCGGCCAGCGCCGACGCCAGACCCGCCGGGTAGCCCTCCTCCGCCGGCAGCGCCCCGGTCCGCGACACGAACTCGCGCAGCGCCTCCGCCCAGCGGGACGTGGAATCGGCGATCACCACCGCGTCAAGACCCATGTCGCGGAAGTACTCGGCGACCGTCACTCCGGTGTAGATGCTCGCCTCACGCGCCATGATCGGCATGTTCGAGGTGTTCGCGATGACCACGGTCCGGTCGGCGAGCCGACCCCCGGTACGGGGATCGGACAGTTCACCGAGGTCGGCGACCACGTCGGCCATCTCGTTGCCGCGTTCGCCGCAGCCGACGTACACGATGACGTCGGCGTCGCACCACTTGGCGATCTGTTGCAGCAGGACCGTCTTACCGGTACCGAACCCTCCCGGTACCGCCGCGCTGCCGCCCAACGTCACCGGGTACAGCCCGTCCAGCACCCGCTGCCCGGTGACCAGCGGCGCGGCGGACGCCTCGCGGCTGGCGACCGGCCTGGGTCGGCGTACCGGCCACCAGCCGACCAGCGGCACGTCCACCCCGCCGACGCGGGCGATCGGCTGGTCCGCCCGGTACCGGCCGCTCGGCGCGAGCGCCTCGAGCCGCCCACCGACGTCCGGCGGTACCAGGACCCGATGGGTCACCGGTCCGGCGTCGAGCAGGACCCCCAACTGGTCGCCCGGCTGTACCGGTCGGTCCGGCCCCGGATCGGGCTGGAACACCCAGTCGCGGTCCGGTACCGCCCGCTCCGCCCCCGGACGCAGCCAGGCGGGCGCCGTGCCCAGCGGTCGCAACAACCCGTCGAAGATGCCGCCGAGCAGTCCGGGGCCGAGCCGCGCCGACAGCGGACGCCCCAGTGCCCGGACCGGTTGACCGGGCGCGAGTCCCCCGGTGTACTCGTACGCCTGCAACGTCACCCGGTCGGCGCGCACCGCGACCACCTCGGCAGGCAGCCCGGCGGTACCGATACCGACCAGTTCCGCCATCGCCACCCCGGACAGCCCGTCGACCTCGACGAGCGGCCCGTTGACCCGGCGCACCACGGCATCCCCCGCAGTCGCCTCGTTCGCGCCTGCGGTGCTCCGCTGCGCTGCGCTCCTCGCGCTCACGGCAAGCCCCGCTCCGCGAGGACCGCGTCGACCGCCCGGTCGGCGAAGCCGGTCAGCGAATAGTCCAGTCGGCGCCCGTCCGCCTCGGCGACGACGCCGCCGCTCGGCGCTTCGCGCACGCGCGCGCCCGGTCCGAGAGCCCGGCGGGCGGCGGCGGACAGCCGGGCGCGTAGCTGCGGGTACCCCGGCTCGTCGCGCAGCGCGGCGACCGCGTCCCGCGCCGCCGCCCGCACCGCCTGGTACGCCTCACGCTGGGCGTTCAGCACGTCGGCGCGGGCGCGGCGGCTCGCCGCCACCCGCCGCGCCGCGAGCGCCTCGTTCGCGTCGGCGATGCCCGCGGCGCGCGCGTCGGCGATGATCCGGTCAGCCTCCTCCCGCGCGGCGGCGAGCTGTCCCGCCGCCGCGCGCTCGGCGTCGGCGAGCCGGCGTTCGGCGTCCGTACGCGCGGCGGCGAGCAGCGCGTCGCGGACCGGGGCGAGGGCGGCGGCGAGCGGGTCGAGCACAGGTTCGGCGTGTACCGGGGCACGGTCGACGACGGTCATGTCGGGATCACCACCGTCAGCGGCGTGACCGGTCGGCGCGACGGGTCGCCGAGGGCGTCGGCGGCGCGGCGGGTCAGGATCACCACGTCCACGTCGCCGGGCAGGTCCCGCCACGCGGCGCGGACCGCCGCCGCGTCGCCGGCCGCCAGCACGACCGCCCCGGCCAGCGCGTACCCCTGGACCGCCACGAGTTCGCCGATCGCCGCGATCCGCGCCATCACGCCCGTCCGATCAGGATGATCGCCACGATCAGCCCGTAGATGGCGATGCCCTCGGCGAGACCGACGATGACCATCGCCCGCCCGAACAGTTCCGGACGCTCGCTCATCGCGGCCAGCGCCGCCGCGCCGGTGTACGCCACGGCGATCGCCGCGCCGATCGACGAACCGGCGATCGCGATCGCCGCCGCCAGCAGCGCGGTTCCCCCGGCACCGCCGCCCGCGCCCTGCGCCACCGGGGTACCGGCCGCGGCGGGCGCGGCGGTCAACGCCACCAGTCCCAGCCCCAGCCCCGCCCCGATCATCCCGAGGTTGACCAGGGCGAGCAGCCGCGTACCGACCGCGCCGCGACGCAGCAGCGCCAGTCCGACGACCGCCCCGACGACGAGCGCGGGCAACGCGACCAGCCAAGTGATCATGGAGCCTCCTCAGCGGTACCGGTGGATGGTTCGACCGCGACGTGCCACGGCTGGAACGCCTTGCCCTCGGTCTGGAACACCCGGGAGAACAGCTCGTAGTACTCCAGCCGCAGCGCCTGTACCCCGGCGACCAGCGCTTCCAGGGCGAACGCGAGCGCGTTGCCCAGCACGAACACGACGATCGCGCCGAGCGCGGCGAGCGGGCCGACATGCCACAGCCCGACGGTCGCCTGCCAGACGATCCAGCCGAGTACCGCGTGGGTCAGGCCGAACGCGGCGAGCCGGGCGAACGACACCACGTTCGCGCCGAGCCGGATGACGAGGTCGACGAGTTCGATCGCGGCTTGCAGAACGCCCGCCGCCTTGCCGCCGGCGGCGGCGAGCAGCCCGACGAACGCGAGCACGAGTCCGAGGACCGCGACGACGACCGCCGCCGTCCACGCCCAGCCGGCGTCGGCGTACCAGGCGAACGCTGCCAGCCCGGCGGCAAGGAACAGCAGCGAGCCGGCGAAACCCGACGGCGCGTACAGCCCGAGCGCCCAGCCGCCTTCGCGGACCCGGTTGACGGTGCCCAGGGCGTACGCGCCGGCCAGCAGGACGGCGCCCAGCCCGATGCCGGCGATCAGGAGCTTCTCCGGCTGGTCCATCGGCGACAGCCAGCCGACCGGTACCACTCCGGTCGGACCGAAGAACTCGCCGTACGCGAACCCGAACAGCGCCGCGGTCAGCCCCGCCCCGGCGACGAACAGCCAGTGCGGGCGCAGCGGGCCGAGCCTGGCGAGACGTCCGAACCGGATCAGCAGCGCGACGAGTACCAGCAGCAGACCGTGCCCGACGTCGCCGAACATCGCGCCGAACATGACCAGGTACGCCAGACCGGCGAGGATGCTCGGGTCGATGTCGGCGTACGGCACGGTCGCGTACGTGTCGACCAGGGGACCGAAGGTGCGCCGGGCGACGCCCTGCCGGGGCGCGGTGGGTGGCTGCACGCCGCGCGGTACCGGCAGCGCGGCGGCTGCCGCGTCGACCCGGCGCAGCCGCGCGGCGAGGTCGGGCAGCCGGGCGCTCGGCACCCAGCCGAGCAGCGCCGCCACGTCGCCACGGACCACCGCCTGGGTGGCGTACCCGGCGAGTTCCGCCTCGCCCGCCAGCAGGTCCGCCCGCCCGTCGCGTTCGAGTTCCGCCAGGTCGGGCGCGTGGCGGCAGAGCCGGGGCGCGGCGGGGCTGCTCGACGCGAGACGTTGCAGCCGGTGCGCCGCCTCGCTGACCGGCTGCTCGCCGCGCACGCCCGGGTCGAGGTCGACGGTACCGGCGGCGGCGACCTCGACCAGCGCGTCGCGTACCGCCCAGGCGGGCGCGACCAGTGCCAGCCGGGTCATCGGTTCGGGGGTCACCGCGTCACGCCAGCGCATCGGCCACCCCTGTCGCGCCGTGGCCGGTGAGGTCCGCGCCCCGCCCGCCCCGCGCGGCGCTCTCCAGCGCGGCGCGCACCCGCCAGGCGTCGGCGGCGAGCACCGCGACCGCCCCGATCGGTGGCTGCGGCCCGAACCCGGACCCGGTCAGCAGCGCCGTGCCGTCCGCCTGTACCCGCGCCCACCAGGCCGTTTCGGCGCGCCACAGGTCACCGGGCGTAGTAACGGTGCGTAACGGCCAACACGCATCTCGGTGAACCCGCGCGATGAAGTCGGTGAGATCCCCGGCGCTCGCCCAGCCCGGGCCGAACAGCCTGTCCGCCAGCGGTACCGCGACGGCGGGCAGCCGGCGACCCGCCAGGTACACCTCGCGGGCGACCAGGACCGCCGCGCCGCCGCGTGCCCAGGCGGCCGCCGGCGCGACGCCGGCGGCGACCCGTACCGCCCAGGTCAGGCAGGCGGTGAGGTGGATGTCGTGGCCGTTGTCCCCCAGATCGCCCCAGGCGGAGCCGCGCAGGGCGGTACGCAGGTCGCCCGGCGAGGTGGTCGCGGCGAGCCGGGGCCAGGCGGTCGCCAACGCGCCGAGCGCGAACGGCGCCGGGGCGGGGGTACCGGGTTCCCGACCGAGCAGGTGAACGTGCTCGTCGATGTTGGCGATCTCGAACCAGCCGGCGAGCAGGCGCAACGCGACCACCCCGTCGGTGGGCAGCCATCCGGCGAGTACCCGGGCGTGCCACAGCAGGGTGTCGGCGAGGCCGCGCTCGGCGTGCGCCAGGGTCGGGCGGGCGGGCAGGCGCGCCCCGTACGGGGAGGCGCGCAGCGCCTGGACCGCGGTGTCCAGGTCGGGGCTGGCAGCGAGGTCGCGCGCTGCGGCCGCGCCGATCCGCCGCCGAGCCAGGGCGCGGGCCCGCACGCAGCCGGCCACCCACCGGGCGCTCATCGAGGTCTCCGGTCGCCGGTCGGACCGTCCGGCTCGACCGGTTCGGCGTCAACCGGTTCGGGGCCGATCGGTTCGGGGTCGACCGATTCGGCGGCGACCGCCTCGATCTGGGCGCGGGCACGGTCGACCACCTCGGCGAGGATCGCCGCGAACTCGTCGCTCGCCCGCGTGCGGACCCGGTCCGCCGCGCCGCCGGTACCGGGGTCGTCGGGCGCGCCGAGCAGCGCGGCGGCGGCTGCCGCGCGCTGTGCCGGCGCGTCCTGCCGGGCGGCGGCGACCAGGTCGGCTGCTTCGGTACCGGCCGTGCGCACCCGCTGCTCGGCCCGCGCAGCCGCGTCGTCGCGGTACCGTTGCGCCGCCCGGTCCGCCTCGGCGAGCGCCGCGAACACGGGTTCGAGCTCGACGGCGGCGCTGGCGGCACGGTCGACCGGAACTCCGGCGCCGGCCGGTGGTCCCGGCGTACCCGCGGGACGGAACCGGTCAAGCACGTCGCGGAACCCTGGCATCGACCACCCTCCACTGCCACCGTCGCCGACCGGCGCGCCGCCGGGCAGGGCCGGACCGCCCCCGCCGGGCGGACCTTGGGCCCGCCGAATGCGGCCGCGTGGGGGTCCGACCCACCGCCAGGCGCATAGCGGATGACCTGCGCAAACGCGGCGAGTACCAGATCAAATACTACGGCGAGTAGTGGCCGCAGGACGTGCCGTAATCATTTGGGTCGATGTCTCGTGAGCTGTCTCACGAAGCCGCTCAGACGGTTGGCGAGGAGCAAATGCCCTGCATACGGTCGCTGACGTCCGCAACCGCGGGCCCCTGGGCCGGAACGCCGAATCCTGCCACCGCGTACCAGGGACCTCGTCACACGGCAGGAGCGGGGGACCCAACGTTCCTCGGTGTCGCTTCGTGCGCCACCTCGGGGTGAAGCCGCCACGCGCGGCCGGGCGCCTCGGCCCGAACCCGACAGCTCACCTCGCAGGCGTGGAGGTAAGCACCATGGCATTCACCCGCTACATCGCTCGTCATCGCAAGGCCGCCCGCCGCATCGGTGGTACCGCCGCCGCCGGCGCCGCCGTCGCCGGTGCCACCGCCCTGTCCTCGCTGCTCGGCGCAGCTCCCGCCAACGCCGGGTCCAGCGTGAACTGGGACGCCATCGCCCAGTGCGAGTCCAGCGGCAACTGGCACATCAACACCGGCAACGGGTTCTACGGCGGCCTGCAGTTCACCCAGAGCACCTGGGCCGCGTACGGCGGCACCGCGTACGCGCCGCGCGCCGACCTGGCCAGCCGCTCGCAGCAGATCGCTGTCGCCGAGCGGGTCCTGGCTGGGCAGGGCATCCACGCGTGGCCGGTCTGCGGCGCCCGGGCCGGTTCGTCGGCCAGCTACACGCCGAAGTCGGGCGCGTCGAAGTCGTACAGCACGCCGAAGGTCCAGCCCAAGCACCAGGCCCCGGTGCAGCGCAAGGCTCCCGTGCAGCACTGGAGCCAGAACTCGGGCGGCTCGGCGTCGACCGGCGGTACCTACGTGGTCAAGCCGGGCGACACCCTGTCGAAGATCGCCTCGAGCCACGGTGTCAAGGGCGGCTGGCAGGCTCTGTACCAGGAGAACCGGTCGGTCGTCGGTGCGAACCCGAACCTGATCTTCCCGGGTCAGCACCTGAGCCTCTGACACTTTCCCGGGTGACCGGTCGACCCCCCGGGCCGGTCCCGCGAACCACTGGGGCGTCCGCCGCACGGCGGACGCCCCAGTGGTGTTCCCACCGCCGGTACCGCGAGGGTTTCGGCTGGACACGTGCCGGGCAGACAGGCTGTCATGACCGCTCGTGTGACGCCGTACGAAGACGGCCCGCTGCTCATCCGGGGCGACTTCACGCTGGTCACCGAGGACGGGGAGGTCATCGACCCCGGTCGCGGTACCGTCGCCCTGTGCCGCTGCGGGCGGTCGGCGATCCGACCGTTCTGCGACGGCAGCCACAAGGTCATCGGGTTCCGGGCGCCGAGCGGACCCGAATCCCCGCGAACCCGCACCTGACCCCGCCTGCGAGCGTCACCGCGCCGGACGCAGCCGCCCGCGCAGGTACGCCTGCCGGTGCGCGGCGAGGCGCAGCCGGCGCCCCGAGTACCGCACCCCGCCGCGCAGCAGCCGCCGGCCGAGCGCCAGCCAGATGCAGACCGCCCGCTCCCCCACCCATGCCGGGGCGAGCAGCGACGACGTCGCCGGGAACACGCGCGCCCCGCCGCCGCGGCGACGCCCGACCTCGGCCAGGGCGACACTCGCTGCGAACGGTACGACCACAGCCTTCCGTCGCCGCGCGGCGAGCAGCGCGAGCACGCCGGGCAGCACCGCCAGGAACACGGCTGCCCGGACCGGCTGGGCGAAGTCGTCGTACGCCTGACGGACCCGCTGCCCGAAGAACCGCGCCGGATCGGGGGCGAGACGACGCACGTACAGGTCGAGCGGTCGCGCCTCGGTACCGCCGACCGCCCGCACGGTGCGGATCAACTCCAGGTTTTCGAACAGCACGTCGCCGTCGTACCCGCCGGCGGCGAGCAGCGTGCCGCGACGCAGCCCGAAGGTACCCGGGTAGTCGCCGCCCAGGCAGCGGTTGAGCAGCGTACGGGCGGTGTCCCAGCGGGCGTGCCAGGGCGTCGGCGCGAAGTAGTTCTGCGGTCGGACCAGGTCGACGTCGTCCAGCAGGGCGGCGACGGCGACCAGTTCGTCCCGCCGGTACCGCACGTCGTCGTCGGCGATCACCACACGCTCGTGCCGCGCGGCGCGCACCCCGGTGAGCACCCCGTTGACCTTGCCGTTGCGGTACCGCAGATCCGGGTCGGGCGGCACCTGCCGGACCAGCCCCGACCAGGCGTCGGCGTGCCGCCGGTACACCGGGCCGGGCGAGCCGTCCACGACGGTCACGTCCACCCAGCGACCCAGCGCACCCAGGTACCCGGTGAGTTCGGCGAGGTCGTCGCCGTCCGCGTCGGACCGGCGCAGCGGCAGGACGTACTCGACGTCGAGCCGCCCGCCCGAGGTGCGGTCACCGGTCACACCGGTACCGGCGCGGGCGCCGGCTGCCGCCGCCTCGCCCACGCGTTCAGCAGGTGACCGGCGACCAGCCGGTCCACGGCGAGGCACGCCGCCGCCCCGAACAGCACCTCGCCGACCCGGTCGGGCTCGTCGGCGGCGAACGCGCCGCACAGGTCGTGCGCGGCGATCTGCTCGTGTACCGCGTCGGCTTCCACATGCTCGTCGAAGAACGTGGTGGCGACCGGTCCGTACCCGAGGCGACGCAGCCCGTTGCCGTACCGGCGGTTCGGCAGCGACGAGGTCATCTCGAACGCCGCCAGATGCCCGAGCAGCGCGCCGCGCAGCCGGCGGTGCAGCCCGAACAGCGACATCAGGTTGTTGCTCGCCAACGTCACCGCCGGTACCCAGTCCAGATAGGCGCCGTCCCGGGTGTCGAGACGCAACTCGCGCATGGTGGTACGGAACAGCTCGGCGTGCATCCGCTCCGGCTGTCCCGAGCCGTACTCGTCGATCTGGATCTCCACCAGCGCCGCCTTGGCGCGCCCGGCGAGCCGGGGGATGCCGAACGTGTGCGGATCCGCCTCGCGCAGGTGGTACACGGACCGGCACGCGACGAACTCGGCGAACTCCTCGGCGCTCGCGCGCCGGTCGAGGTACTTCGCCAACTCGGGACCGTCGTCCGCGGCGACCAGGTCGGCGAGCGCGCGGGGCAGGTCGCCCGGCGCTACCGTGGGCAGCGGCCCGACCAGGGCGCGTACCGCGTCCTCGAAGACCGCCTCGGCTTCGGCGCGTGCGGCGAGCAGCCCCGGATGCCATTCCCAGCGCTCGTCGACGCCGTCCCAGCCGCGCAGGTGCAACTCGTAGCAGACGTACAGGAACACCTGCAGGTCGTCGTCGCGCAGCGGGTCGTCGACCCGCCACCCGCCGGACGCGACGGTACCGAAACGGTCGGCGCGCCCCTCGACGGGGCGGGCGAGCGCGTCCAGCAGCGCGGCGGACCGGGGTCCGCGTGGGCGCGGCAGTCTCATCCGCCCCTCCCTGGCACGTCGGTACGGCTTCGATGCCCCCGACGTGCCGGCGCTAAACCGGACCCGGAGACGCCTCCAGCAGGTCCGCGTCGACGCTCCGCCCCGGGCGTACCACCGCCGCGCCCAGCGTGACCAGCAGACACAACGCGCTCACCACGGTGAACGACACCCGCAGCGAGGTGAGGTCGGCGATGCCGCCGATCGTGGCGGGCGCGGCAAGCCCCGACCCGTAGGCGATGGTGGCGACCCCGGCGATCGCCTGTCCGGGATTGACGCCGGTGGTACCGGCGGCGGCGAACGCCAACGGCACCACGACCGCGACACCCAGACCGAGCAGAGCGAAACCGAGGATCCCGTACGGCGCCGTCTGCGCCGCCACGACCAGCACGCCGCCGGCCGCGGCGACCAGCCCGCCGAGACGTACCGACGCCACCGCGCCGAGCCGGCGGATCACCCGGTCGCCGACCAGCCGCCCGCCCGCCATGGTGAACGCGAAGGCGGTGAACCCGGCGGCGGCGGTGCCGGGTTCGGCGCCGGTCACGCCGCGCAGGTACACCGCGCACCAGTCGGCGCTGGCCGACTCGGCGAACACCGCACAGAACCCGACCAGCCCGATCAGCAGGACGCCCCGGCTGGGCAGCGCGAACGTGAGCGCTCCCGTGCCGGGCAGCCGCACGTCGAGCAGGTCGGTACCGGCGACCCAGCCCAGCGCCAGCAGCACCGCGGCGCTGATCCCCAGGTGCAGCCGGGCGTCGGTACCGGCATGCGCGAACAGCGCCCCGATTCCGGAGCCGACCAGCGCGCCGACGCTCCACATGCCGTGCAGCCCCGACATGATCGAGCGACCGTACCGCTGCTCGACGACCACGCCCTCGGCGTTCATCGCCACGTCCGCCATGCCCGCGGTCGCCCCGTACACCAGCAGCGCGATCCACAGCAGCGCGAGGTTCGGCGCGAGCGCCGGCAGCGCGAGCGCGGCGCACCACGCCGCCATCAGCGCGCGCAGCACGGTACGGCTGCGGTACCGGTGCACCAGGCGTCCGGCGAGCGGCATGGTGACCATCGCCCCGACCGCCGGGGCGAGCAGCGCCAACCCGAGCGCCGCCGGGGTGAGGTGCAGCCGGTCGGCGATCCACGGGATCCGGGTCGCGAAGCAGCCGCCGACGGCGCCGTGTACCGCGAACACCGCGGACACCGCGACGCGGGCGCGCACGAGCCTGGGTTCCGGCACCGGGGGCTCCTGGGGGAATCGACAACGCTGTGCCGCCCGGCTGGGCGGCACCGGTACCGCGCGCAGCGGCGGCACCCGGACAACGTACCGGAGCCGGGCGGTCGCCGGCATGCCCCGCGCTCCGCCGCGCCGCGTCCGAGTCGCGCCACGCCCGAGTCGCGCCACGCCCGAGTCGCGCCACGCGCGAATCACGCCACGCCCGAGTCGCGCCACGCCGGGGTTGCGCCACGCCCGAGTCGCGCCGCGCCGGGGTTGCGTCGCCGCCGGTCGGGGCGCGAGGCGTCACACGGGCTGCGGGCGCGCCGGTCCCTGGGCGGTCACCGGGGCGCCCGCCTGTTCCAGATGGTCGATCCGGTTGACGTACTCCGGGCGCAGCACCCCGTCGACGCGCACCCAACTGGTCAGCGACGCGTTGTGCGGCGTGGTGTTCCGGGCGGTGGCGAGCAGGTCCGGCTCGGTGAGCCCGTCGACGAGGTACCGCAGCAGCATCACCACCGCCTCGTGACCGAACAGCAGCACCCGTGCGTCCGGACGGTCCCGGCGCAGGTCGCCGAGGAAGCTGCGCAGCCGCAACGCGACATCCGCCCACGACTCGCCGCCCGGCGGGCGGTAGTAGAACTTGCCCAGCCGCCGCCTGCGCGCCTCCTCCTCGGGCATCCGGGTCGCCACGCCGTGCCTGGTCAGCAAATCGAGCACGCCGAGTTCCCGGTCGCGTAGCCGCTCGTCGAGCACGATCGGCGCGGCGGGGCGCCCGGTGCGGCGACCGGCTTCCGCGAGCGCCATCCGCGCGGTCTGTTCAGCCCGACGGTACGGGGAGGACACCACCCAGTCGGGCACCCGCTCGGGGGGCAGCTCGGCGAGCCACCGACCGAACGCGACCGCCTGCGCCTGCCCGGACGGCGACAGCCCCACGTCGGCGTCCCGCTCGGCGATGTCGACCACCTCGGCGCCGTCGGCTTCCGCCTCGTCGGCGGCCACGTTCGCCACGCTCTCCCCGTGCCGGACCACACCCAGCCAGCTCAGCTCCGCCACGGACGATCATGTACCCGAGGGTTCGGGCGGTAACCCCGCGCCGCGCGGCCCGCCGCGGACCGTGCGGTCAGCGCAGCGCGTGACGACCCGTCGACCGCGTCACCGACCAGCCGCGCAGCGACGGGTACCACCCGGCGCCGCGCGCGTGCAGCGCCCGCACGTGCCACACGGCCGCCCGCACCTCCTCGGCGACCAGCCACGGTACGGTCAGCGAAATCGCCGCCGACACCAGGCACAGCGTGCAGAACGTACCGGTGAGCAGCGGCTGGCTGGTCACCAGCGCGATGGACACCACCGCCAGCCCCAGCGCGGTCACGCCGACCAGCAGGACCAGCCACGGCTGGGTACGCCACCGCTCGTGCCGGTGCCCGGCGAGTTCGACGCAGCCCTCCCACAGGTACGCGACCGCGCCCAGGGTGGCGTCCGAGATCGGCAACGCGCGGGACAACGACGACGTGAGCACCTTGCTGCTGCCGTCGCCGAAGAACGGGTCCCACACCGAGCCGAGCACGTGGTACTGGTACAGCGCCAGGTATGTGGACACGGCGCAGCCCGCGAACGCGAGCAGCGCGACGGGTACGCGTCGGGACAGCCGCGACGGGTCGGCACCTGGAACAGCCACGTCGCGCTGGTACCCACGCCGGGCGCGATGATGCGGCGGGATTTGTCACCCCGGACCGTCGGGCTCGGCGTGGCGCCAGTCGTGCCGACCGTCTACTTGGGAGTCCGCGCTCAGCGCCGCCGGTCGGCGCCGCCCGCTCAGCGCGCGCTACCGGTGCGCACCAGCGGCGTGTCGGCGGGTCGCAGCGGCGCCCAGTCGAGCTCACGCGCCCGGGCGGCGGCGAGCAGCCCCGCCACGCACGCCGCGTTCGTGATCTCGCCGGTGAACACCATGCCCACCGCCTCGTCGAGATCGACCATCCGCACGGTGAGCCCAGCCTCCTCGTCGCTGCGGTTGTGCCGCTCGTGGTGCGGCACCGGGGCCAGATCCCGAGCCAGGAACAGCCGGATCAGCTCGTCCGACGCGCCCGGTGTCGGATGGATGTCCGCCAGCAGATCCCACCGTCCCGCCGTCAGGTCGGCCTCCTCGGCCAGCTCACGCGCGGCGGTGGCGGACGGCTGTTCCCCCGCGACGTCGAACAGCCCCGCCGGCAACTCCCACAGGTGCGCGGCGACCGGATGCCGGTACTGGCGGATCAACACCACCCGACCGTCGTCGTCCAGTGCGACCACCCCGACCGCGCCGACGTGCGCCAGGTAGTCCCGCGCGGCGGTACGCCCACCCGGCATCGCCACCTCGTCGGTGATCAGCCGGAACACCGGACCGCGGAACCGCTCGGTACGGCTGAGCACCCGGAACTCGTGGTCGGTCGCGCCGGCCACGGTCTCGTCGGCGGTCACCGGGCCGCCGCCTGGGCGGGCGTACCGGTGACGCCGACCGGCTCGTCCAGCTCGATCGGCAACTGGTCGGCGCTCGCGCGCGCCAGCGCGGCGGCGACGAACGCGGTGAACAACGGATGCGGCCGGGTCGGACGGCTCTTCAGCTCCGGATGCGCCTGGGTCGCCACGAAGAACGGATGCGCGGCGGAATCCAACTCGATGAACTCGACGAGGTGCCCGTCCGGGGAGGTACCCGAGAAACGCAGCCCCGCCTTGGCCAGCGCGTCGCGGTAGGCGTTGTTCACCTCGTACCGGTGCCGGTGCCGCTCGCTCACCTCGGTCGTACCGTACGCCCGCGCCACCAGCGAGCCGGGCGTCAGCGCCGCCGGGTACGCCCCGAGCCGCATCGTGCCGCCCATCTCGCCCTTACCGGCGACAATGTCCTCCTGGTCGGCCATCGTGGCGATCACCGGGTGCCGGGCGTCGGAGTCGAACTCGGTGGAGTTCGCGCCCTCCAGACCCGCCACGTGCCGGGCGACCTCGATGACCATGCACTGCAGACCGAGGCACAGCCCGAGCACCGGGATCTCCTGCTCGCGGGCGTACCGGACGGCGCCGATCTTCCCCTCGATCCCCCGTACCCCGAAGCCGCCGGGGATGACCACACCGTCGACGCCGGACAGCGCGTTCGCCGCGCCGGACGCGCTGACGCAGTCGTCGCTCGGTACCCACAGCAGGTCGACACGCGCCCGGTGGGCGAACCCGGCGGCGCGTACCGCCTCGGTGACCGACAGGTACGCGTCGGGCAGGTCGACGTACTTGCCGACGATCGCGACCGTCACCGAACGGGTCGGACGGTGCACCCGGTCGAGCAGGTCGTCCCAGCGGGTCCAGTCCACGTCGCGGAACGACAGGTTGAGCCGGCGCACCACGTACGCGTCGAGCCCCTCGCGGTGCAGCACCTTCGGGATGTCGTAGATGCTCGGCGCGTCGGGCGCGGACACCACCGCCTCGCTGTCCACGTCGCAGTACAGCGCGAGCTTCTCCTTCAGCTTCTCCGGGATCTCCCGGTCGGAGCGGCAGACCAGCGCGTCCGGCTGGATACCGATGTTGCGTAGCGCGGCGACCGAATGCTGGGTCGGCTTGGTCTTCAACTCGCCGGACGGGGCCAGGTACGGCACCAGCGACACGTGCAGGAAGAAGCAGTTGTCGCGACCGATGTCGTGGCGCACCTGCCGGATCGCCTCCAGGAACGGCAGCGACTCGATGTCGCCGACGGTACCGCCCACCTCGGTGATCACCACGTCCGGTGTGCGGCCGTCCTCGTCCGGCTCGCTCATCGCCCGTACCCGCGCCTTGATCTCGTTCGTGACGTGCGGGATGACCTGGACCGTGTCGCCCAGGTACTCGCCGCGCCGTTCCTTGGCGATCACCGCGGAGTAGATCTGCCCGGTGGTGACGTTGGCGCTGGCGTGCAGGTCCCGGTCGAGGAACCGCTCGTAGTGGCCCACGTCGAGATCGGTTTCCGCGCCGTCCTCGGTGACGAACACCTCGCCGTGCTGGAACGGGTTCATGGTGCCCGGGTCGACGTTGAGGTACGGGTCGAGCTTCTGCATCACCACGCGCAGACCGCGCGCGGTGAGCAGGTTGCCGAGACTGGAGGCGGTGAGCCCCTTGCCGAGCGAGGAGGCGACGCCCCCCGTGACGAAGATGTGCTTGGTCGTCCGTGCCGAAGGGGCCAAGGTCTGCTCCCGTGGTCGTCTCGGATCAGCCGACGCTGATCTGGCGTTCGCCGCGCGACAGCCGCGCGATCCACGGGATTTCACGCTAACACGTCGCGGCCGGTACCTCGCGGCGCACCCGCCGCGTCGCCGGTACCTTCCTCCTCGGCGGACGCGTCCGCGAACGCCGCTTCCTCCGCCGCCGCCGACCCGTCCACCGCCACCGACCCGTCCGCGTCCACCGGCACATCCGCGTCCACCGGCACGGGGGTGTCACGCCGGTCCGCCCGCCAGGCGACCTCGCCCCGCACGCCCGCGCGCGCCGACTCGGTGCGGCGGTCGGCGCGGTACTGCGCGCGCAGCGCGGCCAACGTCATCAACGGCGCCGCGGTCGCCGCGGCGGCACCGGCGACGGTCAGCCCGGCGCCGTCGACCAGCCCGGCGAGCGGCGCCGCCACCGCGATGCCCACCAGCCCCGCCTTGACCGCCGGGTGGATGCCGAACAATCGGCGCAGCCCACCCCACGGGCGCAGCAGCGCCGCCGTCACGAACACCGCGACGCCGAGCACCAGGATGGTCAGCGGGCTGGTCAGCACCGCCGTCACGTTCGCCGTCGCGGTCCGGTGCAGCACCAGGCTGCCGGTACCGTCCTGCACCTGCGCCAGGAACCGCCCGAGGGTGCCGCGCGCGGCAGGCGACCGACGCAGATCGAGGACCGCGAAAGCGCTGGTCACCGCGAGTCCGGCAAGCGTCGCCCAGGCGACCCGGGCGAACGTCAGCCAGCCGCCGACCGACAGCGCGGCGGCGAGCGCGGCGCCGGCGGTCACCGCGACCGCCCCACCGCCGTCGATACCGAGGCTCGGACTGCCCACCAGGACCACAGCGATCCCGCCGATCGCGGCGACGACCGCCGGTCGCCAGCGCCGGGGCGCGCGCTGCGCCAGGCACGCGGCGGTGAGCAGGGAACCAGCCAGGAAGATGCCCAGACCCACCGGTCCCAGACCGGCGTAACGCAGACCTTCCAGCGCCGAGTACCCCGCCACGCCGTTGAGTTGCAGCCGTGAACCGGTCACCACGTCGACCGCCACGACCGTCGCCGAAGCCGCGGCGACCGCGCCGACCGGACCCAGCGCCCACCGGCGCACCGGAGTCGCCACGACCAGCGCGGTCACCGGCGCCAGCACGGCGAACAGGACCAGGGTGAACACGGTGCCCGCGTACCCGCCCCGCCACCACGGCACCACGTCGGCGAGCAGCGCGGCGGGGATGGCCAGCGCGCTGGCGACGAGCGCCGTCTCGACCAGCCGGACCACGCCCGGCGACACCGGGTCGGGAAAGCCCGGTCCCTGCCGCCTCGATCGGCGCAGCACCGGGATCACGGCCGCGAGCAGCACCAACTGGATCAGGGTGAGCAGGGTGAAGAAGCGCCCGGCGACGCGGTGCTGCGCGCCGGCCTCGCGGTCGGCGTCGGACAGCCGGGCGACCGCGGTGGCGAGGTCCGCCGGTCGCTGCCCGATGCGCTGCGCGGGCTGCCCGACGACGAGGCGGGCCGGTGGCGGTTTGCCCAGCGCCGCCAGGATCGTCGGGGCGAGGTCGACGAGTTGCACGTACCCGGGTCGGCTGGTGCTCGACGAGGTGAGCCAGCCGCCGCGGTACCCCGGACCGTCGGCGATCGCCACGTGCAGCCGGGAGGTCACCTCGGTGTCGGACAGCCCGGCGACCAGTACCAGCGAATTCGGCGGTCGGGCGGCGAGTACGGCGGCCAGCGCGGTGTCGACGCGCCGGGCGGCGGCGGCACGCGTGGCGGGCGTCTCGCCGCGCACCGTACCGAGATCGACCATGGACAGCACACACGCGTCGAGCAGCGAACCGGGGTGGGCGGGCAGCGTCGGCGCGTACCGGTCCACCCGCCCGTACGGGCGGGCCGCGGCGACCGCCGCACCCGGTCCGATCGCCGAGGTGCACCGCACCGCCTCCGCCAGCGCGCCCGGCTGGCTACCGTACGGCAGCTGGCGGTTGGATCCGACCACGGTTTCCTGGTCCGGCAGGAACGCGCCGATCGCGTCGGGACGCTGGATCGTCACGTTCATCTGCGGGCAGCCCTGATCCAGCGGATCGAACGTGCGTTGCGCGTAGTTGCCGGCGCCCAGGGTGAGCCAGCCGTCGGCGGTACAGGTCGGTGCCCGCGCCGACCGCACCGACAGCGCGCCGATCGAGCCGCGCTGCGCCAGCCGCCACAGGTTCGGGGTACCGGTCGGACTCAGGTCGTCCCAGCGCAGCCCCGCCGCGCCCGCGACGACCACGTAGTCGGCGCGGTGCACCGTGGTACCGCTGGGCGGACCGGCGATCATGGCGAACGTGCTGACCACCGCCACCGCGACGGCGACCAGGTACGGGGCGAGCCGGTGGGAGACCGTCACGGCCGCACCGCCGTACCGGTCAGTTCCCGGTACACGGCCGCGACGTCGGCGACGGTGTCCTGCTCGTCGGGCCAGGTGGCGGCCCGGGCGAGGCCGCGCCGGGCGAGCCGTGCCCGCAGGTCGGCGTCGCACAGCAGTCGTCGTACCGCCGCGGACAGCGCGGCGACGTCACCCGGCGGTACCAGCTCCACCGCGTCCCCGACCAGTTCGGGCAGCCCGCCGACGTCGGTGGCGACCAGCGGTACCCCGGCCCGCATCGCCTCCTGCGCGAACAACTGCCGCGCCTCCCACACGCTGCTGACCACCGCCAGATCGGCGGCGCCCAGCAGGTCCGGTACGTCCGAGCGGTGCCCCAGCAGCACCACCGGCGCGCGTTTGTCGGACACGTGAGCCGCGAGTTCCTCGTGCGCCGGTCCGCTGCCGGCGATCGCGACCAGCGGCGGGGGCATCAGGTCACGCCAGGTGGTCGCCGCGTCGATCAGGGTGTGGTACCCCTTCTGCGGGTGCAGCCGCCCGACCGACAGCACCAGCGGTCGTGCCGGGCCGGCGCCGAGTTCGGCGCGCACCGCGGCACGGTCGCGGGTCGGTGCGGGCAGGGCGGGCGCCGCCACCGGACTCAGCCGCGCGTCGCGCGCCCCGAGCTGCCGGGCACGCGTCACCAGATCACTGGACGCGCCGAGGGTGACCGTGGCGGCGCGGGCCACCCGACGTTCCACGACCGCGTTGAACCGGGCCCGCAGCCCGTCGCCGAGCGGAACGTTGTGCCAGGTCACCACGAGTGGGGTGCGGGGCGGGCGGGCCAGCGCCGCGACCAGCCCGGCGCGCAGCCCGTGCGCGTGGACGACGTCGGGGCGCCGCGCGCGCAGCGCGCGGCGCAGCGTCGCGACCGCTGCGTAGTCACGCGGACCGGGGCTGGCGGGGATCTCCACGGCGTCGAACCCGGCACCCAGGGCGGTGAACCGGAAACGCTGCTCGGTGTCGACCGGACCGTACACGGTGACGTCCGCCCCCCGTGCCGACAGTCCGTGGGCGAGCGAGGCGACATGCCGACCGATACCGCCGGTGCTCGAGGCGAGCAGCAGGGCGACCCGCAGCGTGGCGCTCATCCCGCCGCCTCCTCCCGTACACCGCGAGTGCCGGTGCCGAACCGGCGCACCAGCCGGGCGAGCATCGGGCGGGTGTCGTGCCGGTCGAGCAGGACGCAGCCGCCGAGGTACACGGCTACGACCACGACACCGGACAGCATGCCCTGAGCCAGCGCGCCGCCCGGACCCGGGGTGCCCGGCAGCGGAGCGCGTACCGCGATCCCGGCGAACGCGGCGACCGCCCCGGCGACCAGGCTGGCGAGGCCGGCGCGACCGGTACCGGCGAGCGCCTGACGTCCGGTCCGCCGGGCGAGCACCACCAGCAGGACCGCGCCGAGCAGCAGCATGCCCAGCGAATTCGCCACAGTCAACGCCACGATCCGACGTTGCGGGGCGAGTACGGCGGACAGGGCGATCGAGGCGACCGCGACCGCGCCCCAGCCGACGACCGTCGCCGCCGCCGCGACCCGGGTCTCGCCCCGGGCGTACAGGGCACGCGAGTGCAGCGCGAACAGCCCGTACCCGAGCAGCCCCGGCGCGAACCCGATCAGCCCGCCCGCGATCAGAGCCGGATCCGGATGCCCGGTGTACACCGTCGACAGCACCCGCGCGACCGGCGCGGCGGTGCCGACGAGCACCGCCGCCCCCAGGCTGGACAGCAGCAGCACCGAGCGGGTCGACGAGGCGAGGGTGCGTTGGTACCCCCGGGTGTCGCCGATCGTCGCCGACTCGGCGAGCGCGGCGAAACTGGAGATCGCCACCGGTACCGCCAGCACCGCCCAGGGCAGCAGGTACAGCGTCTGGGTCAGGTTGAACAGCACCACGTCGCGCGGCGTGTGCCGGTTCGCCAGGTTGATCGCCAAGGCGTTCATCAACTGCTGGGCGGCGACGGTGACCGCCCCGGCGACGGCGAGTCCCCGCACGGTACCGGCGGCGCCGGCGAACCCGAAGCTGGGTCGCAGCCGCAGACCCAGCCGGCGCAGCGGGATCAGCAGGCTCAGGGTGAGTACCGCCACGCCCAGGGTGGTGCCGACGGACAGCACGTACTCCCCGGTCCGGCTCACCGTGGCGGCGCTCGCGCCACGCGTGTCGACCGAGGCGAACAGCAGGTACGCCGTCATCACGGTCAGGCTGGACAGCAGCGGGGCGAGCACCGGCCAGGCGAACCGCCGGTACGACTGCAGCACGCCGGTGAGCACCACCCCGATGCCGTACAGCGGCAGTTGCGGGGCGAACACCCGCAGCATGCGGGTACCGAGCGCCAGGTCGGCAGGCGGCGCGTCGGAGGCGAGCAGACCGACGATCGGACCCGCCGCCAGGGCGACCACCAGCGCCAGCGGTACCAGCAGGCACAGCGTCCAGGTCAGCAGCGCCGACGTGGTGGCGGACACCGAGTCGCGGTCGTCGCGCGCGACCGCGCCGGCCAGCAGCGGTACCACCAGGCTGGCGAGCGCCCCACCCGCCACGATCTCGAAGATGATGTTGGGTACGGTGTTCGCGGTCAGGTACGTCCCACCGAGGTCGTTGAACCCGACGGACCAGCCGAACACCAGGGTGCGTGCGAACCCGGCGATACGGCTGAGCACGGTGAGCACGGCGATGAGCGCCGCCGCCCGACCGATCAGCCCGGCCCGACCCGTACCGCGCGGCGCGCCGGGTCGCCCACCCGCACCGGGTCGCCCGGGCGCGCCGGATTCCCCGGTTCCGCTGGACAGCGTGGCAGCCACCGCTACCCGGACCGCCGGCCGAACGCGTCGAGTTCCCGCAGCCCCGGCGTCCGCTCGATGACGGCGGTGAAGCTGACCTTCTCGCTCGCGGCGGTCAGCGCCGCGACCCCGGTCAGCAGGGCGGCCCGGGCGACCGGACCGGTACGGGCCGCCAGCGCCGTCCCGAGCAGCGCCCCGAGGGCGTTCGCCCCGGCGTCGCCCAGCATGATCTGTTCGTCGAGGTCGGCGGGCAGCAGCGCACCGGCGGCGGCGACCGGACCGGCCGCGAGACCACCCGCCGCGCCCCGCGTCAGCGGTACACCGAGCAGCAGTCCCGCCTTGAGCGCCCGACCCGGCCGCAGATCGAGCAGGTTCACCAGGTTCGCGGTACCGGCGATGAGCCCGGCACCCAGCAGGACGTTGCCGACCCGGCCCCCGCGACCGCGACGCGCGGGCTGCGGCAGCAGCGCGGCGGCGGCGAGACTCGCCGCGCCCACGCCCGCCACCTTGACCAGGCCGCTGGTCACCCGACCCTGGCGCAGCGCGCCGAGGTGCCCACGGAACCCCTTCGCGGCGTGTTCCGGTCGGCCCCCGACCAGGTCGTCGTACAGCCCCACGCCGCCCGCGCCCAGCCCGGCGGTCAACGCCGCCGCCGCGGACCTTGCCGACGGGGCGCCGAGCGCGGCGCCGGCGGACGCGGCGAACGCCAACGCGGGCCCGCCGGCGAGGCTCACCGTGCGCCCACGGAAGTTCACCCGGCGCAGCGCTGGTTCGGCGGGGCTGGCGAGGATCGCGCGTACCGCGCCGCGACCGGCGACAGCAGCGGCGACAGCGACCGCGAGCCGCCGCATCATCCGGTCCCCTGGGTCAGCTTCGGCATCAGCGCGGTGGCGCCGGCACCCACCCCGTACGCGCCGGCCTTGCCGCGCAACTGTTCGGCGCAGACCAGCGGTACCACCACCCGACCCTGCACCGTGGAAATGTTGTCCACCGTCGACACCGTCTTGCTCAACGTCGGATCGTCCCGCAACGCGGCGACCACGTTGTCGGTACCGGCGGCGCTGTCCGACCCGACCACGATCGGTCCGGCCTGGTCGAACTGGTCGGCCATGGTGACCACGGCGGCGTTTTTCTTCTGCGCCTCACGATCGGTGTACGGGGCGCCGACCAGCAGGACCACGGCTTCGGCGGGACCGGTCACGTCCCCGGTGACGGTGATGAAACGCTCCTCGCGGTACGCGGTGAGCACCGCCTTCGACGCGTCGGCAGCCAGCGCCGGACTGTGGTCGAGCAGCGCCGCGGCGAGCAGCGCGCTGGACGTCTCCACGCCGTCGCTGTTGGTCGGCGGGTTCACGCCGGGCGGCAGCGAGGTGTGCGCGAGGTCGAGCAGCGTCTCGTTGCTGGCCGGATCGGTGAACTTGTCCTCCACCTCGACCTGTCCGGTCACCTTCGCACCCGCCGTGGTCAGCATGTCGCGCACGCCGTCGACGTACTTGCTGGCCGACGGCAACGACAGCAGCAGCACCCGCCGCCCGGTCAACTTGCCCTGCAGCATGTACGGGGCCGCGGCGGTGGCGAACTGCTCCTTCTGGTTGACGTCCTGCTCGAGGTGGCCGACCTGTTCGCGGTACTGCTGGTTCTGTTGCGACAGCGCGTTGACCCGATCGTTCAGCGAGTCGGCGAGCGGACCGTTCAGGGCGGCCGTACCGACCACCAGCCCGATCGCCAGAGCGAGGAAGACCGCGGTCAACGAGACCACGTGGTACCGAAAATTGATCACAACAGTCCTCGGTCGTCAGAACAGCCTCTGCAGGCTGAACATCAGGTTGTCCCACCACTCGGCGGCGACCCCGAGGTAGGCCTTGCCCACGGTCGACACCGCCAGCGCCGAAGCCAGCGCGGCGATCGCCGAGAGCACCAGCAGCATCAGCGACGAGCCGGAGATGCTCTGCCGGTACAGCCTGGACACGCCTTTCGCGTCGACCAGTTTGCCGCCGACCTTCAAGCGGGTCAGGAATGTCGACGCCATCCCGCCCCGGCCCTTGTCGAGGAACTCGACCAGGGTCGCGTGGGTACCGACGGCGACGATCAGCGACGCGCCCTTCTCGTCGGCCAGCAGCATCGCGATGTCCTCGCTGGTGGCGGCGGCCGGGAAGGTGATCGCCGGTACCCCGAGCTGCTGCACCCGCGCCAGGCCGGGAGCCCGCCCGTCCGGGTACGCGTGCACGATCACCTCGGCGCCGCAGCGCAGCACGTCGTCGGAGACCGAGTCCATGTCCCCGATGATCATGTCGGGCGTGTACCCGGCCTCCACCAGCGCGTCCGCGCCGCCGTCCACCCCGATGAGCACCGGGCGGAACTCGCGGATGTACGGGCCGAGCACCTCCAGGTCGGCCTTGTAGTCGTAGCCGCGTACCACGATCAGACAGTGCCGCCCCGCGATGCGGGTCTCGATGTCCGGCACGCCGACACCGTCGAGCAGCAGGTCCCGCTCCTGCTTGAGGTACTCCATGGTGTTGGCGGCGAACGCCTCCATCTGGACCGACAGGCCCTCGCGGGCGTCCGCCATCGCCTTGCCCACCGATTCGGCGTCCTGCCGCACGCCGGTGGCGATCTTTTCGTCGCCCAGGTACACCGTGTCGCCGTCGACGCGTACCTCGTCGCCCTCCCGGAGCCGGTCGAACAGGTCCTCTCCGAGGTCGTCGACGAGCGGGATGCCGGCCTGGATGAGCACCTCCGGGCCGAGGTTGGGGTACCGTCCGGAGATCGACGGTTTCGCGTTGAGCACCGCCGCGACCCCGGCCGCGACCAGGGAGTCCGCCGCGACCCGGTCCAGGTCGACGTGGTCGATCACCGCCACGTCCCCAGGGTCGAGCCGGCCGACCAGCCGCTTCGTGCGCCGGTCGAGCCGCGCGGTGCCGGAGATCGTCCCCGGTTCGGTCACCCGGGTCCGGCGCAACATGAGAAGACGCATCGTGCCCCATCCTGGCACGCCTCGCGTCACGCGACGCAGGCGACATGCCTACCCCAGGGTGAGCACCACCCTAGGCCAGGGTCGGACGTCGTGCTCGCCGAAAGTCACTTATGGGCGTTTTTCGCGCTCGGCGACTGCGAGCAGTTCCTCGGCATGGGCGATACCCAGGTCGGAATCGGGCAGCCCAGCGAGCATGCGGGCCAGTTCGCGGGCGCGTTCGGTGTCCTCCACCACACGCACCCCGCTGGTGGTGACAGCACCGCCGGTGTCCTTGGCGACCACCAGATGACGGTCCGCGAACGCGGCGACCTGCGGCAGGTGGGTGACGACGAGCACCTGGTGACGACGCGCCAGCCGGGCCAGCCGCCGACCGATCTCCACCGCCGCCTGACCGCCCACCCCGGCGTCGACCTCGTCGAACACCAGCGTCGGCGGGCCGCCCGCGCCCGCGAAGACCACCTCGATCGCCAGCATCACCCGGGACAGCTCACCACCCGAGGCACCCTTCTGCAGCGGCAGCGCCGGCGCGCCCGGGTGGGCGAGCAACCGCAACTCCACCTCGTCGGCGCCGTCCGGCCCGACACCGCACTCCACGCCCGCCACCGTCAGCACCGGGTCGCCCCGCCCCACCGGCCGCGGCGCCACCACCACCTCGACTCGTGCGTGCGGCATCGCCAACCCGGCCAGCTCGACCGAGACCTGCTCGGCGAACCGCGCCGCGGCGTCGCGCCGCGCCGCCGACACCCGCGCCGCCAGCTCGGCGACCTCACCGGCCAGCCGCTGCCGCTCCCGGTCCAGCTCCTCGAGCAGCTCGTCCGAGGTGTCCAACTCGGCGAGCCGGGTGCGGGCACGGTCCGCCCAGGCGATGACCCCGTCGATGTCCTCGGCGTACTTGCGGGTCAGCCCACGCAGCGCGGCGCGACGCTCGTACACCGCCTGCAACCGTGCCGGGTCCGCGTCGATCGAGTCGAGGTAGCCGCCGAGTTCCGCGGCGACGTCGGCGACCAGGGCGCTCACCTCGGCGAGCCGCCCCGCCAGGTCGCCGAGCAGCCGGTCGACCGAGGACTGCGCTTCCAGCGTGCGCCGTGCCGTGCCGAGCAGGCTCCCGACGTCGGCGGCGTCGTCGCCGACCTCCACCGAACCGGCCAGCGCCTGGTGCGCGATCTGGGCCGCGGTGCGCAGCCCCTCGGCATGCTCCAGGCGCTGCGCCTCCTCGCGCAGCGCCTCGTCCTCGCCCGGTTGCGGATCGATCCGGGTGATCTCGTCGAGGCCCAGCCGCAGCAGGTCGGCTTCCTGGTTGCGTTGCCTGGCGTTACGTCGCCGGTCGGCCAGATCGTCCTCGACGGCGCGCCACTGCGCGTACCGCTCGCGCAACTCGGCCAGCAGCTTCTCGTGGTCCGCGCCGGCGAACCGGTCCAGCGCCGCGCGCTGCTCCGCCGGGCGCAACAGGCGCAGCTGGTCGGACTGGCCGTGCACGGCGACCACCTGCTCACCGACCTCGGCGAGCACGGAGACCGGAACGGCGCGCCCGCCCACATGGGCACGCGATCGCCCCTCGGCGGTCACGGTGCGCGACAGCAGCAACGTGCCGTCCTCGTCCGGCTCGGCACCGGCGTCGACCACCCGCGCGTGCACCGCCGCAGCCTGGTCGGCGGCCAGCCGCAACCGGCCCTCGACCACCGCGCGGCCCGGCTGGGCGCGCACCCGCCCGGCGTCGGCACGGCCGCCGAACAGCAGCCCGAGGCCGGTGACGACCATCGTCTTGCCCGCACCGGTCTCGCCGGTGATGGCGTTCATCCCCGGGCTGAGCGGAAGCGTGGTGTCCTCGATGACGCCCAGGCCGGTGATGCGAAGCTCCTCCAGCACAGTGCCCGACAGTAGCGGCGAGGTGCGACACAGGCCAGTCGCCACCACGGGCTGTGGACACCGGGCGTCCCACCGCCCGCCGCGACCCGCCCCGGTCAGCCGGAGTTGCCCCGCCAACCGGTCACCGGCAGGGCGAACTTGGCGACCAGGCGATCGGTGAACGGTCGCGGATGCAGCCGCACCACCCGCACCGGCAGACTGCCGCGACGCACCGTGACCCGCGCGCCGGGCTCCACGTCGAACACCCGTCGACCGTCGCAGCACAGCAGCGCACGGGTGGTGTACGGATCGACCGTGATCGTGATGGTGGAACTGGGCGCGGTCACCAGCGCCCGGCTGAACAGCGCGTGGGCGCTGATCGGTACGAGCAGCAGCGCCTCCACCTCGGGCCACACGACCGGACCGCCGGCGGAGAACGCGTACGCGGTGGAGCCGGTCGGCGTGGCGCACACCACTCCGTCGCACCCGTACCGCGACAGCGGCCGACCGTCCACGTCGAGCAGCAGTTCGAGCATCCGCTCCCGAGCCGCCTTCTCGACGCTGACCTCGTTCAACGCCCAGGACTGGGCGGTGACCTGCCCGTCGTGCTCGACCGTGACGTCGAGGGTGAGCCGCTCGTCCACCTCGTACGTGTGGTCGACCACGTCGCGCACCGCGCGGTCCAGGTCGTGGACCTCCGCTTCGGCGAGGAAACCGACCTTGCCGAGGTTGATGCCGAGCAGCGGTACCTTGACCGGTCGCGCCAATTCCGCGGCGCGCAGCAGGGTCCCGTCGCCGCCGAGGGCGACCACGATCTCGGTACCGTCCGCCGCGTGCGGGCCGCTCACCGGCACCACGCCGGGCAGATGCAGGTCGTCCGCCTCGTCGGCGACGACTCGTACCTCGAACCCGGCCGCGCCCAGGTCGGCGGCGACCGTGCGGGCGTGCTCCATGTTCAGTCGTCGCCCCGTGTGCGTCACCAGCAACGCGGCCCGGCTCATCGACCCACCTCCGTACCAGCCTCCACCACCGCGCGGATCCGGGGCTCGTCCGGCGGCGGCGCGTCCCGGCGCAGCCACACGAAGAACTCGACGTTGCCCGAGGGTCCCGGCAGTGGGCTCACGGTAACTCCGCCGACCCCGAAGCCGAGATCGGCGGCGGTCGACGTGACGGCGAGCACCGCCTCGGCACGCAACGCCGGGTCGCGCACCACGCCGCCCGACCCGACCCGCTCGCGGCCCACTTCGAACTGCGGTTTGACCATCGGTACCAGGTCGCCGTCGGCGACCGTGCACGCGGCGAGGGCGGGCAGCACCAGCCGCAGCGAGATGAAGGACAGGTCGGCGACGGTAAGCTCGGCGGGTCCGCCGATCGCGTCCGGGGTCAGCTGCCGCACGTTGGTCCGGTCGATGACCCGTACCCGCGCATCGGTGCGCAGCGACCAGGCGAGCTGCCCGTACCCGACGTCCACCGCGACCACCTCGCGAGCGCCGTTGCGCAGCAGGACGTCGGTGAACCCGCCGGTCGACGCCCCGGCGTCCAGGCAGCGCCGACCGGTCACGGTCAGGCCGAGCGGGGTGAACGCGGCAAGCGCGCCGACCAGTTTGTGGGCGCCCCGCGACACGTACCCGTCGCCCGGCTCGTCACCGAGCACGCGGACCGGGTCGGCGAGTTCGACCATCGCGGCGGGTTTGCGGGCGACCGTGCCGCGTACCTCGACCCGCCCCGCCGCCACCAGTTCAGCCGCCTGCTCCCGGGAGCGGGCCAGCCCTCGGCGTACCAGTTCGGCGTCCAGGCGGTTACGACGCGCCACCGCCGGCTAGCCCTCGTCGATCTGCGCGAGGGTGGCTTGCAGCGCCTCGTGTACCCGCTGGTACGCGGCGACCTGCTCGGCCAGCGGTCGGCCCTCGGACGCGTCGAGCGTCTCCAGCGCGGCGTCGACGCCCGGATCGCCGGTACGGCCCGCCTGGGCCGCCGGCTCCACAGTGGAGTCGACCGGTTCGGTCACGGCTGTACCCGCCCACGGGTGGCCTTCTTGACGACGGTGGCCTTCTTGGCTGCCTCGGGCGTCGACTGCTCCGCCGCCGGCGCCGCCTTGTTCGCCGTCTTCTTGGCGACCGCCTTCTTGGCAGCCTTCTTCGCGGCCGGGACGGCTGGCTGCGCAGCCGGTGCCTCGGCGGTGGCAGCCGGGGTGGCGGGCGCCTTCTTCACCGCCTTCTTCGCGACCTTCTTCACCACGGTCGGCGGCGCGGGCTCGGCGGCACGCTCGGCAGCGGTACCGGGCTCAGCCGCCGCCGGCTGTCCAGCTGCCTGCTCGGCCCGGCGCAGTTGGAGTTCCAGATCCCGTACCCGTGCGTTGAGCTGCTCGACCTCTTCGGCGCGGACCAGCCCGACGCGCTGCAGCGCGTTGTCCAACTCGGCGCGGACCACCTGCACGACCGCGTCCCGGTTAGCCGAACCGACCCGCAGCAGTTCCTCGGCCATAGTCTGCACCTGCTCGGCGGTCACGCCGCCCCTGCCCACCAACGCCTTGGCGACCTGCGTCGCCTTCTTCCGTGACTGTTCGGTCAGCCCGAGCGCCAGCCCCAGGTAGGACCGCCACGCATCCCGCTGCATTCCCCGTCTCTCCTTCCGCCGCCCCCGCAACCCGACAGGTTTCCGCATGCCACGCTACCGGGCGGCGGCACCCGGTCCATGCGGTACCGTCCCTACATGGCGACCGTGGAGGAGTGCCGGGAGGCGTTGAAGGAGCTCGCGGACCGCATGGCGGCGAATGCCGCCGAGATCAACGGGCGGCTCAGCCTCGACCGTCCCATCGCGGTCACCCTCGACGATCTCGGTGTGTCGTTCCACGGACGTTTCGTCGACGGGCAGATCCGCGACCTCACCGACGGCGACGACCCGCGAGCGAAGATGCGGCTGACCACGACCAGCGACGACCTGCTGGCGATGGTGTCCGGTCAGCTCGACTTCTTCAAGACCTGGATGTCCGGTCGGCTGAAGGTCAGCGCGAGCCCGTTCGACCTGATCAAACTGCGCAAGCTGATGTAGTACGGCGTCACCCGGTCAGGCCGAGCGCGGTCAGCGCCGCCTTCGCCTCCGGGGTGGTCGCGGTCACCGTCGCCGTCGGGGTCCCCGCCCACGAGGCGGTACACAGCGCGCGCAGCGCCGCCACGGCGTCTCCCTGCCCGCTGAGCAGCAGTTCGTTCCCGTCCCGACGGACCCGCCAGCCCGAATCGACGGCGGACGGTACCCGTAGCTCGCAGTCCACCATGGACAGCGCGCCGAGGTCCGCGCCGACATGGGTGGGGCGCTGGTCCGCGGGTGCGAGAAGCAGATCCGCCGCGCTCGCCACGCCGGTGAGGACGAGCAGCCGGTCCATACCGGCCCGAGCCGCGCCCACCATGTCGGTGTCGAGCCGGTCGCCGACCACCAGCGCGTCGCGCGCGCCCGCCTGTTCGGCGGCGCGGGCGAACAGGTCGGGTCCGGGCTTGCCGACCACCGCATCGGGCTGGCGTCCCAGGGCCGTGGCGAGCGCAGCGACGAGCGACCCGTTTCCGGGCAGCGGTCCACGGGGCGACGGCAGCGTCCGGTCGACGTTGGTGGCCAGCCACAACGCGCCCGCCCGTACCGCCAGACACGCCTCAGCCAGGTGCGACCAGCCGACATCCGCCGCGTACCCCTGCACGACCGCGACCGGATCGTCAGCCGCCCGGTACACCGGACGCAGTCCGACCGCGGTCACTTCGGTCGCCAACGCGGGCGCCCCGACCACGAGGACGGGGCTGCCGGCGGGCAGGCGACGCGCCAGTTCCCGGGCCGATGCCTGCGCCGAGGTGAACACCTGGTCAGCGGTCGCCGGGACGCCGAGCCCGACGAGCAGGGTGGCGACCTCAGCCGGGGTACGGGACGCGTTGTTCGTCGCGAAGATGACCGGCTTACCCCGGTCGAGCAGGGCGGACACCGCCGGCGCGGCACCCGGGATCGGCTGCTCCCCCAGGTACACCACCCCGTCGAGGTCGAGCACGACCAGGTCGTACCGGTCGACGACGGTACCGCTCACGCCGCCCCGTCCTCCCCGGACCGTTCCGCGTCGATCGTCTCGCCGGCACCGTCGTCCCCGTCGTTGGTGGGGCTCCCGCCGTCGCGCTCGTCGTCGGCGCGATCCTCGTCGTCGCTGTGCGCGGCGTCGTCGTCCTCGTCGGGGTCGTCGTCGGTGTCGTCGTGGCGGTCGTCCTCGTCGAGGTCGTCGCCGGACTCGTTCAGGTTGTCGCCGGGTTCGTCGAGGTCGTCGTCCTCAAGGCTGACGCCGTCGAGTTCCAGGAGTCGCTCCGCCGCGTCGGTCGCGCCGTCCTCGTCGGCGTCCAAGGCGCGCGCGAACCATTCACGGGCCTCGTCGCGGCGACCCACGCGCAGCAGCGCGTCGGCGTACGCGTACCGCAGCCGCGCCGCCCACGGCCCGTCCGCCGCCAGTTCGCGTACCTGGAGCATGGCGACCGCCGCGTCGTGTTGACCCAGGTCGCCTCGCGCCCCTGCCGCCACGATGAGCAGCTCGATCGCTTCCTCGCTGCTCAACGCGGCGCGATCGGCGGTGCGGTACATGTCGACCGCGCGCTCCGGGCGGCCCAGCGCCCGCTCCGCGTCGGCGAGCACCGCCAAGTGGCTCTGTCGCCCGGTGATCCGGTGGTAGGCGCGCAGCTCGCTGATCGCGGTCTGCCACTCGCCCGCGTGGTACGCGGCGAGCCCCACCGCTTCGCGGACCACGCCGATCCGCGACGCGGACCGACGCGCGGCGAGCGCGTGAGCCAGGGCGAGGGACGGATCCTCGTCAATCAGTCGACCGGTCGCGACCAGGTGGCGGGCGACGGTGTCCGCCACCGAACGGGCAAGCGCCCGCAGCTCGTCGCGTACCTCATGGTCGAGGTCGCTCGCCTTGATGTCGTCGGGCAGTTCCGGACCGCGTTCGACGCTCGCCTGCCGCTCGACATGCTCGGCGCGACCCGATTCGGTACCGCCGTCCCGCCGCGGCGCCTCGCGATCCCGCCGCACGCCGGGACGCTCGCCGCGGTCCCGCCGCTCCTCGCTGCGATAGTCCCGCTGGTACGACCGCTGCCGGTCGCCACCGTCGCGGCGCGGCGCCCGATCGCCACTGTCGCGACGCGGCGCCCGATCGCGGTCCTCACGCGGACGCCACTCCCGGTCGCGGTCCTGACGCGGACGCCACTCCCGGTCGCGGTCGTCGCGGCTACGCCGGTCGCGTTGGTCGCCGCTGCGCGGCGACCGGTCGCCGCGAGTCGCGTCGCGGTCGCGCCGGAACGGTTCCCGGTCGCCGCTGTCCCACCGCCGTGGCTGCTCCGACCGGCCGAAGTCACCCGCGCCGCGCCTGTCGTCGGACGGGCCCGGTCCATCACCGTAACGGGGGCGCTCCCGATCGGCGCGGTACCGCTGTCCGTCACGATCTCTCGGCGGGTACCCGCCGCGACGCTCCGCGCCCCGCCCACGGTCCCCCGACGCGTACCCGCCGCGCCGGTCGCGATCACGGTCGCCGAGATCTCGGCTCCGGTCCCGATCCCCGTCGCGGTAACGATCGCGGTCGCGATCCCCGTCGCGGTAACGATCACGGTCCCCGTCGCGGTAACGATCGCGGTCGCGGTCGCCGAAGCCTCCGCCGCGATAGCCGCCACTGTCGCGCGGTCCTCGCCCGTACCCGGAGCCTTCCCCCGGCTCCCCGCCTCGGCGCTGCGACCCCGCGGAGCCACGCCAGTCCTGGCGCCCGCCACGGTCGCCCTGCCAACCGCGATCGCGCGGCTCTCCTCGGGGCGGCTCGTCGCGGCGTGGGTCACCGTCGCGCTCCCGCCAAACTCGCTGGTCGCCCTGGCCGCCGCGCGCGCCACCCCAATCCTCGCGACGGGCGCCGCCTTGGCCGCGCCGCGGACCGCCCCGGTCGTCACGACCGGCGCCGCCCCGGTCACCGCCGAACCCGCGCCCGTTGTCCGAGCGGTGTTGTCGTCCTTCGTCGCGGCGGAAACCGCCTCGGTCATCGCGACGGAAACCGCCCTGGTCGTCGCGGCGGCCCTCGCCACGGTCGCGGTAGCTGCGTTCGCCGCCCGACCGTCCGCCACCGGCGTCTGACGGTCCACCGCGTCGAGAGCCACCGCGACCGTCGTCGCCTCGACGCCGGTCGTACGGTGATGAGCCGTTCACAGCGGTACTTCCTTCCTGACCGTGCTCTGCGGTGGGGGTGTGGATGCGTTTGAGGGCCGCCCCCGTTGTTGGTGTGGGGGCGGCCCTCAAATTGTGGGTTGTTTGTCCGGCGGCGTCCTACTCTCCCACACTCTCACGGGTGCAGTACCATCGGCGCTGGAGGGCTTAGCTTCCGGGTTC
>DASUXA010000099.1:0-15741 GCA_036378155.1 Micromonosporaceae bacterium | reverse complement strand
GAGCCGTACCAGCCGTACCAGTCGTACCCGCCCAGCTCAACCCCGGTACGACCTGACGAGCGGTACGGCTCAAGCCGTACCAGCGACAAAGCCGTACCGCCCCTGACCAGCACTGATACGGGTGGTACGGCTGGTACGGCTTCCCCGCCTCTACGAGTCATCGACGGTGGCCGCGCATGACCCGACACGGTCGAACGACCGCCCGATGCCCGCCCAGAATCGGCCGCCTGAGAAGCGCTAGACCGACTCACCGGTACCTATCCCACCAAACCATGCCAGATCTTGGCTCTACGGGCCGCACAGCGGGCCGTTCAAACGGTCCCTGTCGATGCCCGACCCCCACCCTCCACCTACTGACCACCATGGACGGAAAGGCGCTCTCTGTGCGACTCACGCCGCATGGCACAGCCCGTAGAAGTGTGGCAGTACCCCCAACCGATCCCCTGATGACAGTTCAGGAGGTGGCCGAACGCCTGGCCGTCTCGCAGTGGACCGTCTACCGCCTGATCAAGCAACGGGAAGTCACGTCCGTTCGCATCGGCCGCGCCCGTCGCGTCGTACGGGAGTCAGTCGACGCCTACCTCTCGCGTCTGATCGAGGAGGCCGCCTGATGAAGACGACCCGCATCAACGACCAGGAAGCGGCACAGCGCCGCCGGACCGCGAAGCGGAACGTCAATGGCGAAGGCAACATCCGCAGGCGCGGCGACGGACGGTACGAGGGCCGCGCCTGGGTCTTCACCACTGACGGCCGCGAGGTCCGCCGGAGCGTCTACGGCGCGACGTGGGAGGAAGCTCACGAGAAACTGACTGCGCTGAAGGCGAAGGCTCAGGCCGGAGTGCGCGTCGCCGCGACCATCGGCAACGTCGAGGAGTTCATGGCCTACTGGCTACGTGAGGTGGTGGGCGAGCGCGTGCGGCCGAGCACACTCCGCAGCTACGAATGGCTCACCCGGTGCTACATCGTGCCGATGCTCGGCTCAAAGCGGCTGGCGCGGCTCCAACCGCCGGAGATCCGGGTCTTCCTGAACAGGGTGAAGGAAACGTGCCAGTGCTGCGCGCAGGGCAAGGACGCGGTCCGCGTCGCGTCCGGACAGCGAGCGCGATGCTGTGCCCGTCGGCCGCGGGAATGCTGCGAGGCATTTCCGGCTGACGGCACGGTGCGTCACCTTCACCGCATGCTGCGCGCCGCGCTACAGGACGCCGTCATTGACGGCTTGATTCCGGAGAATCCCGCGAAGAACCTCCGGCTACCGCACAAGTACCGTCCGCACTTCACGCCGTTCACTGCCGAGGAGGCAACCCAATTCCTGCGCGTCGCGCGCACGGACCGGCTGTACCCGCTGTACGCCGTAGCGTTGTCGCTCGGCCTGCGACGAGGCGAAGCGCTCGGCTTGCGATGGGTCGACCTGGACCCGGTTTCGGGAGAGCTGCACGTCCGCCAGACGTTGCAGCGCTTGAACGGCCGGCTGACGTTCGGCCCGGTGAAGTCCGACGACTCGGAACGCGTGATTGCGCTTCCCGCGCCATGCGTCGCAGCACTTCGCCAGCACCGCACCGCTCAGGCGCACGAACGCGAGGCAGCGGGCAAGCGATGGAAGGAACACGGCTTGATCTTCACTACTTCAATCGGTACGCCGATCGAGCCGCGAAATCTCAACCGACACTTCGCGCGCCTTCTCGACCAGGCTGGACTACGGCGTATCCGATTCCACGATCTGCGCCATTCGTGCGCGACTCTGCTGTATGAGCAAGGCGTCCCAATCGAGAACATCCAAGATGTCCTCGGCCACAGCTCCCCCACGATCACGAAGACGATTTACGTTGAGGCCACACGGAAGGTCCAGCGCGCCGCTGTGGACCGCCTCAACCACCTGTTCGCCGAGTGACATAGGGGTCAAGAGAAGGGGTCAGGCCCGGTCCTAGAGGACCGGGCCTGCATCGTTCTTGCTGGTGCGCCGCCAGGGACTCGAACCCCGAACCCGCGGATTAAGAGTCCGCTGCTCTGCCAGTTGAGCTAGCGGCGCTCACTGGAACGCGTGAAACCATAGCATGCCCTGCCGAGCGACCTCCAATCGAATGTCCGCGTCCCCCGTACCGGCCGCTGACCAGCGGCAACGCCAGCGACACCGCGCAGTTCGCGTGCTTTGTCCCGTCCATGATCGCCCGTCGCTTACTGTCGCAACCGCCCGGTACCGTTGCCGACCGCGGCGACTGGGGGACGATGGACTGCGTACGTGCCTGGGGGAGGCTGGACAGACGGCTCGCGGGGAGGGAGTGGATGCGGGTGTACCGGAAGCTGCTGTTGCTGCTCGGCTTGATCGGGGTGCTCACCCTGGCCGGGTGCGGCGGATCGGGCGCGACCTGGCACGGGACGGGTAGCAGCGCGCCGGCGAAGAATCCGCTCGCTCCCGCCGTCACGTACCCGCGCGACAAGGCGACCGACGTACCGACCTCGGCGGAGATCACGTACCGCGCGAAGCAGGGCGCCACGACCAGCGTCGAGTTGACCGACGGCAGCGGGTCGACGGTCGACGGCTCGTCGCGCGCGGACGGGTCGTCCTGGGTACCGGCGGAGCAACTGCGCTACGGCGCCACGTACACGTTGAAGGTCACCGCGAAACTGGGCGACAAGAGCGGCACCACGACCACGACCTTCACCACGATGGCGAAGCCGGCGAACCTGGTCAGCGTGCACTCCTACCTCGGCGACGACGAAACGGTCGGGGTCGGGATGCCGATCGTGCTGACGTTCAACCACGCGGTTGCCGAGGACCGGCGGGCGGCGGTACAGAAGCGCCTGTTCGTCACCACGGAACCGGCTCAGGAGGGGACCTGGGCGTGGTTCTCCCCCACGGAGGTGCACTACCGACCGAAGGACTACTGGCAGCCGGGCACCAGGATCTCGCTGCGCGCCGCGCTGGGTGGGCTGCCGTTGGGCGGCGGGTGGTACGGCGTGGACGACCTGACGGTGCGCGCGTCGGTCGGCAAGCGGCAGACCATCGAGATCGACAACACCACCAAGCGGCTGACGTTCAGCCGGGACGGTCAGGTGGTGAAGACCATGCCGGTGAGCCTGGGCAAGCCGGCCGCCCCGTCGTCGAGCGGCAACATGGTCGTCATGATCAAGAACCAGTGGGAGTGGTTCGACTCGTCGACGTACGGCGTGCCGGTCGACTCGAAGGACGGGTACCGCACGAAGGTGTACTGGGACATGCGGCTGACCTGGGGCGGCGAGTACATCCACGCGGCGCCGTGGTCGGTGGCGGACCAGGGCGTGCGCAACGTGTCGCACGGCTGCGTCAACCTGTCCACCGAGAACGCGCAGTGGCTGTTCGGGCAGGTCCAGGTCGGTGACCCGGTGACCGTCAAGAACACCGAGAAGCACCTGAAGTGGGGCGACGGCTGGACCGACTGGGACCAGAGCTGGGACGACTACGTCAAGGCGAGCGCGCTTCCGCCTGGTACCCAGGTGGCGCTCTCCCCCGCGCCGACGCACAGCTGACAGCTTTCCGACCGCCCGTTGTCACTCGTCACGGTGATGACATCCATGACCGTCGCGGCACGATGGATGTGGATGGGGGCGAGACAAATGCGGATCACACGTGTCGAGCGAGTTGACAGCGCATGACCGTCTTCGCCTGGGACGCGTCGCACAACGACTGGCACCGGGGGCCGATGGACCTCGCCGCCGCCCGCCGTGACGGCGTCGACATGTTCGTACACAGGTGCGCCGAGGGCCACCACTACGACGCCGACCCCTACTACCGCCCGGCGATGGGGCGTGCCCGCGCCGTCGCCATGCCGATCCTCGGCCCGTACTTCGTGCTCCATCCCGGCCCGGTCGCCGACCAGGTCGAATACCTCCTCTCCACGGTCGAGGCCCAGGTGCCGTGGTGGCGCCAGCACCCGTGCTGGGTCTGGCGGATCGACGCGGAACAGTTCAGCTACCTGACGCGGGAGCCGAACGTCGAGGAGATCAACGCGTTCGGCGACCTGCTGTGCAACAGAGCCCAGGTGTCCGCTTCGCGGGTGCTGGTGTACGCGCCGCGCTGGCTGTACGGGGAGCGGCTGACCGGGCTGCGGTACCGGCTGTGGGCCAGCTCGTACGGCTCGAACCCGGTCCGGCACTACCGCGAGGCGTACCCGGGCGACGCGTCGACTCGCTGGTCCTCGTACGGCGGTCAGTCGCCGCTGCTGCTGCAGTACGGGTCGCAGTTGACCGTCGGCAAGCAGCGCTGCTGCGACGTCTCGGCGTACCGGGGAACGCTCGCCGATCTGATCGCGACGCTGGGAGGAACGATGTCCGCCTGGGACGAGCTGCTTACCGACTGCCAGGGCAGGCAGTACAAGGCGGCGGACTGGCTGACCGAGATCAGCCGCGCCGCGTCGCAGCAGATCCTGCCGGCGGTCACCGCGGTCTCCGACCGCCTGAGCCGGCTGGAGGCGATGCTCGACGGCGCCGGGTCGCCTGCCCGGTACCCGACGCAGGACCAGGTCAACGTGGCGGTGCTCGCCGCGATGAAGGACCCGGACGTGCTGGCGGGTATCGCCGCCGCGATCGCCGCCCGGTTGCCGGTCGACCGACCCGCGCACGCACCCAAGACACCTCAGCCCCGGTCCGAAAACCGGGGCTGAACTGCGCAAACGCAGATTGAACTACAGGGTGACCGAAGGGACTTGAACCCTCGACACCCGGGACCACAACCCGGTGCTCTACCAACTGAGCTACGGCCACCATGCGCTCCGCCGGAGCGAACGCGACCGGCGAGTGCCGCACCATGATAGCCACACCGACCCGCCCCGCGTCGAACGGGTTGGCGATCGGTTTCGCCGGCGGTCGGGGAAGCGTCAGAACCGCTGGCTGACCTCGGCTGCGATGGTCTTGGCGGTGTCCACGTCCGGACCCGGCCCGGGAACGAAGATCGTCCGCCGGTAGTACTCCAACTCCCGGATGCTCTCCTTGATGTCCGCGAGCGCCCGGTGCGCCAGCCCCTTCGCCGGCTGCCCGTAGTAGGTGCGCGGGTACCAGCGACGGCACAACTCCTTGATCGACGACACGTCGATCATGCGGTAGTGCAGATGGGCGTCGAGTTTCGGCATGTCGCGAGCGATGAAACCGCGATCGGTCGCGATCGAGTTGCCGCACAGGGGGGCGGTACGCGGATCCGGAACGTGCTCGGTGAGGTACGTCATAATCATGTCCTCGGCTTCGCCGACCGAAACCGTGGACGCCCGGACCGCCTCGGTCAGACCGGACCTGGCGTGCATGTCACGCACCACGTCGACCATCGAGTCGAGGACCTCGTCCGGCGCGTGTACCACCACGTCGAGCCCGTCACCGAGCACGTTGAGATCAGGGTCGGTGACCAGGATCGCGACCTCGATCAGCGCGTCGCGGCTGAGGTCGAGCCCGGTCATTTCGCAGTCGATCCAGACGAGAAGATCACCCACAGCACCAAGCGTAGGGCCAACCGGGTTCCACGGGACCACCGCACCGGGCGGTCGTGGCCGAGACGATAGTCAGGTGGTCGGTAGGGTGGCGCCCGGCGGGTGAAGGAGCGGCGATGAGCAGCGCGGGCGAGGGTACGACCAGGCGGGACAACCGGCGTCGGATCGTCACCGTCGCCGTGGTCGTGCTGGTCCTCGTCTCCGCCCATCTGTGGTACGGCAACCGGCACAACTTCCTGGACCTGCGCATCTACTGGGAGGCGGTGCGCTGGTGGGCGCACGGCCACAACCTGTACGACTATGCGCGACCGGACCCGGTCGAAGGCAGCCTGCCGTTCACGTACCCGCCGTTCGCCGCGCTGCTCATGCTGCCCCTGGCGTGGACGCCGTACCTCGCGGCGGTCGCCGTGTTCAGCCTGGTCAACCTGGTCGCGATCGGTCTGACCACGTGGTGGCTGGTCGCGCCGGTGGCGCGACGGCACGACCAGCCCAGGTGGTACCTGGTCGCGCTGGCGGTACCGCTGGTCACCGCCCTCGAACCGATCCGCGAGACGGTCACGTTCGGGCAGGTCAATCTCGTGCTCGCCGCGCTGGTCGTGGGCGACCTGCTGGTCGCGGTACCGCGCGGATCGAGGCTCGCCGGGGTCGGCGTCGGGCTCGCCGCCGCGATCAAACTCACGCCCGCGATCTTCATCGTGTACCTGCTGATCACCCGCCGGTGGCGCGCCGCGGCGACCGCCGTCGGTACCGCCGCCGCGGCGACGCTGCTGGCCGCCGCGGTCGCGCCGCACGCCTCGTGGCGCTTCTTCACACAGGCGATGTGGGACCCGCACCGGGTCGGGCATCTGGACCGGATCACGAACCAGTCGATCCTCGGCGCGCTCGCCCGGCTCGCCGCGCCCGTCGAACCGAACCGGGCGGTGTGGCTGGTGCTGGGCGTGCTCGCCGCCGGGTACGGGCTGGTCCGCGCCGCCCGCGCGGCGGCTGCCGGCGACGAGCTGTCCGGCGTGACGCTGACCGGTATCGCCGGGTCGCTGCTCAGCCCGGTGACCTGGGACCACCACCTGTACTGGTTCGTGCCGGCCCTGGTCGTCCTGGTCGACGCGGCGACCAGTGGGGCGCGGCACCGGCGCGCGCTGATCGGGTTCGCGATCGCGGTCTACCTGACGGTGACCGTCGCCCCGATCCAGTGGTTCGACTGGGGACTCGACCCGCGGTACCAGCACGGTATCGCCGGGTTCTTCATCGACAACTGGTTCCTGCTGCTGATGATCGTCCTGCTGGTCGCGCTGCCGGTACGTGCCGCGCCGCGCGAAGAGACCGGGGACGAAACGGTAACCGCGATGGACGCGCGTCGTTATACCAAAATCGCGAACGAATAGACAGATCTAGCGCTAACGGCTCTGCCGGGTTAATGTCGGATCAGTCCGATTGCGCAGGCTCTACCACAACAGACGTCCCACCAGGTGACTGTCCGCAGGCGTCACCCCCCGGTGACAGTTCGACAGGCGTCACCCCCGGTGACAGTTGCCCCCCGCACCCCTCGCGGGGGGCAACGCCGTGTCTGGTCGCCGTCGGTCGTCGCGCGCCTCAGTTGCCGGAGCCGCTCGGCTTGACCAGCGGGAACGGCAGGGTCTGCCGAATCGGCAGCCCGGTCAGCGCCATCACCAGGCGGTCCACGCCCAACCCCAGCCCGCCGGTGGGCGGCATCGCGTACTCCAGGGCGTGCAGGAAGTCCTCGTCCAACTCCATCGCCTCCGGGTCGCCGCCGGCGGCGAGCAGCGACTGCGCGGTCAGCCGCCGACGCTGCTCGGCAGGGTCGATCAGCTCGGTGTACGCCGTCCCCCACTCCACGCCGAACCCGACCAGATCCCAGCGCTCGGCCAGACGCGCGTCGGCGCGGTGGGCGCGGGTCAGCGGCGACACCTCGGTCGGGAAGTCGACGTAGAACGTGGGCCCGTCGGTGACCGCCTCGACCAGCCGCTCGTACACCTCGAGGACCAGGTGCGGCGCGTCCCACGTCGGGTCGTGCGGGACGTCCTTCGCCCGCGCCAGGGCCCGCAGCCGGTCCACCGGGGTGTCCGGGTCGACGTCGGCGCCCAGCACGCGGCTCACCGCCTCGTACACCGGTACCACCGGCCACTCCTCGGACAGGTCGATCTCGGACCCGTCCGGTCGCCGGGCGACCGGCTTGCCGCGCGCCGCGACCGCCGCCGCCACGATCAGTTCCCGCGCCAACTGCCGCATCGTGGTGTAGTCCGCGTACGCCTGGTACGCCTCGAGCATCGTGAACTCGGGGTTGTGGGTGGCGTCGACGCCCTCGTTGCGGAAGTTGCGTCCGATCTCGAAGACCTTCTCCACCCCGCCGACCGCCAGCCGCTTGAGGTACAACTCGGGCGCGATCCGCAGGTACAGCCGCAGGTCGTAGGCGTTGCTGTGGGTGACGAACGGGCGGGCGTTCGCGCCGCCGTGCACCCGTTGCAGCATCGGCGTCTCGACTTCGAGGTACCCGCGCTCGACCAGCGAGGTGCGCAGCGCGTGCAGCACGGCGGCGCGCACCCGCAGCGTCTCCCGCGCCTGCGGGTTGATCACGAGGTCGAGGTACCGCTGGCGGACCCGAGCCTCCGCGTCGGCGAGCCCGGCGTGCTTGTCCGGCAGCGGACGCAGGCACTTGGCGGTGATCGTCCAGGCGTCGGCGCGTACCGACACCTCGCCGCGCTTCGAGGTGACCACCTCGCCGGTGACCCCGACGTGGTCGCCCAGGTCGACGCTCGCCTTCCAGTCGGCGAGCCGGTCCGGACCCACGCCCTCGGTCGTGATCATCACCTGCAGGTCGCCGGACCAGTCCCGCAACGTGGCGAAACAGATCGCGCCGTGGTCGCGCAGCAGGACCACACGTCCGGCGACACCGACCGTGGCGCCGGTGCGGCTGTCCGGGGCGAGCCCGGCGTACCGGTCGCGGATCGCGCCGCATTCGTCGGTACGCGGGAACTCAGCCGGGTACGGGTCGACGCCCGCCGCCCGCAGCGCGTCGACCTTCGCCATCCGTACCCGTACCTGCTCCGGCAGGACGGGCTGCCGCGCGGCGGGCTGCTCCTCGCCGGTCGGCGCGGCGACGTCGACCGGAGCCTCCGGCTGCTCCGGACCGGTCGGCGGTACCGGCAGCGCCGGCGCGGACCGCCCGCGCCGCAGCAGGGTCCGCAGACTCGGTACCTTGACGAAACCCTCGGCGATGCCGGAGGCGAGCGCGACCGCCGCCATCTCCCGGCGGTCCCGGTAGCACAGGAATCGCGGCACCCACTCGGGGCGGTACTTGACGTTCGACCGGTACAGCGACTCCAGCTGGAACCATCGCGAGAAGAACAGCAGCAGGCTCCGCCACGCCCGCAGCACCGGTCCCGCGCCGATCCTCGCGCCCTCCTCGAACACCGCCCGGAACACCGCGAAGTTCAGCGAGATCCGCTCCACGCCCAGCCGGGGCGCGGCGTCGACCAGCGCGGTGACCATGTACTCCATCAGCCCGTTGTCGGAGTTGCGGTCGCGGCGCATCAGGTCCAGCGACAGCCCGTGGCGCCCCCACGGGGTGAACGACAGCAGCGCCGCCTCGCGCCCGTCCCGGTCCAGCGCCTCGACGAGTACGCACTGGCTGTCCGCCGGATCGCCCAGTCGACCCAGCGCCATCGAGAAGCCGCGTTCGGTCTCCGTGTCGCGCCACCGGGCGGCGAGTTCGATGATCCGGGTCATCTCGTCCGGGCTGATCCGCCCGTGCCGGCGGATACGCACCGTGTACCCGGCGCGTTCGACCCGGTTGACCGCCTGGCGGACCTGGCGCATCTCGCGCCCGTCGAGGGTGAAGTTCCGGACGTGGATGATCGCCTCGTCGCCGAGTTCGATCACGCGCAGCCCGGCTCGGGCGTACGCGGTCGCGCCCTCCTCGCTGGCACCCATGACCGCCGGAATCCAGGCGTACCGCCGCACCTCGTCCAGCCACGCCTCGATGACCGGCGGCCACGCCTCCGGGTCGCCGAGCGGGTCGCCGCTGGCGAGCGCCACGTCGTTGACCACCCGGTAGGTGATCGCCGCCTTGCCGCTGGACGAGAAGATCACCGCCTTGTCGCGCCGGGTGGCGAAGTACCCGAGCGAGTCGCGCTCCCCCGACGCGGCGAGCAGTTCCCGGATGTGCTGCTCGTCGGCGGGGGTCAACTGGGACGCCACGCGCTGCGACCGGAACAGCACAGCCAACGCGACGAACAGCGCGATCGCGCCGAACAGACCGAGGACCAGGTTGACGCCGCCGGGGGCGTGACCGCGCCGGGTGATGTCGAAGACGAACGCGCCGCCGAGGACCTTTTCCGCCGTGTACGTCAACCGGTCGGTGCCGGGGCGCAGCGAGCCGGGGAACGCCTCCACCAGACCGGTACCGATCATGATGAACGCGGCCAGCAGGATCACCAGGACGCTGGCCGCCTTGGGCAGGCTGGCGCGCTGGACGCGGGCGTAGAACTCGCCCCGTGCCGCGTACAGCACGCCGAGCACGCCTGCAGTGAGCGCGAGGTTGATGCCGAGCAGCACGGGCGCGTCGGACGGGATGCGCGGGATGTCCCAGTCGGTGCGAGCGACATCGACCAGCGGCAGCAGGATCGCGTCGGCCAGTAGCTGCAGCGCGAAGTAGACGACCAGGAACCAGTACGCGATCCGCTTGCGGCGGCGCACGCCCGCGGCGAGCACCGCCACGAACGCGGCGTAGCCCAGGTTCGCGGGCGCAGGCAGCAGCAGGTTGTCGACGTAGAACCGCACCACGTGGGTGCGGAGCATGAACACCTCGCTGACCGCGGTCGCCGCGCAGAACGCGGCGAGCGCGATCAGTACGGTGGCGAAGATCTCCGGGATGCGGGCACGCCAACCGCCGCCCCGGCGACGCCCGACCCGGTCGACCGGGACCCGCTGGGCGCGCCGCTGACCGGTTCGCTCGGTGACCGCCGTCCGGCTCACCTGTACCTCCTGCCCGGCGACCGCGTCACCGGGTGTCGACCCGGCCGGCGATCGCGTCCTGCACGCGTATCTTCGCGCGCTCGATCGGCGCGCGCATTCGCCGCTCCCGCTTGAGTGCCCGATCCCAACGGCGCGAACCCGGTCGGTACCGCCACCGTGCCCACGGCGACGACGGTCGCGCCAGCCGTACCGCCCCGAACAGCAGCAGCAACGGGATGAACAGCCCGATCAGACCGGTCCACAGCTTGCCCTTCAGTACCGTCACCGTGGCCAACGCCAGATTGAACAGCACGCCGACCGCCGCCGACAGATATCCGGCGAGGCTCGGACGGTTCCCGGTACCGCCGGACAGGGCGGTGTCGATTCCCAGCGGGTGCAGCCCGAGCAGCAGCAGTCCGGTGACGGCGACCGCGACGAACACCGCGTCGACGGATGCCCGGCCCTCCCGCGTCCAGTACACGTCGCGCAGGTGCAGGATCAGCGCGAACTCGTCGAGGACCAGCGCCACGCCGACGCCGAACAGCGCGCCGCATACGGCGAGCCCCGCCCGCGCCGCGTCGGGCAGGGCGAGCCCCGCCAGACCTGCGCCGATCAGCAGGATCACCCCGAAGATCACGTGGTGTACGTGGATGCCGCCGACGCTGACGTCGTGCGGTCCGCGTCGGGTACCGGCACGGATCATCCGGGTCACCGATCGGGCGACACCGAACGCGAGGATCATCGCCAGGAAGCAACAGAACATCGGCAGCCGACCGGTGTCGATGATCTCCCGGCTGAACCAGTGGGCCATAGCGCCTCCCGTCCAGCCTACGGTCGGGTACGGGCGCGACGGCGCGGAAAGGCTAGCCGGCGCGACGGGTACGCAGCAGCGCCAGCGCGCCCAGGACGAGCCCGGCGAGCCCGGCGACCAGCCCCGCGACGGCGAGCCCGAGGGCGAGGCCGCCGCCGCTCGACGTGCTCGCGCTGCCGGTGGCGGGGGTGGCGCTGCTGGGCGAGGCGGCGGCAGCCGGGGTCAGGGTGAGTACCGGCGCGGGGTGCTCCGGTTCGGCGCCGCCGGGAGCCGAGGCGTCGATCCAGCGCGTGACGGTACCGTCCGAGTAGCTCTGCAGCACCTTGAAGACCAGCTTGTCGGTCTTCGGCAGCGGACCGAGCGACACCGGGAACTCCTGGAACTCGCCCGGCTTGATCGCCGCGTCCCCGGCGGCGGTCCAGGTGATCCGACTGACCGCCTCGGTCACCTGACCGTCGTCGGTCTGTACCGGGGTGGTCAGCTTCTCCTTGGTCAGGGTCACCGTCCACCCCGGTACCGGCATGGTCGACACCGACGCGACGGGCTGGTCCTTCGGCAGGTACACCTCGACCTTGACGGTCGAGGCGGTCGCGCTCTCGTCCGGTACCCGGAACGCCAGCCGCGCGTAGCCGCCCTGCGCCGCCTGCCCCGGCGTCACGCTGACGTGAGCCGACGCGGTACCGGCGGCGCCGAGCGCGACGGCAAGCCCGGCGGTCGCGGCGCTGACGAACAGCGCGGTACGTCTCATGTCGCCTGGTCCTTTCCCACTACTTGGTGATGGTGACCGTGCCCGCCACGGTCGCTTCGTCGATGTCGCTGGTCCGCAGGGTGAAGCGCAACTGCCACCGACCGGGTACCGGCAGGTCGATCTGACCGATCTCGTGGTTCTCGGTGATCGGCAGCAGGTCCACGTCGACCGCCTCGATCTGCTGCGCCGGCAGGGACGCGGTGACCTTCCACTCCTTGACCGGCAGCGGCTGCCCGTTCGGGGTGTACGCATAGATGTGGATCGTGTTCGGCCCGGTCCGGCCCGGGTCCACGTCGACCTGCAACGAGTACAGGTCGCTGGTCAGGGTGAGCGAGGTGGACAGGTTCGCCTGCCCGTTGGTACCGGATTGGGCGTTGCCGGCGGGTGGTTGCTGGACGAGGACGGCGCTGAGCGCGAGCACCACGGCGGTCAGGGCGAGTTCGACGACGACGGCGCGTCGCAGCCGGGCGACCGGCGAGCCGCCACCCGCGTCCGCTGCTTGTTCGGCGGTGGCGTCCCGCACCGGGTCCGCGTGCTGCGGCGGGTCGGCGGTCGGGTCCCGGTCCGCCTGCGGTGGCGCATCGGCGGTCGCGTGCGCCAGGCGGCGGGCGAACCACGCCGCGACCAGGACGACCGCCAGCAGCGCCGCCTTGGCGATCACCAGCCGACCGTACGTGGTCGCGACGAGGGCGTGCGGCGAGCCGATCTCGATCACCGCCTGGGTCAGTCCCGCCGCCGCGAGGACCACGACCGCCCAGGTCGCCCACCGGGACCACACCGGAAGTACCGCGCCGAGTTCTCGGGCGTTGCCACGCGGCAGCAGGAAGATCGCGAGCATGAGCAGACCGCCGAGCCATACCGCCATCGCCGCCAGGTGCGCGGTGTCGGCGACCACGGTCAGCGGCGGCAGCTTCGAGGTGCTCGGATGCCCGGCGACCGGCCAGGTCAGCAAACCGATGACGGCGAGGACGGCGAGCAGTACCCGGTCGGCACGCGACCCCCGCCCCGCCAGCAGCGGGCGCAGCGGGAACACGGCGGCCCCCAGCACGAACAGGCGGACCAGGTGGGCGCTGCCGTACCTGCCGCCGAGCACGGCGCGCAGGTCCTCGCCGGTGATCCCGAACAGGGACGTGCCCTGGCTGTACGGGACCTGCAGGTAGAACTCGGCGAGGCAGCCGACGGCGACCAGCCCTAGTCCGGCGAACGCCAGTCGGGTCGGGGTACGGCGGCTCAGCCGGCGCGGCCACAGCGCGGCGAGCACCAGGACGGGACCGAACAGCAGGACCAGCCCGGCGTAGCCGAGGTACCGGGCTGCCGTGAGCAGCCCGCTGACCAGCGGATCGGTGACGGTACCGGCGGCGACGGACGGGACCGGGACGGTGGCGGACGGCGCGCCGACCGAGTACGTGAACCCGCCGCCCACCGGATGCCCGTCCGCCGAGATCACCCGGTAGCTGACCAGGTACGTGCCGCGCGCGCCGGTGCGCAGCGGAATGTGCAGCGTGGGACCGTCGACGGTCGGTCTGCCGGAGTCGGCGCGCCTGCCGTCCGGGCCGGTGACGCCGGTCTTCGCCGGTACCGCCTGGACCGGCTCCGAGAACGTGACCACCACTTCGGTCGGCGGCTGGGAGACCACGCTGCCCGCCGTGGGGACGGTGCCGACCTGGCTGGCGTGGGCCGCCGCCGGCCGGGCGGGCCAGAGCGCCGTGACGAGCACACCGAGCAGCAGACCGAGCAGCACCGACCCGAGCCGCGCGGATCGGGGGGCGGATGTCACGCCGACCATCATGCTCACCGGGTACGTACCCGTCGCCAAGGGGTCCGGACGCGGCGCCCGGAGCAGCCCGGACACGACCAACCGGGCGGACGCCCCGGCATGGGTACGCTGTGATGCCGAGTCCCGCACCGGGGGTGACAGCACGCCGGGAACGGCCGCACCTGATGTGCGTCACATCACGCCGTCGGAGGAGCGGTACCGGGAACCGAGCGGCCGGGAGGGACCACCAATGTGCGTGCCGGCGAAGGATGTTCGATGAACGCGACAGCGACGACGGAGGCGGCGGGTCGGTGGACCACGGCGCGCCCCTGGGTGGCGTTGGTCGCCCGGCTGGTGCTCGCCGGCGTGTTCCTGGCTGCGGGCGCGACCAAGGTGGGCGACCTGGCGGGTTCGGGACGCGCCGTCAACGCGTACCGCATCCTGCCGTTCGACGTGGCGATGGCGGTCGGTGCGGCACTGCCCTTCATCGAGATCGCGCTCGGCGTGCTCCTGCTGCTCGGGGTCGCCACCCGGGTCGCGGCGGCGGTGACCGGCGCGCTGCTCGTGGTGTACATCGCCGGCATCGCCTCGGTCTGGGCACGCGGGCTGTCGATCGACTGCGGCTGCTTCGGTACCGGGGGCGAACTGGCGCAGGGGCAGAGCCCCACGTACGGGCTGGAGATCGCCCGCGACGTCGGGCTGCTGATCCTCGCCGGTTTCCTGGTGGTCGCCCCGATCAGCAGGTTCTCAGTAGACAACCGCCTACTCGGTACGGAGGACGCGTCGTGAGTTCGCGCGCGAAGCAGAAGCAGGCCAACCGGATCGTCCGCGAGCAACTAGCTCGGGAGCGACGCCGCCGTCGCGCTGTCCTCACCTCCGTCGTCGCGGTTGTCGTGGTGCTGCTCGCCGGGATCGTCGGCTGGGCGGTGTACTCCGCGCAGAAGCCCGCCTCGTACCACACGCCGAAGAACGCGACCAGCGGCGCCGCCGGACTGGTGGCGGCGAACCCGGACACGAAGACGACGGTCGAGGTGTACCTGGACTATCTGTGTCCGCACTGCAAGGCGTTCGAGGACGAAGCCGCCTCGACGCTGGACCAGATGGTCGCCGACAAGCGGATCAAGCTGGTGTACCACCCGATCGCGATCCTCGACCGGGACAGCAACCCGCCCGGATACTCGACCCGCGCCGCCGCCGCCAGCGCGTGCGCCTCCGACGTGGGCAAGCTGATCCCGTTCACCAAGCAGATGTACGCCCAGCAGCCCGCCGAAGGCAGCGCCGGGCTCACCGACGACCAGATCATCGACGCCGCGAAGACCGCCGGGATCACCGACCCGTCGTTCGCGACGTGCGTGAAGAGCGGCAAGTACACCAGTTGGGTGGCGCACGTCACCGACGAAGCGGCGCGCAGCGGGGTGAACTCGACGCCGACGGTGCTGGTGGACGGCAAGCAGATCGACGCCACTGTCGGGGCGCTCACCGCCGCCGTGGACAAGGCGCAGTAGCGGCTCCCCCCGACACGGGGCGCGGGTCGGTAGGGTCGCGTCATGACCCAGATCCGACTCGCGCCCGGCGACCCGGCACCCGACTTCACCCTGCCGACCGACACCGGCGAACGGCTGTCGCTGTCCGATCTGCGCGGTCGCAAGGTGGTGCTGTACGCGTACCCCGCCGCGATGACACCGGGCTGCACCAAGCAGGCGTGCGACTTCCGGGACTCGCTGGCGTCGCTGCAGGCCGCCGGGTACGAGGTGGTCGGCATCTCCCCCGACAAGCCGGAGAAGCTCGCCAAGTTCCGCGAACGCGACGCGTTGACCTTCCCGCTGGTCTCCGACGAGGACAGGGCAGTGCTCACCGCGTACGGCGCGTACGGCGAGAAGCAGAACTACGGTCGCACCGTGCAGGGCGTGATCCGGTCGACGTTCGTCATCGACGAGCAGGGCCGCGTCGAGAAGGCGATGTACAACGTGAAGGCGACCGGGCACGTCGCCAAGTTGCGCCGCGA
>DASUXA010000098.1:0-24759 GCA_036378155.1 Micromonosporaceae bacterium | reverse complement strand
CGCGCCGGACCGCCGCCGCCACCTTCGCCCACTCGTGCAGCGCGTCGGTCAGCTCGACACCCAGCGGCAGGCGGCCCGGCTCGGTGACCGCGACACCGTCGTCACCGACCAGGACCGCACGCTCGCCGTTCGCGCGCAGCTGTATCCCCGACATCGACACCTTCCGAAACTATCGGCCCGCCCCGAGAGCGTAGAAGGCGACCGCACCCGCCGTCGCCACATTGAGTGAGTCGACGCCACCCGCCATGGGGATCTTGACCGCCACGTCCGCCGCCGCGATCGCCTCCGGCGTGAGCCCCGGCCCCTCCGAGCCGAGCATCACCGCGGCCTTCGCGGGCGGCTCGACCGACGACAGGTCCGCCGCGCCGGACGGCGTGAGCGCCATCACGGTGAAGCCGTTGTCGCGCAACACCTTCAGCCCGTCAGGCCACGGCGACAGCGTGGTGAACGGCACGGCGAGCACATGTCCCATGGAGACGCGGACGCTGCGCCGGTACAGCGGGTCGCTGCAGCCGGCGCCGAGCAGCACCCCGTCGACGCCGAGCGCGGCGGCGTTGCGGAACAGGGCGCCGAGGTTCTCGTGGTCACCGACGCCCTCCAGCACGGCCAGCCGCCGCGCACCGTCTATCACGGACGAGACAGACAGCGGCTCCGGCCGGTCGGCCATCGCGAGCACGCCGCGGTTCAGGTGGAAGCCGATCACCTCGGCCATCACCTCGGCGGTCGTCACGTACACCGGCGCGTCGACCGGCGGCAGGGTCTCGAGCTTCCGCCGGACGCCGAGCATCGAACGCAGGGGATAGCGCGACGCGAGCATCCGGCTCACGGCGATCGTGCCCTCGGCGATCACGAGCCCCAGCCCGCCCGGCCGGTCCGGCCTGCGGTCGGCGGTGCGGAGGAAGCGGTACTCGTCGAGCCGCGGGTCGTCCGGGTCGGTCACCTCTATCACGCAATCATGGTTCCACACCGTGAGAAAGTGTTACGTGGGGCACACGCACGTCTTGCTCTGCGTAACAACCGACGGGAAACGATGCACCTTTTTGGCCCCTAGTAACAGCTTCCGCCGTATGTAACGGTTGAACTTCCCGCGCACACGCCGACTGCTCGGATCGGCTGGGAGGGGCGGTATGGGACAGGATGTCGCGGCCGGCACGTTCGATCGGTCGGCTCGCCAGCGTTACCGCTTGAAGGTCCAGCGTTGTCTGGACGCCCTGGCGAGAATGCTCACGGAGGGCGGTTTCTCCACTTCACCACCGCAGATAGGGCTCGAGGTCGAGCTGAACCTGGTCGACGACGCGCTGCAGCCCGCGATGGCCAACACCGTGGTGCTGGAGAAGCTCGACGACCCGTCGTTCACGACGGAGCTCGGTCAGCACAACCTGGAACTGAACGTGCTGCCCCGGCCACTGTCCGGTGACCAGGCGAGCCAGCTGGAGGCAGAGCTGCGCACGTCGCTCGCCGACGCGAACCTCAAAGCGCAGGACGCGGGCGCGACGCTCGTGATGATCGGCATGCTGCCGACGTTGCGGAACGAACACTTCAAGGCCCGCTGGCTGTCGACGAACGCGCGCTACGCCCGGCTGAACGACCAGATCTTCGCCGCCCGCGGCGAGGACATGGTGCTGTCCATGGAAGGACCGGCGATCCCCGGCCAGCGCGGCGAACGGCTGCGCAGTTCGGCCGACTCGATCCTGCCGGAGGCGGCGTGCACGTCCGCGCAGTTGCACCTTCAAGTGCCGCCGGAGGAGTTCGCGTCGCATTGGAACGCGGCGCAGTGCCTCGCGGGCGTCCAGGTGGCAATTGCCGCCAACTCTCCTTTCCTCTTGCGCAAAGCGCTGTGGCACGAGACCCGGATTCCCTTGTTCCAGCAGGCAACTGACACCCGCCCCGAGGAGTTGAAGAACCAGGGCGTGCGCCCGCGCGTGTGGTTCGGGGAGCGGTGGATCACGTCCATCTTCGACCTGTTCGAGGAGAACGTGCGGTACTTCCCGGCGCTGTTGCCGGTGTGCGAGGACGACGACCCGGTCGAGGTGCTCGCCCGTGGCGACACCCCGAACCTCGCCGAGTTGCGGCTGCACAACGGCACGATCTACCGGTGGAACCGCCCGGTGTACGACGTGGTGCACGGTCGCCCCCATCTGCGGGTGGAGAACCGGGTGCTGCCGTCCGGACCCACCGTGGTCGATACCCTCGCCAACGGCGTCTTCTACTTCGGGTTGGTTCGGATGCTCGCCGAGGCGGACCGGCCGGTGTGGTCGCAGATGTCGTTCAGCGCCGCCGAGGAGAACTTCCACCGCGCGGCGCGCGACGGTATCGACGCGCAGGTGTTCTGGCCGGGGCTGGGGTACGTGCCGGCGACCGAGCTCGTGCTGCGCCGGCTGCTGCCGCTGGCGCACGAGGGGCTGGAGCGTTGGGGTGTGGACCCCGGCGACCGGCACCGCCTGCTCGGTGTCGTCGAGCAGCGCTGCCTGACCGGGCGCAACGGCGCGAGTTGGCTGGCGGACGCGCTGCACCGGCTGGAACGCCGGGACCGCTGCGGGCGCCGGGACGCGCTGGGCATCGTGCTGCGCGAGTACATGGACCGGATGCACAGCAACACGCCGGTGCACGAGTGGACACCGGTGTGACCGGATCTCCTGACCGTGCCGAATCCGGTACTCCCCGCCGGATCCGGCACGGTCAGGACCTGTACGGGCAGGCGCTACGAGGACGGCGCACAGGGCTCGCCGGCGAGTAGTTCCGCCAGCGCGCCCCGTTCGCGCGGCACCCCGACGTACGCGCCTTCGACGAGGTCGACGCCCAGTCCGACCACGGCGGTGTACTGGTCCTCGGTGTCCACCCCGGTCGCCGTGACCTCGACACCGATGCCCCGGGCGAGCACCGCGAGCATGTGGACCACGTCGTGGTCGCGCGGGTTGGTGACCATCCCGGCGACCAGAGCCGGGTCGAGACGCATCCGGCTGGTCTGCACGATCGACAGGGCGTGCAGGCAGCTGGAACCGGTACCGACGGTGTCCAGCGCGAGGCCCACGCCGTACCGCCGCAGCCGCCTCAACCGGGCCTCCGCCGAGGTCAGCACGTCCAGGTCGGCACAGGACGGTATCTGCAGGCGCAGCCGGTGCGCGGGCAGTTCGGCGTCGGCGAGGGCGTCGATCACCGCGTCGTCGAAGGCGGCGAGCAGGGCCGCCGGTGACAGCGGGACGTTCACGCTGGCCGGTGCGGCCGATCCCAGGCGGTCGTCGAACCACAGCAGATCGGCGCATACCGTGTGCAGGGTCCACCGGTCCGCCGCCGGTACCCGGTCGTCGTCGGCTCCGTCCGACGCCCGGCTGGCGACCGCCCGCCCGATCAACTCGCGCGGCCAGCGCGCTTCGGCGAGCAGCGCGTCCACGCGACCGGTGTCGACGCGCACGATCGGTCGGTACATCATCCGGGGCTGACCGTCGTCGGCGACCAGGACCGTCGACGCGTACCGGGCCTCCACACCGCTCTGCACCACCACGCGGTTGCCGCCTGCCTGTTTCGCCCGGTACATCGCCCGGTCGGCGGCGGTCAGCAGCGAGCGGGCGTCGGCCGTGGTACCGGAGACCGCGACGCCGACGCTCGCCGACGTGTACGTGCCGGGTCCCAGACTCGGGTCGGCGGTCGCCACCGCGCGTCGCCACCGGTCGCCGGTGGCGTCGGCGACGATGTCGGGCGACACGTGGTGCGCGGGTCGGGACAGGATCGCGAACTCGTCGCCGCCGATGCGGGCGACCAGGTCGTCCGGACCGACGCTCGCGGACAACCGGCGAGCCACCGCGACCAGCACGGCGTCGCCTAGCTGGTGCCCGAACGCGTCGTTGATCGGTTTCAGCCGGTCGAGGTCGACGATGCTGACCGCGACCCGCCGCCCGCCCGCGTTCGCGTCCGCGCATGCCGAGGTCAACCGTGCGATGAACGGCCCGCGATTGGTGAGCCCGGTCAGCTCGTCGTGTTCGGCCTGCTGGGCGAAGCCTTCGGCGGCGACGTCGAACAGCTGTGCCACGGGTACCTGGGCGACACCGGTCGGGGTGTCGACCAGCAGGTCGTCGTACCGCTGCTCGATCGGACGGTCGCGGGCGACCCGGAACGCGACGGACAGGGGTGTCGAGGCGGGGAGCCGCAGCGCCGCCCAGTCGATCGCGGCGTCCACCTGCGGGTCGGCGAGGGTGCTCGAGGCGGGTACCGCGTCGTCGGTGGTGAGCCGGTAGAACCGGTCGCGGGTGAGGACACCGAGGCGTTCGCCATGCGCGACCACGACCGACGGCAGGCGCGGGCGGGCATGGAACAGGGCGGCGACGTCGCCGCACGTGGTGTCCCCGTGGACGAACTCGACGGGCACAGCGAGCTGGCCCACGGTCGAGATCGTCATCGCGATGCGGTCCTTTGTTCGGAGACCAGGGCTGCGAGGAGCGCCCGGTCCGGGTACCGTCGCAGTTCCGTTACCAACAGTAATTGAATCCTCTACCCTTGGTCATTTTTGCGTCGGTTGTCGCGGTGTGGCGAGGCTAACGCCTCGGTCCGGTCGGGACCGGCGGCCCTGCCGTACCGATCGACGCCAGCGCCATGATCGGCATCGGGGACGGGTCCTGTGGATGGGAGTAGTGATGGGCGAGGCATCGGGCGGTCGCGTGGTGGTCGGTCTGGACGGCTCCGACGTGTCGAAGGCGGCGCTGCGTTGGGCTCTGCGGTACGCGAGCCGGACCCACGGCACGGTGCAGGCGATCATCGCGTGGAACTTCCCCGCCGCGTACGAGTGGGGGCCCGTCCTGGTGGGCGACGACTTCGAGGCGGTCGCCCACAAGGTGCTCAGCGACGCGGTCGACGAGATCGCGGGCGAGTTCCCGGAGGTACCGGTCGAGCAGATCGTGGCGCAGGGCGGCCCGGCGGCGGTGCTGACCGAGCGGTCGCACGGCGCGGATCTCCTGGTGGTCGGCAGTCGTGGGCACGGCGGCTTCGCGGGACTCCTGCTCGGCTCGGTCAGCCAGCAGTGCGCGCACCACGCCGGTTGCCCGGTCGTCGTCGTCCGACCCGAGGACCAGGACGAACACGAGGACCAACCCGAGGGGCAACCCGCCTGACCACTGACCACGCGGAACCGGCGCGACCCGAGGTGAGCAGAGCGGACCGCGTCCGCCGCGGGGCCCCCGCGCGGCAACCCGGCCTCGTCTCCGGGTCGACGCTCATCCGCGGCACGGACGCGGTCTCGGCTCCCCCTTCTCGGTTGTACCCCCTGACAACGAGATTCCCCGGTCGCGAGACGCCCAGCCTCACCCGTAGCGGGGGATTCACGGACAGTTACGAGGCGGGGGCACGACCCCTGTGCTCCCGGGTGATCGCCTCGGCGACCCGGCGCAGCTCCTCGTGATCCGGGTGGAAACCGGCGGCGATGTCCGGATGCAGACCGGCCCTGGTCTCGTCCAGCAGCCGTCGGTACACCTCGTCCACCGGCTCGCCGGCGTACGCGTCGCGGACGCGGTGTACCGCCGCCTGCAACGCGGACGTCAACTGATCCTCCAGCGGCTCACGCAGCCGCTGCTCGAGCGGACCGTGCGGTCGCAGGGTGACGTGCGGCTCGTCGTCCATCGCGCTCCTCGGGCCGGAACCTCACCGGTACAGGTACCCGCCCGCGCCGTCGCGTAACACACCCCGCCGCCGGCCCGGTCTGCGCCCGGGTCGGCTCAGGCGTCCCGCACCGGGCGATCGTCCCGCACCGGGCGATCGTCGGCGGTCTCCACCACCTGGTCGACCGGCAGCCTCGGGGTGTGCGGCGGCCCGTGGTGCTCCGGGTCGGGCACGCCCAGCCGCAGCGCGAGGTACGGGAAGCCGATCTGCGCGACGATGCGTCGCAGCGTCTGCCGGGTGCCGTCGACCTCGACCACGGCGCTCAACGGCACCAGCGACAGGCCGTGCTCGGTGGCGACCAGCCACGCCGAGCTGAGCGCCTCGCCCGCACGCAACCAGCCCGCCGGGCTGTCGTCGTCGCCGTACAGGATCGCCCACACCGCCGTGCGGTCGTGCCCGGCGCTGATCGGCAGCGTGCCCCGGCGACCGAAGTCGCGTGCCGGTACCGTCGTCGCCGGCTCCTCGCTCGGGATCACCGCGTCCGGCAGTCCGGTGCCGTCGGCACGCAGGTTGCCCGCCCAGTACTGCATCTCGGCCCGCCAGTCCGGGTCGCGCAGCTCGGCGCGCTGCGCCTCCGCGGCAGCCACCGCGAGTTCGATGACCTCGTCACGGTCCAGTCGGTGCAGGTGTACCCCGTCGACCGTGGCCGCCGCCTCGACCGCGTCCAGCGCCGTCGCGTCCGCCGGCACCTCGCTGAGCGGACGGCGGTCGGTGTGGCGTACCCGCATCGTCTGGAACAGGCGCATCGCGACCGGATCGACCTCGGTCGGCTCGCCCAGGGTCAGGCGTGCCAGGTGATCCGGGTCGTCGGGGTCGGGGCAGCGGTCCACGGTGCAGGTCCAGCCTTCCGCCGCCAACGCGACCAATGCGTGGTGCAGCGCCGCGCCGCAACTGAGCACCAGCAGGTGCCCCTCCGGGTCGGTGTTGGGCAGTCGCCGGTCCCGGCTGGCGTACAGGTCCAGCGTGTTGTCGCGGACCCGCCAGCGCCACGGCTGGGTGTTGTGGATCGACGGCGCGTACCCCGCCGCGGCGGCCGCCTCGGCCAGCACCTCCGCCGCCGACCGGTGTCCGGTGTCATGCCCCATACCGTCCATCCTGCCCGGTCGGGCCCGGTCCCGCCGGGCGGGTGGCGTGGTTCAGGCCGCGTGCGGGCGAGCCAGCGAGGCGAGCACCCGGCGCACGTCGGCGAGCGGTACCACCGCGCTGTCGTCGAGGTCGGCGAGTCCCGCCTCGATGAACTGGCGCATCAGTGTGGTCACCCCGACACCGCGCGCCTCGGCGGCGGCACACACCCGCTGGTACAGGTCGACGGGCAGGCGCAGCGAGCGGCTGACCATCGGCACGTCGCTGTCGGGGGTCGGCAGCCCGGCCTCGCCACCGGTGGCGATGGCACCGGTGAGGTCGCGCTCGATCGTCTCCTTCATCGCTTGCCTCCCAGGTAGCTGTCGAACACGGCGATCTCGTCCGGGTACAGGTCGCGCGCCGCGACCACGTCCCAATCGTTGTCGGTGTCCCGGGACTGCACCACGAACACCACCACATACCTGCCTTTCGACGTCACCCCGAACACGGCGTTGGCGTCGTCGTCGAGTTGTCGGGTGAGCCGCCGTGAGGAATGCAGCGCTTCCCAGACCTCGCCCGGCTCGATCGCGTACACCGCGATGTTGTGCAGGCCGTCGGCTGTGAAGCTGTACCGGTTCCTCACGCCGCAAACGTACCACGCGCGTGGTGCGCCAGCCGCCGCCGGATTGCGGTTTGTCTCGCCGGACGGTGGGCAGGACCACCTCGGCGGGCACGGTGACGGCGACGGAGGACGCGATGGAGCAGAGGTTTCGACCCGCCCGTCCCGGGGTAGGGGTGCCAGGTCGGGCGGCGAGGCTCGGCGGCATCGACGCGGGGGTCGCTGCCGTGAGAGCGTAGGCCGGTCGTAGAGCAATGGTCCGGGGGGAGTTCGGGGCGGGCGAAGGCCCGCCCCGAACCAGGTCGGTGTCGGCATTTGGCACGATTTACTCCTTCCGGCTCGGGTACCGAGGACGGCGACGCGAGGAGGTGTGGGTGGCGGACCAGGATCGTGGCGCTGTCGCGGGCGACGCGACGACCCTGGAGGACCGGAACGCGGCCGATACGACCGTCGCGGGACGGCCCGTCGGCGCTGCCCGCGACCAGCGTTTCGCCCGGCTCGCCGGGTTCGCCCGCGCCACCTGGTACCCGGTGCGCGCCGCGTTGCCCGCCTGGCTGCTGGCGCACGCGATCGTGCTCGCCGCGCTGGCGGCAGTGTGGCGGCTCAACGACGGGCGGCTGCCGCACACCGGCGACGCGCCGACCTCCCTCGGGCTGTTCGTCTGGGACTCCGGCTGGTACCAGGCGCTGGCCGCGCACGGCTACCACTCGTTCGGTCCGGAGGCGGTACGGTTCTTCCCGCTGCTGCCGCTGCTCACCCGCGTGCTGGCCACGGTCACCGGACTGCCCGCCGGGGTGGTACTGCTCGCGGTGTGCTGGCTCGCCGCGCTCGGGTACGGCGCGGCGCTGTTCACGCTGACCCGCAAGGTCACCGGCGACGAGGGCGTCGCGCGCCGCGCGGCGTGGCTGGCTCAACTGGTACCGGGCGCGAACGTGCTCGTCCTCGGGTACACCGAGGCCCTCGCCGGACTTCTCGCGGTGTTGTTTTTCTGGGCCTTGCGCGACGGTCGGTGGATTAACGTCATACCCGTCGGCCTGGCCAGCGGACTGGTCCGGCCGACCGGGGTACTGCTCGTGCTCCCCGCGGCGGTGACGCTGGTCGCGTCCAGCGGACCGGGCTGGCTGGGTCGACCGCTGGGCGGTCGGCTGATCCGGGCGCGTCGACCGGACCGGCCGGAGGGTCGACGGGACGAACCGGACCGACCGGAGGGTCGACCGGGTCGACCGGCCCGTCGGCTGGCGCGCATCGGTCTGCCGTTGGTCGCCACGGCGTCGCCGGTACTCGGAGTCGGGCTGTACCTCGCCCGGTCGGCGGCGGTGCACGGCGATCCGTTGCTGCCGTACACAACACAGACATCACAGGGACTGCGCGGAGGACTCGTCGTCAACGCGCTGCCCTACCTGGTACGGACGGACCGTCTCGGCCCGCCGTGGCCGTTGGCGCTCAGCCTGGCCGTCGCCGCCGTCGCGCTGCTGGTGGTCTGCGCGCGTCGGTTGCCGGCGGCGTGGACGGTGTGGGCCGCGGCCGGGGTCGCGACGGCGATGACGGCGTCGGGGCTGCACTCGCTGCCCCGGTACCTGTCGGGTCTGTTCCCGTTGCTGGTAGCGGCGGCGCTGGTCACGCGAGCGCCACGGGCCTGGACGGCGACCCTCGGCGCGTGCCTGGTCGGCTTCACCTACCTGGCGTTCATCACGTTCACCCGGCACTACGTGCCGTGATCGATCCGCAGAGACAGGGGCTGTACATGACGGTTTCACAGACGGGCCGGTCGTCGCACCAGGTCGACGATGGACGGATGGACCCCGTCGGCAAGCACGGCGTGCCGAACGGCCGGCGGCGGAACGGCGCCGGCGAGCGCCCAGTGGTGGTGATCGGCGCCGGTCCGGCCGGACTGACGGCGGCGCTGATGCTGACCCGCGCCGGACGGCGCCCGGTCGTGCTGGAAGCCAGTGGTGAGGTCGGCGGCATCAGCCGCACCGTCGAGCGCGACGGTTTCCGCTTCGACCTCGGCGGTCACCGCTTCTTCACGAAGGTGGACGCGGTCAGCAAGCTGTGGCACGAGATCCTGCCCGACGGGGAGTTCCTGCGCCGGCCGCGGCTGAGCCGCATCCTGTACCGGGGCAAGCTGTTCGACTACCCGCTCAAGCCGATGAACGCGCTGGGGAACCTGGGCATCGTCGAGGCGAGCCGGTGCATGCTGTCGTACGCCAAGGCGAAGGTGCGCCCGCCGAAGGACCAGAGCACCTTCGAAGGCTGGGTGTCGGCGCGCTTCGGCGAGCGGCTGTACCGCATCTTCTTCAAGACCTACACCGAGAAGGTGTGGGGCGTACCGGCGACGTCGATCCAGGCGGACTGGGCGGCGCAGCGGATCAAGAACCTGTCGCTGGCCAGCGCCATCATCAACGCGGTACGTCCGGCGAAGGGCAAGAACCAGATCACCACGTTGATCGACGAGTTCGAGTACCCGAAACTGGGCCCCGGCATGATGTGGCAGCGGGCGCGGGAACTGGTGGAGCAGGCCGGGGGAGAGGTGCACCTGCACACCCCGGTGGTCGAGGTGCACCGCGACGAGCACGGCGTCACCGGTGTCACGGTGCTGCGCGACGGCCGCCACGAGTTGATCGAGTGCGAGCGGCTCGTGTCGTCCATGCCGCTCACCGAACTCGTCCTCGCGATGGACCCGCCGGAGCACGTCGCGGACGCCGCCAAGCGCCTGTCGTACCGCGACTTCCTCACCGTCGCCCTGGTCATCCCGGTCGAGAAGGCGTTCCCGGACAACTGGATCTACGTGCACACGCCGGGCGTGCGGGTCGGTCGCATCCAGAACTTCGGCTCCTGGTCGCCGTACCTGGTCAAGGACGGCTACACCTGCCTGGGGCTGGAGTATTTCGTCAACGAGGGCGACGACATGTGGAGCCGCCCCGACGAGGAACTGGTCAAGATCGCGCGGGACGAGTTGGCGACCCTCGGACTGGTCGACACGTCTCGGGTGGAGGCCGGGTACGTGGTGCGGGTACCGAAGGCGTACCCGGTGTACGACCCCGGCTACCAGGAGCGCGTCGATGTCATGCGGCGCTGGCTGGAATCCGCGACGCCGAACGCGTACCCGGTGGGGCGCAACGGCATGCACAAGTACAACAACCAGGACCATTCGATGCTGACCGCGATGCTCGCCGTGGAGAACATCCTGGGCGCGAGCCACGACCTGTGGGCGGTCAACGTCGAGCAGGAGTACCACGAGGAAGCGGCGAGCGACTCCACCGGGGGCGGCGGTCGCGCCGCGCCGGTGCTGCCCAGCCCCACCCCGCAGGCGAGTCCCGCCACCCAGGCGTCGGGAGCGTAGGTGGCCGATCTGGCGACCCGGCCGGACGTGCGGGCCGTGTACGGCCCGCCCGGCCGGTACGACCGGCGGCGGTGGTGGCTGCCGCTGGCGGTACTCGTGGTGGCGGCCGGTGTGGTCGCGCGGTTCGTGGCACCCGCCCCGCTGTGGCTGGACGAGGCGCAGAGCGTCGCGATCAGCCGGCTGCCGCTGCCCGACCTGTTCGCCGCGCTGCGCGAGGACGGTTCCCCGCCGCTGTACTACCTGCTGCTGCACGCCTGGATCGCGCTGTTCGGCACCGGCTCGTTCGCGCTGCGCAGCCTGTCCGGGGTGTTCGCGGTGGCGGCGCTGCCGCTGTTCGCGCTGCTGACCCGGCGGCTCGGCGGCGGTCGTACCGCGATGACCGTCGTCGTGGTGCTCGCGGCGACGAACCCGTGGCTGGTCCGGTTCGCCAGCGAGGTGCGGATGTACTCGCTGATGGTGCTGCTGGTCCTGGTCGGGGCGCTGGCGGTGGACCTCGTGCTGCGCCGACCCGGACCGCTGCCCGCCCTCGGCGTCGCCGCCAGCGCCGCCGCCGTGCTGTACACCCACTACTGGGCGATGTTCCTGCTGGCGACGGTCGGTGCCGGGCTGGTCGTCGCCTGGGTGCGCACCCGCCGTACCGGGGTGCTGTGGGCGCTGGGCGGACTAATCGGCGGCGGGCTGCTGTTCCTGCCGTGGCTGCCCACATTCCTGTGGCAGATGAAGCACACCGGTACACCCTGGGCGGCCCGTCCCCAGCTCAGCCAGATCCCCTCGCTGGTGAACAGCTGGGCGACCGCCGGGTCGAGCAAGGCGGCGATCCTGCCGCTGCTGGTGTGGCCGCTGACCGTCGTCGGCGCGGTGCTGCCGCTGCTGCGACCCACCCCGCGACGCACGGTGCTCAGCCCGCCGGTACTCGGCGCGATCGGCGCCGGCACCATCGCCGTCGCCTACTCGATGTCGTGGCTGAGCCACGCCGCGCTGGTCACCCGGTACACCGCGGTCGTCGTGCCGTTCGCGGTGGTGCTGCTCGCGTTCGGGGTGGTGGCGTTGCCGAACCGGTACGCCGCGCTGGCGCTGATCGTGATCGTCGCCGCCTCGCTGCTGGTCGACCGGGGCATCACCCGGACGTACCGGACCCAGGCGGCGCAGATCGCCGCCGTGCTCGACACCCAGGCGAAACCCGGCGACCAGGTGATCTTCTGTCCGGACCAGCTCGCCCCGGACACCGTCCGGCTCACCCACACCAGGGCGCACCTGATCACCTACCCGGCGCAGGCGGACCCGGGTCGCCTCGACTGGACCGACTACAAGCAGCGCATCGAAGCGGTGTCGCCGCACGACGTGGCGAACGCCGCCGCCGGCGCGGTCCCCCGGGGCGGGCACGTGTTCGTGGTGTACGGGTCGGGCTACGCGCCGTTCGGCTCACGGTGCGAGCAGATGTTCACCACGTTGAGCGCCGACCTGGGCAATCCGAAGCCGGTACTGCTCGGGCGCACCAGGCTGTGGGAGCACGGCTGGGTGTGGCGCTGGACGCGCTGAGCCCGGCGTCCGCCCACGGCCTCGCCCGATCGTCGCCGGGACTCCGAGGGATGCCTCGTCACACACGTGCACCGCTGGTGGTGTAGCCACACCACCAGCGGTGCACGCCTCGACTGGTGTACCTGCCGCCGCCCGGTCAGGACCCGACCAGGTCAGGTCTCCAGATCGGGTCCGCGCGGCGAGTCGGCACGCGTCGGGTCGTGCCCGAGGGTGCGCAGGCTGTCCCGCCACGGTCCGTTGTTGACGTCGTCGGCGGGCGGGTTCGCCAGAAGTTCGCTGATCTCGTTGGTGACCTGACGCATGGTCGTCACGTCCGCGTCGGTCAGGTCGACCCGCCGCTTGTCCAGGATCTGCAGGACCCGCTCGCCGAGCGCGTGCGGTTCCACGCCGGGCTCCGACACGTAGCTGTCCGCCCCGTCGGGGGTGTTGAGCAGCCAGTCGCGCAACTCCGGCGACGGCATGTTGACCAGGGTGTGGAACTCGTCCCAGAGGCTGACCAGTGCGGGATCGTCGCGCTCGGGCACCGTCACTCCTTTCCGTCGTCGACGTCCATGCCGCCGATGCCGCTCGGTGCGTCGTCCGGCTTCGCGTGCTCGGGTCCGCCCGGCAACTCCTCGGCGACAGTCATGTCTGAGTGCTCGTCGGCGAAGTCCGGCTCGTCGGTACCGGACTCGAACGCCGGCAGCCGTTCCTCGCCCTGTTCGCGGTCGGTCATCCTGGCGCCCCCTCGGTCGCGCTCGCCGGCAGCGAGTACCGCAGCACCGCGCCGACACCGTCGTCCATGTCCAGCTCCTGCGGGTCGAACACGACCAGGTCGGCGTCCGTCGCCGCGGCGGCGGCGATCAGCGCCTCGGCAGCCGGTACCGGCTCCGACCGGTCCACCCCGAGGCTCTCCAGCTCCGCGTGGTTCGCGGCGACCTTGGACGTGTCGCCCGGGTCCATCCACACGGTGCCGTCCACACCGTCGGTACCCGGTACCGGTGTGCCGTCGGCGCCGCCGGGCGCCGCCATGAGCAGCGTGTCGACCTGGGAGCGGCGCAGCGCGCCGAGTACCCGGTCACGACCGGCGGTCGCCAGCCCGTGCGCGAAGCCGCGCAGGAAACGGTCCCGCACCTCGGCACGCCGCTCGTCGATCCGGCTGGCGACTGCGCGGTCCACGGCCTCGTCGAGCGGCTCGGTCGCGGCACCCGCCGCGCGGGAGCCCGCCTCGGTCTCCACCACCAGCGGGCGCACCGCCGCCGGCAGATGGTCCATCAGCAACTGCCGTTCCCGGACGTCACCGGCGACCACCACGACGTCGGCGCCGGTACGGTCCGCCATCACGCGCACCGCCTCGGCGATCTCCACCGCGTTGCGTTCCCAACTGACCTGCGCGGCACGCTGGTACCGCGGATTCGACCAGCCGCCGGGCGCGACCTTGCGGATCGGGAACTCCTCGGAACCCTCGACCTCGGCGCGCATCGGCCGCCCACCGGCCTCCGCGACCAGGTCCGCGCCGGTACGGTCGGCGAGCACCCGCACCCAGCGGACCTGCTCGCCGACCGTGGCGAGCAGCGGTCGCACCGCGGGCAGCCGCGACCAGACCGCCTCCTGCCGCGCGGGCGGGTCGGGCAGCGATTCGACCAGGGCGACCTCGCCGTCGGACGCGAACAGCGCCAGGCCGTACCGCCCGACGCCGCGCTGGGTGGCGACCTCCGCGTCCAACGCCGCCAGGGTGCGTTCGTCCGCCCCGGCTTCCGCCAGTTCCTGACGCAGCCCCTGCCAGCGCAGTTCCCGCGCCTTCGCGGCGTCCTCGGTGTCGTAGGACGCGTCGAGGTACACCGACGCCCAGGGCCCCGGTCGTGCGTACAACGGTCGCAGCATCGACAGGTTCATCAGACATCCTCCCGCAGCCAGGGCTACCCGACCGGGGCACGCCGAAACCCGGGCGGCGGGCTGCCGCGCCGCGCCGGTACACCCGGAGGTTTCCCGGCGCGCCGGCTGGGTAGCTGGACGGATCGCCCACCGACAGGAGGTCTGGCCGTGTCCAACACCCAGCAACCGGAGATGCGCCGCAGCGGACGCGACCCGTTGGTTCAGGACAGCGCGAAAGCGAAGGCGACCAGCGGTTCGCCGGGCGGCGACGACCGTGGCAAGCAGCCGGTACCGCCGGAGCAGCAGTCTCCGTACGGCCCCGGCGGCCCGGACCGCGAGTGAGGGGAGGCGGCAGGCGATGAGTCAGCCGGAGGAGAGCCGGGAGAAGACCGCGAGCACCGACGAGGTGCTGATGCACCCGGACGACAATCCGGACCTCGAGATCGACGAGGTGGCGCCGCGCCGCGGCGCCGCCGCCGGCGAGGTACGCGTCGAGCAGGACGGCGAGCTGCGTCCGATCGACACTGACGAGGCGACGTGACCGAAGGCGGACCCGCCTCGACGGGGGCGGCGGCGTGCGACCGGGCGGCGTTGACGTTCATCGGTACCGCGACGACGCTGCTCCGGTTCGGGCCGTTCACGCTGCTCACCGACCCGAACTTCGTGCGTCGCGGGCAGCGTGTCGGGCTCGGGTACGGGCTGTGGTCGAAACGGCTGACCCAGCCCGCCGCGCGCGTCGACGACCTGCCCGACCTGGACGCCGTGCTGCTGTCGCACCTGCACGGCGACCACTTCGACCGGGTGGCGCGGCGCCGGCTGCCCAGGTCGGTACCGGTGCTGACCACGCCGCAGGCGGCCGCCCGGCTGCAGCGGTGGGGGTTCGGCGACACCCTCGCCATGCGGCCCTGGCAGAGCACCACGCTGCGACGCGACGGCCACGGGCTGCGGATCACCTCGGTACCCGGTACCCACGGTCCCGGCGTCGTCGGCCGCGTGCTGATGCCGCAGGTGATGGGCAGTGTGCTCGAGTGGTACCGCCCGGACGAGGCGCCGCCGCTGCGGGTGTACATCACCGGGGACGTGCTGTACCGGCAGGAGCTGACCGCGGTTGTGGACCGGTTCGGCGACCTGGACGCGATGGTGGCGCACCTCGGCGGCACCCGCATCCTCGGGCTGCTGCTGACGATGGACGCCCGGCAGGGCGCCGACCTCGTCGAGCTGCTCCGGCCGCGGCTGACCGTACCCGTCCACTACGACGACTACCCGGTGTTCCGTTCGCCGCTGCGCGACTTCCTCGCCGAGGCGGCCCGGCGTGGACTGCCGGGGGAGATCCGACCCGTGCCGCGCGGCGCACGCCTCGTCCTGCCGTCGTTCGCTGGCTCGCCGAGCGGCGACTGAGCACGAGTTGGTTGATCGCCCACGTTTGACGCGCACCGGATGGGTACCGCAACGGACAACGGCATTGGCAGGAGGAGGGCACGATGGGTAACGCGCACACGCCCGCCGACAACATCTTCTACGACCTGGTTTCGATCCAGTACCACGCGTTGAAGGGCTCCCAGGTCTACGACCAGTACCTGCAGGACGCGGCGGAACACCAGGACGTGCGGCAGTTCATCGAGCAGTGCAAGCAGCAGGACTCGCAGCGCGCCGAGCAGGCCCACAAACTGCTGGGCGAGCTGACCCGCGAGTACAGCGGGGCGATGGGCGGATGACCGATCGCGATCCGGAGCAGTGGCGCGACCCGGAGCGGCTGCCGCTGGACGACCTGAGCCGCGCCATGGGCACGTACTCGAACGAAGGACAGACCGACGATTCCACCGGCGGGGACGCCGGGGCGGAAGAGGCGTTCGGCGACGAGCCGTGGACCGTCGAGGAGGAGGAGAGCCGGGACGCGCAGCGGCACGGCGACCCGGACCCGGAAACCGAGGAGGGTCGCCGGATGCGTCCGTCGCCGCACGGGCGCATCGGTCCGGTGTAGGCGCGACCGGCGGCGCGGGTCGGTTCACCCGGGCGCCCGCGCCGCCGGTCAGGTCGCCCCGGCGCGGGTCGGGTCAGCCGGCGTCGCTCATCCGGGCGGCTGCACCATCGGCCCGCCCGGTACCCACTCGACCAACAGCATCGTCGCGTCGTCGTCGAGGCGCGCGCGCCGGTGACCCTGCACCGCGTGGGACAGCCGCCGCAGCGTCTCGGGTACCGACATCCGCGCCGCCGCGTGCCGTTCCAGCAGGTCGATCAGGCGTTGGACGCCGAACGCCTCACCTTCGGCGTCGCGCGCCTCGGTGACGCCGTCGGTGTACACCAGGATCCGGTCTCCGGGCTGCAACTGCTCCTCGGCGACCTCGATCGCCGGGTCGTCCAACCCGAGCGGCAGCCGACGCCCGCCGGTCAGGTGCCCGACGACCTTGGTACCGCGCAGCAGCAGCGGCGCCGGATGTCCCGCGTTGAGATACCGGACCACGCCGCTGTCCATGTTCAGGTCGGCGAGCACGGCGGTGACGAACCGCGCCTCCTCGCCGAACTCCTCCTGGATCCGCTCGTCGGCGGCCCTGGCCAGGCTGTACAGCCCGTGCCCGTCGCGCCGCGCGGCGCGGGTCGCGGCCAGCGCGAGCGCCGTGGTCAGCCCCGCCCGGATCCCGTGCCCCATCGCGTCGTACACCGCCAGTTTGGCGTGCATGGCGCCGACCGCGTAGTCGAAGCCGTCCCCGCCGACCTCGTACGCGGGTTCGAGGATGGCGCTGACCACCGCCCGGTCACAGGTGTACGTCAGCGGCGGCAGCAGCGCGGCGAGCAACTCCGACGCCTCGGACATGGGCTGGGTGCGGCGCACCCGCTGCAGGCTGTCGCCGTACGGGAACTTCGCGGCGATCAGGTGCCCGAGCAGGTTCGCCAGCGTTCCCGCCCCGTCGCGCAGCGCCGCCTCGTCCGTCGCCGCCTCGGCGGACGCCTCGACCAGCATCACGCCGAGCCGCTCGGTACCGTCCAGCACCGGTACCCACAGCCGGCGCCGGTCGGCGTTGACGGTCTCGGTCTGGGTGAACGCCCGCCCGGCGAGGCTCGCGTTGATGCGCAGCGGGGTCGGCGCGGTCCAGTCCTGCCCGGGCAGCGGGTGCAGCGCCTGTTGTTCGAGGTCGGCGAGGTACAGCGTGATCCGCAGACCCAGCCGCGACGTGGCTGCCGCGACGACCGACGGCAGTTCGTCGGTCACCCGGTACCGGCTGACCCGAAGCACCTCGGCGATGGCGTCGTACCACAGTTGCCCGGACGACACCCGTTGCCGCTGGTCGGCGGAGGTCATCCCGCGGTGAACTGGTCGGCGACCTCGGCGCGCAACGCGGCGAGGGCGGTACGGGCGAGTTCGCGAAGCTGGTCGTCGTCTGTGGCGGGCAGGCTCACCGTGGCGCGGCTGCCGCCGGCCGACCCGCCGACCACCCGCAGCTCGCCGGGCTGCCCCGCGCCGTCGGTCGGACGCCACCGGACCGTCATCGTCGCCGGGTCCACGTCGACCTGGTACACGCCGTCACCGGCGCCGGTGCCCTCGACCGCGACGCGCACGCCGCCGCCCTGGGCGGGCGAGGCGGCGCCTGCCCGCCGGTCCGCGCGCATCGACGCCGGTAGCCACCGGGACAGCCGGCGCGGGTCGGTGACCGCGTCGTACACCACCTCGGGTGGCCCGTCGAAGTTCTCGTCCAGGTCCATCGCCGCTCCTCGTCCATTCCCGGAGGTTTGCCGTACCCGGTCACGGTCATCACTAACCCCAGGTCACAGGACCTGCGGCGACATACCGGGCGGCGTCGGGCGCCGGTACGGTTTGCCCGGCGGCCGGCGGGGCACATCCGAGACCATGTCGAACGCGCTGAACCGTGCCGCCCGACGGGTCGTCCGCGAGTACACGGGCGGTGCCAGCGACGCCCCGCCCGTGGTCGGATACGCGGTCACCCTGGGCACCTACGCCACGATCGTCGGTGGTCTCGCCGCCCTCGCCCGCCGGCGCGGCGCGCGGCTGCCGGACCGGGTACCGGTGACCGACGTCGCGCTCGGCGCGGTCGCGACCCACAAGATCAGCCGCCTGCTGGCGAAGGACAGCGTGACCAGTCCGCTGCGCGCCCCGTTCACCCGGTACCAGCAGCCGATCGGGGAGTCGGAACTGGGCGAGCAGGTGCGCGGCGAGGGCGTCCGGCACAGCGTCGGCGAGCTGATCAGCTGCCCGTTCTGCCTCGCCGTCTGGGTCGCCACCGGGCTGTCCGCCGGGCTGGTCTTCGCGCCCCGGCTGACCCGGCTGGTCGCCGCCACGTTCGCCGGTGTCGCCGGGTCGGACTTCCTGCAACTGGGGTACGACATCGCCAAGCGCCACGCCGAGCAGGGCTAGCCGCGCCGGGTCGTCGATCCGGCCCTTCGTCACGACCCGAGCCGACCGAGTCGCCGCTCGACGAAGCGCTGTTCCGCCGGGGTGAGCCCGAGCCCTCGCGCGGCGCGGTACGCCTGGGCTGCCTCGGCGTGCCGTCCCGCCCTGCGCAGCAGGTCGGCTCGTGCCAGGTGCAGCGCGGGCCAGCGGCGCAGCCGCTCCTGCCCGCCCAGGCTGTCCAGGATGCGCAGCCCGGCGTCCAGGTCGCCGGCCATCGCCACGGCGACCGCCCGGTTCGCCTCGACGACCGGGCTCGGCTCGTGACGCAGCAGTTCCGCGTACAGCAACGCGATCTGCCGCCAGTCGGTGTCGTCCGCCCGCGCCGCCGTCGAGTGGCACGCGGCGATCGCCGCGTGCAGTTGGTACGGGCCCGGTCGTCCGGCCCGCAGCGCCGCCTCCAGCAGCGCTTCGCCCTCGGCGATCGCGTCGCGACGCCACAGTCGGCGGTCCTGCTCCTCGAGCAGGACGAGGTCGCCGTTCGGGTCGACGCGGGCGGCCCGACGGGCGTCGGTGAGCAGGAGCAGGGCGAGCAGACCGGCGACCTCGGGCTCGTCGGGCAGCAGGGTACGCAGGCAGCGCGCCAGTTCGACGGCGCGGTCGCACAGGTCGGCGCGGACCAGGGTGTCGCCCGCGCTCGCCTTATGGCCCTCGGTGAACACGAGGTACACCACGCGTAACACGGCGTCGAGCCGCTCGGCGAGCGCGGGCGGCTCGGGCATCCGCAGCGCGATACCGGCGTCGCGGATCTTGCGCTTTGCCCTGGTCAGCCGCTTCGCCATGGTCGCCTCGGGCACCAGGAACACCGCCGCGATCTCGGCGGTGGCGAGCCCGCACACCGCCCGTAGCGTCAACGCGACCCGTACCGACGGCTCCAGCGCCGGATGGCAGCACATGAAGATCAGCGCGAGTTCGTCGGCGGCGGTACCGGCACCGGTGCCGACGGAGCCGGTCGGCGGGTCCGTGTCGGCGGTGCCCGGTCCGCCCGCCCCGTCCGTCGGCGCCTCCCGCGCCGCGACCAGTTCCCGGCGACCCCGCCGCGCGTCCCGGCGTACCGCGTCCAGCGCCTTGTGCCGCGCCACCGAGATGAGCCACGCCCGCGGATTGGCGGGTACCCCCTGGACCGGCCACTGCTGAACGGCGGCCAGGCAGGCGTCCTGTACCGCGTCCTCGGCGGTGGCGAGGTCCCCGACGAGCCGGGTCACGCTCGCCACCGCCGCCCACCAGTGGCTCCGGGACAGGTCCGCGATCAGGGCGTCGGTGCCCGCGTCGGCAGCACCGGCCGTACCTCGACCCAGCCGGTGCGCGCGGACGGAATTCGGCTCGCCCATCTCAACGCCTCGTCGAGATCGTCGCACTCCACCAGGGTGTACCCGCCGACCTGCTCCCGTACCTCGGCGGCGGGACCGTCGGTGAGCAGCGTCCTGCCGTCGCGTACCCGGACGGTCGTCGCCGACGAGACCGGTCGCAGCGGCGCGCAGTCGATCAGCACGCCTGCCTCGCTCATCTCGGCGAGGGTCTGTGCCCACGCCCGGTACGTCTCGGCGTACTCGACGTCGTCGGGGTCCTCCGGCGGTCCTTCCGGGGCGTACAGCAGGAACAGGTATTTCATGGCGCACCTCCAGGTCCGGTGCCGGTGACCGTCACCAGCATCCGACAGGTAGTCGCCGCTGGGGAGCCGGCAAGGACATCCCGCCGCCGAAAAAGTCGCTCAGGTGCGGGGGTCGGGTGCCGCTGCGCGGGCGCGTGGTACCGCGCGCAGCAGGACCACCGTCGCGACCAGGTACGCCAGCGCGATCGGCGGCTCCATCGCGTCGAACGCCCGCGAGCCCGGTACCCCGGCGCGCCACTGGAACGCCATCGCGGACAGGTACGCGAGCTGGTGCGCGACGCCCGCCGCGAGCAGCGCGGTCGCCAGCACGTACCCCCACGCGACCCGCCGCCACAGCAGGATCGCGGTCAGCAGATAGCTCGGTACCAGCACCGACAGGTCGAGCGCGTACGCCAGGTGCAGCCCCGCGTCGGGCAGGACGACGGGCAGGGTCTGGACCGGTTCGCCGGTGACCGCGAACCGCAGCGAGGAGTACGCCCAGAACACGCCGATGACGGCGGCGAGCACGAGCAGCCCGCCGATCCACGGCACGAAGCGGCGGGTACGTGCCGCGACCGCCACCCGACCCGCGACGTCGAGGTTCGCCAGCGCCAGGACGAACGCGAACAGCGCCAGCGCGAACAGCGCCGCGTGGATCAGGAAGAAGGCGTTGAACGCCGCCCCGAACACGTAGAACGCGTAGTTGTAGACGGCATACGCCAGAATGCCGAGCCAGAGCAGTTCGATCCGCGCCGACCCGCGCCGGGACGCGACCAGGACGACCGCCAGGACCGGCGCGACCGCCAGCGCCACCAGGTCGTACCCCCGGAACGCGGCGACCAGGGACGGCGGGTCCCGGTACAGCCCGGTGATCCACAGCCCACCGGCGGCGGACGTCGCCATCAGCACCGCCACGATCGCGGACATCACCCGCGCGGCCCGCAGCGCCGTACCGGCACCGGTCGCGCGCGTCGTGACCGGGCGGGCACCGCTCGGGCGTACCGGCATCCTGGTGTCCATCGCACGCACCTCGGTCCCGTCGACGTCCCACCCCACGCTCGGCAAGGGACGTCCTATCGCCACGCTAGCCGCGGCGTCGCCGGGAACTCACAGCTTCCGTCGGCGCGGTTCCGCATAGAGTGTCCCTGGTGCCGTACCAGGTCCCGGGCGCGACAGCCGCATACCCTGGCGTTGCAGCCCGTCTCGGGACCTTGCTACGGTGCGCCGGATCACCATCGGCCCGTTACGGGCGGTCCCACACCGGATAGGTCACTCATGACGTTCGACATCATGCTGCCGTACTACGGCGACGTCGCGCTGATGCAGGCGGCGGTCCGCAGCGTCATGGCGCAGTCGGACCCGGACTGGCGGCTCACCGTCGTCGACGACGGACGCGAGCCGGGCGTGCCCGAGTGGTTCGCCCAGTTGGGCGACGAACGCGTGCGCTACCAGCGCAACGAGCAGAACCTCGGTGCGACCGGCAACTACCGCAAGTGCGTCGGACTCGCCGAGTTCGAGTACCTCGTCCTCATGGGTACCGACGACATCATGCTGCCCAACTACCTCACGGTGCTGCGCTCGGTGATCGAGGAGTACCCGGGTGTCGGCATGATCCAGCCCGGCGTGGAGGTGATCGACAGCGCCGGCGAGGTCACCACCACGCTCGCCGACGAGGTCAAGCGGCGGCTGTACGCGCCGAAGGTCGAGACCCGTCGGCTGATGGGCGGCGAGGAGCTCGCCACCAGCCTGCTGCGCGGGTGCTGGTTCTACTTCCCGTCGATCTGCTGGCGTACCGACGCGCTGCGCAAGGTCAACTTCCGGGAGGACCTGCACATCATCCAGGACCTCGCGCTGGTCATCGACCTGATCAAGGAAGGGGAGCAGATGGCGGTCGACGCCACGGTCTGCTTCCAGTACCGGCGGCATGCGGCGAGCCTGTCCGCGGCGGGCGCGCTGGCGGGCACCCGGTTCGCCGAGGCGCGCCGGTACTTCCTCGACACCTCGGAGGAGATGCGAGCCCTGGGCTGGCCCCGCGCCGCCCGCGCCGCCCGGTGGTACGTCGCGTCCCGGCTGCACGCCGCGACCCTGCTGCCGACGGCGGTACGGATGAAGCACAGGCAGGGAATCCGCGAGCTTTCCCGCCACGCGTTCGGCGTGGGCAGCCGGTCGAACTGAGAACGGGGAGGCGGATGGGAACGGTGGGTGTCCAACCGGGGCAGGTGCGGCGTGCCGCCGTGCTCGGCGGTACCGGCTTCGTCGGGCGCCCGGTGTGCCGGGCGCTCGCCGACCTCGGCTACCAGGTGGTGGCGATCGCGCGGCACGCGCCCGACGCGTCGGGCCCGGTACCGGTGCGCCCCCTCGACCTGGTGCGCGCCGGGGTCGACGAGGTCGCCGAGGTGCTGCGGCGGGAGGACGTCGACGTCGTGGTCAACGCCGCCGGGGGCATGTGGGGGCTGACCGACGACGAGATGGTCGCCGCCAACCTCACCCTGGTCCGCAACGCCGTCGCGGCAGCCTCGGCGATGCCGCACCCGGTCAGGTTCGTCCAGTTGGGCACCGTCCACGAGTACGGTCTGGTGCCCGTCGGCACATCCATGGCCGAGGACTCGCCGGCCCGCCCGGTCACCACGTACGGCGAGCTGAAGCTGCGCTGTACCGAGACCGTGATCGACGCCGCCGAGCGCGGCACGGTCGACGGGGTGTCGCTGCGTATCGGCAACGTCACCGGTGCGGGACAGCCGGCGGTGAGCCTGCTCGGTGTCGTCGCCGGACAACTCTGGCAGGCGCACCGGGAGAGCCGGTCGGCGGTCATCACGACCGGTCCGCTCGGCTCGATGCGCGACTTCGTGAACCTGTCCGACGTGGTACGGGCGATCGCGCTGGTGGCGGCCGTGCCGGAACTGCCCGCTCGGCTGTTCAACATCGGGACGGGCAGGGCGACGGCGGCGCGCGACATGGTGCGCATGCTGATCGACGTGAGCGGGGTCGACACCGAGCTGATCGAGGCGGAGTCGACCACCGCCGAGTCGACGTGGCAGCAGATGAGTGTCGACCGGGCTGGCCGGCTGTTGGGGTGGTCGCCGGTCGGCGACCTCAGTGATGGGATCAAGGAGCTGTGGGAGTACCAAGCCGAGAACGTCCGCGCCTGATGGGCGGCCTATCGTTCAGCAAGTCACGCGGCACCCTCGAAGAGCTGTACTCGGGGCGCGACAACGGCATCGGTCTCATCCGTCTGCTGTTCGCGGTGGGGGTCGTGCTGTCGCACTCGAGGCCGCTGGGCTTCGGCGCCCACGATCTCGGCTTCTACCTGTTCAACCGGCAGACCAACGTGGGCACGCTGGCGGTGTACGGGTTCTTCGTGCTGTCCGGGCTGCTGATCACCAGGAGTGCGCGGCGCACCTCGATCGGGCGGTACGCGTGGCACCGGGCGATGCGGATCCTGCCCGCCCTGTGGGTGTGCCTCGCGGTCAGCGCGCTGGTCGTCGCGCCGCTGGTGGCGCTGCGCGAGCACGGCAACCTCAACGGCTTCTGGCACGGTCCCAACGGCCCGTTCGGGTACATCAAGGCGAACATGTGGACGGGTGTGCGCCAGTTCGGCGTCCACGACCTGTTCGTCACGACGACGCCGTGGGGTCGGCACACCCACATGAGCGTCTTCGACGGGGCGCTGTGGTCGCTGGCGTACGAGATGCTCTGCTACATCGTCGTCGGGGCGCTGGCGGCGGGCGGCGTGCTGCGCAACGCGCGGCGGTTCGTGCTGTTCCTCGCCGCGTTCGCCTACGTGTCGATCGTGCTCGACTACGTGCACATGGGCAACTTCACCGGCCCGATCACGAACCACTACGACTACTTCCGCATCCCGGTGCTCAGTGCGCTGATGGGCGGGCTGTCCTGGCAGTGGCTGAACTACCTCGGGTTCCTGTTCCTGTGCGGCGCGGTGATGGACCTGTACCGCGAGCGGATCCCGATCCACGACGGTCTGGGTATCGCCTCGGCGATCGTGTTCGTCGGCACGCTGCTCACCGGCGGTCTGTTCGTTCTCGGTCTGCCGGCGTTCGCCTACCTGCTGATCTGGCTGTCGATCCGGATGCCGCGCCGGCTGCACTGGGTGGGCCGCAAGAACGACTACTCGTACGGCATCTACATCTACGGGTTCGTCGGGCAGCAGGTGTACGCCAGCCTCGGCTACAACCGCTGGGGATACGTCCCGTTCGCGGCGATTTCGCTGGTCACCGCCTTCGCCGCGGCGTACCTGTCGTGGCACCTGGTCGAACGGCACGCCCTGGCGCTGAAGGGCTGGACCCCGTACCTTCTGCGGCGCGTGCGGCGCCGCCAGGACGAGGAGGCCGCCGAACGGGCGGGTGACCGAGCCGACGCGGAACTGGTGTCGGCGAAGTCGCCCGCCTGAGACTCGACACGTGTGTGGGCCGGACCCGTTCGGGTCCGGCCCACACACGTGGGGTCAGGACTGCATTTCCTGTGGGCGCTTGGTCTCGCGTTGCGGCACCTCGCGACCCAGGTCGCCGATGAGGCTGCCGTACTTGCGATCGAACGCGGGACGCTCGGAGCGGATGCGCGGCATCTCGTCGAAGTTGCGTAGCGGCGGCGGGCAGGACGTCGCCCACTCCAGCGAGTTGCCGAAGCCCCACGGGTCGTCGACGGTGACCAGCCGACCGAACCGGTACGACTTCCACACGTTCCAG
>DASUXA010000097.1:0-120243 GCA_036378155.1 Micromonosporaceae bacterium | reverse complement strand
CATCAGCCCAGCTCCCGGGCAATCATTTCCCTCTTGCTCTTCTCGGGCGATTGTGCATCCGCCTCAAGAGTCAGCGGACTGTCTGGTGTAACCGCGAGTCTGGCACGTGTACCGGTCGCCTTCCGATGGTGGCGATCCGGTCGACTATGCCTACCTCGGTCGACTTCCGCGCCCGGATGGTCGGGGGACGTTCGTGTACCTGGCGGGTATCCACGCGATGGGCACCCTCGGTGCCGCTGTGTACCTCGAAGACCACGTCGACGAGCTGTACCGAGAGGTGAAGTACCCCCGATTCTCGCTGCTGGTCGCCTGCCAGTACGACCCCGCCAGCCGCACCGTCAACAGCGTCGAGCCGTTGACGCCGGTGTACCGGGCAGAAGGCGGGTTCTGATGCGTGTCGCTTGCGCGTCTGAGGCCGGCGACCCGAAGACGCCGACATGAGGACTGGGCGTTTGCGACCGAGCGGTTGATGGTCGTATTGAACGGGTGCGACCGCTCGGACCGGAATCGGGTGCTCGCATCGGAGCCTAGCGGTCGGGGAGGAAGGCGAGGCGTGATGCACTCGTGGGGCTCGTTCACACTTGCTCAGCAGACCTTGCTGCGTCGTGCGATGTCGGACTGCTGGCTCGCCGGGACGGTGCAGGCTTACGGGTGGATCTGCGCTGGGCGGGAGTCGACGGGGCGCCCCCACCGCGCAGCTATACCGAGCACGAGCAGCGCATGTTGGTGCCGATGCTCGCCGCGGTGACCACGGATCTCGTCGACCACGGCCTGCTGACCGTTCACGAGTCGGCCAATCTGACCCCCTCCGTCTCCGACATCGCCGTGGAGGGCAGCGCCTTGCGCGCGGTCCTCGCGAAGGCGGAAAACTGGCTCTGGTCACCGCATCTGCCATCCCAGTTCCGGTTGTCCGCCCCCCGGTTTGTCCGGGAGCAGTGGTTCTTGTCCGCCCCCCGGTTTGTCCGGGAGCAGTGGTTCGACGACGCATACCCCACGGCAGACGGCGGCGATCTTCTCAGCTGGGATGAGTTGGACGTGGGTCAGCGCGAGGTCCTGGTCTGCGCCGCCGAGGCCAGCGGGATGCTGACCGGGCCGTTCGGTATCTGGGACGGCCCGCCCGCTGAGCAGGACGCCAGGCAGCGCGTGGACTGGATCGATCGGCATCTGGCAGCGTTGCTGCCCTTCGTCCGCGATGGCTTGATCGAGGTACGCCGCTACTTCGAGGCTGCCAGCGACGAATTCATGGTCATCGGTGTAGACGATCTGGGCGATACTCTGACCGACCCCACCCTCTGGTGCAGTGATCTTGAATGGGGGGTCGGAGTGGGATGCGTGTTCACGTACGCCGGACTCGCAGTATGGCGGGGTGGCTGGAGCGGTGCCTGGAACGCTCGCCTGACGTTCGAGTGACCGCCACGGGGCCACAACGCCAGCCACAAACGCTTTCGCTTGGTCAGCCGCACCGTTGGGGAACGTCCGTGACAGATCGGTCTCGGGACGTGGGTGACACGTCCGGCTAGAAGATCATGGTCGGGGTCTCAGTTTAGAGGTAGTCGAAGTAGCGGATTGATTTCGAGCTGCTGCGACATCGGCCGGTTGCAGGTCGATGCCCACTCACTGAGGCTCACCCGGTGTTCCCCTGTGCGCCGGCTGATTTTCGAGTCGGCCATGTGTGGTCGTCGGGCAGAGTGCCCGGCGAAGGTCGAGAGGTTCCCGGCCCGACGGCCACCCTCGAAGACACCGGACGGGCGTCCCAAGTGTCACCTCGAAGGGCTAGTGTCCTCGCAGACGCGTTCGCGGCCCCCTCACGTTTGAGCGCGCATCTTGTCCCGTTTTCGGAGGCTCTGCATGAGAAAACCCCATGCCGGTCTGCTCGGCCTCGCCCTGATACCGTGATCACGGCGACCGTCGGGCTGGCCGGCCCCGCCTACGCCGAAGGCACCGGCAGCCTCAGCGGCCGACTGCTCGACGCGGCAGGCAACCCGGTGGCGGGCACCGCCGTCACCGCGATCAGCACCACCGACTGGAGCACGGTCGGCTACGCCCAGACGGCGGCCGACGGCACGTACAGCATCCCGTCGGTCAGCGCCGGCACGGTGTACGTGTCGTTCCAGCCGCCCGCCGCGCCGGAGCAGTGGGCGTACGGCAAGAAGCAGCAGTGGTCCGCCGACCAGATCACGGTGACCGTCGGCACCGACACCGTCGTCGACGACACGCTGCTGCCCAGCGGCATGCTCTCCGGCACGGTCACCACCCCGACCGGTTCCCCGGCGTCGAATGTGGACGTCATCGCCATCAACCAGGACGACTACTCGCAGACCTCCGCCAGCACCGACTGGTACGGCAACTACCGGCTCCCGGTATTCGCCGGCAAGTACAAAGTGGAGTTCCAGGTCGGCTACGGCCAGGTCGAGTACGCGCCCAGGCAGGTGGCCTCCTCGAAAGCCACGGTGTTCACCGTGAGCGACGGTTCGCAGACCACGGTGAACGAACAACTGCTCGGCACCGGCACCGTCTCCGGCAGCTTCTCGGGCCAGGACGGTACTCCGGTCGCCGGTGAGCAGGTCGCGCTGTACGTCGACGCGTACGACAGCGACGGCGTCGACGTGGGCGAACAGATCTCCGGGGTGTACGGGAGCACCGACAGCACCGGGCACTTCTCCATGTCTTCCGTACGGGCGGGCACGTACAAGGTCAAGTTCACCGCGCCGGACTGGAGCCGCAGCCAGTTCGCGTACGGCAAGACGACGGTGGCGGCAGCCGACTCGATCACCGTGGACGCCGGTGGAACGGCGCAGGTCGACGAAAGGGCCCTCGGCGACGGCACGGTGACCGTCACCGCGACCAGTTCGCTGAACGGCGCCGCGATCGCCAACTTCTGTGCCGAGATCGACCCGGCCTGGCGGAACACCTGCAGCAACGGTTCCGGCAAGGTCGTCCTGACCGGGGTGCAGGAAGGCGACCACGTCGTCCAGGTCACCACGAATGACGGCCTGTACGAGCCGGTTGGCAACATCAAGGTCAGCGTTGTCGCGGGGCAGAACACCGACCTTCCGGTACGGCTGACCGCCACCGCGGCCATCGACGTGTCGGTGGTGGACCGCGCGTCCGGCGCACCGGTCAGCGGTACCTGCCTCGCGCCGCTGGTGCCCGGCCGGTCGGTCATGTACGGCGCGCGCTACTGCACTGACGAGCAGGGCAAGGTGCGCATCGGCAGCATGCCGGCCGGCACCTTCACCTTGTACGCCATTCCGAGCGACGGCAGCCACGGCAGCCAGTGGGTCGGCACCGACGGCGGCACCGGCGACCAGAAGAAGGCCGCACAGCTGACCACGACGATCGGTACGGTTACCACCGCGCCGACGGTCCTGCTCGACCCGGCCGGTACGGTCACCGGGCGGGTGACCACGGCCAGCGGTGAGCCCGTCCGGTACGGCACTGTCTCCACGCTGTCGTGGGACCCGGGCTTCGGCCCCGAAGGCCAGATCGCCTCCGTCGGCTCCGACGGTACGTACCGGCTGACCGGTCTCGGCCCGTACAAGTGGCCGCTGCTGTTCCAGGCCGAGGGGATGGCGGCCGTCTGGTCCGGTGGCTACGGCAACCGCTACGACGCCGACCTGGTGAAGGTCCCGGCGGGCGGTACCGCGACCGCCGACGCCACCCTCGACGCAGGCGTCGCGGTCAGCGGCACCGTGACCACCATCGCCGGCAGCCCGGTCGGTACCTGTCGGCTGCGGGCCTACAACAAGGTCAGCGGCGACATCATGGGGTACGCGGACACCGACGCGAGCGGCCACTACACGATGACGCTGGCCGGCGACCAGACCGTCAAGGTCTGGTACAACGGCAACCTCAACGGCACGATCGACGGCTGGTACCTCAACGCCACGAACCAGGCGGACGCCACGCCCGTGGAGGTACCGCGCACCGGGACGCTGACCTTGAACGTCAGCGTCCAGGCACCGTAACCGGCAGGAACCGCAGACCCGCCTGACGGCACGCGGGAAAGTCCCAGGGGCCGGGATCCAAAGGATCCCGGCCCCTGGGACGAGTAGGTCCAATTGGGACTCGACCCCGATTCGTCATCTCCACTGGTGAGGATCGAGGCGCCGGAAGTCGTCGAGGTCGCCGTCCGTCATCAATGGTTGGTCGCGATCAGATACGACACGGCGACGGTCTCGTCGTCGACCGCCGTCAGCCGTACCTCGACCGATCCGCCCGCCGAGGTGAGCGACAGTCGTGCGGGTTGAGGGACGGCTTCGCAATTCACGATCGTGTCGTCGATGTCAGCGCCGACCCGAAGGATCGCCAGGACCCGGCCCCGACCCGCGCAGTACACCAGCATCGAATAGCTTGCCGCCGGGTGCTTGACGTCGGACAGAGCACCGCTTTCGCGCATGCCCACGCCGTTGTTGGTCGACAGGACCTCGGCGTGATTCGACACGACGAGTGTCCCGTTCGGTGTGCCCGAGGTGAGCGCGCGGTCGGCTGCCGCTCTCAACGTGTCGACGTCGACGCTTGGGGTACTGGTACTGACTTTCGGGCTGGCGGCAGCCGGTTCCCGTGGTGCGCCAGTGTGGGAGTTGTCGATCGCGTGGGTGACGGCCGCCGTCGACATGATGCCGACGATCAGGCCCGCCGCGACCCACCTGAAGCGTGCGCCGGGACGTTCCTTGACCGGAGGAGCTGGGTCCGTCAGGTCGATCAACACCACTGTTCCATCTGTCCGTTCGAGTCAGGGCGACCGCCGTGCCGCTGCGCCGCAGGATTTTCGGTGCCTGGCTCAGCACGTCGAGAAACGACGTCGAGGCAGCGGCGATCGCGGTTGCCCGCCATCGTCGGTACCGGCTGCACCCGTGCAGCCTGTCCCAGCCGTGATCCGATGTCCAGTGACCGCCGCTGATGCGTGGTACCTTCACCCGTCGCGTCAGCGGACCCGACCACTCGAGCAGGAGATCAACGGTGAAGCTCACCAGGGTCGACGACCAGGTCCACATGGTTACCGGTACCAACGTGAACTGGGCGATCATCACGGACGGCAGCGCGGTCACCCTGGTCGACGCCGGATACCCGAATGACGTCGACTCGCTGCTCGCCTCGATCGCGGCGGTCGGACGCCGCCCGGAGGACGTCGTCGCGGTTGTCCTGACCCATGCCCACCTCGACCATATGGGTGGCATTCCGACCCTGGTCGAGCGATTCGGTACCCCGGTCCTCACCGGAGTCGAGGAGGCGCGGCACGCCCGCCGCGAATACCTGGAACAGATCACCCCGGCGCAGATGCTGCGCCAGTGCACCCGGTGGCGCGGGCTGCGTTGGGTCGCGCAGACCATCCGCGCGGTGGTACCCCACATGAGCATGGCGCTCACCGACGTCACAACCGTCGAACCGGGTATCGCCCTGGACATTCCCGGCGGGCTGGTGCCGGTACCGACCCCCGGACACACCCGTGGTCACACCGCGTACCTGATGCCCTCGGCGGGCATTCTGTACAGCGGCGACACGCTCGTGACGGGACACCCGTTGTCCCGGCTCGGATCCGGTCCGCAGAAACTCCCCGCCGTCTTCAACGAGGACGAAGCCGCGGTGTCCGCCGCCGTACGCGCTGTGCGCGACCTGCCCGCGGACGTTCTGGTCCCCGGTCACGGCGAACATGTCACCGCACCGATGAGCGCGATCGTCGACGACGCCCTGCGCCGGACTCCGTGACCCGGTGACGCGACCGGGTCGGGAGCGCGACCGCCTCGCTACTCTCAGTGAATGAACGGGTACCGACTGCCCCTCTTCTGCGACGTCGGGCTGGCTGAGCGCATCGAGCGCGCCGAGGCGGCACTTGTCGCGGCGGCGAGCGAAGCCGCCCGCCGACGCCGGGCGGACACCGTTGGTTTCGTGGTACCGGTCGCAGGCGGTGTGGCGAGCTTCGCCGAGCCGGACTCGCCGTTCAACAAGGTCGCTGGGCTGGGCTTCGGCGGTACGCCGAGCGACGCGGAACTGACCCGGATCGAGGAGGCGTTCGCGGCTCTCGGTTCGCCCGTACAGGTCGAACTGGCTCATCTCGCCGATCCGGGGATCGGCGAGGCACTGACCGGGCGCGGCTACCGCCTCGCGTCGTTCGAGAACGTGCTCGGCTTCGCGCTCACCGGCGAGCCGGAGCGGGTCACGCCCGCCGGGGTACAGGTCCGGCGCTGCGGCGACGACGAGTTCGGGGACTGGCTCGACGTCGTCGTGGACGGCGTCGCCCACCCCGATACCCAGGGCGTGCCGTCGCACGAGGAGTTTCCCCGCGACGTCGTCGCGAACGCCGAACGCGACCTCGTCGCGGCTGGCGCGGTGTGCTACCTGGCGCTGCGCGACGCAGCCGTCGCCGGGGGCGGGACTCTCCAGATTACGGACGGGATCGCCCAGCTCACCGGCGCGGCGACCGCGCCGGCGCACCGCCGTCACGGCGTACAGACCGCCCTGCTGTCGGCTCGGCTCGCCGACGCGGCAGCGGCGGGCTGCGACGTCGCCGTCGTCACCACCCAGCCGGGGTCGAAGTCCCAGCAGAACGTCCAGCGTCAAGGCTTCGATCTGCTGTACACCCGCGCGATCCTGATCCGCCGACCCTGACGTTCGCCGCGCCGACCGACTGGGCACGCGGCGCGGACGGCGGCGCGAAGGTCACCGGGAGCCTCCGGTCCCGGCGCAGCGGGGTGGGGCAGGATGTTCGCGTGGCGCGAGGCTAGCGTCGGCGTGCCCGTACCACCAGCCAGTCGCGGTGCGACGACCGCCGGGTGACGTCGCGTACCGAGAAGCCGGCTCCGGCGAGCAACGCCGAGAGGGAGTCGACGCGGTGATGGGCGAACCAGCGGTGTTCGCCGCTGTGGACGTCCGTCTGCCAGCCCTCGCCGTCGCCTTCCGCGACCGCCAGGTACAACACGCCGTCCCGCCGGACCACCCGACCGAACTCGGCCAGCGCCAACGGCGCGTCAGCGAGCGGCACGTGCAGCATCGCCGCCTGGCACCACACCCCGTCGAGGCTGTCGGACCGGAGCGGCAGCGCACGCATGTCGGCTTGTACCGCGCGGGACCGGTCGCCCATCCGCAGCATCGCCAGCGACAGGTCGAGCCGTACGACGACCGGACCGCGTTCGGACAGCAGCGCCGCGTCGCGACCGGGTCCGCACCCGACGTCCGCTACCAGGGCCGATACCGGCAGAGCCGAGGCGAACGCGTCGACGTCGTCGGCGAGACCGGCGAACGGGGTGCGGGTGCGGCGCTCGTATTCGACCGCGATCGTGTCGTACGTGGCGCGGGTGACCGCGACCGGATCGGTCATGCCAGTAGCGCTTCGATCGCGGCGACGGCCTGGTCGTTGTCCTGGAACACGACCCCGTGCATACCGACCTGGCGGGCGCCCTCGACCGCCTCGGGGACGTCGTCGAGGAAGACCGCCTCCTCCGGGCGTACCCCGAGACGCTCGCACGCCAGCCGGTAGATGCGCGGGTCGGGCTTTTCCATCCCGACCTCGTGCGAGTACACGATAACGTCGGTGATCTCGTCGAAGCGGTACAACTCCTGCTCACGCTCGCGGGCGCCGACGAAGCTGTTGCTGATGATGCCGGTCCGGTAACGCGGACGAAGCTCGCGGAGGAACGCGTACAGCCCGGTGTTGAGGGTGCCCAGATAGTCGACCCAGATATCGGCGAGAAATTCGTCGACGAGCGCCGGCTCGGCGTCGAGCAGAGCGCGGAGGGCGCTGTGTACCTGTGCTTCGTTGATGGCGCCGACGGCACCGTCCCGCCAGACGTGCCGGGTCCGCTCGACCAGCTCGCCACGGTCGAGTCCGAACCTGGGCTCCCACAGGTCGAGCAGCGGACGCGGTTCGGTGATCTCCAAGACGCCGCCGATGTCGACCACGACAGCTGTGACCGGCACGGCGCCTCCTCCGCTACCGAGCGACGTCTATTGACCGCCGTCTCGCGAACGATCACCGGAAGGTACCACCGTCTGCCGCCGCACAGGGGTACCGGTGAACCGTGGGCGACCGCGCCGAAGTACCCCGCCGACCCCGTGATCGCGCAGGTCAGCTAGCCTGCACGGACTGGAGACCCCCCCGACTGCCAGGATCTGAAATGCAACAGCCCCATAGCGCCTCATGGCGTACCTACCGCTGCGACGCCTGCGATGTCATCGGCCGCTGCGCCGAGGACGAGCCGCTCCTCTGCTGGTGCTGCGGAGGTCCAGCGACCCACAGCTCCGGCGCGCTGATCCCCGAGTGGGCGATCGCACGGTCCGAGGACACGCTGAACCAGGCGTACGCCTAAAGCCGGTCACCGGCTGCCTTTCGGGCACCGCAGACCGGAGCACTAGAGTCGCCGCCGACGCAACCCTCGTGCGAAGACGGCGAGCCGCCGGCTGAGCTCGTCACGCAGGTCGTCCGGCTCGACGAATCCGTCCGGTCCGACCGCCTCGCGCGGCACGTACACCCGGGCGCCGGCCTCGTCGTCCACGGCTGCCGCGACGTAGCCGAGCACCGTGGCGAGGGTCGCCTGCGCGCCCTCGCCCCGACCGGGTGCGGCAACGTTGACGACGGCGACGGGCTTCTCGTACAACTGGGCGCCGCCGACCGTCCAGTCGAGCAGGTTCTTGAAGCTGCCCGGCAGCGTGCCCGCGTACTCCGGCGTGGAGAGCAGCACGCCGTCCGCCGCGTCGATCGCCTGCCGCAGGTCCTGCACCGCGCGCGGCAGCGTCGCCGGGTCCCGGTCCGCGTCCGGGTTGAACGCCGGTAGGTCGGCGAGGTCGGGGTACATCCGGGCGTGCACGCCGACCGGGGCGAGCGCGGCGGCGGTGCGCAGCGCCGCGGTGTTGGTCGACGCGGCGCGGGTACTGCCGGAGATCAGCAGGATGGACACCGGCTCGATGGCGTACCGGACCTCGCCGTCGTGCATCCCCACCTCGACGAACCCGACGCTGTCGAGCACCCGCCGACTGGGCACGTTGCCGGGATCGGTACCGGCGACCACGCGTCGCACCTCGGCACGGGACAGCAGGTACCGGGTGATCGCGGCGACCGTTGTCGTACCGTGTCCGCGACCGCGGTACGGCGCGGCAAGCCCGTAGCCGATCTCGATCTCACCGGACGGGTCGGCGGTTCCGTGTACCCCGCAGTCGCCGATCACCGTCCCGTGCAGCGTGACCAGCCAGCCGAAGGACCGGTCCTCGGCGATGCCGCGCAGCCCGTCGAGGGTGTCGTCGTGCGGCCAGCCGGCGCCGGGTGTCAACGCGCTCAGATCGCCGGCCAGGATGGCAGCCGCGCTGTCGGCGGTCAGCGGTTCGAGGACCAGGTCGGACGCGGTGAGCCGCGGTACCGGCGGCATGGTGTGGTGAGGCACGACCGCAAGTCGTATCCCACTCGCAGCGGCGATCCAACCGAAATACCCGCCGACACACCTGTCGGTGGCTGCGCGACTTCTTGCGACGGCTACTCCGGCTCCCTACTCCTGGGGTGGACGGCGGTCCCGTTTGACCTGGCCGCGGTGGCGTTTCGCGTCGAGTCGCGCCTGTACCGCGCCTCGGGAGGGTCGGGTGGCGCGGCGACGTCGCGGCGGCGGCGCGATCGCCTCGGCGAGCAGCGCGGCGAGGCGAGCCTCCGCGGCTCGCCGGTTCAGCAACTGGGACCGGTGCTCCGAGGCGGTCACCGTGAGGACGCCGCCGACCAGGCGCGGGGCGAGCCGTTCCAGCGCGCGTCGCTTGAGCGGTTCCGGCAGCGCGTCCGTGGCGGCGAGGTCGAAAAGCAGTTCGACCCGCGAGTCGGCGGTGTTGACCGACTGACCGCCGGGTCCGCTGGATCGGCTGAACCGCCAGGTCAGCTCGGCGCGGGGCAGCGCAATGGTGCGCGTGATCCACAACCCTTCGTCGTCCACCGGGACAGCATGGCGTACCTGGTTCGGTGGTGCTCGCGGGCACCCGGCGAGCGCTGTCGCGAGCCGACGGCGGTGGTGCCGGCGGAGACGGCGAGCGCTGTCGCGAGCCGACGAGGTGGTGCCGGCGGAGCCGGCGAGCGCTGTCGCGAGCCGACGAGGTGGTGCCGGCGGCGGGCGGACACGGGCGCGGCGGTCGACGGCGATGGTGGCACGATGGCGTACGTGCTAGGCATTCTGCAGACCGTTCCCGCTCGTACCCGCCCTGACCTGCTCGCCGGTCCGGTCGTCGAGGCTCTCGACGGGTGGCCCGGCGACGCGCCGGTACCGGTCGACGACATCCTCGTCGCGCCGATCGATCCGACGCTGGCGGACACCTCCGCGTTCTGCGAGGCGTACCAGGTCGGTCACGAGGAGTCCGCGAACTGCGTGGTGGTCGCGGGTAAGCGGGGCGGCGAGACGCGAATGGCGGCGTGTGTCGTACTGGCGACCACCCGCGCCGACGTCAACGGGGTGGTACGCCGTCACCTGGATGTCCGCAAGGCGAGTTTCGCGCCGATGGACGTGGCGACCAGCGAGTCGGGCATGGAGTACGGCGGGATCACGCCGATCGGGCTGCCGAAGGGCTGGCCGATCCTGGTGGACTCGCGGGTGGTCGGTACCCCGTACGTGATCATCGGTTCCGGGGTGCGGCACAGCAAGATCGCGCTGCCGGGGCGGGCGCTCGCGGCGCTGCCGGGCGCGGAAGTGATCGAGGGTCTCGCGGTACCGGTCGCATAGCGCCAGGCCACGACACGCTTTTGATCGACTCTCGCGGATACCGTTGCACGTGAAACATCGTGCCCGAAACATCGCGCCCGTTTCGTAACGCGCGACGGCTACCGTCGCTGGACGTGGATGAGAGCGGCACCGAGCTGCGCGGACGCCTGTCGCTGAGCGCGGCGACCTGGGTGAGCGCCCTGTTCGCGGTGGTGGTTCTGGGCTGCGACCTCGTGGTCGTCGCGGTGTGGCTGCTGCGCGGACGTCCGACCGGGTCGCTCTATCTGACGGCGGGCGCGATTCTGGCGCTGCTCACCGTGGTGCTCGCCGGTACCGTCGCGCTGAGCGCGGCGGACGTGCGCCGGCAGCGGTACCTGATCGACCGGCACGGCATCACGGTTCGCGGGCGGGTGCACGTGCCGTGGTCGCGGATCGTCGAGTTGGAGCGGGTGTACAGCGAGAAGCCGCGCGACCGCAGCGTGGCGATCGCGGTCCACCAGTGGACCCCGCGAACGTCGCCGTACGACGGCCCTGCCGAGCAGCCGTCCTACGACCCGCTGTACCTCGACGTGACCGATGTGCCCGGTGGCACGGTGCGGTTCTTCGCGCTCGTCCGGCGGTACGCCCCGCCGCACGTCAGGCTGCGCTAGCCAACTGTTCGCGTACCTGCCGCTTGAGCCGGGCGAGGATGGCGCTGCCGCCCCGCACCCGTAGCGGACTGATCGCCTGCGACAGCCCCATCCGCTGGTACAGGTCGTCCGGTACGGCGAGCACCTCGTCCGCGGTCGCGTCGGCGAGCCCCTCGGCGAGGATGCCGGCGAACGCCCGGGTCGTCGGCGACTCGGGCGGACAGTCGAAGTACGTGCGCACCCGACCGTCGCCGTCGACCTCGGCGCGTAGGAAGAACGGTGTCTGGCACTCGGGTACCGACTCCATGCCGGCGTGCCCGGCGAGTTCCGCGGGCAGCGGCGGCACCGCGTCCGAGTACTCGAGCAGCATCTCCAGCACGACGTCGCGGGGGGCGTCGGCGAACTCCTCGACGATCTCGTTCAACCGGGCGGGTATGTCCATGCGTCGAGCCTAACCATCAGTGGTTGGGAGGAGCGTCGCTGATACGCGCCAAGATCGATTCGGGCTCCAGCGACCGCGCCACATCGCCGAGGGAGACGATGCCGACCAGCGCGTTTTCCTCGTCGTACACCAGCACCCGGCGCACCGCCCGTTCCCGCATCAGCGCGCCGACCCGGTCCACCGGTTCCGAGTCGCGGATCGCCACCAGGTCGCGGCTGACGACCTCGCGCAGGCTGGTACCCACCGGGTCGCGACTGTCCGCGACCGCGCGCAGCACGATGTCGCGGTCGGTCACCAGTCCCGACAGTTCCTGGCCCTCGGTGACCACGATGTCGCCGATGTTCCGGGTACGCATGATCCGCGCCGCCTCGTCGAGCGTCGTGTCGGCCGGAAGGAACGCCACGTCCCTGGTCATCACATCCCGCACCAGCCGGTCAGCCATGGGTCGCCTCCATCGCCCTCGGGTCGTCGGTGGCGTACCCACGGCATGTCGCCCTACACCAGCTCGCCGGCTACACCAGCCGCTCGGTGACGGCGTCGACCGGCAGGTCCTCGCGTGCTCCGGTACGTCGGTCCCGGACCTCGACGTATCCCTGGGCGAGCCGGCGCCCGACGACCACGGCGACCGGTACCCCGAGCAGCTCGGCGTCGGTGAACTTCACGCCCGCCGACACCGACTCCCGATCGTCGACCAGGACCACGCGACCGGCAGCCGCGAGCCGACCGCCCAGGTCGAGCGCTGCCTCGCGCTGCCCCGCCGAGCCGACCGCGATCACCTCGACGTCGCACGGCGCGACTGTCGCGGGCCAGGCGAGCCCGCGTTCGTCGTGGTGCTGCTCGGCGATCACCGCGACGAGTCGGGACAGCCCGATACCGTAGGAGCCCATGGTCACCGGTACCGGTTTGCCGTCCGCACCCAGCGCGGTCAACCCGAAGCAGTCGGTGTACCGCCGCCCGAGCTGGAACACGTGGCCGATCTCGGCGCCCCGCTCGATCTCCAGCCGCCCGCCGGAGCATCGCGGGCAGGGGTCGCCCGCTCGCACGTCCGCCGCCTCGATCGTCCCGTCCGGTACGAAGTCCCTGCCGCACACCACGTTGACCGCGTGCCTGCCCGGCTCGTTCGCGCCGGTCGCCCAGGCGGTACCGGTCGCGACCCGCGGGTCGACCAGGTAGCGGAAGCGCCGCTCGCCCTGCGGTCCGATGTACCCGCGAACCAGATCGGGACGGCTGGCGAAGTCGTCGAACAGCGCGACCTCGGCGGGATGCAGCGCTGCGGCGACCCGGGTGAGGTCCACTTCCCGGTCTCCCGGTACCCCGATGACCAGCAGTTCCGCCTCGCCCACGGGCTGCCGACGACCGGAGCTCTGCTCGCCCGGTCGCCGGACGCTGAGGACGACGTTCTTCAACGTGTCGCCCGCGCGCCAGTCTGCCCGCCCGGCGGCGCGCTTCGCGTTCAGCACCTCGACCAGCGTCTCGATCGTCGGAGTGTCCGGCGTGTCGAGCACCTCGATCGCGGGGTGCGCCGCCGGGTCGCCGGGTTCGCCGGGGCGGGTCGTCACCGCCTCGGTGTTGGCGGCGTATCCGCAGCTCGTACACCGGGCGAAGGTGTCCTCGCCGACCGGGGTGTGGGCGAGGAACTCCTCGGACGCCGACCCGCCCATCGGACCCGACGTCGCGGTCACGATGCTGTACTCCACCCCGAGTCGGTCGAAGATCCGCTGGTACGCGGCGCGGTGGCGGGCGTACGACTCGGCGAGCCCGTCCTCCGACAGGTCGAACGAGTACGAGTCCTTCATCAGGAACTCGCGTCCGCGCAGCAGCCCGGCGCGTGGTCGGGGCTCGTCGCGGTACTTCGTCTGCACCTGGAACAGCGTCACCGGATAGTCCCGCCACGACGAGTACACGTCGCGAACCAGTGCGGTGAACATCTCCTCGTGCGTGGGTCCCAGCAGGTATTCGGCGCCCCGGCGGTCGCGCAGCCGGAACATGTCGTCGCCGTACTCGGTCCACCGGCGCGACACGTCGTACGGCTCGCGCGGCAGCAGCGCCGGGAAGCTCACCTCCTGCGCGCCGATCGCGAGCATCTCCTCGCGTACTACCCGCGTGACGGTGTCCAGCACCCGCTTGCCCAGCGGTAGCCACGTGTAGATGCCGGGCGCGGCGCGTCTGATGTACCCGCCGCGGACCAGCAGGCGGTGGCTCGCCACCTCGGCTTCGGCGGGGTCTTCCCGGAGCGTGCGCAGGAACAGCGTCGACATCCGCAGCAGCATGCCGGGAGCGTAGGCGCGCCCTGCAGCGCTCGCGACGGCAATGCCGGCGGCGTGTCGCGGTCGCGACACCGACCTGACCCCTGTGTCGCGGTCGCGACAGCGACCTGACCCTGTGTCGCGGTCGCGACACGACCCGCCCGCGCTCGACGGCAACCGTCGCCGGGCGAAGTCGCGTCATGGGTGCGTCACCGTCGATGCGGATCGCTGTCTATGCGCGCGGCGGCGCGGTGATGTCTGATCTCTCGAGGAGACCTGATGACAGAGACCTCTGCCGGCTGCGGCGGCTCGCTGCGTGCCCCGTCCTCGCGCGCGGCAGCGACCCGTGACGATCCGCTCGCCGCGCAGTTCGACGAGTTCGTCCGGGCGCGGACGGCAGCGTTGATCCGATCGGCGTACCTGCTGACCGGTGACCAGTACCTGGCCGAGGACTTGGTGCAGACCGCGCTGGCGCATACCCACCGGGCATGGCGGCGGCTGCACGACAGCGGCAACGCCGAGGCGTACACCCGCAAGGTCATGTACCACGCGCAGGTGTCCTGGTGGCGACGCCGGCGCGTGGCGGAAACGCTTCCCGGTCAGGTACCGGAACCCCGCCGGGTCCGAGCCGACGACCACGCCGAGGCCAGCACGCTCCGGTTGGCGTTGCGCGCTGCCCTGCTCAAGTTGACACCGCGTCAGCGCGCGGTACTCGTGCTGCGGTTCTTCGAGGACCACACCGAGGCGCAGACCGCTGAACTGCTCGGCGTCACCGTCGGGACGGTCAAGTCGCAGACCTCGAAAGCCCTGGCGCGGCTGCGTCAGGTCGCCCCCGAACTCGGTGAGCTCCACGTTTCGGAAGGAGTGGCGCGATGAACGACCTGCGCGACGTGATGGTCGAACTCGCGGACGAGGCTGTCCCGGTCGACCTGCGCGACCGGGTGCTGCGCCGGTCCCGCGTCATCGGCCTGCGTCGTACCGCCGGCACGGCGCTCGCCGCTGTCGTTGTCGTCGCCGGCATCGCGGGCGCGGCGACCGCCGTTGGAGGCGGTGGTCGTTCCGCCCCGACCGCAGCTTCGCCGAGCGGGTCAATCACGCCCGCCGGACCCGATCCGCGCACGATCGACTGGCGCGACAGCACCATCGAGGTACCCCGGTTCGCCGGTTTCGAAAGTCACTGTCCCGCCGGCAAGCGGCGATTCGTCGGGGGCAGGTCACCGATTCAGGGCACGGTCGAGGACTACTTCTGGATCGACCCGGCGCCGCCCGTGTACGCCGACCTTGACGGGCATCCGGGCGACGAAGCCCTGCTCACCGTGGGCTGCAACGGCGAACCGGGAATCGACCCGTACCTGCTGCTGGCGCTCAAGCCGATGCCCGACGGCTCGGTGCGCACCCTCGGACCGGTGGTTACCGACCCGACAGGGGTGCTCGACTACGACCGCGACGACGTGCGCGTCGACGGCCGGGTGGTGATCGTCGAGACGATGGGGCGACACCGAGCCAACCGGGGGCCGGGACTCAAGCAGCAGCGCGGCTATGCGTACGAGGGTCGCGGCTTCAGGCAGGTGAGCGGTCCGACCACTGTCGCCGCTGAACCGTCCGACGTGCGCAGAATCGACTTCCGTAACACGACGTTGACGTTCAACGAATTCACCAAGTGCACGGCTGTGTGCCCTGCCCCGGTTGTCCGGTTCGTCGACGGGACGGGCAGCGACACCGTCAGAGTGGGGCAGGCGTCCTTCACCCGGTACACCTTCACGATCCAACAAATATCGTTCGTCGCTGGAGCGACTGGTACGCAGCTTGCGACGGTCACGGTCGGGTGGCGCGCGCCGGACGGGACGCCGGCGCAGGCGGTGTTCGCCTTCGCGGTGCCGAAGGATCCGACGGTCGCGCCGGTCGGCTGGCGCGTGCTCGGTACCGCGAGCGACGGCGTGTCCGAGATCGTCGACCAGCACGGGTCCGGAAACGTGCTGATGGTGACGGTACGCACGGCGACAGGTCAGGAGCAGCGTGGCTACCGGCAGGTGAACGTCGTGCGCTGGGCTCGCGTCAGCTGAGCGCCACGGTCACGGTGGTACGGCGGTCGCCATCGCCGTACCACCGTAGGTAGCATCACGGGTATGAAGCTGAGTGTCAGCCTCCCTGAGGAGGACGTCGCCTTCGTCGACGAGTACGCGGCGCGGACGAGGGCGGCGTCCCGTTCGTCGGTACTGCACGAGGCGATCGAAATGCTGCGCATGGCGGAGATCGAGGCGGACTACGTCGCCGCCTGGGACGAGTGGGAGCGGTCGCCCGACGCGCGGCTGTGGGACGCAACCGCGCCCGACGGGCTCGGCGATGCGGCGAGGTGACATCTATCTGGTGGACTTCGAGCCGGTCCGCGGTTCCGAATCGAACAAGGTCCGTCCCGCCGTGGTGGTCAGCAACAACGCGGCCAACCGTGCCGCCGAGAAGGCCGGACGCGGCGTGGTGACCGTGGTACCGGTGACCTCGAATACCCACCGGATCTTCCCATTCCAGGTCGCGCTCGCCGCCGACCAGTGCGGTCTGGCTGCCGACTCGAAGGCGCAGGCGGAACAGGTACGGTCGGTGGCCGTCGAGCGGCTACGCCGCCGGATCGGCGTGCTGCCCCCCGCTACCCTCGCCCGGCTCGACGCGGCGTTGCGTACCCACCTCGGACTGTGAGCAGCGGCACCCCGCCCACCCGGCGCCGGCTGGCAAGATATCCGTGTCCCACAGGTAACCGGAGAGGGCGGGCATGACCTGGCGCAGCTACGTCGCGGTGGGTGACAGCTTCACCGAGGGGCTGGACGACCCGTACCCGTCCGGAAAGGGCTACCGCGGCTGGGCTGACCTGGTCGCCCAGGTGCTCGCTCAGCGCACCGACGGCTTTGCGTACGCCAACCTGGCGATCCGCGGCAAGCTCTTCGACCAGGTCGTGGACCAGCAGGTACCGGTCACCCTGCGGCTGGAACCCGATCTGGTGAGTTTCGCCGCGGGCGGCAACGACGCGCTGCGCCGCAACTTCGACCCGGCCGCGTTGATCACCCGGTTCGACGACGTGGTACGGATGCTGCGCGCCTCCGGCGCCGACGTGCTGCTGTTCCGGTTCGCGGACCTGACCCGACGGCTGCCCGGCAAGCGGGTGATCCTGCCCCGGGCGACCCGGCTCAACGAAGCCGCCGGGGAGGTCGCCGAGAAGTACGGCGCGTACCTGGTCGATCTGTGGGCTGACGAGGAGTTCGCCAACCCGAGGCTGTGGAGCGAGGACAGGCTGCACCTGTCGGCGGCGGGACACCGGCGCGTCGCCGCGCACGCGCTGATCGCCCTGGGGCTCGAACCCGACCCGGACTGGCTCGCCGCGCCGCCGCCGCCGGAGCGGATCAGTTGGGCGGCGGCCCGCGCCGCGGATTTCCGCTGGGCGAGCCGGCACCTCGCGCCCTGGGTCAAGCGCCGGCTCACCGGGCGCTCCTCGGGCGACCTGCTCACCGCCAAGCGGCCCGAGCTCACGCCGTTCTGAGCAGCCCGCCGGTCGCCGACCGGTCGGCGTCGCCGGACGGCACCGGCACCGATCACCGCGAGTAGGCTGGCCCTATGTCCGTACCGCCCGATCCCGCCCCTGAACTGCGGGACTATGCCCATCCGGAGCGGCTGGTCACGACTGGTTGGCTCGCCGAGCACCTCGACGCCCCGGGTCTCGTGGTGGTCGAGTCCGATGAGGACGTGCTGTTGTACGACACCGGGCACATTCCCGGCGCGGTCAAGGTCGACTGGCACACCGAACTGAACGACCCGGTCAGCCGCGACTACCTCGACGCCGAGCACTTCGCCGAGCTGATGCGCGGCAAGGGCATCAGCCGCGACGACACCGTGGTCTTCTACGGCGACAACTTCAACTGGTGGGCTGCGTACGCGCTGTGGGTGTTCACCCTGTTCGGGCATCCCGACGTGCGACTGCTCAACGGCGGCCGGCAGAAGTGGATCGCCGAGGGACGCGAGCTGACCAGGGAGGCGTCCAAACGGGCACGCAGCGACTATCCGGTACCGACCCGCGACGACGCACCAGTCCGGGCGTACCGCGACGACGTGCTGGCGCACATCGCGGCGCACCGACCGCTGGTCGACGTGCGGTCGCCCGGCGAGTACACCGGTGAACTGCTGCACATGCCGGACTATCCGCAGGAGGGCGCGCTGCGCGGCGGCCACATCCCCGGCGCGGTCAACAAGCCGTGGAAGCAGGCCGCCAACGACGACGCGACGTTCCGCGACGCGCCCACGCTGACCCGGATCTACGCCGACGAACTCGGGCTCGACCCGAACGACGACGTCATCGCGTACTGCCGGATCGGCGAGCGCTCGGCGCACACCTGGTTCGTGCTGCACCACCTGCTCGGCTACCCGCGGGTGCGGAACTACGACGGGTCGTGGACCGAGTGGGGCAACCTGGTACGCGCGCCCATCGCCCGAGGTCCGGAACCCGGCGAGTTCCGATCCGGCGGTTCGTGACCGGCACGCCGCCGACCTTCGATCACGCCGAGGTCGCCTCGGTGTGGCAGCGCTGGGGCATCGTCGTCCTGGTGTCGGTGGTGCTGGTACCGGCGGTCGTCGGGTTCGCCGTGTGGCTCGCCGCCCGGCGGCGCGACCGTGGGGTACCGCCGGGTTGGGCGCGGCGGTCGGCATTCGCCGACGTGTTCCTGGTCGCCGGCGAACTGCCGTGGCTGTGGATGACGCTGTCGCCCAGTCCGGGCGATCCGCGCCAGGTGTACCTGGTACCGCTGCGCTACGACCTCGCCGCCCAGCTTGCCCAGGGCGCGACCTACGCGATCGTCCAGATCGGCGGGAACCTGCTGGTCCTCGCCGCGTTCGGGGCGTTTCTGCCGGTACGGTTCCCGGTCCGGTTGCCGACCGTGATCGTCGGTGCCGCGCTCGCCTCCAGCGCGATCGAGAGCATGCAGTACCTGTTGAACCTGGGTCGGGTCAGCTCGGTCGACGACGTACTGGTCAACACGGCGGGCGCGGCGATCGCCGCGCTGTGTTCGCGACCGTGGTGGCGAGCGCGACCGGACGGCACGCGATCGTGGCGTCCCCGCAACCGGCGCCGCACCGCGGCGGCGCCGGACAGCGTGCGCGGGGTACCGCCGAAGCCGCCCGCGACGGACACCTCGCGGTAGCCGGGGACAGGACAGGTACCGGGGTCGACGCGACACACGGAGGGTCCCGGCGGGGTGTCAGGCGCTCGGCGGCGACGCCGCTCCGCGCGGTGCGGCAGCCGCCGCCGACGGCGCCGTCCGCCGGTCGCGCACCCGCCGCAGCGCCCACAGCACGACGAGGACCGGTACCCCGATCGTGACCAGGAACGGCAGCAGGAACCCGAGCAGGGTGAGCAGCGCGGTCAGCGCGGCGGTGAAGCCGTGCCAGCCGGTCTCGAGCCCGGTCCAGAACCCGAGTTTCCGCTTCGGCGTCGCCGGTACGACCGCGACCGGACCCAGCAGGGTCACCGTGATGGTCGACAGGCTGGTCTGATCGGTGAGCGCCCGCTGGCGCGCCTCCAGCGACTCCAGGTCCGCCTCGCGGCGGGCGAGTTCGCTCTCGATACTCGTGATCTCGGATATCGACGTCGCCTTGGCGAGCAGCGCCCGGATCCGCTCCACGCTGGCGCGTTGCGCCGCCAGCCGCGCCTGTACGTCGACGACCTGCGCGGTCAGGTCCTCGCTGGACACCTGACGTTGCTCCTCCTTGCCGAGCCCACCGATCGCGCCGAGAACGTCGGCGAACTTGTCCGGCGGTACCTTCACGGTGATCGTCGCGGTGGACTTCCCGGCGTCGGAGTCGCGGGTCTCGGCGCTGATGTACCCGCCGCTGCCGCCCGCCAACGCGGCTATCCGGTCGGCGGCGCCGTCCACGTCGTCGACCCGGACGGTGATCGTCCCGGTGTACGCGACGGCACGGGTGACCGGCGCGTTCTGCGCCGGGTCCTGCCCCGGCTTCACCGCCGGCGCGCCGGCGCCGCTCTGCTCCCTACGCTGCGCGCTGTCCGGCGCGGCGGCGGCTTTCGAGCCGCTCGAACGCGAATCGGAACTCGCTCCGCACCCGGCCAGGAGGGTGACCGCGACCGCCCCGGCGAGCGCCGCTCCAACCAGCCGGCGGTGACTTCGTGTCCGCATCGGATCCTCCCAGGTCGACAGTGGCCGGTACTGTCGGGCAGAGTGCCGGCAGATGGTCAAGAATCGGCGCGGTACGGGACACGACGCCGGACCGAAGCGGTCACGGTTCGATCGCGGATCCCAGCAGTCGAGCGCGTTTCCAGCCGGTACCGCCGGCTGACTAGGCTGGCCGCGTGACAGTCGACCAGGTGGCGAATGCCGAGCGCGGCCCGGGGCGACGCCGGTCGCGCCGGGACGAGATCCTCGAGGTCGCGGTCGGGTTGTTCGCCGCGCGGGGTTACCACGGCGTGTCGATGGACGACATCGGGTCGGCTGCCGGGGTCACCGGACCGGCGCTGTACCACCACTTCGCCGGCAAGGAAGCGATGCTGGTCGCGGCGCTGAACCCGGTCAGCGAGGGGCTGCTGGCGGGCGGTCGGGCGCGGGTCGCCGAGCACCCCGACGATCCACGCAAGGCGCTGGAGTCGCTGGTCGACTTCCACGTCGACTTCGCGCTCGCCAATCCCGCCGTGATCGCGCTGCACCTGCACGAGCTGGACCGGCTGCCGGAGGAGCCGCGCCGGCAGATCCGCCGGCTGCAGCGGCTGTACGTGGAGGAGTGGGTCGGCGTGCTGACCGCGCTGCGGCCGGAGTTGTCCCCTGCCGAGGGCAGGGTCCTCGCGCACGCCGCGTTCGGGCTGATGAACTCGACTCCGTTCTTCGGCGGAGAGGTGGACCGCGAGCGGCGTGCCGTACTGCTGCGCGCGGCCGCGCTGGCCGCGTTGCTCGGGTGAGCGGCGGTGCCCTTGGTTCCGACCGGGGTACCGGCTTACCCTAACGATCGTTCAGTAGAACTCCAGGAGAGGCAATGATCGATTCGCTGCTGGTCGCCAACCGGGGAGAGATCGCCCGGCGGATCATCCGTACCGCCCGGCGGCTCGGCGTCCGTACCGTCGCGGTGTACTCCGAGGCGGACGCCGCGCTTCCGTTCGTCGCCGAGGCGGACGAGGCGGTGCTGATCGGTCCGGCGAACCCCGCCCAGTCGTACCGCAACATCGAAGCGATCCTGAGCGCGGCGAAGTCCACCGGCGCGCAGGCGATCCACCCCGGGTACGGCTTCCTCTCGGAGAACGCCGACTTCGCCCGCGCGGTCGAAAGCTCCGGACTGGTCTGGGTCGGTCCTCCGGCGGACGCGATCAGCGCGATGGGCGACAAGATCAACGCACGGAACCTGATGGCGGCGGCGGGCGTTCCGGTCGCGCCCGGTACCACCGATCCCGCGCCCGACGTCGACGCCGCCCTCGCCGAGGCGAACCGGATCGGGTACCCGGTGATGGTGAAGGCGGCGGCAGGCGGCGGCGGCATGGGCATGGCAGCCTGCGGCGACGACGTCGACCTGCGGGACAACTTCGTCAAGGTGCACGCGTTCGCCGAGCGGATGTTCGGCGACGGGTCCGTGCTGATCGAGAAGTACTACCCACGGGTGCGCCACGTCGAGGTGCAGATCCTGGGTCTCGCCGACGGGCGGGTGGTCGCGCTCGGCGAGCGGGAGTGCTCGGTGCAGCGGCGCAACCAGAAGGTACTGGAGGAGACGCCGTCCCCGGCGGTCACGCCGGAGCTGCGGGAACGGTTCATGGCGGCGGCGGTACGGGCTGGCGAGGCGGTCGGCTACCGCAACGCGGGGACCGTCGAGTGCCTGCTCGACCCGACCAGCGGCGAGTTCTTCTTCCTCGAGATGAACACCCGGCTGCAGGTCGAGCATCCGATCACCGAGCAGGTGTACGGCGTGGACCTGGTCGAGGAGCAGTTGCGCGTGGCGTCCGGGCTGCCGCCGACGTTCGACCCGGACGCGCTCGCCCCGCGTGGGCACGCCATCGAACTGCGGGTCAACGCGGAGGACCCGAAGCGCTTCCTGCCCGGTCCGGGCGCGATCACCGAGTGGGTCGAGCCGACCGGCGAGGGCGTCCGGGTCGACTCCGGGTACGCCGCCGGCACGACGGTCACCCCGAACTACGACTCGCTGATGGCGAAACTGGTGGTGTACGCGCCGACGCGGGCCGAGGCGATCGAGCGGGCGAAGGCGGCGGTCGCCGGGTTCACGATCGTCGGACCGAAGAACAACCTGCCGTTCTTCGCCGAACTGCTGGACAACGCGGAGTTCGTCTCCGGCGACTACGACACCGGGATCATCGGCAGGATGCGCTGAGGAGGTAGTCGTGGCTGAGCTTCCGGGCAGCGTCTCCATCCGCGAGGTGGGTCCGCGCGACGGGTTGCAGAACGAGGCGCCGGTACCGACCAAGGACAAGATCGAGCTGATCAACGCGCTGTCGCGAACCGGGGTACGCCGGATCGAGGCGGTGTCGTTCGTCCACCCGAAGGCGATTCCGCAGATGGCGGACGCGGACGAGGTGTGGGCGGCGGTCGACCGGGTGCCGGACGTGCGCTATTCGGCGTTGGTACCGAACTCGCGGGGCGCCGCCCGGGCGCTCGCCGCCGGCTTCACCGAGATCGAGGTCGTGGTGTCGGCGAGCGACACGCACAACCGCAGGAACGTCAACCGCTCGACGGAGGAGTCGCTGGACGACATCGCCGCGCTGATCGAGATGATCCACGGCGCGGGGGCGTCGGTCGAGGTGATCATCGCGACCAGCTTCGGGTGCCCGTACGAGGGGGACGTCGACCCGAGCCGGGTCGCCGGGATCGTGGACCGGGTGCTCGCCGACGGCGCGGACCGGATCGCGTTTGGCGACACCACCGGCATGGCGACGCCTCGCCGGGTGAGCGACGTGTTGTCGCTGGTCCGACCCGCGCACCCGGACACGCCGACGCTGCTGCATTTCCACAACACCCGGGGTACCGGTCTGGCGAACATCCTGACCGCCCTGGAGTTCGGGATCACCGAGTTCGACGCGAGCGTGGGCGGACTGGGCGGCTGCCCGTACGCGCCGGGCGCGACCGGCAACGTGGCGACCGAGGAGGTCGTCCACATGCTGCACGACATGGGCATCGAGACCGGCATCGACCTGGACGCCCTGGTCGAGGCGGCTGCCCTGGCGCAGCGGATCGTGGGGCGGGAACTGCCGTCCGGGGTGCTGCGGGCGGGTCCCCGCACCCGGACGGTCGCGCTCTGACCGGTCGCGCCCTGCCAGGTCGCCCCGCTCGGTCGCGCCCTGCCGGCTCGCCCCGCTCGGTCGCGCCCTGCCGGGTCGCCCCGCTCGATCCCGCGCGACGGACCGACCTCGCCAGTCCAGCCGGGATGCTCTTTCGCACCCGTACAACGGTGGTGGTGTACGTACACCACCACCGTTGTACGGGTAAAGCGGCATCCTTGGTCGGGGTCGGGGCGTGGACCGCGCGCGCCGCTACCCGTACGCCGTAACGAACACCTCGCCGACCGTCGGTGCATCGCCGTCGCCGATTGGGTTAACCTAACGATCGTTCAGGTCACGGTATCCCGAGGAGGCGGCGGTGACGCTCGACGGCGACGCCCTGGAAGATCGCGACGCCGGTGGCGACGCCCTGGAACAGGTGCGTAAGCGGGTCCAGGCCGGTGGCGCCGAGAAGTACCACGCGGCGAATGCCGCGAAGGGCAAGTTGTTCGCACGCGAGCGGATCGCGTTGCTCGTCGACGAGGGTTCCTTCGTCGAGGACGGGTTGTTCGCCAATGCGCTCGCGGACGGGCTGCCCGCCGACGGCGTGGTGACGGGCAGCGCAACCATCAACGGGCGGCAGGTCTGCCTGATGGCGAACGACTCGACGGTCAAGGCGGGCTCGTGGGGCGCCCGTACCGTGGAGAAGATCATCCGGATCATCGAGCGCGCCTACAGCTCGGGCATACCCATGGTGTACCTGGTCGACTCGGCTGGGGCGCGCATCACCGACCAGGTCGAACTGTTCCCCGGTCGGCGCGGCGCCGGAAAGATCTTCTGGAACCAGGTCCGGGCGAGCGGTTCGATCCCGCAGGTCTGCGCGCTGTTCGGACCAAGCGCCGCGGGTGGGGCGTACATCCCGGCGTTCTGCGACGTCGTCGCGATGGTGGACGGCAACGCGTCGATGTACCTCGGCTCGGACCGGATGGTCGAGATGGTCACCGGCGAGAAGACCACCCTCGAGGCGATGGGCGGGGCGTCGGTGCACTGCCGCGAGTCGGGCGTGGGTCACTTCCTGTGTAAGACCGAGCAGGAAGCGCTGGACGTGGTGAAGCGCTACCTGTCGTACCTGCCGGACAACTGGACCCAGCAGCCGCCGTCCGCCCCGGCGGTGGACGCGCCCGCCAACGTGGACCTGGCGGCGCTGGTACCGGCGAGCGAGCGGCAGGCGTTCGACATGCGCCGGTACGTCAAGGGTCTGCTCGACGCGGACAGCTTCTTCGAGATCCAGGCGCTGTGGGCGCGCGAGGTGACGATCGGGTTCGGTCGGCTCGACGGCGAAGTCGTCGGCGTGGTGGCTAACAACTCGCTGCACAAGGGCGGCGTGTTGTTCGTGGACTCAGCCGACAAGGCAACCCGGTTCGTCCAGCTATGCGACGCTTTCAACGTGCCGCTGCTCTTTCTTGCCGACGTACCCGGATTCATGGTCGGTACCGCCGTCGAGAAGCAGGGCATCATCCGGCACGGCGCGAAGATGATCACCGCGATCTCCGAGGCGACGGTACCGAAGATCTGCGTCGTGGTCCGCAAGGCGTACGGCGCCGGGCTGTACGCGATGGCGGGTCCCGGTTTCGAGCCGGACGCCACGATCGCCCTGCCCACCGCGAAGATCGCGGTGATGGGCGCGGACGCGGCGGTGAACGCCGTGTACGCCAACAAGATCGCGGCGCTGCCGGACGACGAGGCGCGGGCGGCGTTCGTCGCCGAGAAGCGCGCCGAGTACGAACGCGACATCGACATCCTGCGTCTGGCCAGCGAACTCGTCGTCGACGCGATCGTCGAACCGCACGAGTTGCGGGCGGAACTCATCCGCCGGCTCGCCGCGGCACGCGGCAAGGACCGGCACTTCTCGCGGCGCCGGCACGGCGTCACGCCTGTCTGACCTGTTCGGCCCGCGACGGGGTGGCGTCGCGGCTTGTACAAAGGAGTACAGATGCCCGATTTCCGGCTCAGCGCCGAGCACGAAGCGCTGCGGCAGAGCGTGCGGGAGTTCGCCAGCGAGGTGGTCGCGCCGGTCATCGGCGAGTACTACGAGCGGCATGCGTTTCCGTACGAGATCATCCGGCAGATGGGCAAGATGGGCCTGTTCGGTCTGCCGTTCCCCGAGGAGTACGGCGGCATGGGCGGCGACTACTTCGCGCTCTGCCTCGCCCTGGAGGAACTCGCGCGGGTCGACTCCTCGGTGGCGATCACCCTCGAAGCAGCCATCTCGCTGGGCGCCATGCCCATCTTCCGGTTCGGTACCGAGGAGCAGAAGCGCACCTGGCTGCCCCGGTTGACCAGCGGCGAGGCGCTGGCTGGCTTCGGGTTGACCGAGCCCGGCGGCGGGTCGGACGCGGGCAGCACCCAGACCCGCGCGGTGCTCGACGGCGACCACTGGGTGATCAACGGCAGCAAGGCGTTCATCACCAACTCCGGTACCGACATCACCGCGCTGGTCACCGTGACCGCCGTGACCGGTACCAAACCGGACGGCTCCAAGGAGGTCTCCTCGATCATCGTGCCGACCGGTACCCCGGGCTTCACCGTCGCGCCCGGTTACTCCAAGGTCGGCTGGTGCGCCTCGGACACCCACGAACTGCACTTCGACGACGTGCGGGTACCGGCGGAGAACCTGCTCGGTCAGCGTGGCCGCGGCTTCGCCCAGTTCCTGCGCATCCTCGACGAGGGGCGGATCGCGATCGCGGCGCTGTCGGTGGGGCTCGCCCAGGGCTGCGTCGACGAATCGCTGGAGTACGCGAAGCAGCGCCAGGCGTTCGGCCGCGCGATCGGCTCGTACCAGGCGATCCAGTTCAAGATCGCGGACATGGAGACGCGGGCGCACACGGCGCGGTTGGCGTACTACGACGCCGCGGCGCGGATGCTCGCCGGCGAGGACTTCAAGCGCCAGGCGGCGATCGCGAAGCTGTACGCCAGTGAGATCGCGGTGACCAACGCGCGCGAGGCGACCCAGGTGTTCGGCGGGTACGGGTTCATGAACGAGACTCCGGTCGCCCGGATGTGGCGCGACTCGAAGATCCTCGAGATCGGCGAGGGCACGTCGGAGGTGCAACGCATGATCATCGCTCGTGATCTCGGGCTGTCGTAGTAGCCCCGACAACGGGGGACAACGGGACCTGACGGTGTGTTGCCGGCGCCGCCGATCGGCGGCGCCGCCGACGCGCGGGGCGAAAGCGTCGCGACCCCGACTCGGCTCTGTCCACCGTCACAGGGCTTGCGTACCCTTCCGGACCATGCCCGCCGCGTTCGCGATGTCCTCGAACACCTTCCCCCAGCTGCTTCGGCGACACCGCCAGGCGGCCCGGCTGACCCAGGACGAACTCGCCGGGCGCGCCCGGATCGGCGTCCGCACCCTGCGCGAGCTGGAACGCGGTCGGGCGATGCCGCAGCGTGCCACGGCGGAGCTGCTCGCCACCGCGCTGGGTCTGACCGGTACCGATCGCGACGTGTTCCTGCGCGCGGCGCGTGCCGGACGTCGGGTCGCGACGGCGCCGACGTCGGGGCGGTCGGTCGGCGCTGACGCGGCGACGGTGCGATACGACGTACGCGACGCGGTCGCCGCCCTGATCAGCCTCGTGGAAAAGGTCGACGACCCGCAGGACCGGGGCGTGCTGCTGGCTGAGTTGTCGCGGGTGTGCCGTCCGGACGCGGTCGAGCCGGCGGCGGTGGATGAGCTCCGATCGGGACCCGGACACGTCGAGCCCGACGACGAGTGACGGAAGACACCGGTGGGGTACGGGCGAAGCCCCCTTCGGGCCCCCACCTTCCTCGCCCGTACACACCGGATTCCCCGCCGCCGAAGGCTAGCGCGGCGGACGACGTCATTCGTCCTGATCGTGGGGGACTGCCAAGGTATGCCGCTGCGGTCCTGCCGGTGTTTCTGCCGGCTGCCGGGGCGGCTGTCTGGTTGAATCGCTCGCGCCGGCGGTGGCCCACGGTCGAACCGCGTCGCGGACGACCCGTAGCGCCGACAGCAACGCCTCCAACTGCTCCTTGGACAGCAGACCGGTCAGCCAGCGATCGATGACCTCGAGGTGACCGGGGAGGACGGCATCCAGCCTCGCGCGACCCGCCTCGGTCACCACCGCGTACGAGATCCGCCGGTCGGTGGGACACGCGTCGCGGCGCACCAGCCCGTCGCGTTCGAGGCGGTCGACGACGCGGGTGATCCCGCTGGTGGTAAGCGAGGTCTGCGCGGCGAGGTCGGTCATCCGCAGCCGGCTCTCGGGCGATCTCGCCAGGCGGAGCAGCACCTCGAACTCGACGATGGAGAGCTTGTGTTCGGCGATCTGCGCGGTGAAGCGCGCGACGAGCCCGCCGTACGCCTCGGCGAACAGCCCGACCGCCGTGATGCGCGGGTCGTCGAACAACTCCATGCGCCCCACACTACCACATGTTGCTGTGCGGAATATTGTCGCGTGTATAGTTGCTCAGTCAGATAGTTCTGACATGTCACTGAGGAAGGATCTCCAGATGACCGCGAGCACTGTTGCCACCCGCGACTTCAACGGCGTCACCATCCCGCAGCCGGGGACGTTCTCGATCGACCCCGCGCACACCCGCGTCGGGTTCGTGGCTCGTCACCTGATGGTCAACAAGGTGCGCGGCGCGTTCACCGACGTGTCCGGGGAGATCACGGTCGCCGAGGACCCGCTCGCCTCGTCGGTCACGGCGACGATCCAGGCGGCGAGCATCGACACCGGGGTCGCGGACCGCGACGCGCACCTGCGCAGCGGCGACTTCCTCGAGGTCGAGAAGTACCCGACGATCGAGTTCCGGGCGACCGGCATCGGCTCGTTCTCCGGAACCGAGTTCGTGCTGCCCGGCGAGCTGAGCATCCGTGGCGTGACGCGCCCGGTCGAGCTCAGGGTCGAGTTCGAGGGCACCGCGGTCAGCCCGTGGGGCCAGGAGGTCTTCGGGTTCAGCGCGTCGACCGAGATCGACCGCGAGGAGTTCGGTCTGACCTGGAACCAGGCGCTGGAAACCGGCGGTGTACTGGTGGGCCGGAAGGTCAAGATCGAGATTGACGGCGAGGCGGTCCGGAAGGGCTGATCGCACGATTTGCGAGGTCGGCGAGGGTGAGCATTCACCCTCGCCGATTTGTCTGATGTACCCGGACTCGCGTGCCATGAAATCTCGGTCCGTTCGGCACTGGTTCGTAACCACTCGACCACCTACCGTTAGTGGCAACTGCGACTCCCAGGTGGGGGCCGAATGGGCAAGGACGTCAGTTTCGTCACTTTCGAGCGACATGACCGGCAGCGGTACCGCGCGAAGGTCCGCCGGTGTCTGGACGCGTTCGCACTGATGCTGGACCGGCTGCGGTTCGACGCCGACCAGCCGACGACCGGCTTGGAACTGGAAATCGACCTGATCCACGGCGACGCCCGGCCGGCGATGTGCAACGCACAGGTACTCGCCGACATCGCCGACCCGCTGTTCCAACCCGAACTGGGCCGGTTCAACCTCGAACTCAACGTGCCGCCGCGGCTGATCGCCGACCGGGGCTTCGAGGAGTACGAGCGGGAGATCCGCGTCAGCCTCGGCTACGCCGACGAGCGTGCCCAGAAGTCGGACGCTCACCTGGTGTTGATCGGAATCCTGCCGACCCTCGATCCGGAACACGCGATCCTCGGCAACCTGTCGGCGAACGCCCGGTACCAACTGCTCAACGACGAAATCGTGACCGCGCGGGGCGAGGATCTCAGCATCGACATCCGGGGAGCCGAGCGGCTGCGGATGAGCACCGAATCGATCGCGCCGGAGGCCGCCGGTACCAGCAGCCAACTGCACCTGCAGGTCGCGCCGGAGCGGTTCGCGGACTACTGGAACGCCGCGCAGGCGATCGCCGGGTTGCAGCTGGCACTCGGCGCGAACTCGCCGTACCTGTTCGGTCGGCAACTCTGGGCGGAAACCCGGATCGCGCTGTTCGAGCAGGCTACCGACGCGCGACCGGACGAGTTGCGCGCCCAGGGCGTCCGCCCCCGGGTGTGGTTCGGCGAGCGGTGGATCACGTCGATTTTCGATCTGTTCGAGGAGAACGTCCGGTACTTCCCGCCGCTGCTGCCCATCTGCGACGACGAGGACCCGATCGAGGTTCTGCGCGACCACGGTGTGCCACGGCTCGCGGAGCTGCGACTGCACAACGGCACCGTGTACCGGTGGAACCGCCCGGTGTACGACATCACCGCCGGTCGACCGCACCTGCGGGTGGAGAACCGCGTCCTGCCGTCCGGTCCGACCGTGGTCGACGTGCTCGCCAACGCGGCGTTCTACTTCGGGCTGGTACGCGCCCTGGTGGAGGCGGACCGACCGGTCTGGACCCAGCTCACGTTCAGCCAGGCGGAGGAAAACTTCCACATCGGCGCGCGGGACGGCGTCGCGGCCCAGGTGTACTGGCCCCGGTTCGGCGAAGTGCGCGCGACCGACCTGGTGCTCGACCGACTGCTGCCGCTCGCCGCCGACGGACTGGACCGGTACGGGGTCGCGCCGGACGTGCGCGACCGGCTGCTCGGCGTGATCGAGCAGCGCTGCCGTACCCGTCGCAACGGGGCGAGCTGGCAGGTCGACGTAGTCAGCCGGATCGAGGAGCGGTACCACCTCGACCGACCGGCGGCATTGCGGGCGATGCTGCGGCGGTACGCCACGCATCTGGCGGAGAACGAACCGGTACACACCTGGCCGGTCGACTGACCCTCAGCGTGTCCGCGTCCGGGCGCGACCGGTACGCGGCTTCGGCACGTTCGACGGCGGCGGCTCGTCGCCCGGCGGCTCGTCCGGTCGCCCCAGCACCTCCTCAACCTCCGCCATCGCGCGAGCGGCGGCGTCGGCTTCGGCGCCGTCGGCGGGCTGCGGCACGACCGGGGCGCGGGGCGGCTCGGCGCCGCTCGGTTCGTCGTCCGGTTCCGGCTCCGGGCGCGCCGCCGACGACCGGCCCGGCTGCGCGGAGCGGGTGACCATCAGCACCGACCCGGCCAGCCCGGTCATCACCGCATACGGCGCCATCAGGTACGCCGACAGTTGCTCATCCGGAAGCGCGCCGGTCAGCTTGGGCGCGGCCAGGAAGTACGCCGCCGCGACCAGGAACGGTCCGACCGCGCCGGAGATCGCGACACCGACCCGGTTGTCGTCGCGCCGTGCCGCCCGCCACGCGGCGAGCGCGCCGATCGCGAACGCGGCGACCAGCATGAGCAGGGCACCGGGGACGTACAGCGTTTCGCGTACCCAGCCGCCGTGCGTGAACCGCCAGGCGCTCAGCCTGGTCGTTCCCGGCGCGCCGCCGCTCGCCACCGAGTCGATCACCGCGATCACCGCGAGAACCCACAGCCACGCCGTGGTCGCCAGTACGTTCGCCGCGATAGCGCGCGCCGCGAGCGAGGCGATCGCGACGCCGAGCCCGACGATCACCCCGAGGATCGCGTACCCCGCCGCGATCAGCTCGGGCGCGTACGTCTCGGGACGCACCACGTCGCGTGCCGGCATGGTCACCAACGGGACCGTGATGAGGGCTCCGATCACGGCGGCGAGCGCCAGCGTCAACCGCCACGCCGACGTCGCGACCCGCCCGGACAACCGTTCGCGCGCCGCGAGGATCGGCGTACCGGTCGTCCCGACCGACAGTCGGTCCGCGACGATCGCCCCGATCACGGCGGCGCTCGCCGCGATCCAGGTCGTCCACGCGAGGCTGGCTAGCCAGGTGCTCTCCGCCGCCGCGCCGGTCGTCCGTGGCCATACCACAATGCCCAGGCCGTAGCCCAGTCCGAGTTGGGCGGCGCCCGCGCCGCCCGCTACGCCGACCGCCGTGGCGATCGACCCTCCCCAGCCTCGTTCGGCCATGGGCGGCAGCCTATCGAGATCGGTGCGTATGAGCGACCCGCCGACACCCGATGCCGCCACGGTTGCGCGTCGGCGTCACACTTCGGACTCGAGGAGGACCAAGGTATGGCGAGTCGAGGCATGACGATCGGCACGGTCGTCGCCGTGGTCGTGGTGGGCGCCGCGGCGGCGGGATGGGTGTACACGACGCGTTCCGCGCCGCGCGATCGGCACGCCGCGCCGCCGAGCCCGACCGCCGTGGTCGGTCCGACCGGCAGCGGCGAACCGTCCCCGATCGAGTCGCTGCAACCGCTGGTCATGCCGGACCTGGTGGGGCAGGACTTCGCGGACGCGCGGCGTACTCTGCGCGGCTTCCAGCTCGGGGTGCGACTCGTCTTCGCCGCCGACGGCACCGACCGGTCGGTCCGCGCGACCGACCCGCCCGCCGGCGCTCCGGTGCCGAAGGGGATCACGGTCAAGGTGTACGTGCGGGGCGCGGCGCCCCTGCTGACCCCGCCCGACCTGGTCGGCAGGTCCTGCAACGAAGCCGGGCACGACGCCGCCGAGGCGGGACTGTACCCGCAGTACCCGAGCGGTCGGTCGGGCGTGGTGACCGCCGAGAACCCGTCGCCCGACGCCGACGACGTGCACTGGAACGACACGATCTACCTGTACTGCGGAGCCGACCCGAGCCCGTCGGCACCGTGACACGCGTCGCGCCATGAAGCCGCTGTCGCGGGGGCGTGGTGTGATTGGGTACGTGGTCGATGATCGGCACCTGCCTGACGACGGTCAGCCCGGCGACGTGACGCCGGGCGACGATGCCGCGCGCGCCGGCGGGACGACGCCGGGCGGCGGTACCGCGCCTGGACCCGGCGGGACGCCGGGCGACGCCACCGCGCAGTGGACCCCGGAGGACGAGGAGGACACCGGTCGACCCGCCGATCCCTGGGCGGGTCGCGACGAGGAGCCCGAGGTCGCCGGCGAGTCCGGCGCGCCGACCACGGTCCTGCCGCCCACACCGCCGGACGCGACGAATGTGCTGCCGCCGCCCGACACGGCGCGGTGGGCGGCTCGTGCCGAGGTACCGCCGCCGCGACCGGTGGCGACCGAGTCATGGGTGGAGGAGCCGCCGCCGCCCCGTCGTAGCTGGTGGCCGGTGCTGATCGGGTTGCTCATCCTGGTCCTGCTCGCGTTGATCGCGATCGGGGTATGGCTCGCGCTGCGGGGCGACCGACCGGTCGCGCCGCCATCGCCGACCGGTACCCCGTCGGCGTCGCCGAGCGCCAGTCCGACGCCGACCCGGTCGCTGACGCCGAGTTCGGCGCCGACGACGACGCAGACCGTGGTCATCCCTCCGCTCGTCGGGGTACCGGTCGACGACGCCGCCGCACTGCTCGACCAGGCGGGTCTGCGGTACCGGATCCAGCGGCGTGTGGACGGGTCGGTGCCGGCTGGGACGGTGCTGGCGACCAATCCGGCGGCGGGCGCGGAGGTACCGGTGGGTAGCCAGGTCACCCTGGTCGTGGCGAGCGCACCGGCGCCGCCGCCGAGCCCGACGACCGTGAGCCCCGCACCGCGACCGAGCACGAGCGTGACGTCCAAGGGTCCTTGACGGGCGACCAGGAACGCCTACCACTGGCGTCGTCGCCAGGAGACCAGTACCAGACCGGTCGTCGCAATGAGGAGTCCGAGCAGCCCGGACAGGATCAGCGGCCGGGACATCGCGGTGAGCGTGCCGTCGGTACCGGCGTCGGACCGTACCGCCTGGGCGGAAGCGGCGGCTGCGGCGGGCGGGCTCGGGCGCGTCGGGGGTGTCGGTTGGGCGCTGGGGACGGGGGTACCGCGCGGAGCGCGTACATCGTCCGCCACGCCTCCGCCGGTACCGCCGGCGGGCGGCTGCCGCGTGGCGAGGCGGTGGGGCTGGGCGCGGGTCGAGGACCGGTGCCGGGGCGAGGCGCCGGTCGTGTCGCGCGGCGCGGCGGCGGTACCGGTCGACGGGCGGTTGGTCGTGCTGGGGCTAGGCCGACCGCTCGGCGTACCGGACGGTGTCGGGTCGGCACTGGTGCTCGGGTCGTCCGACGCGGTCGGGTCGTCGGTCGCGCTGGGGTCGTCCGACGCGCTCGGGTCGTCCGGATCCGAGGAGTCCGCATCCGGCGGCAACGGCGCCTGCCGCGAGGCGGCTCCGTCACGCCACGGTGGCTTGTGCCCGTGCCGCGCGACGGCGGCGCCATGGGCGTCGTAGCTCGGTTGTCGGTGTTGTTCGGTCGCGCCGGTCGCGAGGCTCGGGGCGATCAGCGAGGTGATCACAGCGGCGACGAGGCCGGCGAGCGCGGTCGCGACCAGGGTCGCCGGCAAGTTCACTGAGCGTAGCGGTACACCGGTAGCCGCCGGGGCAACATGCATGGCGTCGCTCCCAGGCAAACGGGGTCGTCGCCGCACGAAAAGGATGAGCCGTGCGCAATTCGATGCTAGGCGCGACGGTGTACCGCTACCCCGCTTATCGACGGACTGTTACCGGCTGCAACCCTCGGACCTGTACGAAGATCGATCGACGCTCGATCGCCTCGCCGTCCCTGTTGAGCTGGTACCCGTCGAGCCACGCCCACCCGTCGTAGGTGGGCCAGTCGTGTACCCGGATCACCCGGAAGATCATCGGGTCGGTGAACTGGACGCTTGCCGCACGAGTCACCCTCAGCACGTCACCAGATCGCGGTGTCACTCGGCCTCCTACTCGGGTTGTTGCCATGTGAGGAGGGGTGTGCCGTGCCGCTGGTACGGCACGGCCGGTACCGCCGAGGGGAGCGGCACGAGCGTCGCGCCGCGAAGCGACACGAGCCAGGAATGAGATACCCGGCACGTCACGGTTCAAACCACGCAGCCGGGCTCGGACGCCTCAAGACCGGACGCTCAGTGAGAACCGTGATACGGACAGCGTGCATCTGACGTCGCGTCCCTGCAAGTTGCAGACGGCAAAAAGACGAAAGATGTCAGAGCCCGTGCAGGCCGGTAACAGATTTGATCTGCCCGCCCGTGGACCGGCAGACTACGTGTCACCCCCCACCGGACCCCTCGGTGGACGGACGTGCGTTGAGGTAGTCAGTGACGCCACGCCACAGCCCGACCGTCCAAAGCAGACGACTTGGCAAGGAACTGCGCCGACTGCGCCAGCGGGCCGGCCTGACGATCCATGTCGCCGCCCGACACCTCGGCTGCTCCGCGTCCAAAATTTCGCGGATGGAGACGGGCAACTCCGGAGTCGGGCTGGCGGACGTCCGGGTGCTGCTCAACCTGTACCAGGTGGGCGACGCCGAGGCCGAGGAGCTGATGAGCCTGGCTCGCCAGGCGCGACAGAAAGGCTGGTGGGAGCCGTACGGCGAGGTGCTGTCCGGCTCGTACGTGGGTCTCGAAGCAGCCGCCGAGACCATCCGCGGGTACGAGGTCCAGGTGGTACCGGGGCTGCTGCAGACCGCCGCGTACGCCCGAGCCATGATCGGCGGCGCCCGACTCGACATCGACGACGAGGAACTCGACCGGCGGGTCAACGTGCGGATGGCCCGCCAGGCGCTGCTCACCCAGCACGATCCGGTCAAGCTGTCGGTCATCCTCGACGAAGCGCTGTTCCGCCGCCTCGTCGGCGGTCGGGAGGTGATGCGGGAGCAGTTCGAGCGACTGCTCGGTGCCGTTGACCTGCCCAACGTCGTCATCCAGGTGCTGCCGTTCGCCGTCGGCGCGCACGCCGGCATGGAAGGCGGCTTTGCCATCCTGCACTACGCCGACGCCGGCGACACCGACGTGGTGTTCGCCGAGAACGCCGCGGGCGGCCTGTTCCTCACCAAGGACGAGGAGCTGCGGCGGTACGACGTCATCTTCGATCACCTGCGCGAGAAGGCGCTCGACCCGGACGAGTCGCGCGCCTTCATCGCCGCGTCGATAAGGGAGTTGTAGTTGGAGATCGCGACCAAGGGGATGCGGGTCGACCTCAGTGCGCTCCGCTGGCGCAAGAGCACGTACAGCGGACCGCACTGCGACAACTGTGTCGAGGTGGCATTCGTCGACGGAGGTGTGGCGGTTCGCGACTCGAAGGACCCGACGGGACCGGCGCTCATCTTCACCGGTCAGGAGTGGGACGCGTTCCTCGCCGGGGTCCGCGACGGCGAGTTCGATTCCTGACCGGTCACCGGTCGTGGCGGCGGCGCCCGCATGCGGGCGCCGCCGCGCGTCGCCGCCCGAGGCAGGGCGTCCCTGCCACGCGCACGGCGGTCCGTCGTGGCCGAGGCGGGGCTTGCGTCGTCGCCCTCTGAAGCGCCGCTTTCCGTCGCCGTCCACGGCGTCGCCGGATGCGAACCGGGTCGTTGTACCTGGCGGTTCCGGCGTCCCCGCCGGACCACGCCGCGAGAGCAGCGGCAGTTCCGGCCGGTACGCGCGCTGGCGTTGACAGGGAGTGACGCATGAGCAACCGAGGTAGGCGAGGCGACATGAAGATGAGCCCGGAGGAACTCGGTACCGGTACCACCGCGACCGACGACAGGTTCGCCGGACAGCTCGGGTACCGCGGCCGGCAGCGGGACGGCGAGGCGCTCGGCGACAATTCGGGGGACACCGTTCGCGGTACCGCCCCCGCGCCGTCCACACTGGACCCGGTCGGCGAACCGTCACTGTCGCTGAACCCGCTGGGCACGCTGTCCGAACCGATGTACTCGCGCGACAGTTGGCTGGACACCGCCGCGCCGCCGGTCGCCGACCACCCGCTGCTGCGCGGTCTCCTGCTGGAGCTCCCGCCGAAGGGCACCGTGCCGCCGCAGGAGTGGCTGAACCGGTGGTTCGACGCCGCCCGCGCCGTTCTGGACCTGCTCTACCAGCAGCCGGCGCGACGCTGAACGCGTCAGCCGACCGACCCCACGCAGCACCACGCCGTGTGCGAGGCTGTGCGGGTGACCGCGCCGAAGATCGAACTGCACGTCCACCTCGAAGGCACGATCCGCCCCGCGACACTGCTGGAGATCGCGCGCCGGAACGGCGAGACGCTGCCCGCCGACACCGTCGACGGGCTCGCCGAGATCTATGAGTTCACCGACTTCAGGCACTTCATCGACGTCTGGAGCCTGACCACCAACTGCCTGCGTACCGCCGACGACTTCCGCCGCGTGGTGGTGGACTACGCGGCGGAGGCGGCCGGGTTCGGCGCGGTGTACGTCGAAGGCATCTTCTCGCCGCCCGAGCGGGTCATCCGCGGAGTGTCCTGGGATGACATGTTCACCGGATATACGGAAGGCGCTGTCGAGGCAGCCGAACGGTACGGCGTGACGGTTCGGTTCACCCCCGACCTCTACCGGGGCTGCCCGGCGGATCTCGCCGAGGAGTGCGCACGGGTCGCCGTACGGTACCGCGACCGTGGCGTGGTCGGGCTCGGCGTCGGCGGCTACGAGCCGGCTGCCCCGCTCGCCCGGTACCGACGAGCCGTCGACATCGCCCGCGACGGCGGTCTCGCCTTCGTGCCCCATGCCGGCGAGACGGCGGGCGTCGAGTCGATCCGCGAGGCGCTCGACCTGGGCGCGGCACGGCTGCGGCACGGCATCCGAGCCGTGGACTCGCCCGACCTGCTCGCCGAGATCGCAGACCGGGGCATCGTGCTGGACGTCTGTCCGACCTCGAACGTGCGCACCGGGGTGATACCCGACCTCGACGGGCACCCGTTGCCGGCGCTGCGCGCGGCCGGCGCGCTGTGCTCGATCAACACGGACGACCCGGCGATGTTCGGCACGGACCTCGGTGTCGAGTACGAGGTCGCCGAGCGTCTCGGGGTGGGTGCCGCCGACGCGTACGCGGCGGGTCTCGCCGGGGCGCTGTGTGACGATGCCACCCGTGCCAGGCTCGCCGCGCTCGCCGCGGAGACAGCGGAGCGGTCGAACTAGCTCGGTCCGTCGCCGACCAGGCACGTCCCTGGTCGGCGCGTCCCTGGTCGGTGCGTCCGGTGGATCGGTCGGCGGACCGACGGTGTTCCCTCCAAGCCCCACAACCCTCGTGATGTACGTACATCACCACAGGTGTGCGCGCCGAAAGGCATACCCGCGCTCGCGTATCCGATTTGTCCTGGACCGCGCCGTCGGATCGACGGTGCCGCCGCCCCCATCAGGGGAAACTGCCCGATCATCCGAAGGCGACAGACCGGGCGCCGCCTAGGCTTTTCCGGGTGTTCCACACCTGGGGAGGCGTACTGTGACGAATCGCGAGTTGGTGTTCGTGCTGTTGAGCGGCATCGGCCTGCTGGCGATGTCGATCGGCGCATTCGGGCTGCTCGACGCGTTCCACCAGCGCAACCGGGCGGTACGCCGCGTCGACTGGCTGATCGCCTTGTACGCGCTGGGCGTCGCGCTCAACATCGCCGGTCACACCGTGCTCGGTCGGTGGTACGTCGCCGCGCCTTTGGCGCTGATGCTGGTACCGGCGGAACTCGCGATGCGTCGACGCGGCTCGTTCCGCCGGCGCGACGAGCGGCTCAACGACTTCCGCTGATCGGGTGTGGGCGCGGGCGACGCCCGCGCCCACACCCGATCAGACCGCGAACACGGCTGGGCGTTCAGTCGCCGGTTCGGCAGGCGTCGCCTGCCACAGCCCGGTCTTCTGCGCGCCGAGTCGCGCCAGGTACGCCGGGTTGAGCAGCAGGTACCGCCGCCACAGCCGACCCGGTTCGAGACCCAGCCGCCACAGCCACTCCAGCCCGTACCGCTGCATCCACGGCGGCGGCTTGCGCAACTGTCCGGCGTGGTAGTCGAACGCCGCGCCGACCGCGAGCAGCGGCATGTCCAGCAGCGGGCGCATCGCGTACGCGAAGATCTCCTGACGCGGGCAGCCGAGCCCGACCAGCACCAGCCGCGCGCCCGACGCGCTGATCCGCTCGGCGATCTCGACGTCCTCGCCCGGCTGTACCGCCCGGAACTTCGACGGCTCCGCCCCGGCGATCTTCAGATCCGGGAACTTCGCGTGCAGCGCCGGGATCAGCCGGTCGAGCGTGTCCTGCGTCGAGCCGTACAGGTACACCGGCAGCCCCTCGGCGGCTGCGCCGGCGAGCACCCGCAGCGTCAGTTCCGGACCGTACACCCGGTCGGTCAGCCCCGCCCCGTGCAGCACATTCAGCGCCCAGCGGACCGGCTGCCCGTCCGGCGTGACCAGGTCGAACGAGTTCAGCCGGGCACCGTGCGCGCGATCCTGCACCCCGGTCATCACACCGTGTACCGCCAGCGCGGTGAGCGCGAACGGGCGGCGCTCCCGCGCCGCCGCCAGGACCGCCGCGGTCGCCGCGTCGTAGTCGGTGGCGTCGACCAGCACGCCGAGCACGTTGCCCTTCATGCCGACGGCTTCCACCGGTCGACGTTCGCCTCGTAGATCTCGGTGAGGATCATCGGAACGTCGTACACCTGACGCCACTCCGGATAGTCGCGCTGGAACGCCTCGTTCGAGCCGATCCACCACTGGTGGTCGCCGATCCGGTTGGCCTCGTGGTACTCGGTGACCATCGGGGTGCCGGTGATCTTCTCGGCGAGCGCGAACGCCTCCAGGTGCGAGCAGTTCGAGTGCCGCCCGCCGCCCAGGTTGTACACCGCGGCGCTGCGCGGGTTGCGGAAGAACGCCTCGAACGCGGAGACCACGTCATGGCTGTGGATGGCGTCGCGCACCATCTTGCCCTTGTACCCGAAGATCTTGTACGTGCGGCGCTCCATGTTGCACCGCATCAGGTACGCCAGGAACCCGTGCAGCTCGGTCGCGGAATGCGCCGGACCGGTCAGTGTGCCGCCCCGGAAGCACACCGTCTTCATCCCGAAGTACCGGCCGTACTCCTGCACCATCACGTCCGCCGCGACCTTCGACGCGCCGAAGATCGAGTGCAGGCACGCGTCGATCGGCATGTCCTCTTTGATGCCCTGCTCGTACGGGTGACCGGGCTCGATCTCCCAGCGCGTCTCCTGTTCGATCAGCGGCAGGTAGTTGGGCCGGTCGCCGTACACCTTGTTGGTCGACGTGAAGATGAACGGCGCCTCGATGCAGTGCTCGCGCGTGTTCTGCAGCATGTTGAGCGTGCCGACCGCGTTGATGTCGAAGTCCGCGTACGGGTCGCGCACCGCCCAGTCGTGGCTCGGCTGCGCGGCGGTATGGATGACCACCGCGATGTCGCCGCCGTACCGGCGGAAGATCTCGGCGAGCCGGTCCCGGTCGCGGATGTCCACGTCGAAGTGCGTGTACCGCCCGCCGAGTTCCGTGCTCAGGCGCTGCACGTTCCACGCGGTGGACGCCTCCGGCCCGAAGAACCTGCTGCGCATGTCGTTGTCGATGCCGACCACGTCAAGGCCGAGGCCGGCGAAGTGCCGAACCGCCTCGGAACCGATCAGACCAGCCGACCCGGTCACCAGCGCGACGCTCACAAAAGACTCCAGGATGTCGGGGCATGGACCAGCCAGGAGCATATCCTCCGGGTCCGCCGGCTTGGTCCGCACCTCGTCCCCGGTACGCGCCTACGCTGTCTGCGGCACTTCGCCGAACTCGCGACGGATCGCCTGCAGGCGTTTCGTGCTGATCCCGAGCTCGGCGGCGATGTCGGCGGGGGTGGCGTCCGGATGCATCGCCTCGTACGCGGCGGCCAGGGCGGCGGTCTCGGCAGCCGGTCGGCGCGGGCGGCGGGCGGGAGGCGCGTCGGCGCGCCCGGTACCGGTCGCCGTGCCGGACCGGCTCGACCGACTTCGGCTGGACGGGCGGGTCGCCGGCTTGGCGGCCGGCGCGTCGACCGGGGGCGTCGCCTCGGTCGTTGCCGACGCGGGTCGCGTGCCCGGCTGCGGCGTCGCGGTACGGATCGCCGGGGCAGTCGCCTCGACCTGTGCTTCGCGTTCGAGTTCCCGGATGCGCCCGGCGAGTTCGACCAGGCTGACGCTGGCTACCACGATCAAGCCGTCCACCGAGAACGGCAGCAGGTACGCCGAGCTGCCGCTTTCGCCGTACCGGGCGGCGACACCCGCCATGTGCCAGTAGGAGACCCAGGCGGCGATGCCGGCGATCGCGGCGGTCGCGGCGAGCCGCGCGGTGGCCAGGGCGCGCCGGTGCATCGGTACCCGCGAGATCAGCTCCACGGTGAGCAGCAGCGCGAGCGGGGGCCACGCGGCAATCGCCTGGCTGATCGGGTTGGGCAGGGCGTGCAGGATGTTCGCCGCCACGGACGCGGCGACCCCGAGTGTCAGGGCGGCCCGTACCGCCCACCGGACGCGGCGCAACTGCGGCAGATGCACGGTGCTCCTTCGGCTGGCTGATCATCGGGCCCGTTCATCCTTGCCTTCCGGTACGACGAGCGGAACCCGGCTCCGGCGTGTCGCGAAAGCGACAACCGCGGGCGGTCGCTTCGCCGACGCGACATCGGACGCCGACCGGGTCGGGTTCGTCCCCGGTCCGCGCGGAACGTCGGCGCGGCTCGACCGGCTACGGACCGGGCACCCGAAAGCGCCGCCTCACGACGATCAGGGCCGGCTCCACGAGCCGGCCCTGATCGTTGATGGTGGGGAAGGAGGGAGTTGAACCCTCACGCCCTTCCGGGCACACGGACCTGAACCGTGCGCGTCTGCCATTCCGCCACTTCCCCAAGGGCGATGGGAGAGCCTGAAGCTCGCCCGTTGGCGCGAGGAACAATACACATGTCCCCCGGACGCCTGGGGAACAGTAGCACGCCCCAGGCGGTCGGCGCGCGTGCGGGAGTGCGAAGTCCGGATACCATCAGAGCCGCGGAGCGAGGAGGAGCCGGTGAGTGTGCTGCAGCGTTTTGAAAAGCGCCTAGAGGGCCTGGTCGAGGGGGCCTTCGCGAAGGTCTTCAAGGGGGTCGTCCACCCAGTGGAGATCCTCAACGCCATGCAGCGGGAGGCCGAGGCGCACAAGGCGATCCTCGCGGGCGGTCGGACGCTGGTGCCGAACCGTTATGTGATCGATCTCTCGCCGTACGACCACAGTCGTCTGGCGCCCTATGCCGCCGCGCTCGCCCAGGAGCTGGCGCAGTCGCAGGCGGAGTTCATCGGCGAGCAGGGCTGGACGGTGTACGGCGACGTCATCGTCGAGATCGAGCGCGGCGACGGGCTCGACACCGGGATGTTCCGGGTGACCGCCGAGGTGTACACGGGCGGCGACGTGGCTCCGGCACCGAGCTATGACGCGCCGGCGTACGGCGGGTACGACCAGGGCGGCTACGGTGCCCCGGTGCACCCGGTGTCCGGCGGCGGAGCGGGACGGGGCGTCCGGCTGGTCGCCAACGACGGGCGCAGCTACCCGCTCTCCATCGGGTCGACCGTGATCGGTCGCGGTGACCAGGCGAACCTGCGGCTGCCGGACGTCGGGATCTCGCGCCGGCACGCCCGGCTGGACTACGACGGCGCTCAGGTCGTGCTGACCGACCTCGGTTCCACGAACGGGACGATGGTCAATGGACAGCGGGTGTCTGCGATCGCGTTGAACCCCGGTGACATGATCCAGCTCGGAACGACCACTCTGACGCTCCGACTGGACGGCTAACGACATTGCCTGGCGAACTCGTCCTCACCGTCGCCCGTTTCGGGTTCCTCGTCCTGCTGTGGATCTTCGTATTCACGGTCGTGGGCGTGATCAGACGTGACCTGTTCGCCGGTGCCCGCTCGAGCCGGCTCGTCGCCGCTCCACGGGGGGTGGGCGCACCGACGAGCCCGGGCAAACCAGCGAAGGTCAAGCGTGGGCGCGCTGCCCACCAGCTCGTTGTCACGGCCGGCGCGCTCGCCGGTACCCGGATCACTCTGGGTGAGAGTCCGATAACCATCGGGCGCGCCGAGGACAGCACGCTGGTGATCACTGATGACTACGCTTCTGCGCGGCATGCCCGGCTTGTACCCCGGGCCGGACAATGGTTCATCGAGGATCTAGGTTCGACGAACGGGACCTACCTCGATCGCGCTAAGGTCACCGGACCCACCCCCGTACCCCTCGGCGTGCCGATCAGGATCGGCCGCACGTCACTCGAATTGCGCCCATGACTCTCACTTTGCGCTATGCGGCCCGCAGCGACCGCGGGCTGATCCGGGACCTCAACCAGGACTCGGTGTACGCCGGTCCACGCCTGTTGGCGATCGCCGACGGCATGGGCGGCATGGCCGCCGGTGACGTCGCGAGCAACATCGTCATCGCCGCGATCGCGCACCTGGACGACGACGTACCCGGCGGCGCCCTGGTCGACGCGCTGCGCGCCGCCGTCGACGCGGCGAACCAGCATCTGCGCGACGCGGTCGAGGCCAACCCGGCCCTGGAGGGCATGGGCACCACGCTCACCGCCATGCTGTTCTCCGGCAGCAAGTTCGCCACGGTACATATCGGCGACTCGCGCGCCTATCTGTTGCGTGACGGCGAATTCGTGCAGGTCACGAAGGACGACACGTACGTGCAGATGCTTGTCGACGAGGGCCGGATCAGTGCGGAGGAGGCGAGCAGCCACCCGCAGCGCAACATGCTGATCCGGGCGCTCGACGGTCGGGACATCGAACCGGAGTACTCGGTTCGCCAGGCGGTGCCCGGCGACCGGTACCTGATCTGCAGCGACGGCCTGTCCGGCGTGGTCAGCGGCGAGACGATCGCGGCGACGCTGCGCGAATACGTGGACCCGCAGCAGTGCGTGGACCGGCTGGTACAACTCGCGCTGCGCGGCGGCGGACCCGACAACATCACCGTGATCGTGGCGGACGTGACCGACGAGGGCATCGTCGAGGACGCGCCGGTCGTGGGCGGAGCCGCCGCTCGGGACCGGGGCAACGCCACCTCGGCGGACAACTCGACGCCGGCGGCCCGGGCAGCCGCGGTCGCGCCGCGCCGCGCCGCGCCCGCCGCGTCCGAGCACCCGGAAGACGACGACGACCGGCCCAAGCGGCATCCGATCCGTACGACTCTGCTGCTGCTGGTGCTGCTCTGCCTGCTCGGTGGCGGACTGTGGTACGGCTGGCAGTTCACGCAGTCGAAGTACTACGTCGGCGCGACCGGCGACGGGCACGTGGCGGTCTTCCGGGGGATACCGGGGGAGATCGCCGGCTGGCGGCTGTCCAGCGTCGACCAGGTCAGCGACATCACGCTGGACGATCTGACCAAGGTCGCCCAGGACCGGGTGAACCAGGGCATCCCGGCGGACAACGCCGCCGACGCCCGACGTAAGCTCGCTGAACTGGTCGACCCGAGCAACGGCAACCTGCAGCCCCTCTGCCCGACCCCCACCGCGTCCCCGACGCCCGCGGCACCGTCGCCGACGCCGTCGCTCGCGCCGAGCAAACCGGCGGGACCCGCCTCCAAGGGAGCGACCGCCGCCGCCTCGCCGATCTCGGCCGCCACCATCGGCACTCCGTCGCCGTCCCCGTCGGCCGACAGCCAGGTACTGACCCCGAGCCCGAACTGCCGCACGAAGTGACGAAGTAACGACCGTGACCGCTCCTGCCGCCGCTGCCACACCGCCACCGTCGACCCCGACGGCGGCGGCCTCGCGTACGCGGACCGGACGCACCACCGAACTCGGGCTGCTGCTGTTCGCGATGGCGATCGTGACCGCCTACGCCGCCGCCATCGAACAGGGCGTCATCGGGCGGATCACCGCCGATTTCTGGGTGCTCCCGGCGCTGCTGACGATCGTGTTCGTCGCCGCGCACGTGGTGGTCCGGATCCTCGCCCCGTACGCGGACCCGGCGCTGCTGCCGGCGGTCGCGCTGCTCAACGGCCTCGGCGTGATGTTCCTGCGCCGTCTGGACCTCGGTCGGGTGGACGCGCCGGAGCGCGCCGACCTGCCGACGCTCAGCGGCGACGCGTTCCACCAGTTGATCTGGACGGTCGGCGCGCTGGTGCTGTTCACCGCGCTGCTCGCGCTGGTGCGCGACCACCGGTCGCTGTCCAACTACGCGTACACCCTCGGGCTGATGGCAGGTCTGGTCCTGGTCATGATCCCTGCCCTGCTACCGGCTCGGTTCTCCGAGGTGAACGGCGCGAAGCTGTGGATCCGGATCGGCGGCTTCCAGGTGCAGCCCGGTGAGTTCGCGAAGCTCGCCCTGCTCACCTTCTTCGCATACTACCTGGTACGCAAGCGCGAAGTACTGTCGCTCGCCAGCCGGCGGGTGCTCGGCATCGACTTTCCGCGCGGGCGCGACCTGGGTCCGGTGCTCGTGGTGTGGGCGCTCAGCCTCGCCGTACTGGTGCTCGAGAAGGACCTCGGCACCTCGCTGATGTACTTCGGGATGTTCGTGGTCACCCTGTACATCGCGACCGAACGGGTGTCCTGGCTGATCATCGGTCTGCTGCTGTTCTTCGGCGGTACGTTCCTCGCCTACCTGCTCGGCGGTACCGTCGGCGGCCCGTTCCTCAACTTCCACGAGCGGGTCGACATCTGGCTCGACCCGTTCGCCGACCCGGGCAACCGCGGATACCAACTGGTCCAGTCGCTGCTCGGACTGGGTACCGGCGGGATGTTCGGCGCGGGTCCCGGGGCGGGGCAGCCGCTGCAGGTACCGGAGGTGCGCAACGACTTCATCTTCGCCGGCATGGGCGAGGAGATCGGACTGTTCGGGCTCACCGCCCTGCTGGTGGTGTACCTGCTGATCGTGCAGCGTGGGCTGCGCGCCGCGCTCGCGGTCCGCGACTCGTTCGGCAAACTGCTCGCCGGCGGTCTGGCGTTCACCCTGGGTCTGCAGGTGTTCGTCATCGTCGGCGGAGTCAGCAAGCTCATCCCGCTCACCGGGCAGACCACCCCGTTCCTGTCCGCGGGTGGTTCGTCCCTGATGGCGAACTGGCTGCTCATCGCGCTGCTGCTGCGGATCTCCGACGCCGCGCGTCGGCCGGTCACGGCCACCGCCCCACCGGCTCCCACTCCGGTCAAGCTGGCCGGTCTGACGACCGAGGTACTGCGGTGAAACCAGTGGTCGCCAACGAAGGCAGGTTGTCGTGAATGCCCCCCTGCGCCGCGTCGGCGTGGTCGTGCTCGTCCTGTTCGGTCTGCTGTTCGCGAACCTGAACTGGGTCCAGGCGTACAAGGCCGACGCGTACCGCAACGACCCGAACAACCGGCGCGTCCAGTTGCTGGAGTACCAACGCGAGCGCGGCGTGATCGCGCTCAACGCGGGCGCTGGCGGCGAGATCCTCGCCAAGAGCGTCGCGACCAACGACACGCTGAAATACCTGCGCACCTACCCGAAGGGCGCGGCGTACGCGTCGGTCACCGGGTACAAGCCGGTCAACATGGCTGCGATCGGGGTGGAACGGGCGGAGAACGACTTCCTGTCCGGCAACTCCGACGCGCTGTTCGCCGACCGGCTCACCGAGATGTTCACCGGGCAGCGCAAGCCCGGCGGGAACGTGATCCTGACGGTGTCCAAGGCGGCGCAGGAGACCGCGTACCGCGATCTGATCAACAACCGTGCCGGCGCGAAGGCGGGGGCGGCGGTCGCGATCGACCCGAAGACCGGCGCGATCCTCGCGCTCGTGTCCACCCCGAGTTACGACCCGAATCCGCTGGCGAGCCACGACACGGACAAGGCGTTCAACGCGTACGACGCGCTGAACAAGGACCCGGACAAGCCGCTGCTCAATCGCGCCACGCAGGAAACCTTCCCGCCCGGTTCGACGTTCAAGGTGATCGTGTCCGCGGCGGCGTTGGAGAACGGGTACACCCCGCAGACCATGATCCCCGCCGGGCCGGTCTACAAGCTGCCCGGTACCGCGAACGCGTCGATCCACAACGACGTGCCGTCGATCTGCCCCGAGGCGCAGGTGACGCTGATCGACGCGCTCACCGAGTCGTGCAACACCGGGTACGCGCAGCTCGGCGTGAAGCTCGGCGCCGACACCGTGAAGGCGAAGGCGCAGGCGTTCGGCTTCGAGGACAACGGGTTGACGTACGGGCGACCGGACGACAAGACGTTGAGCGTTGCCGCCAGCCACACCGGCTCGATGCAGGGCGAGGACGGGCAGCCCGACCCGGCTCAGGTGGCGCAGTCGTCCATCGGGCAGCGCGACGTGCGGATGACGCCGATGGAGGGCGCGCTGATCGCCGCCTCCGTCGCGAACGACGGGACGCAGATGCGCCCGTACCTCATCCAGAGCCTGCAGACCCCGGACCTGAGCACCTACTACAACGCCTCGCCGAAGTCGCTGCGCCAGCCGGTTTCCCCGCAGGTCGCGCACGACCTGCAGACCATGATGATCAGCGTGGTGGAGCACGGTACCGGTCGCCGCGCCCGGATCGACGGCTTCCAGGTCGGCGGCAAGACCGGTACCGCCGAGAACGGCGCCGACGCCCAGGAGCACGGCTGGTTCATCGGGTTCGTGATGAAGGACAACCAGCCGCTGGTCGCCGTCGCGGTGATGCTCGAACACGCCGGCGAGGGCGGTAGTGCCGAGGCGTCCCGGATCGCGGGCGACATCATGAAGGCGGTCCTGCACGAGCGGGGCATGCGGTGACGGTCGCACCTGGCGCGGTCCTGGGCGGCCGCTACAAACTCGTGGAGCGCATCGCCGGCGGCGGCATGGGCGACGTCTGGCGCGGCACCGACGAGGTGCTCGGTCGTACCGTCGCGGTCAAGATCCTGCTGCCCGCGCTGCTGCAGGAGCAGGGCTTCGCCGAGCGGTTCCGGGGCGAGGCGCGCACCATGGCGACGATCAACCATCCGGGCGTGGTCGACGTGTACGACTACGGCTCGGACCCGGTCGCCGGGGCGTACCTGGTGATGGAGTACGTCGAGGGCGACGCGCTGTCCCGGACGCTCGCCCGGTACGGGCGGCTCACTCCGGCGCGCACCATGGCTCTGGTCGCGCAGGCTGCCGACGCGCTGCAGGCGGCGCACGACAAGGGCATCGTGCACCGCGACGTCAAGCCGGGAAACCTCCTGGTCAGGCCGAACGGCACGCTGGTACTGACCGATTTCGGCATCGCCCGCTCGGCGATGGTCGGTCAGTTGACGGCTGCCGGGGCGGTACTCGGCACCGCCTCGTACATCGCACCGGAACAGGCGTCCGGCTCGGTCGCCACGCCGCTGTCCGACGTGTACTCGCTGGGCGTCGTCGCCTACCAGTGCCTCGCCGGGCGCCGACCGTTCGAGGGTGACAACCCGATCGAGATCGCCCTCAAACACGTCCGCGACCAGCCGCCGCCGCTGCCCCACGACGTCCCGCCCGCCGTCGTGTCGATCGTGGTACGGGCGATGGCGAAGGACCCGTCGGCACGGTTCCGGTCCGCCGCCGAACTCGGCGACGCGGCTCGACGCGCCGCCGCCACGCTGACCGCGACCGCCGGCACCGCGGTACCGCCGTCCCGACCCCCGGTCGGACCCGGCGGTACCCGGATCATGGGCGCTGCTGCGCCGACCGCCGGTCGCGCTCCGGTCAGTCCCGCCGGCGCCCCTACCAGCCCCGCCGCGCCCGGTCGCGCCGCCGTTCCCGCCGCCGCGCCGCGCGGACCTGTCGCGCCCCCTCCGCCCGGTCCGTCCCCGACCGGCGGCTCGGGGCAGCGCGGACTGATCATCGCGGGCGTCGTGGTCGGCATCGTCCTGCTCCTGTGCGGGCTCGGTAGCCTGCTGCTCCGCGACAACAAGGGGAAACGCGACAACGCCGGACCGAACCCCACCGCGACCGTCTCGACCGACACCGGTGCGCCGACGCACACCGGCGAGTCCACCACGACCCAGACGTTCCACACCATCCCGTGTACGAGCAAGGACAGCTTCGCGCGGGTGAAGGCGCAGTTGATCCAGAACGGCTACGACGTGCACCGCCAGGACCAGCCGGGCGGCAAGGAGGGCGACGTCGTCGACATCAGCCCGTGCGGGCGGGTACCCACCGGTCGCACGATCACCGTTACTGTTGCCACCGGAAAGAAGCAGCCACCCGCGCCGGCGGACACCGGCGACAACCCCCCGTCGCCGACTCCCACTCCGACTCCGACGTGCGACAGCAACGGGTCGTACGGCGCGTGTACCGACACCCCGACGCCGAGCCGGTGACGGCGGGCGAGGCGAGGCAACCATGACCGAAGGACGACAGACGAGATGACCGCTCAGGCCCGCCTGCTCGGGGGCAGGTACCAGGTCGGCGAGCTGCTCGGTTACGGCGGCATGGCCGAGGTGCACCGGGGTCGCGACCTCCGGCTGGGCCGGGACGTGGCGATCAAGATGCTCCGTACCGACCTGGCCCGCGACCAGACGTTCCAGATGCGCTTCCGTCGCGAGGCGCAGAACGCCGCCGCCCTCAACCACCCCGCGATCGTCGCCGTGTACGACACCGGCGAGGAACGCGGGCCGACCGGCGAGACCCTGCCGTACATCGTCATGGAGTTCGTCAACGGGCGCACCCTGAAGGAGGTGCTCGCGGTCGAGGGGCGGCTGTTGCCGCGCCGGGCGCTGGAGATCACCGCCGACATCTGCGCCGCGCTGGAGTTCAGCCACCGGCACGGGATCATCCACCGCGACGTCAAGCCGGGCAACGTGATGCTCACCCAGACCGGACAGGTCAAGGTGATGGACTTCGGCATCGCGCGGGCGCTGGCCAGCGGTGCCGCGACCATGACGCAGACGTCGGCGGTCATCGGTACCGCCCAGTACCTGTCGCCCGAGCAGGCGCGCGGCGAGCCGGTCGACGCCCGCTCCGACGTGTACGCCACCGGATGTCTGCTGTACGAGTTGCTCGCCGGGCACCCGCCGTTCGTCGGGGACAACCCGGTGAGCGTCGCGTACCAGCACGTGCGGGAGGACCCCCGACCGCCGAGCGAGGCGAACCCGGACGTCACCCCCGACGTCGACGCGGTGGTACTCAAGGCGCTGGCGAAGAACCCGATCAACCGGTACCAGTCGGCTGCCGAGATGCGGGCGGACGCGATGCGGGCGGCGGCGGGACGTCCGGTGTACGCCACGCCCGTGCTGCGCGAAGACGCGACCGCGGCGACCATGCCGGTACCCGGGGCGATGGTCGGTCCCCACAACGGCGGTTCGATGGCGCGGGTCGGCAACGCGCAGCGGCGGCGCAACTCGACCTGGCTGCTGGCGCTGCTGAGCGTGCTCGGCGTGCTCGCGGTGATCGCCCTGGCGACCGGGCTGTACCTGGCGAACCGGAAACCCGCGACACCGGTGCCGAACCTGGTCGGGATGACCGCCGACGACGCGGCGCGCGCGTTGACCGACGCCAAGCTGAACGGCGACCCGAAGACCGAGCCGGCGTCCGGCTGCACCAAGAACACGGTCATCGACCAGGACCCCAAGGTGGGGCTCAAGGTCGACGAAGGCACCACGGTCCACTACACGATCTGCGGCGGCCCGAACATGGTCAAGGTGCCGGTGCTGGTCAACCTGACTCAGGAGCAGGCGCAGACCCAGCTCGCCAACGCCCATCTGCAGGGCAAGTTCCAAGCGGTCGACAGCGACAAGCAGAAGGGCACCGTCGTCAAGTCCGACCCGCCGGAGGGCACGTCGGTACAGGAGAACGCCACGGTCACGGTGTTCGTGTCCAAGGGCAACGAGGTAAGCGTGCCCGATCTGACCGGTCTGACCCCCGATCAGGCGGCAGGCAAGCTGCGTAACGCCGGCTTTACCAACGATCCGAAGGTGATCCCGCGGCTCACCAACGACCCGAACGACGACGGGAAGGTGACCGGCCAGGACCCGTCCGCCGGCACGGTGAAGAAGACCGACTTCACCGTGACGATCTTCGTCGGCAAGTACCAGGAGCCGTCGCCGACGCCGTCGAACCCGTCACCCACGACGTCACCCACCCAGTCCGGCGGCTGACCCGCTGCGGTGCCGGCGGGGCGAGCCCCGCCGGCACCAGGCACGACCGCCGGCACTATGCACGACGGCGACGATCCTGATACCGGTGAGCCTCAGGCGGCGAACGCCGCGAGGCGGCGCCGTTCGGCGTCGGCGACCAAGGCGGGCGCCCGGTCCAGGGCATCGGTCGCGCCGCAGCTCGCCAGCCAGTTCGCCAGGATCCGGTGACCCGCCTGGGTGAGTACCGACTCCGGGTGGAACTGCACGCCCTCGATCGGCAGGCTCCGGTGCCGCATCGCCATGACGACCCCCGACTCGGTGCGCCCGGTCACCTCGATCTCGTCCGGCAGGGTCGACTCCACCGCGGCGAGCGAGTGGTACCGGGTGGCGGTGAACGGCACCGGCAGTCCCGACAGCACGCCGACGCCCGAGTGGTACACCTGGGACGTCTTGCCGTGCAGCAGTTCCGGCGCGTGGGTGACGGTCGCGCCGTACGCCGCCGCGATCGCCTGGTGACCGAGGCACACCCCGAAGATCGGGAACTGTCCGGCGTACTCCCGGATCAGGTCCATGCAGATACCGGCGCGCTCCGGAGTGCTGGGACCGGGCGACAGCAGCACCCCCGGCGGGCGTAGCCGGGCGACCTCAGCCAGCCCGAGCTCGTCGTTGCGGCGCACCTCGCAGACCACGCCGAGTTGACCGAGGTACTGCACGAGGTTGTAGACGAACGAGTCGTAGTTGTCGACGACGAGGACGCGCATCGGGGTCAGTTCCTTCTGCTCGGCGACGGGGTACCGCTCGGCGGGGCGTTGTCGTGGTCCGTGGCGTACGGGATGACGAAGTCGGACGGGTTCGCCGTCGGCGTCGGCACCACCTGCCCGGCGGGTACCCCGCTGTCCCCGCTGACCTGGACGTCCCCGAACGGCAGCAGCGGCTCGGCGGCGGGGAAGACCACGAACCACAGCAGCGCGACAACCGCCGCGACCAGCCCCGCCGACGCCGCCATCTTGCCGCGGAAGCCGAACGGCAGGTGCCGCCAGATCCACGCGTACACGTCAGCCTCCCAACTCCGTCGGCATGCCCGCCGCGTGCGGTCGCTGCTCGACGAGCTTCGCGTGTACCACGAGCCGTTGGTAGTTGTCCCACTTCGGGTTGCACGTGGTCAGGGTGAGCATCGCCTGGTCGGGTCGCACGCCGGGGCGGTCCGGGACCGGCGCGACGACCTCGACCGCGTGCGGGCTGACGATCTCGGTCTGCACCACCTGGTACACGTACCACCCGGTCCCGGTCTCCACGCCGATGATGTCGCCGCTCCTCAACCGGTCGAGATCCCAGAAGATCGCCGGGATGCGGTGCCCGGCGACCGAGAAGTTGCCCTTCTGCCCCGGCATCGCGGTACCGGGATAGTGCCCCGGCGCGTACCGGATGTCGGCGGGACTCACACCCTCGACCACCACCCACGACTTGCCGAGCTTCGGGATGTACAGCCGGGCGATGGCGTTGCCGGGCAGCGGAGGCTGCGCCCCGGCGGTGCTCGAGGGGCTGCCCGCGGGTGGGCTGACCGTCGGCTGGCCCCACTGCTGGGCGAGCTGGTGTCGCAGGTCGTTCTGGTGCGCGTCGACGATCGCCGTCTTGCCCCACACCTCGTACGCGGCGAACAGCAGCACGATCACGCCGAACGTGATGAGCGCCTCGCCCAGCCCGCGCGCGACGGTCCGGGCGACCGTGGCGGCGCTGGTACGGGTCAGTTCCGAGTACACGCTGCGGTAGCCGTCCTCGTCGCGTACCGGTCGCAGCGGCACCACCCGAGGCGCCCACGGCGAACGGGGCGCGGGCGGGTCGGGTTCGCTTGTCGGGTCCGCCTTGACCGACGGGATGACGGCGGTCGCGTCTGCCGGTGCGGTGGCGAGCGCGACGGGGTCGTCCGGTACCACCGGCATGATCGTCGTCGGGCTTTCCCGCAGGTCGCGCCCCGGCGGTGCGGCGGCGACCGCGGCGTCGGGGGACGGACCGGCAGTCGGCGCCTTGGCACCCTCGGCGGAGTCGCCACCCGACGCCGCTGGCGGGACCGGCGACGCCGCAGGCGACGCGGGCGGCGCAGCGGGCGGCGCGGCCGGTGCCGGGACCGGCGGCGCAGCGGGCTGGGGCGCGGCAGCGGGAGGTGGGACCGGCTCCGCGGCACCCGCGGGTGGGACCGGTTGCGCCGCGGTGACCGGCGCGAACGGCGGCCAGGTGGGCGGGTCGTCCACCTTGCGGGGCGACGTCGCCGGCGGGTCGTCCACCACGCGGGGCAGGGTCGTGGTCGCGTCGTCGGCTCCGCCGCGCGACGTCGCGGGCGGGTCGTCGGCTCCGCCGGAGGACGTCGCCGGCGTGCTGTCCGCCGCCCGAGGCACGGGCGTGGTCGCGGCGTCCACGCGGGGCGACGTCGGAGGTGGGTTGTCCGCGACGCGGGGCAGGGTGGCGGTCGCGTCGTCGGCTATGCGGGGCGACGCCGTGGGTGGGCTGTCCACCACGCGGGGCAGGACCGTGGGCGCGGCGTCCACCCGGGGCGACGTCGCGGATGGGCTGCCCGCGACGCGGGGCGGTGTCGTGGGCGGGGTGTCCACGATGCGGGGCAGGATGGCCGTCGGGTCGTCGGTACGTGCGGCGTGGCGGGGGCGGTGCCCGCCCGCGCCGGTGTCGTCGGCGGTCACCCGCCGGCTCCTGCCTGTGCGTACCGCAGCGACGTCGACCCCTGGTACGCGGGGACGGCGACGTCGGGCTCGGTGCGCACGTCGTACCCGAGCCCGAAGTCGGCTGCCGCCTCGCGGAACGCCTGTACCCCGGTCGATGCGTCCAGTGCCGCGCGTAGCGCCGCTGGGTCGCCGATGGCGGTCACCACGAACGGCGGCGAGAACACCTGTCCCTCCAACAGCAGCGTGTTGCCCACGCAGCGCACGGCGCTGGTGGAGATGACCCGAACATTCATGATCGACATAGCTTCGGCGCCGCCCGCCCACAGGGCGTTCACGACCGCCTGGACGTCCTGCTGGTGCACCACGACGTCGTCGGGGCTGGCACCGGGGGGCAGGCTGCCGTCGGGTCGCCGGGGTGCGTCGTCGAGCCGTACCGTGATGCCCGGACCGTGGACCGCCTCCAGCCCGGCTGCGCCCTTGAGTTGGTCGGCGCGCGCCCGTTCGGCGGCGATGCCGGCGTCCGACCCGCTCAGCGCGCGGGTGCGGGAGTCGATGTCGGCGCGCAGCGTACCGGCTTCGTGCTCGGCCGCCTCGACCTGCTTGCGCCGCTGCTCGATGAGCCCGCGCAGTTCGGGTCGCCGGTCGTTGCGCAGGTCGGTACCGCGTGCCGTGGTCGCGCTCGTGGTGAACAGCAGACCGGCGAGCAGCGCGACCACCGGTACCAACGCGGACCACCCGAGATGCCGGTCCGCGACGCGGCGCGGCATCAGGACGGAGGCGGCGCGCCGGAGCGCCTTCCGCCACGACGAGGCGCCCGCGGTGTATTCCACAGCGCCCCCTTCCTGACCTGTGGCTCCCGATGTGGCTACGCTTGCTGGCGAACATTATCCTGGCCGATCCTTGCCTGGCCGTGACCAGGCCGGTGGGCACGCCTGAATAATGGTCACGACGTCCCCTCAGGAGAGTCCCGTGCCCAAGTCGAACGTTCGCAAGAAGAAGGTCTACACGCCGCCGGCCGACGTGCGTCAGCCGACCGCGGCTGCTTCGAAGAAGCCGAGCCCGACCTGGGTGCCGGTCACGGCTGTCACGCTGATCGTGTTCGGCATCGCCTGGCTGGTCACCTTCTACCTTTCGCAAGGCGAGTATCCGGTGCTGTCCTGGCGGTACTGGAACCTCGCGATCGGGTTCGGCGCGATGGTCGGCGCGCTGGCTCTGCTGTCGAAGTGGCGCTGACGGCGCGGGCCCGGCGAATGCCGGGCCCGCGCCCCGGCAGGGCTTCGGCGCACCGCCGTGCGGCACCTGATGAATTACACGGATGTGAGTATCCCCAGCGGTTACCCACAACTGTGGAAAGCCGCCACGGAATCGGTCATACAGGCACCAATACCGGCGAAGCGCCACTGCGACGAGCTTCACGTTACCGGAGACGTTACTGGTGGGTAACCAATCCCGTACGCTCGTACCTCTGCTAGTCCTTTAGTTCCGAAAGGCGTACGCATGGGCCCGGTGCAGATCGTGACCACGCTCGTGGCGGCCGCGGTGACCGTGGTGGCGGTCGCGCTGTTCGCCGTCGCCGTCACGCGGATGGTCCGGGTGATCCGACTCGGCAAGCCCGAGACGCCGGAGCGGTTCGCCGACAAGGGCGCCCGTACCGCGACCATGTTCCGCGAGACCCTGGGTCACACCCGGATGCTCAAGTGGAGCGTGGTCGGCGCCTCGCACTGGTTCGTGATGATCGCCTTCATCACGCTGTTCACCCTGGTGCTCGAGGCGTACTTCGAGGTCGTCGACCCGCGCGGGCACCTGCCGTGGCTCGGGCGCTGGCTGCCGTACGGGCTGGTCACCGAGATCATCGCGGTGCTCGGTCTGCTCGGCATCCTGGTACTGATCGCGATCCGGCTGCGCAACCGCCCAAGTCGCCCCGGCGGTCGCTCCCGGTTCACCGGCTCGACGATGTGGCAGGGGTACTTCGTCGAGTACGTCATCCTCGGCGTGCTGATCTGCGGCTTCCTGATCCGCGGCTTCAAGGTCGCCACCGGTCACTTCGAATTCCCGACCTGGGCGACCCCGGTGAGCCACGCGGTCGGCGGCATCCTGCCGGCGAGCCCCGCCGGGGTGAGCGTCGCCGCGATGGCGAAGATCGTGATCTCCATGGTCTGGCTGATCGTGCTGGCGCTCAACCTGACCATGGGCGTCGCCTGGCACCGCTTCGCGGCGTTCCCGAACATCTTCTTCAAGCGCTCCGGGTCGGCGCGTCCGTCGCTCGGCGGACTCCGCCCCATGATCAGCGACGGCAAGCCGGTCGACTTCGAAGAGGCGGACCCCGAGAAGGACCAGTTCGGCGTCGCCATGGTCGAGCAGTTCACCTGGAAGGGGCTGCTCGACTTCACCACCTGTACCGAGTGCGGACGCTGCCAGTCCCAGTGCCCCGCCTGGAACACCGGCAAGCCGCTGTCCCCGAAACTGCTCGTCCTCAGCTTGCGCGACCACGCGTACGCCAAGGCGCCGTACCTGCTGGCCGGCGGGCACAAGGATCTGCTGGGCGAGGAGCAGGGCACCCCGGAACAGTTGGCGAAGGTCGACGCGCTGGCGCTCGCCGAGGCGGACCGACCGCTGGTCGGCGGCGCCGACGTGAACGGCGTGATCGATCCGGACGTGCTGTGGTCGTGTACCACCTGCGGGGCGTGCGTCGAGCAGTGCCCGGTCGACATCGAGCACGTCGACCACATCGTCGACATGCGCCGGTACCAGGTGATGATCGAGTCCAACTTCCCCAGCGAGGCCGGCGTCATGCTGCGCAACCTGGAGAACAAGGGCAATCCGTGGGGCGCGCCGCCGAACACCCGCGAGGACTGGACCAAGGGTCTCGACTTCGAGGTACCGCGGGTCGGCGAGGTCGACGACTTCGAGTACCTGTTCTGGGTGGGCTGCGCCGGTGCGTTCGAGGACCGCGCCAAGAAGACCACCCGCGCGGTGGCGACGCTGCTGCACGAGGCGGGCGTGAGCTTCGCGATTCTCGGCGAGGGCGAGACGTGTACCGGCGACCCGGCGCGCCGGATCGGCAACGAGTTCGTGTACCAGATGCTCGCCCAGCAGAACGTGGAGACCCTGAACGAGGCGTTCGGCGACCGACCCGTCAAGAAGATCGTCGCGACCTGCCCGCACTGCTTCAACACGCTCGCCAACGAGTACGGGCAGCTCGGCGGGAACTTCGAGGTGGTACACCACACCCAGTTGCTGGCTCACCTGGTACAGACCGGCAAGCTCACCCCGGTCCAGCCGTTGGACGGCGGCGTGACGTACCACGACCCCTGCTACCTCGGTCGGCACAACCGGATCTTCGAGCCGCCCCGCGAGGTGCTCAGCACCGCCGTCGCCGGCTCGGCGTCGGCGCAGCCGGACGGTCGGATCACCGAGATGCCCCGGTTCAAGGAACGCTCCTTCTGCTGCGGCGCGGGCGGCGCGCGGATGTGGATGGAGGAGCGGATCGGCAAGCGGATCAACGTGGAGCGGGTGGAGGAGGCGCTGTCCACCGGTGCCAGGACCGTCGCCGCCGCGTGCCCGTTCTGCCTGACCATGCTCTCCGACGGGGTGACCGGCAAGAAAGCCGGCGGCGAGGCGGCGGAGGACGTCGAGGTCGTGGACGTCGCCACGGTCCTGCTCCGCTCGGTGAAGCGGGAGTCCGCCGGGGCGTGAGCCGCGGTGGGCGGCGCGCGTCCGGCACAATGGTCACCGAGGTGAGGCGACCATCGACAGCACGCTGCTGACCACCCTGCTGCCACTGCTGCTGTTCGTGCTGCTCACGGCCGGCAACGCGTTCTTCGTCACCGCCGAGTTCTCGTTGGTGACGGTCGACCGGGCGGAGATCGACCGGCAGGCTGCCGGCGGCGATCCGGTCGCGCGCACCGTTCGCCGGGCGCTGCGCGAACTGTCGTTCCAGTTGTCCGGCGTCCAGCTCGGCATCACCATGACGTCGCTGCTCACCGGATACCTCGCCGAGCCGGCGCTGTCCCGCCTGATCCGACCGGTCCTCGCCCCGATCGCCGGAGATTCCGTGGACACCGTGACCGGGGTACTGGCGCTGGTCGTCGCCACGCTGTTCTCCATGCTCTTCGGCGAACTGGTACCGAAGAACGCGGCGCTCGCCAGACCCATGCCGTTGGCGCGCGCCACGGCGCGACCGCAGCGGGTCTTCTCCACGGTGTTCGCCTGGCTGATCCGGGCGCTGAACGGCTCGGCGAACTGGGTGGTGCGGCGGTTCGGGGTACAGCCGCAGGAGGAGCTCGCCTCGGCACGTTCGCCGGAGGAACTCGGGCTGCTCGCGGCGACGTCGGCGCGTGCCGGCGCGCTGCCGACCGAGACCGCGGTACTGCTGCGCCGCACCATCCGGTTCGGGGAGAAGCGGGCTGCCGAAGCCATGACTCCCCGGGTCGACGTCGTCGGACTCGGTACCGACGCCACCGTCGCCGACCTGCTGAAGACGGCTCGCGAGACGGGGCACAGCCGGTTCCCGGTGTACGAGCAGACGCTCGACTCGGTCACCGGGGTCGCCACGGTCACCGACGCGCTCGGGGTACCGCCGCGTTGGCGCGCCAGCACGCGGGTCGGGGCGGTCGCCCGTGAGCCGGTGTACGTGCCGGAGAGCCTCGACCTCGACGGGGTGCTGGAGGTGCTGCACCGCTCCGGCGCGGACCTGGCGATCGTGGTCGACGAGTACGGCGGTACCGACGGCGTGGTGACCGTCGAGGACCTGGTCGAGGAGTTGGTCGGCGAGATCGCCGACGAGCACGACGTGGAGGAGGCGTACACCGCCGACGCGGACCTGCTCGCGCCCGGTACCGAACGCACCTTCCTGGTCGACGGCGTGCTGCGCGAGGACGAACTGGCTGAGCAGACGGGCTTCCGGTTGCCCGAAGGTCCGTACGAGACGTTGGCCGGGTTCCTGATGGCGCGGCTGGGACACATCCCGGTCGGCGGGGAGAGTGTGGACGCCGACGGCTGGGAGTTCACCGTCGTCGAGGTCGACCGGCACCGGATCGAGCAGGTGCGGATGGTCCGCCTGGAGGACGCCGATGACTAGCGTCCTGGTGACCGTCCTGCTGCTGTTCGGCAACGCGTTCTTCGTGGCGAGCGAGTTCGCGTTGATCACCTCGCGGCACACCGTGGTCCAGCCGTTGGCGGAAACCTCGAAGCGGGCACGGCAGGCGCTGGCGGCGATGAACCAGTTGCCGCTGATGATCGCCGGCGCGCAGCTCGGCGTGACGCTCTGTTCGCTGGCTCTCGGCGCGCTCACCGAGCCTGCGGCGGAGCGCGCCCTCGAGGCGCCGTTCCACGCGCTGGGGGCGCCGCCCGGTACCACCCGGCTGGTCGCGTTCGTGCTCGCGCTGGCGCTGGTCGTGTTCCTGCACACGGTGCTCGGCGAGATGGTGCCGAGGAACCTGACGCTGGTCGGGCCGGAGGCGGTGGTGGTCTGGCTCGGGCCGCCGATGCTGTGGTTCTGTACCGCCACGAAGCCGGTGCTGGTCGCGATGCGCTGGGCGGCGCGGACGGTACTGCAGCTGTGGCGGATCGAGGCGACCGAGACGGTGAAGACCGTGTACAGCGTGGAGGAGCTGGCGGGTCTGGTGTCGCAGGCGCGCACCGAGGGTCTGCTCGACGTGGAGGAGCACGCCCGGATCACCGGTGCCCTGGCGCTCAGCGAACGTACCGCGGGCGACGCGCTGCGGCCCTGGTCGTCGGTGACCACAGTGACCGACGACGTGTCGCCCGCGTCGCTGGAACTGCTCGCCACCCGTACCCGACGGTCCCGGTTCCCGGTCGTCGAGCGGGGCTCCCGACGGGTACTCGGGTTCGTCCATGTCAAGGACGTACTCGGCATGTCGGGTCCGGCTCGACGGGCACCGATCCCGGCGTCGCTGATCCGGCCGCTGGCACTGGTACCGCCGGACCGCAAGCTCGCCGAGGTACTGCTCGCGATGCGCCGGGAACGGCGACACATCGTGCTGGTCAGCGATGGTCGTACCCCGCTCGGCGTAGTGACCCTCGACGATGTATTGGGCGCCGTCGTGGGCGGTACACCTGAGCCACGCAGCGTGGCCGGATAACCGCGCAGCGAATTTCAGTTGACCGTAGGTTGCTTATGTGACAACCGTTTCTCTAATGTGTGGGACCGTCCGTCCTGAACGTCGGTTGCCATTCGGGCGACCCGGGACGGATACCGCCGAATCGCATCGGCGAGCCGGGGAACCACGTATTTGGGGTGAGTCCGCGGGCCGAGCAGGCCCTCGGTAGGGCGATTCCTTCCCGCCCGAACCCGTCAGCTAACCCGGCAGGCGGTCAGGGAAGAAGGAGTCGGTCTCCGGTGACACATCACACGGCGCGGCTCGCCCGATCGCGCTGGCGCACCATGATTCTCACCGTCGTCGCGGCCGGCGCAGCCGTCCTCACGGCCCTCGCCCCAGCCAGCCACGCCTACGCGGCGCCGTCCTGCACTCAGATCAACAGCCAGCTCGACCAGATGTGGAACCAGCTCGAGCCCCTCATCGAGCAGTACAACATGGTCCACACCCAACTCCAGCGGAACAAGGCGAAGTCCGCCGCGCTGCAGAAGCGGATCGCACCCCTGCAGTTGCAGGTCGACGTGGCGATGACGCGGGTCAGCTCGATTTCCGCGTACCTGTACAAGGCGGGTCCCGCCTCGACGCTGAACGCGATCCTCACCAGCGGCTCGCCGACCACGCTCGCCGACCAGTTGTCGACGCTCGACCAGTTGGCGAAGAGTCAGGCAGCCACCATCAAGGGCGTCTCGGACGCGGTCGCGAAGTACAACCAGGACAAGAAGCCGCTCGACGACCTGATCGCTCAGCAGGCCAAGCAGGACGCTGACCTGGCCGCGAAGAAGAAGCAGATCGAGTCGCAGCAGGCGGCGATGCAGAAGGTGCGCACCGCCGCGTGCGGCATCGCCCCGAACGGCTCGTCACTGTACATCGGCAAGTGCCCGGCCGAGTACTACGGCGATCCGGGCACCAAGGCGGCGCAATTCGCCTGCAACCAGATCGGCAAGCCGTACGTCTGGGCGGCGGAGGGTCCGAACTCCTACGACTGCTCGGGGCTGACGAAGGCGGCTTGGCGCTCCGTCGGCGTCTACCTGGACCACTACACGGTCGCCCAGAAAAACGAAACAACCCGGGTGAGCAGGTCCCAATTGCGCCCCGGTGACCTGGTCTTCTTCTTCAGCGACGTACACCACGTCGGGATCTACGTCGGCAACGGTCTGATGGTGCACGCCCCGACCAGCGGTGACTACGTCCGCATGCAGTACATCGACAAGTTGCCGATCAACAGCTTCGGTCGACCGGGCTGACCCCCCGCCCCCCGGTCCGTCGAAGGCGCCGCCGCGGTACCGACCGCGCGGCGCCTTCGACGTTGCGCCGGTTCTCACCGGAATTCGTGGACCAGTTCGATCAGCCCGACAATGTGGTCGTTGAATTCGTCCAGCTCTTCGGCGGGTACCCAGAGTTCCAGGATCGTGTCGCCGCCGACCTGCCGCACCGGGTACCGCGCCAGAAACGTCGACTCGACCGCGAACCGGGTCACGTAACCGACGCCTGACGCCGGGACGTTCCAGTCGCGCGCGATCCGGATCGCGTAATCCTCGTTGAGAACCGGATAAAAGATGGGCTGATCAGGCAGGCGAGGCGGCCACCGACGCCAGCCCGACCGGCGGACCAGTTCCAGCTCCTCCGGTCCGGTGGGTCGCCACAGGACGGTGACGGACTGGCGGGAAGCGGTCATCAGCCGATGATGGCACGGTACCGGTGCCGCAGCCGCCCGATATTCGCGTCGGATACGGCGGTGCCCCCGTCCCGATCGGGACGGGGGCACCGCTCTCCGGGGGGTGAGGAGGAATCAGGCTGGCGAGCCCTGTACCGCCGGGATCACGTCGACGTCGTCGAGGTTGACGAACATGATCCGGTGGCCGAACTGGACCTGCACGTACGTGATCCCGCCGCGGACGACCGTCCAGTCGCCGGGGCTCGATCCGTCGTACGTCCACGCCTTGTAGTACTCACCGACCACCGTGCCGCCGTACGCGTACCGCTGCCCGGCGGCGAACGTGTACTGCAGCGGGTAGATGCCCTGGACCGGGATGTACGACGGGTAGGCGGACGCGCCCGGGTAGGCACGGCCGTACACCGGTACCGACGCCTTGCCCGCCTTGGGCGTCACCACGAAGCCCTCCGACCACAGCGCCGTGGGCGCCGACGCCGGGTTGTAGAACCACGCCTTCTGCCCCAGGTACCAGATCGCCGTCCAGTCGCCCTGGATGTCCGCCAGCGCGTACACCTGTCCCGCCGACGCCCGCGCGCCGTGGTCGGAGATGTACATCGTGGACGGCGCGTTGTTCGGGTGCAGCCCCGGGTCCTTCACCAGCGGCGAGTTCGGGTCCGGCGCGGTGTGCAGGATCACCGACGACGAGCCGTGCAGCGGGCACGGGTTGGTCGCCTTGCCGGTGCAACCGGTGAACTGCGGCGTGTTGGTGGCGTAGTTCGGGTCGATCGTGACCAGCCCGGAGTGCGGGTTGCCGGTCGACTGGAACGGCGCCTTCAGCAGTTCGAAGTAGTGTGTCCAGTCCCAGTACGGACCCGGGTCCCAGTGCATGCCCCGCACGTAGCTGGGGGTGATGCCCGGTACGTTGTCGTGCCCGATGATGTGCTGCCGGTCCAGCGGGATGTCCAGCCGGGTCGCCAGGTAGCGCACCAACTTCGCCGACGACTGGTACAGCGCCTCGGTGAACCAGGCGCCCTGGGCGGCGTAGCCCTCGTGCTCGATACCCACCGACTTGGCGTTGACGTACCAGTTGCCGGCGTGCCAGCCCACGTTCTTCGTCTGGATGTGCTGGGCGATGTGCCCGTCCGACGAGCGGATGCTGTAGTGCCAGCCGAGGTACGTCGGGTCCTGCACCAGCTTGAGCGTGGTCGCCCAACTCGCCTCGGTGTCGTGGATGACGATGTACTCGATCTTCTGGTTGTGGTTGCGATCCGACAGGTCGAAGTTGCCGTAGTTGCCCGGGTCGGCGGACAGCTGCTGGTACGGGGCCGGCAGCCACTCGCACGACACGTCGTTCGGGCACTCCAGCTTGTCCGGCTTCGGCAGCCACTTCAGACCGAGCGCGGCGAGCTGCGCACGGTCCGGCTCGCCGGGCGTGGGCGGCACGTGGACGGTGTGCCCGTCGTCGGTGACCCGCGCCATACCGGACTTGATCGTGGCGTACACCTCGTCGGCGAAGTCGGCAGCGCCGTCCGCGTCGGTCGCACCGGAGTACTTGGCGACCGCGCCGTACCACTCGGCGGGGTCGGCGGTCGCCGGCTCGCCGAGGTCGTGCTGGTACCGCGCGAGCAGCGCCGCGCCGCCCTTGATGTTGGCGTCCGGGTTGGTACGCAGCGTCTGCTTGTCGATGCCGGTGAGCGCGGCAGCGGCGTCCAGCGTCTGCGCGGACTCCGCGCTCGGCGGCGCGTCCGGGGTCACCGGGCCGGCGACCAGCGCGGCTCGGCTGTCGTCGCCACGGGGGTCCTCGGTGGCTGACGCGTCCAGCGACTCGTCCGGGGTGTACGCCGGCAGCGAGGCGACGTACGCGGCGTCGGTCAGGTGCATGGGACCGAACCCGGCGCTGGTGCTCGGCAGACCGGCGTTGGTGTCCCAGCGGGACTCCATGTAGGACACGCCCAGCAGGACGCTCTCCGGTACGCCGTACGCCGCGGCGGCGGCGGCGTACGCCTGCTCGCGCGAGTCGGGCGCGTCACCGGGCGAGGCGAAGGCCCCGGCCGCCGGGCCGAGCACGGCCAGCCCGGCCACCAGCAGGCTGGCGACGCGCCGGGTGGCGGGGGATCTGGAAGGGGGCATGGAACCTCCCAATCGGGGAAACGGGCTACCGGATACCTTCCCGCCATCGCCGTCCTTCGTCAATGGCTGCCGATTCTTTGCGGTTTTCCGAAGAAATCCTTCACGCCTTTGCTCGATGACGCTGCCTCTCGCCAGCGGCCGCGTCGGCGTTCGACGACGCCCACCGGTCCACGATCGTCACGGCGACACGAGCCGTAGCAGTTTGTCGGAAATGGATGGCGTGTCGTTGTTGCGGTACCCCACCGTGATTTCTACTTTGGACTCGCTGACCGCACCTCGGCCGCCAGCCCGGCGGCCCCGGACAGCACCGCCGAATCGTCACGAGCACGAGCCGGGGAACCATCGCGCCGGGACGACGCACCGCGTCGTCCTCGCGTCGGGGTGAATCCGCGGGCGACCGCGGTAGGGCGCACTTCCCATCCGAACCCGTCAGCTAACCCGGTAGGCGGTCAGGGAAGAAGGAGTCGAGGCTCGGTGGCTTTAGCTACCGCGCGGCGACATCCGCCGCACAACGCCATATCACTGATCACCGCGGCGTTCGGAGCGCTACTGATGGCGGCGACGCCCGCGACGCACGCCCACGCCGCGCCCTCCGCCGCCGACCTTCAGGCCCGGCTCGACCAGGAATGGAACCAGCTCGAACCGGTCATCGAGCAGTACGACGCGCTGCACGACGCGCTCGCCGCGAACCAGGCCCGGGCCCGCCAGCTCGAGGAGCGGATCCGCCCCCTCGCGCTCCAGGTCGACGTGGTACGCACCCAGATCACCGCGATCTCCGTCCAGATGTACACCGACGGACCGGTCTCGGCGCTCAACGCGCTGCTCACCAGCGGGTCTCCCGATATCTTCGCCGACCGGTTGACCCTGCTCGACCAGGTCGCCCGCGACCAACGCGACCAGATCGCGTCGGCGGTCCGGCTCAAAGCGCGGTACGACGAGCAGAAGCGCCCGCTCGACACGCTGATCGCCGAACAGGCCCGGCAGCAGGCCGACCTGACCGCCAAGAAGCAGCGGATCGAAGCCGAGATCACCCGGCTGCAGGCGCTGGCACGGCAGGCGTACGGCACGACACCCGGATCGCTGCGGCTCGGCGCGTGCCCGTCCGGTACGACCGTCGATCGCGGCTTCACCGCGGCTCGCTGGGCATGCCGCCAGATCGGCAAGCGGTACGTGTACGCGACCGCCGGTCCGAACACCTTCGACTGCTCGGGGCTCACCATGGCAGCCTGGGCGTCGGTCGGCGTCGCCCTGCCGCACAACGCGTACCAGCAGAGCCGCGTCGTCACCGCGATCACGCGGACCCAGCTGCGCCCCGGCGACCTCGTGTTCTACTACAGCGACGTGCACCACGTCGGGATGTACGTGGGAGGTGGGCTGATCGTCCACGCGCCGAACAGCAACGACGTGGTACGCATGGCGCGCCTCGACATCGCGCCGATCGCGGGGTATGGGCGACCGGGCTGAGGCTTGGCGGTCGGGCGCGCACGGTGGGGCGGCCCCCGGCGCGCTCCGGGCGGTCAGGCTTGATCCCTTCGCGCACCGGGGCCGCCCCCGACGGTTTGCGTCGCGGGCCGCTCCGGGCGGTCGGGCTTGGTGGCTGCCCGGGTCACGAGCGTCGGGCGGCCCTGCGACCGCCGCCGCCGACACCGCCGGTGATGATGATGATGCCGAGCACGTAGCCGAAGTCGTACCAGTTTCCGTTGTTGTGCACGTCGTAGATGCTCACCTGATTGGTGAACAACGACACGATGAACGTGATCGGCAGGATGATGCCCTGCCACAAGCCCGCCCAGAAGCCGGCGATGTGACCGGTACTGACGTAGGCGACGTTGTTCGGTCCGGCCGCCCCGGCACAGCCGGACAGCAGGATCAGGGCGGCGAACGCGACGAGCAGCGCCAGCCCGGTTCTGCCGTCGCGCCTGCGATCTCGTCGCATCTCGCACCTCGTGTACCTTGCCGATCAGCGCCTGCCTGTCCAGGATGATCCCCTCGGTCGTGTTCCGGCCGGTACTTTCCGCTAAATCACTCACCCCTGCCACGCAACCGAAGCCGACCGCCCCGAGTCCGTAGTTCAACGGCGCCGCTCCGGCGTCGCGAGGCAGCGCGCATCGTGGACGGGAGGGTCTGTGACCGGACGCGCAGCGGTCATACTGACCGCGCTTTTCGCTGTGGTACCGCTGACCACGTCCTGCTCCGCCCAGCGGGCGCCGGTAGCCGACTCGTCCGCCGCGCCTGCCGCCACGTCGGCGGCGTCGTCGCCGCAGCCCGCGTTCCCGACCTGCGCACCGGCGCAGGCGGAACAGATCCGGGTACCGGTCGACGGCGGCATCCTCGTCGTCGGAATGCTGGGCTCCGGAACCCGGGTGGTGATCCTGTCGAACCAGAGCGACGAGGATCTCTGCTCGTGGGTACCGTTCGCGAACCGGCTGGTCGGACTCGGCTACCGGGTGGCGTTGTGGAACTACGACGCCGGTACCTCGACCGACGCGTTGACCGCGATCGTCACGGCGGTACGTCAGGCAGGCGCGCAACGGATCGTCCTGATCGGAGCGTCGAAGGGCGCGAAAGCGTCGCTCATCGTCGGCGCCCACGTCACCCCGCCGGTACAGGGGGTGGTGTCGCTGTCCGCCGAAGAGCGGATCGGAAACAAGCCGGTCGCGCCGGAACTGCGCACCATGTCCTGCCCGGTACTGCTGGTCACCGCCGAGAGCGCGTACGCCGACGCCGACGCGGCGAAGACGTTCCTGGCGACGGTACCGAGCCACGACCGGCAACTGGTCAGCGTGCCCGGCTCCGACCACGGGACCGCCCTGCTCAGCGGGGCTCAGTCGGGTACCGTCACCGCCGCGATCGATCGGTTCCTCAAGCGGACCCTCGGCGCGACGTAGCGCGATGATGTGCGCGGCGTGTGTCGCGCCACCGTTTCCCGCGTTTGGAGAACCCGTGTACACGTATCCGCTCACCGACACCGCGACGCTGCGCCCGCTCGAACCGTGGCGCGCCGAGGAATTCCTCGCCCATCTCGATCGCGCCCGCGTTCACATCGCCCCGTGGGTGGGACCCGGTTTCGTCGCCACCGACCTCGATTCGGCGCGGACGGTACTGCGACGGTATGCGGACGCGGTGTCGTCCGGCGGCGGCGGTATCCACGGGATCTGGCTCGACGGGACGCTGGTCGGCGGGGTCCTGTTCGTCTCCCTCGACAGCGCGAGCGGGGTCTGCGAAGTGGGCTGCTGGCTGGAGCCGGCGGCGGAGGGACGAGGACTCGTGACCCGGGCGATCAGGCTGTTGATCGACTGGGCGGTACGTGACCGTGGCATGCACCGTGTGGAGTGGCACACGCTCGCCACGAACGAGCGCAGCATCCACGTGGCGCAACGGCTGGGCATGCGCCGCGACGGCGTGATGCGGCAGTCGGTACCGGCGCGCGACGGGTCGGGCACCCGCGCCGACCTGGAGGTGTGGTCGATCCTCGCGCACGAGTGGCTGTCCGCGGCCGAGGGTGGACGTACACCCTGAGAGTCGCGCGATGCTCGTCGTGCGCTCGCAGCTCAGCGGTCGGTGGTCGGCCAGGTGCGCCAGTTCTGCCAGGAGCGGCTCGGGGTGGGGCCGCGTTGTCCCTGGTACCGGGAGCCGTAGACCGCCGAGCCGTACGGGTGTTCGGCGGGTGACGAAAGCCGGAAGATGCACAGTTGCCCGATCTTCATGCCCGGCCAGAGGGTGATCGGGAGGTTCGCGACGTTCGACAGTTCGAGCGTGACGTGCCCGGAGAACCCCGGGTCGATGAAGCCGGCGGTGGAGTGGGTCAGCAGGCCGAGCCGACCCAGGCTCGACTTGCCCTCCAGCCGCCCGGCCAACTGGTCGCCAAGCGTGATCACTTCGAGCGTCGAGGCGAGTACGAACTCGCCCGGGTGCAGCACGAACGGTGTCCCGTCGTCGACCTCGACCGCCGAGGTGAGATCGTCCTGTCGCTGAGCCGGGTCGATGTGGGTGTACAGATGGTTGTTGAACACCCGGAACCAGCGGTCCAGTCGCACGTCGATGCTCGACGGCTGGACCAGGTCCACGTCGAACGGATCCAGTGCGAGGCTCCCCGACTTGATCTCCGTGATCAGGTCGCGGTCCGACAACAGCATGTCGGGAGCCTACCGTCCGCCGCGTGCGCGCTCGGGTGCCGTGCCGTCAGCGCACGTTCGTGGCCTCGGGTTTCCTGTCGGCCACCGGACCCCAGTCGAGTTTCTGTTCGAACGTACGTTCGATAGAATCGTCACATGGCAACCTGGTCCCAATTCGCCGCGGCCTCACCCAGGCTGGCCGCCGCGATCTACGGTCTGGTCCACCAGTACGGTCCGGGCCTGGGCTACCTCGCCACCGTGCGGTCGGACGGCGGCCCGCGGGTCCACCCGGTGTCCCCGGTGATCGTCGACGGCTCGCTGTACTGCTTCGTGATCGACTCGCCGAAGCGACGCGATCTCGACCGGGACGGGCGGTACGCGCTGCACTCGTTCCCGCCCGAGGACCGCGACGACGAGGCGTACCTGACCGGCCACGCCGTTCCGGTGACCGATCCGGCACAGGTGCGCCGGCTCGCCAGCCAGATGCACGCCGACCCCAGCACCGACTGGCGGCTGTACGAGTTCACCGTCGACGTCGCGATGGTCGCCCGGCACGCCGGCGCTCACAGCCTCGACCCGCACCGGCCCGAGTACCACATCTGGCGGGACACGGGTACCGGTCGCGCCCCCCGCCGCCCCGCGGGTCGTCGACGCGTACCGGCCCAGGCGTGCGATGATCAGCTGAACCGGCTACAGTAGGTGCGCCTGCGGGTGTAGTTCAATGGCAGAACATCAGCTTCCCAAGCTGACAGTGCGGGTTCGATTCCCGTCACCCGCTCCACACCAAAGGCCCTGGCCAGGACACCAATCCCAGCCAGGGTCTTCGATATGTCGGCTACTGCCGGTCCGGCGCGTGCCCGTTGCGTGCCCGATCGATGGTCAGCGAGAGTGCGTCGGCGATGGCTCTGGCGGCGCGGTGTAGGGGTTCAAGTCTCGTCGTAGGCGTGGCAAGCCGTAGTGTTGTCTGGTTTAGACCGTTATGCCACAGGAGTCCCAGCACCTGCAGGAGCGACACGACGTAGAGGAGGCCGCAGTGCAGACCCCCGCTAGCCATCTCCGCTCATCGATTGATAGGGGCCACGGTCTGCTAGCCAGTCGGCAGGCTAGCGATGCGATTCAGGTCTTCGCCGACGCGTACACGATGGCCGTATCGGCCCGTGAACAGGAGGTGGCGGCCCTGGCCATGCTGGGCTGGGCGCAGGCGGAATTCGCTGTGCGACGGCTGTCAGCTGCCGCGAAGCACGCTCGTACGGCGTTGGATCTGTTGACCGCACTCGGAATGCCGCAGGCGAAGCACGCGGCTGATCTAGTCGGCCAGATCGACCACAACTTGTACCTACAGTCTGATTGACCAGGCAGGTCGAGGAACGATGTCGGTTTCTTGACACCGAAGCAGTCGCCGTGCCCGATGCGTGCCCGATCGGTAGGCCAACAAGGTCACCAGGGGGACGTAGCGACGAGTCGCCACCGAGGCTGCCGGACGCCCCACCTCGTCAAAGCGGTCTCTCGGGATGCCGCTAAACCCGATTCCCAAGCTGACAGTGGGGGTTCGATTCCCCTCACCCGCTCCACACCGAAGGCCCTGGCCAGGACGATAGTCCCAGCCAGGGCCTTCGATTTTTCGCGCCGTCGATCATGCGATGGGCCATTCACTTGCCATTAGCCGACGTCGGGCTCGCGCCGCGCCGCCGGGCCAGCCTTGAAAGAAATCCGGGAGGCGGTGTCGGATCCGGGTGAAGGTGTTCGTAGCAGGGGTGAACGGCTGCCCGCCAGAGGCGCCCCACGTCGCAGGAGATGATCCGAGATGCAGTACCTGATGTCCGTGATCGACGACGGTGCCGGCTTGGCCACCCCGACCGAGATGGCCGCCATCGACGCGTTCAACGACCGGCTCCAGGCCGAGGGCCACTGGGTCTTCGCCGGCGGCCTCGGGTCCCCTGACCCGGCCACGGTCGTCGACAACCGGGGGGACACGGCGGTGTTCACCGACGGACCGTTCGTGGAGTCCAAGGAGTATCTCGCCGGCTTCTGGATCATCGAGGCCGAGGACCTCGACGTGGCGCTCCGGCTCGCCGCCGAGGGGTCGAAGGCATGCAACCGGAAGATTGAGGTACGACCGTTCCTGTGAACCCGGTCGAGGTCCGGCAGGCGATCATCCGCGCCCACCACGACGAGTGGGCGCGGGTAGTCGCCGCCCTGACCAGGCGTTTCGGCGACCTGGATGTCGCCGAGGAGGCAGCGGCCGAGGCGTTCGCGACCGCCGTCGAGAGGTGGCGTGCCGACGGCGTACCCCCGAATCCCGGCGCCTGGCTGACCACCACCGCGAACCGCAAGGCCATCGACCGGATCCGGCGCGAGAACAGGCGCGCCGACAAGCAGAAGGAGGCTCAGATCCTGTACAACGACGAGCCGCCCGAACCTCCAGGTGCCATCGACGACGAGCGACTCCGACTGATCTTCACCTGTTGTCACCCGGCGCTCGCGATGGAGGCCCGCGTGGCGCTGACACTGCGTATGGTCGGCGGTCTGACCGTGCCCGAGATCGCCCGTGCGTTCCTGGTACAGGAGAGCACCATGGGGCAACGGATCACCCGCGCGAAGGCCAAGATCAAGGCAGCTCGCATCCCTTATCGGGTGCCGTCCGCGGAGGATCTCCCGACGCGCGTCTCCGGCGTACTCACCGTCCTTTTCCTCGTTTTCAACGAGGGTTACCTGGCGACCGGTCGTGACACCGATCCGGTACGTCACGACCTTACGGCCGAGGCGGTCCGGCTCACTCGTCTGGTACGCGCCCTCATGCCGGACGACGGTGAGGTGGTCGGGCTGCTGGCGCTGATGCTGCTCACCGAGGCCCGCCGTACCGCCCGGGTTTCGGCGAGCGGCGAACTGATTCCCCTCGACAAGCAGGACCGGGGGGCGTGGGACGCGGCACTGGTCGCCGAGGGCCATCGGCTGGTGCGCGAGCGCCTCGCCTCCGGGGTGGCTCCAGGGCGCTACCAGGTCCTCGCGGCGATCAACGCCGTGCACACCTCGGCCCGCGACGTACGCGACACCGACTGGTCGCAGATCGTCGCCCTCTACGACCAGCTCGTCCGCCTGGACCCCTCGCCGATCGTCGCCCTCAACCGTGCGGTCGCGGTCGCCGAGCTTGACGGCCCCGAGGTGGCATTGGCGGCCGTCGACCGTCTCGAGGGCGCGTTGGCCGGCTATCACGCCTACCAGGCGACCCGCGCCGAACTGCTGCGCCGCCTGGGCCGGGGCCAGGAGTCGCGCGCGGCGTACAACAGGGCCATCGACCTCGCGGGCAACACCGCCGAGACCGCCTACCTGATGCGCCGCCGCGACGAGCTGGGATAGGGGCGTTGCGCGACGAAGCCCTGACCCGGACTGTTGTCCCGGCCGGGGCTTTCGCACCTGTTCGCGTCCGCCGCACCGGTGACCGGGCTCACCTGAGCCGGGTCGTATTCCTGCCACAGACCGATTTGGGTGCGGTTGAGCGATCACCCGGACCGGACAGGTGCCTACGATCACCTGTGCGATTCGGCGAGGAGGCGGGCTGTGGGGTTCTTCGGCACTTACCTGTACGACCAGCATGGCTGGAAGATCCAGCAGCCCGGAGCATCTCCAGAGGTCGCGGAGCCTTGGCTGATGCTGGACATTCACGACAGTGACGTCGCGACCGTCACCTACCGGCCGGCTGGACCGGGCAGCGGAACAGCGTTCCTTGGCTGTACCCCACGGACATATTTTGCCGACGAGAGCGCCTCGGCCCCTACCGACGTGAACCGGGAGGCTGCGGGGCTGGCGACATGGTGGGCGCACCTGCGCGACGGTGTGAGCGATGCCGAGCGAGACGCGAAGTGCAGTCAGATCTTGGGGTACCTCGCCGAGGACGGCGATCCTGAATGCGATGACTGGGATGAGGACGAAGACGTCGATGAGTTCGACGACGGGGACATCTTCGTCGAGGCCACGACCGTACGTTTCCTCACCGCACTGGACCTGCCGATCCCTGATGATCTCCTGATCTGGGACAAGCCGACCGGGGCAGAGTCTGCCGGGTGAGTTCGGGCGATCGCGCCGGGCGGCTACGGGCATCGCTCAGCCATTGCGCCTTCCTGCAGGTCGGGCCGGCGGACAGCCGGCCCGACCGTCGGTCCGTCCGTCAGGCGATGGCGGGGCTGCGGCGTTCGATGAGGACGACGTCCCGCCACGTACCGTGGTGCAGCCCGATGCGCTGACGGGTGCCGACGGTACGGAAGCCGCAGGCGTGATGCACGGCGAGACTGGCGGTGTTCTCCGGGAAGACGCCGGACTGGACGGTCCAGATCCCCGCCCGTTCGGTGGACGTGATCAGGGCGTGGAGCAGGGCACGCCCAACGCCTCGACCGTGGACGTCGGGGTGGACGTAGACGGAGTGTTCGACCACACCCGCGTAGACACAGCGGTCGGATACCGCCGAGCAGGCGATCCAGCCGACGACGCGGCCCGTCGGGTCGACCGCCACCCAGCGATGACCGGGCAGCCGGCTGGCGGTGAACTCGTCCCAGCTGGGCGGTTCGGTTTCGAAGGTGGCGTTGCCGGTGGCGATGCCCAGTCGGTAGATGTCGAGAACCGCGTCGGCGTGGTCGTCGGTCATCGCCGTGATCGTGATCTCGCCGGGGCGGAGGGTCATGCCACCGCCTCGGCGGCGCGCGTGGCGGGGACGTCCAGCAACGCGCCGAGTTGGCGGAGCGCGTCGGGCCGGACCCGGTACCAGACCCAGGTCGCGCGCCGTTCGGCGTCGACCAGACCTGCCTCACGCAGTACCCGCAGGTGGTGGGAGATCGTCGGACCGGACAGGTCGAACGCGGCGGTCAAATCGCACACGCACACCTCGGGCGCGGAGGCGATCAGTGACATCAGCCGCAGTCGGACCGGGTCGCCGAGCGCCTTGAACATCGGCGCGACGGTGGCTGCCTGCTCGGGCTCCATCGGTCGCGCCGTGAGCGGGGCGCAGCACGCCACCGCCTGAACGTCGATCACCGGGAGACTGTGCCTAGACATGCGTCTAGCTTGACCGCGGTCGAAGCACACTGCAACAACCGGTGCCCTCCGCCCCGTATGACGACGCGTCCTACGCGACCGGCCGTCGTCCGTCAACGCGCCGGCGGGTGCGCCGGATCGCGAGGCTCGGCTGGCGTCCCTCGCGCCGCGCGGCACACAGGTCCACGAGGAATTCGCGCGACCACATCGCGGACAGCACCGCATGCCGGGCCGGTGGACGCGCACCTCGGCTCGTCGCAGTTCACCGGTGAGTACGACCCGCCGCCCGCCGGGCTTGTCGGGTCCGGTGGAGGCCTTGACCCGGCGCCGCCATCGGGCTCCGAGTCGTCCTCCTGGACCGGCGAGGCGGCTCCGCGGTGCGTCAATCGGACAGCGCCACGATCAGGTCGAGTTCGACGAGCTGACCGACGAAGCCGAGCTGGGCGACGCCGAGCAGGGTGCTCGCCGTGGTGAACGCGGGTCCGAGCGCGGACCCGGTGAACCGCCGCCACACCGAGGCGAGGACCGCCTGGTCGTCGCTGACCACGTAGATCACGGATTTCACCACGCGGTCGGGGCGTGCGTCGACGGCGGCGATCGCGGTCAGCGCGTTCGCCACCACCTGGTCGACCTGCGCCTCCACGTCGCCGATACCGACCACGGTGCCGGCGGCGTCGAGTGGGCACTGACCGGCGAGAAAGGCGAGGCGACCGGCCGGTACCACGGTCACGTGGTGGTAGCCGGGAGTGGCGTGCAGTTCGCTGGGATTGATCCGTCCGATCTCGACCATCCGTGCAGTATCGCTGCCGGTACGGGTGCCGAATGACCGTTTTTCGAACGCCCGATGGTACCTGGAGGTACCCCGTATCGCGGCGGCTGGCGACAGAAAAATCGGGCAATTCCCGATCGACGCATAAAGAGTAATCACACCGTCACTCTGGGTATCGGCTGTGCTTAGTCAGGCGCAGAGCGAATGCGAAGGGGAGCACCTGATGATTGCTGAGCAGCAGATTCCGATGTTGCTGGAGGCAACCGCATACGACCGGGCCGGTAACAAGATCGGCAAGGTCGGGCAGGTATACATCGACGACCACACCGGACAGCCGGAATGGATCACCGTGAACACCGGTCTGTTCGGTACCGGTGAGAGCTTCGTCCCGGTGGAACCGGTCGAATTGCGAGGCGACAGCGTCGTCGTCCCGTTCGACAAGGAGAAGGTGAAGGCGGCGCCGCACGTCGAGCCGTCCGCGGGACATATGTCGGAGCAGCAGGAGGAGGAACTCTTCCGGTACTACGGCATGACGGAACCGGGGTACGACGTCGGCGGCGGAATCGGCGACCTGCGTCCGGAAACCGCCGTCGGGCGGGACGTGTCCGGTCCCACCACCGACGACGCGATGACACGCTCCGAGGAGCGGTTGCGCGTCGGCACCGCGTCGCAGGAGGTCGGCCAGGCCCGGCTGCGCAAGTACGTGGTAACCGAGCACGTGCAGCAGACCGTACCGGTCAGTCACGAGGAGGTGCGGATCGAGCGCGAGCCCATCACCGAGTCCAATGTCGACCGTGCGATGAGCGGACCGGAGATCTCCGAGGAGGAGCACGAGGTGACCCTCCACGAGGAGCGCCCCGTGGTCGCGAAGGAAACCGTACCGGTCGAGCGGGTGCGTCTCACCAAGGAGACCGTCGCCGGCGAGGAGACGGTCGGCGGCGACATCCGCAAGGAACAGATCGAGAGTGAGGGGCTGACCGAGAAGCGCCAGCCCTGAGCGGTACCGCGCGGGAGGCGGCAGGCACGCGCCTGCCGCCTCCCGACCCGCGCCGGTCGCGCCGCCGTCATCCGCGGCGGCGCCCAACGCTCGTCAGCGGGGCGTCGCCCCGGCGGTGTCCGTGGCGAGCTTGACGGCGAGCGTGCCGAGCACCGTGCCCATCAGGTACCGCTGCACCCGCAGCCAACCGGGTCGCCGGGCGAGGAACACCGCGATCGCGCCGGACGCGCACACGATCGCCGTGTTCACCCCGAGACTGATCGCGATCTGCACCCCGCCGAGGACGAACCCCTGCGCCGTCACGTGTCCGGTCGCGGGGCGGACGAACTGCGGTATCAGCGACAGGTACATCACCGCCGCCTTGGGGTTGAGCAGGTTCGTCATCAGTCCCATGGTGAACAGCCGGCGCGGCGAGTCCGGCTCGAGTTCCCGTGGCTCGAACACCGAGATGCCGCCGGGGCGCAGCGCCTTGATCGCGAGCCAGCCGAGGTATGCCGCACCGGCGAGCTTGACCGCCAGGTACAACTCGGGAACCGCCACGAAGATCACCGACAGCCCGAGGTTGGTCGCGGTGAGGTACACCATGAAGCCGAGCGCCACCCCGGCGAGCGACACCAGACCCGCGACACGCCCCTGCGTGATGCTGCGCGACACCAGGTAGATCATGTTCGGGCCGGGCGTGAGCACCATCCCGAGCGCGACCGCGGCGACGCCGAGCACTGACGCGTAAGTGACCACCAGGGCACCCTCGCGCGCGGCCGACCGCCGAGGCGAGAGCCAATCGCTGCCCCGTGGACCGGGCGCGTCCGCGACCCGCCGGGTCGCGTCCCCTCGCCGGTACCCGAAACTTCACCGTGGCGACGTTGCGCCGCCACCGGGATCTGGAAAGGTGGGCACAGTTCGCCGAGGCGTCGCCGGGGCACCGCGACCGGTGCCGGTACGCCCGGTGCTCGCAATTCGCCGGTCCGAGAGGATTCGAATGCGTCTGTCCACATCCCCCAGCGCGCGTGTCGCGACCGCGGCAGTCGCCGCGGGCGCCGCCGCCGCACTCATCACCCTGTTCACGGGTGCGACCGGCCCCGCCATGGCCGACCACGAAAGCGACACCGCGCCCCACATCCAGCTCGACCACGCGTACGTGATCATGCTGGAGAACCATTCGCAGCACGGCGTCGTGGGCGACCCGAACGCGCCGTACATCACCCAGCTCGCGAACACGTACGGCAACGCCGAGAACTACTACGGCGTCACCCACCCGAGTGAGCCGAACTACGTCGCCGCGATCAGCGGCTCGAACTGGTGGACCAACGACGACAGCCCCGCCAACCGGTTCGACCACACCAACCTGGTGGACACCCTCGAACAGGCGCACCTGACCTGGGGCGCGTACATGGAGGCGATGCCCGCCGACAACAAGCTCGCCGACTACTGGCCGGCTGGAAACGCCGCGCTGTACGCCTCCAAGCACAACCCGTTCGTGCTGTTCAACGACGTGCGGGGCGACGCCGGGCGGATGAGCCACGTCAAGCCGTACAGCGACCTCGCCGCCGACCTGAACACCGGTCACGGGCCGAACTTCGTGTTCATCTCGCCCGACCAGTGCAACGACATGCACGGCGGGGTGTACACCGCCGTCGCCGGGCACCCGGAGACGCCGTGCCCGTACGGCTCGGCGAACGACGACGCGAACGACGCCGCGCTCAAGCAGAAGGCGGACGCCTTCGTCAAGCAGGCGGTCACGACGATCATGAGCAGCAAGGCGTGGACCCGCCACTCGGCGATCTTCATCGTCGCGGACGAGGGCGACTACACCGCGAACGCCACCAACGGCGGGTGGGACTCGCCCGCGGGCTGCTGCGACTCCCCGGTGCTGCGTGCCGGCGACCCGGCGATCAACCCGAACTGGCCGGGCGGTGTGTACGGCGGCGGCAAGGTTCCGGCGATCATCGTGACCGGTGACGGTCCGCACCACCACACCAGCCAGGTGGCGTACAACCACTACTCGCTGCTGCGCACTCTCGAGGACGCGTGGCGCCTGCCGGAGCTGGGCTTCACCAGCGACCACGCGCAGGTACCCACGATGGACGAGTTCCTGGTCAAGGACTGAGCGGGTGCCGGTCGGGCGGCGGCGGAGCCGCCGCCCGACCGACCGGAACGGCGGGTTCGCCGTGGTGTCGGGTTCTTGCGGCAGCGGTCCCGGCGTACAGGTGTGCCGGTCGAGCCCCACCCGCCTGGGGATGTACGTACATCTCCGGGAAGGTAAGCATCCCAGGACGCTCACACCGCTGGTGGTGTAGCCACATCACCAGCGGTGTGCGTCGGGTCGGGACCTGTCCGGGTCCGGGCCGGCGACGCCCGGCACCCGGCGACGCTCGGCACCCGGCGAGCGCCCCCGAAATCAACCCGCCCGGAACAAGCAGAACGGGTGCCCGGCTGGGTCGAGCAGCACGCGCACCCCGTCCTGCGGCTGGTACACCGCCAGCCGGGCGCCAGCCTCGACAGCCCAATCCGTCGCCGCGACCAGATCGTCCACCTCGATATCGAGGTGAATCATCATCGCCTGCTGTCCCGGCTCGGCGGGCCACACCGGCGCGACGAAGTCCGGCTCGTACTGGAACGACAGCCCACGCAATCCGCTCCCCGACCCGGAGCGCAGCATCACCCAGGCGTCCTCCGGCGGCATGCCCGGTCGCGCCGGCTCGTCGACCACCCTCGTCCAGCCGAGCAGTCGCTCGTAGAAGGACGCGAGCGCCCTGGGATCCTTCGACCCGAGTACCGCCGAGGTCACCCGCATGCGGGGCCGGTCCATCGCACCTCCCTCGCCGGTCGACGGCGACGCCGACTCACCGTATCGACGACCCGGCGTCCTCGCCCGCCAGACGCTCGGCGAGCCGCCTGGCGACCGCACCCGGATCGTCCGCCTCGGTCAGCACGCGGACCACGACGATCCGGCGCGCCCCGGCGTCCAGTACCGCGTCCAGGTTCGCTTCGTCGATCCCGCCGATCGCGAACCAGGGGCGGGTGGGCGCGGCGGTCGCGACCGCTCGTACCGGCTCGATGCCCGCCGCCGGTCGCCCCGGCTTCGTCGGGGTCGCCCAGACCGGACCGACGCAGAAGTAGTCGACCTCCGGCTCGGTCGCCGCGGCGGTCGCCTGAGCCACCGAATGCGAACTGCGACCGATCAGGACGTCCGGACCGACGATCCGGCGCGCCACGGTCGGGGCGAGATCCCGCTGACCGAGGTGCAGCACGTCGGCTCCGACGGCGTACGCGAGGTCCGCCCGGTCGTTGACCGCGAGCAGCCGGTGATGCCGTCGACAGGCGTCCGCGAACACCTCCAGCAGGTCGAGCTCGTCGGCGGCTTCCAGACCCTTCTCGCGCAGCTGCACGATGTCCACGCCGGCACCGAGTACCGCGTCGAGGAAGTCGGGAAGGTCACCCTGCCGTCGGCGCGAGTCGGTGCACAGGTACAAACGGGCGCGGTCGAGCCGGGCGCGGCGGTCAGTGGCCTGGTCAACGGTAGTAGCGGTGGTCACGGTACCGATCCAACCACTGGCGTAGGCTGCGAGCCGAGCACGGGAGCCTTTCGGCTGAGAGGGGGCCCACGGCGGACCAGTCGCCCGGCTGGCGCGTCGCGACCGCCCCGACCGTCGAACCTGATCCGGGTCATACCGGCGAAGGGAGCTGCACGATGGAGCCGCCTGGCGGACGCGACGTGATCGTCGTTGGCGGCGGCGTGATCGGACTCGCCGTGGCGTGGCGACTGGCGGTGACCGGCGTACGTACCACCGTGGTCGACGCGTCCGGAACCCAGGGCGCGAGCTGGGCGGCAGCCGGCATGCTGGCGCCGGTGAGCGAGGCGAGCTTCGGCGAGGAGGACCTGCTGCGACTGAACCTCGCCGCGGTGGCGCGCTTCCCGGAGTTCGTCCGGGAACTGGAGGCGGCGTCCGGCTGTACCGTCGGACTGCGCGACGAGGGGACCCTGGTCGTGGCGCTGGACGCGGACGACCGCGAGGCGCTGGAGCGGCTGTCCCGGTTCCGTTCGTCGCTCGGACTCGCCGCCGACCGGCTCACCGGCAGCGCGGTGCGCCGCCTCGAGCCGTACCTGACGCCCGACATACGCGGCGGGGTGCTGGCGCGGGGCGACTACTCGGTACACAACCGCGACTACGCCGTCGCCCTGCGCGCCGCCGCCCAGGGCGCGGGCGTCGAGATCCTCGCGGACCGGGTCGTCGAGATCCTGGTCGAGGCGGGTCGGGCGCGCGGGGTACGCGCCGAGCACACAGGCGAACTGCGCTGCGACACCGTGGTCCTCGCGGCGGGCGCCTGGACCGCCGGGCTGCCCGGTCTGCCCGAGGCGGCACGCCCACCGGTACGACCGGTGAAGGGTCAGATCCTGCGGCTCGGACTGCCCCCGTCGCTACGCCCGAACGGTCCGGTCCTCACCCACACCGTGCGCGCCCTGGTGCGCGGCAGCGAGGTGTACCTGGTTCCGAGGGCGGACGGTGAACTCGTCGTCGGCGCCACCGTCGAGGAGCGCGGCTTCGACGAGGTGGTGACCGCCGGCGGGGTGTACACCCTGCTGCGCGACGCGTACCAGCTGCTGCCGGTGGTCAGCGAGCTGGAACTGGTCGAGGCGCGCGCCGCGCTGCGCCCCGGTACCCCCGACAACGCCCCCGTGCTCGGCTGGTCAAGCCTGCCCGGGCTGCTGCTCGCGACCGGTCACTACCGCAACGGCATCCTGCTGTCCGCGATCACCGCCGACGCGGTGACCGCCCTGGTCGACGGCGACGAGCCGGGTCCCGAATGGGCGCCCTGCACGCCGGAACGCTTCGGAGGAAAACACGAACATGAGTGAGGTCACCATCTCGGTCAACGGTCGGCGTACCGGCGTGGACGAGGACACCTCGGTCGCCGCCGTGGTCGCCGGGCTCACCGCCGCGTCCCAGGGCATCGCCGTGGCGCTCAACGGCGAGGTGGTACCGCGTGGCGCGTGGGCGGGCACGCGGGTGCGCGACGGGGACGTCGTGGAGATCGTGACAGCGGTACAGGGAGGCTGACGATGACCGTGACCATGCCGGTGACCACCGACGACCCTTTGACCATCGCGGACCGGACGTTCCGCTCCCGGCTCATCGTCGGTACCGGGGGCGCGCCCAGCCTCGACGGACTGGCGCGGGTACTGACCGAGTCGGGCACCGAGCTGACCACCGTCGCGATGCGGCGGGTCGACCCTGCCGCGCGAGGCTCGGTCCTCGACGTGGTCCGTACCACCGGAGTCACCGTGCTGCCGAACACCGCCGGCTGCCGCACCGCCGGCGAGGCGCTGCTGACCGCGCGGCTGGCGCGGGAGGCGCTCGGTACCGACTGGGTGAAGCTGGAGGTCGTCGCCGACGAACACACCCTGCTGCCGGACCCGGTGGAACTGCTCACCGCCGCGGAGTTGCTGGTCGACGACGGTTTCGTGGTGCTGCCGTACACCAACGACGATCCGGTGCTCGCCCGCCGCCTGCAACAGGTGGGCTGTGCCGCCGTCATGCCGGGCGGCGCGCCGATCGGCTCCGGTCTCGGCATCCGCAACCCGCACAACATCGCGCTGATCGTCGAGCAGGCGACCGTGCCGGTGGTGCTCGACGCGGGCATCGGTACCGCCAGCGAAGCCGCCCAGGCGATGGAGCTGGGCTGCGACGCGGTACTCGTCGCGTCCGCCGTGACCCGGGCCGCCGACCCGGTGCGGATGGCGCGCGCCATGCGGCAGGCGGTACAGGCGGGACGCGACGCGCGACTCGCGGGGCGGATCCCGCGCCGGTGGTGGGCCGAGGCGTCCTCGCCGTACGAGGGGATGCTCGACGGGATGATCAGCCCCGGCCGTTGACCGGCGCGGTCACCTCACCCGGCGACTTCGCCCTCGACCGACCCGCGCGCGGCGACTTCGCCGTCGACCGAGTCGCGCCCGGCGGTCGACGGCACGTCGACCGCCGGCTCCACGCCGGCGCGAACCGTCGCCCATCGCGCCAGCGGGTACGCGACCAGGAACGCGATCGCGAACGACGCGATCGAGGCGCTCAGCCACGCGTGTCCCGCCACGTGCAGCGCCGTGCCCGCTGCCGTCCACATCGCCGACCAGCCCGCCACGGCACCCGGATTGACCAGCTCGTACACCACGAAGCCGAGCACCCAGGCGAACAGCATCGCCGGTCGGGTCGGCGCGTTCGACGAAACGTCCCAGTCGCGTCCGGCGCGACCCAGCCAGGCGGCCAGCAGCACCCCGGACAGCGGCACGAACACCGCGCCGATCAGGTACAGGAAACTGCTGTACCGGCTGATGTCGACAGCCAGCGCGGTGACCGTGGTCAGCGCGCCGATCGCCACCGACAGCACGCGGCGGTCCCAGCGTGGTCGCAGGTTCTGTACCGACACCGCCGTCGAGTACACGTTCGCGAAACTCTGGTCGGTTTCCCGCAGAACCAGCACCGCGAACGCGATCAGTCCGAGCGGCAGCGCGAGGAAGACGTCGAACACCTTGTCCGGGTCCTGCCCCGCGCGTGCCAGGGCGAGCAGCCCCACCGCGTAGCAGGCGATCTGGGTCACGCCGTAGCCGGCGAACCCGCCGACGAAGGCGGTACGACCCGACCGGGCGTGCCGCGAATAGTCCGCGCCGAGCGGTACCCAGGAGATGGCGACCGCCAGGGCGGCATCGGTGCCCGCCCAGAAGCCGGTCCACGAGCCGTGCCCGGCTGGTACCGGGGTGCGCAGCAGGTCCACCGCCAGCACGATGACCGCCAGGACGACCAGCACGGACACGTACCGGCGCAGCAACCGGATCGCGCCCAACGGGCGGATCGTCAGCGCCGTCGTCACCGCCCCGGCGACCAGTACACAGGCCCAACGCGGCAGGTGACCGTGGCTGAGCGCAGCCAGTCCGTCGGCGATCACGACCAGTTCGAACGTGCCCCAACCAAGGCATTGCAGCACGTTGAGCAGGGTCGGCGCGATCGAGGCGCGGGCACCGAGCAGCCCGCGCAGCAGCACCATGGTCGGCGCGCCGGTACGCTCGCCGAGCACCAGCGAGCAGCCCAGGACCAGCGCGCCGAGGGCGGTACCGACGACGGTCGCGGTCAGCGCCCCGGACAGTGGCAGGGCAGGCAACCCGGCGGGCGCGGACACCGCGATCGCGCCGCCGAAGCCGAGCAGGCTGACGCCCAGGTTGCCCCAGAAACCGAGTTGGTCGAGCAGACCGAGCGCGCGCGGCGCGGGCTCGGCGAGGGTGTGCGGCACCTCCGCCGTGGGCAGATGGGGTCGTACGGAGACGCCGTCAGCGGCTGACATGTACCTCGCTCCCTTCGCCGGTGCTAACCGGATCAGGTTCAAGCGGTCGGCGGCCTCAAGCCGCCCTCTCAGCCCGGTCGTCCGGGCTCCCGCGGGGACCTGTGCAGCGTACCGCTTCACGCTCGCGGTACCGTGCGCCGCATGACGGCAGCCGACCAGCCCAACGGGGTAGCTCGGGCATTGACCATCGCCTCCTCGGACTCCGGAGGCGCGGCGGGCATCCAGGCGGATCTGAAGGCGTTCGCCCGGTGCGGGGTACACGGCGCCAGCGCGATCGTGGCGCTGACCGCGCAGAACACGACCGGTGTCACCGCGATCCACGAGTGCCCGCCGGACTTCGTGGTGGCGCAGTTGGAGGCGGTCCTCGGCGACATCCGTCCCGGCGCGGCGAAGACCGGCATGCTGTTCTCCGCGCCGATCATCGAGGCGGTCGCCGGTACCCTCGCCGGACGCGACCTGCCGTTGGTGGTTGATCCGGTGATGGTGGCGAGTTCCGGCGCCCGACTGCTGCGCGACGACGCCGTACAGGCTCTGGTCGGCGGGTTGTTTCCGCTGGCGACGGTCGTGACGCCGAACCTGCTCGAGGCTCAGGCGCTGACCGGCATGGCTACCGAGGACCGGACGGCGCTCACCGAGGCGCTGGTGGCGCTCGGCGCCAAGGCGGCGCTGGTGACCGGCGGGCACGGCGAGTCGCCGGTCGACCATCTGCTGGTCGACGGTCGACACGTGGACATTCCGGTACCCCGGTACGACGTGCCGGCGACGCACGGCGCGGGGTGCACCCATTCGGCGGCGCTTGCCGCGTGCCTGGCGCGCGGCGACGACCTGGAGACCGCGGCGCGGCGGGCGGCGGCGGTCGCCACCGCGGCGGTTCGCCGCGGTCTCATCGAGGTCGGCGCGGGCGAGGGTCCGGTCGACGCGCTCGACGTGCGCCGGTTCGCGCCGCCGGACGTCGGCTGATTCGGCGCGCCGCCTGACCGGCGGTGTGAGCGCCGGCGGACCCCGGCACCGGCTGCGTGCCGGCGGCGGTTACGCCGCGTCGGCGAGGTCGGCCTGCAGGAGCGCGAGCAGATCGGCGCGGTGCAGTTCGGCTATCGGCTGGAGCAGGTCGGGGTGGCGCAGCAGGACCGCCGCGCTGCGGTCGCTCTCGTCGGGCTCGACGAGCCGGCGGAACTCGCGGCGCAGACCGGCGGCGTGCTCGCAGGAGTCGGTGGCGGCGACCGCGCGCGCCGCCAGCGCCGGGTCGGCGAGCAGGCAGGCTGCCCAGCTCGCGACGACTTCGTCGACCCAGGTCCGCCACGCGACGTCGTCGTCCTGTCGCTGTGTGGTGTCGGCGCCGGTCAACCAGTCGAGTCGCGCCGCGCCGCCGGGTCCGGCGAGGGACAGCAGTTCCACGTCGATCGCGGTCGGGTACCGCAGCCACGCCGCGACGGTCACCGCCTGGCGTGCCTGCGTCTCGGCGAGCGCGGCACTGAACGCGCCACCCGGGGCGGGGTACGCGCGGGTGAGCCACTGCGCGGTCGCCGCGATGATCGGCGACAGGGCGACAGGCATGACGCTCCTCAATGCACACGGTTCCCCGCGACGGGCGTCTGCGCTGCTCAGCGGGGGTATCGGGGGGTTACGGCAGGCAAGGGTACCCACGATCGGCACGCTACGGAAAGGCGCCGGGGCGAGGCGGTACCACGGGCACCGCCCGGAACGAGCGTCGCCATCGTCTGTTCGTACCGACAGATCAGGTCTTCGATGGACGCGCCGGTCAGCCGTTCGTACTAATCCTCGCGAGCATCTCCGGTCACACCAGACACGCTGGTTGAGCCGCCGTGACCTTCTCGTTACGGTCACCGATGGTCCCCCGGTGCCGACAGAAGGGTACGGATGTGTCCGGCAGACACGCCCTCCGGCGTAGCCCGCGACTTCCCCGCAACCTCGTCCCGATCGCATCCGCGCTGGCTGTGGTCGGTGTGCTCGTCGGCGGTACGGTCACCACGATGCTGACCCGCCCGACCGGTCGAGTCGTCGCCGGACCGGCGACCCCCGCCCCGACCTCGGGGAGCCCGTCGGCCGACCCGACGCGCAGTCAGGCGGCTCAGCGCGCGAGCCGCAGCGAACTGCGTCCGATGGCGACACCCGGCGGCGTCAAGCCGTCTCCGCGCCGGTCGACGAGCGCGCCCACAGTGGTCGGCGGCGGCACCTGCGAGGCGTCGTACTACAGCGACGGACAGCGCACCGCCGACGGCGAGACGTTCAACCCGGACGCGTACACCGCCGCGCACCGGACGCTGCCGTTCAACACCAGGGTCCGGGTGACCAACACCGCCAACGGCAAATCCGTCGTGGTACGGATCAACGACCGTGGACCGTACGTCGCCGGTCGGTGCCTCGACCTGTCCCGAGCCGCGTTCGGCGCGATCGCGTCGTACAGCAGCGGTGTCGTCACGGTGAAGTACGAGGTGCTGGGCTGACTGTTCACTCCACTGTGGGCGGGGACCCGCCGCGGGTCCCGCCGGGCGCGGTCAGAACTGCCGCGACGTCCTCCCCGCGGTCGATTCCACCTGACCATTCGCCCCAAGATGGGCGCGGACCGTTTGGTCGCGGCCCGATTTCCGGCATGCTGTGGCCGGTACCCATGAAGCTGCACCTGCCGGGCCGTCGCCCGATAAGCCCCGAAACCCGCGCCGGACTGGGCGCGGCTCTGGTGCTGCTCGTACTCATTTCCGCCGTGGAGTTGGCGGACCCCCGTGCCCAGTACGTCGGACTGATGGCCGCCGCGCCGTTCCTCGCCGCCGCCTTCGCCTCGTGGCCGGAGGTACTCGTGGTCGGCGCGACGGCGACCCTGCTGGGCGTGGTGTTCGGCCTGGTCGACCCGTACGGGCTGAACATGGCGACCACCATCAACATCGGCGGCGTGATGCTGTCCACCGGCATCGCGGCAGTGGTCGGATCGATCCGGGCGCGGCAGGCGGAACGCCTGGCGGAGTTGTCCCGCCTCGCCAGTGTCGCGCAGGCGGCGGTCCTGCGACCGATCGGTCCTCAGGTCGGTCCGCTCGCGGTCGCCGCCCGGTACATCTCGGCGACGGCTGCCGCGGACATCGGCGGCGACCTGTACGAGGCGATCGACACGCCGTACGGGGTTCGGATGATCATCGGGGACGTGCGCGGCAAGGGGCTGGACGCGGTGCGGTTGGCGAGCACTGTGCTCGGTTCGTACCGGCACGTCGCGTACGAACGCGCCGACCTGCGCGCGATCGTGGCGGATCTGGACCGTGCGGTGGCTCGTTCGGTGGGCGACGAGGACTTCGTGACCGCCGCGTTGGTCGAGGAGCGGGGCGGGACGCTGACCATCGTCAACTGTGGACACCCGCCGCCGCTGCTGCTGCGCCGGGGCGAGGTGATCCCGCTGGAACCGCCGACCAGCGCGCCGCCGTTGGGCTTCATGCCGGTGGTACGCCCCCGGGTGGAACGACTCGAACCCGGTGACCGGTTGCTGCTGTACACCGACGGTCTGGGCGAGGCGCGCCGGGACGGGGAGTTCTTCCCGACCGCCGAGCGGGCGTGGCGGCTGATGGGTCACGGTACCGTCGGCGACGGGCTCGCCTCGCTGGAGAGCGCGCTGAAGGAATGGGTACACGACCAGCTCGACGACGACATCGCGCTGGTCCTCATGGAGTACGCGGGCACCCAGGCGCCGGTTCCCGCGGCGGTGCCGAGCTGGGAAGTCGGTACGACCGAGTCCTGACGATGCTCGCGGTGCGCCGGTCGCACCGCCCGGTGCGCTCACATCGCGCGGCGCCTCACGTGGCCCGATGCGCGGGCCAGCCGATCCGCGCGGCGATCGCCTTCGCCCGGTGCCGCCCGGTGTAGATGCGCGGGTAGCCGGGGGCGAACAGCGCGAGAATCAGTCGTCCGATCATGAGCACCCCTGGGGAGCGCGCTCCGCGCTGCCGGCGCGGTTTGTCGGGACCAACGACCGTGCTGGATCACGGTGACGCGCCCGGTGTGAGACCGATCACCGTGAATTCGCGGTTGCCGCACGTTACTAGCCGGTAATACAGTCTCGGTTACTGCCTGGTAACCAAGCCGTGGGTACGACCCGGGGGAGCCGCCACCGATGAGCCACTACAAGAGCAACCTGCGTGACCTCGAGTTCAACCTGTTCGAGGTGTTCGGCGCGGACCGCGCGTTGGGCACCGGGCCGTACCCGGATCTCGACGTCGACACCGTTCGCAGCATCCTCGCCGAGGTGGACCGGTTGGCGCGCGAGGACCTCGCCGCCAGCTACCAGGCGAGCGACCGCAACCCTCCGGTGTTCGACCCGGCCACGCACACCGCTCCGCTGCCGCAGGCGTTCAAGGACTCGTACGACGCGTTCATACGCTCCGAGTTCTGGCGGCTGGACCTGCCGACCGCCCTGGACGGCACGCCCGCGCCCCGCGCCGTGTGGTGGGCGCTCGCCGAACTGGTGCTCGGCTCGAACGCGCCGGTCTGGATGTACGCCTCGGGTCCGTCGTTCGCGCACATGCTGTACCGCGAGGGCAACGAGCGGCAGAAGAAGTGGGCCAGGCTGTTCGTCGAGAAGCGGTGGGCGTCGACCATGGTGCTCACCGAACCGGACGCCGGTTCCGACGTGGGCGCCGGTCGCACCCGCGCCATCCCGCAGCCGGACGGGTCGTGGCACATCGAGGGCGTCAAGCGGTTCATCACCTCGGGTGAGCACGACCTCGCCGACAACATCATCCACTACGTACTGGCGCGACCGGTCGGCGTCGAGGGCGTCGGCGGACCGGGCACCAAGGGTCTGTCGCTGTTCATCGTGCCGAAGTACCACTTCGACGAGGAAACCGGCGAACTGGGCGAGCGCAACGGGGTGTACGCCACCAACGTCGAGCACAAGATGGGGCTGAAGGTCTCCAACACCTGCGAGATGACCTTCGGCGAGCACGGCGTACCGGCGAAGGGCTGGCTGCTCGGCGACGTGCACGACGGCATCCGGCAGATGTTCCTGATCATCGAGTACGCCCGGATGATGGTCGGCACCAAGGCGATCGCCACCCTGTCCACCGGCTACCTCAACGCGCTGGAGTACGCGAAGAACCGGGTCCAGGGCGCGGACCTGCTCAACAACTCGAAGACCGCGCCGCGCGTCACGATCACCCACCACCCCGACGTCCGCCGCTCGCTGATGCTGCAAAAGGCGTACGCCGAGGGTCTGCGCGCCCTGGTCTGCTACACCGCGTCCTGGCAGGACAAGGTGGCGCTCGCCCAGGCAGCCGGCGACCGGGAGGCAGCCGACCTCGCCGAGCGGGTCAACGACCTGCTGCTGCCGCTGGTCAAGGGCTGCGGGTCGGAGCGGGCGTACGAGTTGCTCGGCGCGGAGTCGTTGCAGACCTTCGGCGGCTCGGGGTTCCTCCAGGACTACCCGCTCGAGCAGTACGTACGGGACGCGAAGATCGACACGCTGTACGAGGGAACCACCGCGATCCAGAGCCTCGACCTGGTGTTCCGGAAGATCGTGAAGGACCAGGGCAGGGCGCTGATGACCGTCGCCGCCGAGATCGGGGCGTTCATCGAGTCGGAAGCCGGCAACGGACGGCTGAAGAACGAGCGGCTGGCGCTGGGTAAGGCGCTGTCAGAGGTACAGAACATCCTCGGCGTGTTCACCGGGTGGCTCGGCGAGGCTCAGGGCGGCGAGCCGCGCGCGTTGTACAAGGTGGCTCTGAACTCCCGTCGCCTGCTGCTCGCCATGGGCGACCTGGTGGTGGGCTGGCTGTTGCAGCGGCAGGCGGAGGTCGCCCTGGCGGCGCTCGGCGGGGAGGGGCTGTCCGATGCGGACAAGCACTTCTACGAGGGCAAGGTCGCCGCGGCGCGGTTCTTCGCGCACGAGGTACTGCCGCGCATCGGCGCGGACCGACGGATCATCGAGTCGACCACGTTGGACCTGATGGAACTGCCCGAAGAGGCGTTCTGAGCGATCGGCTGGGGCGGCCGGCATCCCCGTCACGGGGATGCCGGCCGCCCCCGTTCCGCCCCGGATTCCCGTCCGACCGGGCGCGGCGGCGTCGGCAACGGCGCTTGGGCGACCTCGTCATGCCCCTCGATCGGGTCCTCTTGCCGGTACGCCTGCCGTCGCGGCAACGATCCGTTAGCCTCGGTTCGAGGCTTAAGGACTATAAATGGGCATTGGCGGCGGAATCTTCCTAATCACGGTGGGGGCCATCCTCGCCTTCGCGGTCCGTGCCCAAGTGCCGTGGATCGACATCCATGTGGTCGGCTGGGTGCTGATGCTCGCCGGGCTGGCCGTACTCGAACTGACCATCTGGTTCTGGCGGGACCGGCGCCGTCCGAAGACCGCCCCGCCGGTCCTGGTGCACGAGGCGGTTCGGGCGCACCGCCGTCCGATGGACATGCCGCCGCCGCCCGACCCGCCGGACCTCAGCTTCACCCAGCCTCCACCACCCCCGCAGTGACCTGCGACGAGGCAGTGCCGGGCGGTTCCGGGGGCGAGGCAGTGCCGGGGGCGAGGCGTCGGGTCAGGCTCGCGGGGTGGCGAGTTCGACCAGCGGTACCCGCTCCGCCTGCCACTGCGACCACGGCAGCTCGCTGCGGTGGACCGCGATCCCGGCGGTACGCAGTCCGTCGGAGTCCAGTTCCCCGGTCGGATCGAGCCGGGCGCACAGTTCGGTGAGCGCCGGGTTGTGCCCGATCAGCAGAACGGCACCGATCTGCGGGGGCAGCTCGCGGACCAGTTCGAGCAGCTCGGCGGTGCCGCCGTGGTACACGTCCGACTCGTACCGCACGAGCGGGGCGGCGGGGTCGGCCGCGTCCGAGAGCGCGACGGCTACCGCGTGCCAGGTCTGGCGGGTGCGCCGACTGGGCGAGCAGAGCACGAGCTCAGGCTGGTACCCGTGGCTCACCAGCCACGCCCCGGCGGCGGTCGCGTCGCCCATGCCGCGCTGGGTCAGCGCTCGCTCGGTGTCGGGAACCCCGGCCACGTGTTCGGCCTTCGCGTGTCGCATGATCACCAGGCTGCGTGCGGTCATGCCGCCTACCCTGCCCGATTAGCGCAACCCCGAACCGGGTACCCCGGTGGATGAGTCCGTCAACCTCGGAAGGGGAACATCGTGGGCATCGGTGGGAGCATCTTCCTGATCGCCGTCGGCGCGATCATCGCCTTCGGCCTGCATGTCCAACTGGGGTGGCTCAGCCTGTCCATCGTCGGGTGGGTACTCATGCTCGCCGGCGTCGTCGGTCTGATCCTCACCTTGTGGTTCTGGAACGGTCGTCGTCGTCGCGTGGTCGCGACCACCGACGAGGTCACGCCCGCCACCACGGACGTCGTCGAGGAGCGGCGGCGGGTCGAAGTCGACCCGCGCGACCCTCGGTACTGACCGCCGCGCCGCGCTGATCGTGGGCCGCTCCCCGAGGTGGGGGCGGCCCAGCCGTGTCCGCCGTGCCGACGTTCACGCGTACAGCGCGTAGTAGACGGCGATCTGATGGCACAGCGCCGCGACCAGCGTGAACGCGTGGAAGAACTCGTGGTGTCCGAAGGTCGCCGGCCACGGGTTCGGTCGACGCAACGCGTAGCAGACCGCGCCGATCGTGTACACCGCTCCGCCGACCAGCAGCAGGACCAGGGCGGTCACCCCGGCGCGGCGGGCGAGGTCGGGCAGCACGGCGACGGCGACCCAGCCGAGCGCCACGTACAGCGGCGCGCCGATCCAGCGCGGCGCGTTCGGGGAGATCATCTTCATCGCCACGCCCAGCAGGGCACCGATCCATACCACGGCGAGCAGCACCGAGGCGGTGCGCGGCGGGAGCAGCAGCACCGAGAACGGCGTGTAGGTACCGGCGATGAACACGAAGATCATCGAGTGGTCCAACCGCCGCATGATCTGGTAGCCGCGCGGCGACCAGACCCGGCGGTGGTACAGCGCGCTGGTGCCGAACAGCACGCACACCGTGAGGCTGTAGACGGCGCAACTGACCACCGGGGCGGTACCCGGACGGGTGTACGCGAGCGTGCACAGCACCGCGCCCGCGGCGAGCGCGACGAAGAACGCGTACGTGTGCAACCAGCCGCGCATGCGCGGCTTGCCGATGTCGATCGGGCGCAGTCGAGGGGAGCGGGTCGTCGTCACGCCACTAGGTTACGGTAGCGTAAGTTACCTGGCAGTAGTGAAGCGCGCCACCCCGCGTCTGTCGCCCGCGTGGACGAGGGTGTATCTGCTGAGGCGTACACCGATCGAGATGTGCGTACACCACGAGGCGCGTACGCCTGTCGCCACACGCCCCGCCAGGACGACCCATGCCGGGCCGATCGCGCCCGGCCCTTGCCGTGCCGCCGGGACCTTCGAGCCGCGACCCGAGCGGGGCGGCGCGTGATGGCACGATGACCGCGTGGTGGAGGTACGCCTGGCCGGTGCGCGAGCCCTGATCGTCGAGTGCGGGCCGGACGTCGCGGCGTGGCGCGCCGAACTGTACCGCCGCCGCGAGGTCGGCGACCTGGTCGCGACCGAGATCGTGCCGGGCGCGCGGACCGTCCTGGTCGACGGGGTACCGGACGCCGCCGGGCTCGCCGCCCGCATCGCCGGCTGGCCCGCGCCGCCGCCCGAGGCGTCGACCGCCGACCGGCTGGTACAGGTACCGGTCGTGTACGACGGACCGGACCTGGCAACCGTCGCGCGGCTGTGGCACACCACGCCGGACGAGGTGGTGCGCCGGCACACCGGTACCGAGTTCCGGGTCGCGTTCTGCGGGTTCGCGCCCGGCTTCGGGTACCTCACCGGGCTGCCGGACGACCTCTCGGTACCCCGACTGCCCACCCCGCGACCGCGCGTTCCCGCCGGCAGCGTCGGTCTCGCCGGCCCGTACACCGGGATCTACCCGACCGCCTCGCCCGGCGGCTGGCTGCTGATCGGGCGTACCGACATTCCGTTGCTCGACCTTGAGCGCGACCCGCCCACCCTGCTCGCGCCGGGCACCCGCGTCCGGTTCGTCGCCGTCGCGCCCGGCGCGACGCCCGACGACGTCCCGCCTCGCGCGCCAACCGACGTCCCGCCTCGCGAGGACGCCGATGCTTGACGTACTGCGCGCCGGTCCCCTCACCACCGTGCAGGACCTCGGTCGGACCGGCCTCGCCCACCTCGGCATCCCCCGCTCCGGCGCGCTCGACCAGCCCGCCCTGACGCTGGCGAACCGGCTGGTCGGCAACCCCGAAGACCTCGCCGGACTGGAAATCACCTGGTCAGGGTGCGAGCTGCGGTTCCACTGCGCCGCCGTGTTCGCGGTGACCGGCGCGCCCGCCCCGATCCGACTGGACCGGCGACCGGTTCCGTTCGGGGTACCCGTCGCCGCCCGGTCCGGCGCCGCGCTGCGCATCGGTGCGCCGGTCCACGGCGTGCGGACCTACCTCGCCGTAGCGGGCGGCATCGCGGTACCGCCCGTGCTGGGCAGCCGCTCCCACGACACGCTCTCCGGTCTCGGTCCGCCGCCGCTGCGCGACGGTGACCGGCTGCCACTCGGCGACCCGGTGGGACTGCCGGGTCCGGTCCACTTCACGCCCTTGTCCGCGCCGCCCGACCCGGTCGTGGTCCGCGTCCGCCTCGGACCGCGCGACGACTGGTTCACCGAGGACGCGATTCGTACCCTGCTGACCTGCGAGTACCAGGTCAGCCCGGTCAGCAACCGGGTCGGCGCTCGGCTGGTCGGTCCGGCGCTCGACCGGGCGAGACCCGGCGAACTGCCCTCGGAGGGACTGGTTCTCGGTGCGGTGCAGGTACCGGCGGACGGCGCGCCGCTGGTCTTCCTCGCCGACCATCCGACCACCGGCGGGTACCCGGTGATCGCCGTGGTCGAGCCCGCCGACCTGCCGCTGTTCGCGCAGGCCCGCCCCGGGACTACCCTGCGATTCCGTGGACCTCAACGCTGATCTCGGCGAGAGTTTCGGCGCCTGGCGACTCGTCGACGATCTCGCCCTGCTGGAGATCGTGACCAGCGCCAACGTGGCATGCGGGTTCCACGCCGGTGACCCGCCGACCATGCGCCGGGTCTGTCATGCCGCCGCCGAGCGCGGCGTGGCGATCGGTGCCCAGGTCAGCTACCGCGACCTGGCGGGCTTCGGTCGGCGGCGGATCGACTACGACTTCGACGACCTGCGGGACGACATCCTGTACCAGATCGGCGCGCTGGACGCGTTCGCCCGCGCCGCCGGCACCCGCGTGCGCTACGTGAAGCCGCACGGGGCGCTGTACCACGTGACCGTGTCCGACGCCACGCACGCCGCCGCCGTGGTCGCCGCCGTCAACGACTACGACCCGAACCTGCCGGTACTCGGGCTGCCCGGCTCGATGCTGCTGCGGCTGGCAGCCGGGTCGGGGCTGCGCACGGTACCGGAGGGGTTCGCCGACCGGGGCTACCAGCCGGACGGCACGCTGGTACCGCGCCGCGACGCCGCCGCCCTGGTCACGTCCGCCGACGACGTGGTCGCGCGGGCGCTGCGGATGGCGCTGGACGGCAAGATCACCGCCGTCGACGGTACGACGATGACCAGCCCGATCGCCTCCCTGTGCATCCACGGCGACACGCCCGGCGCGGTGGCGCTGGCGACCCGGGTACGCCACGCGTTGCTCGACGCGGGCGTCCCGCTGGCACCGTTCAGCTGACGGTCACGCCACCGTCTCGTCGAGACCGCGCAGGACCAGCGGCAACCGGGTCGCCCCGTCCGGGTGCACCTCGACCGGTACCCCCCAGTCCTGCCGGGTCAGGTGGCACGCGGCGTGTTCCGCGTCCGCGTCGCAGGTCGCCGCCTGCGCGGCGACCTGCAGCACCCCGCGCGGTACGTCCGGCGAGATCACCAGGCGGCGGCGCAGCTCGTCGCCGACCCCGGCGCCCTCGACCAGCAGTTCCTTCGGCGACGCGCTGACCTCGACCCGGATCGGTGAACCGAACGAGGAATCGAGCTTCTGCCCCGGCGCGGGCGTGAAGATCACGTCGAGGGTGAGTTCACCGGGCGCGACCGACGTCGCCGGACGCTCGGTACGCAGCCGCGTGCCGTCGGCGACCACCCCGGCAGCCGCCAGCGCGCCCGGCGCGAGCCGGGTCAGCCGGTGCGCGGCGGATTCGACCACGACCACCCCGCCGTCGGCGGCGACCACGACGTCGCTCGGCTCGGCGAGCCCAGTGGCGACCGTGGACACCGATCGGGTCGCCGGGTCGTACCGGCGCACCGCGCCGTTGTACGTGTCGGCGACCAGTACCGAGCCGTCCGGCAACGCGCCCACGCCCAGCGGGTGCTGGAACAGCGCCTGCTCCGCGGGTCCGTCGACCAGCCCGAAGTCGAACAGTCCCTGACCCACCGCGGTGTGCAGTTCGCCGTCGGCGACCCAGCGCAGCGCGGACGACTCGCTGTCCGCGAGCCACAACCGGTCGGTACCGACGGACAGCCCGGACGGCTGCGCCAGCCACGCCTCGCCCAGCGGTCCGTCCTTGAGCGCCTCGGTCGTCGTTCCCGCGTACACCCCGACGGTCCGCTTCACCGGGTCGAACCACCACAGTTGGTGGATGCCCGCCATGGCGATCACCACGCGGTCGTCGTACCAGGCGAGGTCCCACGGCGACGACAGGTCGATCGCGAGCGCGTCGTGCGCGTGCCCGTCGACCGTGGAGCGCCACGGGCGACCGGTACCGGCGACCGTGCGCACCTCGCCGGTCGCGAGGCTCACCCCGCGCAGCAGATGGTTCACGGTGTCCGCGACGACCAGGTCGTACCCGACGATCTCGGCGGTGTGCTCGGGCAGTCGGCACAGCCCCTGCGGCTCGGAGAAACTCGCCTGGTCCGGGCCGCCGTCGGTACGACCGCGCTGCCCGGAGCCGATGCGGCGGCGTACCGTCTCGCCGTCCGCGTCCAACTCGACGAGCTGATGCCGGGCGGATGAGGTGACCAGGAAGCCGCCGTCCGGCAGCGGCAGCGCCTTGCCGGGGAAGCGCAGCGCGGTGGCGGGCTGCTCCGGCGGTACGAACGGACCCCGACCCCGATGCAGGGTGCCCTTCGCCTCGTGTACCGCGATCAGCTCGTCGAGCAGTCGCCCCAGCCCTTCGGCGTGCCCCTCGCCGGCCATGGTGGCGACCAGGTACCCCTCGGGGTCGATCACGCACAGCGTCGGCCACGCCTTCGCCGCGTACTGCCGCCACATCTGCATGCCCGGGTCGTCGAGCACCGGGTGGGTCACGCCGTACCGCTCGACCGCCGCGGCGAGCGCGTCCGGGTCCTTCTCGTGTTCGAACTTGGGCGAGTGCACGCCGATGGTGACCAGCACGTCGGCGTACTTCTCCTCGAGCGGGCGCAGCTCGTCGAGGACGTGCAGGCAGTTGATGCAGCAGAAGGTCCAGAAGTCGAGGATCACGAACCGACCGCGCAGGTCGGCGAGCGTCAGGTCCCGACCTCCGGTGTTCAACCAGCCTCGCCCCCGCAGCTCCGGGGCGCGCACTCGCGGAGTCATGACCCCATCGTGCCGTACCGCCCAGGCTCGCCGGCGGCGACGGTGATGCCTACCTCACCCGTGTCGCCGCCGGCGCGCGCTCAGCGGGTCGGTTTGAGGCAGAGCACCTGGTCTGGGCTGCCCTTGCGCTGCAGTACCGCGAACGGCTGGCTCTTGTCCGGGCACTGGTCCTGGTTGTCGACGCGGGACACGATCGTGTACGCGCCCTGAGCCGAGCAGTCCACCGGTTTCGCCTGGTCACCGGCCTGCTTGACGCACGCGCCGACCTGGTACGGGCTGCCGCCGCCCGAGCCGAGCGCCGCGATCGCGATGCCGGCGATGACGAGGACCAGGACGATCGCGGCGACCCCGGCGATCACCAGGTTGCGACGGTTCCGCCAGAACGGCTGCGACGCGGTGTCGTCGCCGAACTCCGGCTGCTGCGGGTACGGCGGCTGCTGGGCGTGCGGGTAGGGCTCGTCGCCCGGCGCTCCCGGCGCTCCCGGCGTTCCGGGCGCTCCCGGCGTTCGGGGCGGAGCCGACGGCGTGGCACGTCCGGTGGGTACCGGCGGCCAGGCGGGCGCGGAGGTCTGGTTCGGCACCGCGCCGGGCGGCACCGCGCCGGGTGGTACCGCGCCGGGAACCGAGGCGGAGCCGGTCACCCGTCCGCTCTGCGGCGGTCGGCTCGGCGGCGGGACCTCGCCCGGTCCCGGCGACGCGTCCGGTCGGGGCTGGGCGGGTGGCGGGGGAGGCGGGACGGCGGCGCCACGGGTCGGCGACCCGGGCGCGGACGGCGGTTGCTGCCACGGACCGGGTGGGGGCGGCGGCGTCTGCGCGCCGGCGGGTGGGCGTACCGACGCGGTCGCACGCACGGTCCGGCGGGCGAGCGGAGGTGGTGCGTCGCCCTGCTGAGTCGGCGGCTCGTCCGGGCCACGGTGCGGCTGCGGCTCCGGTCGCGGCTCGGGGTGCCGTTCCTGCGGCGCCGGGTTCTGCGGCTCGGAACCCTGAGGGGGTCGGCCCTCGGACGACATGCGTTGCCTCCTCGTCACGGTACGGCGTCAGACCGTACCGGCCATCCGCCGTTGGCGGCAGTGCCTGACGGTACCTGTCGGAACGTCGTCAGCGCGTCCCACGGTCGGGCAATCCGCGGTCGCGACCTCACCTGCGAGTATGGCGTCGCGCGGACCGCCTGCGGTGACGGGGAGTTGCCGAGCGGATACGGATGCCTATCGGTCGGGGTGGGGGTGCCTGCCGGGCGACAGCGCCCGGCGGGGTGCGGTACCGGGACGGATCGCACTGCCATGAGAAGCGCGACGGCCCGGCCGGTGGTACCGGCCGGGCCGTGCGGGCACGCTCTGCGCGCTGTCGCGCGGCGTGCGTGGTCAGTCAGTAGCGGTTGGCGATGTCGAGCAGTTCTTCGCGAATGGCGCGCGACGGCGTCGACCGGAGCGCTCGCTCGATCGCCTGCGTGCGACGCGCCGCTGCCCGACGGTTGCGGATCCGGTCCATCAGGATGCTCATCGTGTTCACCCTCGTCACTGAGTGCGTCCCCGTGGTTCCTCTCTATTAGACCGCGGTCGACATCCCCCTCGCCAACGATTATTAGGTGAGCTGCGCGACACGCCTAAGAATCGTCGGCAAAACGAGCTGTAGTCGGGCAAATGGTAGGGCCCGTGGGGTCCGGCGCAGCCGGACCCCACGGGCCCTGTTCCAGCGACGATCAGCCCCAGGCGAGCAGGGTCGCCTCCGGATCGCTGAGGAAGGCGCCCACGTCACGCAGGAACTTCGAGCCCAGTTCGCCGTCGATGATCCGGTGGTCGAACGACAGCCCGAGCGTGGTGACCTGGCGGGGCCGCACCTTGCCCTTGTGTACCCAGGGCATCTCGCGGACCGCCCCGAACGCGAGGATGGCAGCCTCGCCCGGCGGCAGGATCGGGGTACCGGTGTCCACCCCGAACACGCCGACGTTCGTGATCGTGAACGTGCCGCCGGACATGTCCGCCGGCGCGGTCCGTCCCGCCTTGGCGGTCTGTACCAGCGCCGTCATCGCGTCCGCCAGCTCGCGCAGCGAGAGCCGCCCGGCGTCCTTGATGTTCGGCACGATCAGCCCACGGTCGGTCGCGGCGGCGATGCCCAGGTTGACGTACTCCTTGACGATGATCTCGTTGGTCTGCTCGGACCACGTCGAGTTCACCATCGGGTGCCGCCGGATCGCGGTCAGCACCGCCTTGGCGACCAGCAGCAGCGGCGACACGCGTACGTCCCGCCACTCGGGCAGCGCCTTGAGCCGGTCGAGCGCCTTCATCGAGCGCGTCATGTCGACCGTGAGGAACTCGGTGACATGCGGCGCGGTGAACGCGCTGGCGACCATGTTCTCGGCGGTGAGCTTGCGTACCCCCTTGATCGGAATCCGCTGCTCGCGATCCGGTCCGAACGCCGGGGCTGTGGTGGGAGCGAACGCCACGCTGGCGACGGCGCCGTCGACCGCCGCGCCGTTCGCGGCCGCCTCGACGTCCTCGCGGGTGATCGAGCCCTGCGGCCCGGTACCGGTGATCAGGCGCAGGTCGACACCCAGGTCCTTGGCGAGCTTGCGGACCGGGGGCTTCGCCAGCACCGTGCCTGGCGCGGGAGACGTCGGAGCCGGCGACACCGGAGCGACCGGCGCTGGGGACACCGACGCCGGCACGCTCGGCGTCGCGACAGGACGCGGCTGGGCGGGCGCGACCGGGGCGGTCTGCGCCGCCGGCGCGGAAGTCACCGGTGCCTCCCCGCCCTTGCGCGGGCGGCGCTTCGCGGCGGTGGTGCGCGGACCGTACCCGACCAGTACCGGCGTGCGCCCACCGGGCGCGGGACCGCCGACCATGCCCGGCTCGACCGGCTGATCGCCCGCGACCTCGACGGTCGCCAGCGACTCCGGCGAGGGCTGGGCGGTGGGCGAACCCGCCGAGCCGCCGCCCGGCTCGTCCACCGGACCGGCGCCCGGATCGGTGTCGATCGCGATGATCGGGGTACCGACCTCGACCGTCTCGCCTTCCTCATGGAAGATCGCGCTGACCTGTCCAGCCCACTTCGCCGGGATCTCCACCGCTGCCTTGGCGGTCTCCACCTCGACGATCGGCTGGTTCAGCGTGATCGTGTCGCCGACCTGTACCAGCCACTTCAGGATCTCGCCCTCGGTGAGCCCTTCGCCCAGGTCCGGCAGCGGGAAGTGCTTGATACGGCCGGACGAGTTGTTCTGCGCCATGCCGTTCACCATCCGAAGGTCCGGTCGACCGCGTCGAGCACACGGTCCAGATCGGGCAGGTAGTCCTCCTCGAGCCGGGCGGCCGGGTACGGCGTGTTGAAGCCGGCGACCCGCAGTACCGGCGCCTCGAGCGAGTAGAAGCATTCCTCGGTGACCCGCGCGGCGATTTCCGAGCCCAGCCCGAGGTTGCTCGGCGCCTCGTGGACGACCACGCACCGGCCGGTACGCCGCACCGACTCGTACACCGGACCCAGGTCCAGCGGGGACAGCGACCGCAGGTCGATCACCTCGATGGACCGGCCGTCCTCCTCGGCGGCGGTGGCCGCGTCGAGGGCGGTACGGACCATCGGACCGTAGGCGAGCACGGTCACGTCGGTGCCGGGGCGGGCGACCCGCGAGGCGTGCAGCGGGTACGCCGAGGACAGCGAGCCCTCGGTGTCGACCTGTGCCTTCTCCCAGTACCGGCGCTTCGGCTCCATGAAGATCACCGGGTCGTCGGAGGCGATCGCCTGCTGGATCATCCAGTACGCGTCGAGCGCGTTGGAGCAGGACACCACCTTCAGACCGGCGGTGTGCGAGAAGTACGCCTCGGGCGACTCCGAGTGGTGCTCGACCGCGCCGATACCGCCGCCGAACGGGATCCGGATCACCATCGGCAGCTTGACCTTGCCGTGCGACCGGTAGTGCATCTTCGCGACCTGCGACACGATCTGGTCGTACGCGGGGTACACGAAGCCGTCGAACTGGATCTCGCAGACCGGTCGGTACCCGCGGATGGCGAGCCCGATCGCGGTGCCGACGATGCCCGACTCGGCGAGCGGCGTGTCGATCACGCGCTCCTCGCCGAAGTCCTTCTGCAGCCCGTCGGTGATCCGGAAGACGCCGCCGAGCCGGCCGACGTCCTCACCCATGATCAGTACCTTCGGGTTGTCTTCGAGCGCACGGCGCAGACCCAGGTTGAGGGCCTTGCCGAGGGTGAGGGTCTCGGACATCAGTGGGCGCTCCCCTCGAATGAAGCCAGGTACCGGGCGAACTGCTCGCGCTCGGTGTCGATCAGCGGCGAACCGTCCGCGTAGACGTGGTCGAACAGCGTGAGGGGTTCCGGGTTGGGCATCGACAGCACGCGCTCGCGCAGGTGCGTCGCCTCGCGCTGCGCCTGGTCGTCGACCTCGGCGAAGAAGTCGTCGTCGGCGATCTTCTGCTTCGACAGGAACGTGCGTACCCGCTTGATCGGGTCCTTCGCCTGCCACGCCTCGACCTCGCTGGCGATCCGGTACCGCGTCGGGTCGTCGGACGTGGTGTGCGCGCCCATCCGGTAGGTGTACGCCTCGATCAGCATCGGACCCTGCCCGTGCCGGGCGTGGTCCAGCGCCGAGCGGGTGACCGCGTAGCAGGCGAGCACGTCGTTGCCGTCGACGCGGATGCCGGGGAAGCCGAAGCCGGCGGCGCGGCGGTACAGCGGCACGCGGGTCTGCCGTTCGATCGGCTCCGAGATCGCGTACTGGTTGTTCTGGCAGAAGAACACGATCGGGGCGTGGAAGACGCTGGCCCACACGAACGACTCGTTCACGTCGCCCTGGCTGCTGGCGCCGTCGCCGAAGTACGCGATGACCGCCTCGGACTGGTCGTCGTCGTCGCCGACCTTGCCGTCCTTGGCGACACCCATCGCGTACCCGGTCGCGTGCAGCGTCTGTGCGCCGATCACGATCGTGTACATGTTGAACTTGACCTCGTTCGGGTCCCACGCCCCGTGGTCGACGCCCCGGAACAGGCTCAACGGCATGATCGGGTCGATGCCCCGGCAGTACAGCACGCCATGCTCGCGGTAGGTCGGGAACGCCATGTCCTGCGGCCGGAGCGCGCGACCGGACCCGACCTGCGCCGCTTCCTGACCGAGCAGGCTGGCCCAGATGCCGAGCTCGCCCTGGCGCTGCAGAGCGGTCGCCTCGGTGTCGAGCTTGCGGACGATGACGAGGTCGCGGTACAGCCCGCGGTATTCCTCGTCGCTGAGGTCGACCGAGTACTCGGGGTGGTCGACCCGCTCTCCTTCGGGGGTGAGCAGCTGCACGAACTCCGGTTCGGCGGAGGTGGGCTGAGCCCTCCTGCCCCGGGTCCGGGCCACGTCGCCCTTCGCCATCGTTTCTCCCTGTCGTGTCTGGAGTCGGCGCGGGGTCACCGGCGCCGACGCCGCGGTGGGTGTGCCTACGGACCCGGGGTACGGGGCCGTGCGGCGTGGACACGGCTGTGCCGTGCCCGGGGAGCGCCGGCTTTCGGGACCGTCCACCGCAGGGTAAGCGGGGGATCGGCGCGAAGCCGCCGCTCCCATCGTTGCAGAAAGAGTGAGCGCGCCCACAGCGCGGGCACCTCGAGGGCGGATCGAGTACCCGTACCCCGGCGCAGAACCGTCAGAAACATGGCAGTCGGACACGCCAGTGACCACTCGCGCACGGAGCGTAAATAGGTCAGTCTGGCAGAGGGGTGGACTCGCCGGGCTCGACGCGCGACCGACGGGGCAACCGGGGGATGGTCAAAGGGGTAGAGCGTGCCGGATCAGGGGGGATCGATCACACCGGCGGGTCGCCGAGCCGGCGCCTTCCGACGGCGTCGAACCGTCGGCGCGCACCGCGCCGACGACGGGCTGTCCGGCTCGCCCGGACGGTACGCGGCATTCGTCGCCCTGCTCGCCGGGCTGGCGTCGCTGCCCACCTGGGCGGTCGTCCAGGCCGGTGCGCGGGCGTTGGCGACCGGCGACGGGCTGCTCCCACCGCCGTCCGTGGACGGGTCGCTGGTACCCGTCGTGGTGATCCCCGGCGACACCGCGGCGACCGGGCCCACCACGCCGCCCGGTCCGGCGGACTCGGTGTACCAGCCGGCGCCGGTCGGCGGCCTCGGCGGAGCTGCCTGGGTTGAGCCGTTGACGCAGGTCAGGCGGGTACCGCCGGCGTCCGCCCGGCAGGTCGAGGCGGCACCGCCACCGGTGGGCGACACCGACGAGTCGAGCGACCCACCGGACGAGCCCAGCGCGCCCGACCCCTCGCCGGTACCGCGCCAGTGGGGTGGTACCGGCGGTACCGGCGGCGGCTCCAAGCCGCACGACCCCGTGCACGCGGGCAGGGGCTCCGGCGCGAGCCGGTCCCAGGTCGGTGGGGGGTGGAGCGTCCGGTCCGTCCCGCCTCGGCCACCGGTACCGCCCCGGCGCGGCGGACGCCGCGGGTAGCCGCCCGGCGCTTTCCGACTGTGTTTACTCGCGGGTTAACCCTTTCTATACTTCCCGGTAAACCCGTGGAAGGTAAGAGATGGGCAGTCGGGAGCAGACACGTCGGCGGATCCTCGACGGCGCCGCGTCGGCGTTCGCGAAGCGGGGCTACGCGGCGACCTCGATGGAGGAGATCGCCGCGACGGCCGGCGTGAGCAAGCTCCTGCTGTACCGCGACTTCGCCGGCAAGCGCGAGTTGTACCAGGCGGTGCTGGACCGGACGAAGCGACGCATCGAGGAGTCTGTTCCCCCGGAGGCGACCAGGGAGGCGCTCGCCGCGCTGCTGACCGCCGCGCGACGGGATCCCGACGGGTTCGTCCTGCTGTTCCGGCACGCGGCACGCGAGCCGGAGTTCGCCGGGTACGCGGAATCGATCTCCACTGAGGCTCGGCAGCGCTGCGAACGACTCCTGCGCCCGTACGAACCCGACCCGGTGCTGCGGCGCTGGGCGGCGACCGTCGCGATCGACGCCACGTACCAGATGATCATCAGCTGGTTGGAGTACGGCGACCCGCAGCGTGACCAGGAGATCCTCGATCGGGTCGCCAGCGTGTCGCGAGCCGCGCTCAGCGCGCGGACGTCCCGTACCGAGGAGGTCCCCCGATGACCGCGACACTCGGCCGCCCCGAGCCGACCACCCGCCGGCTCGGGGCGTTCGCGCTGCTGGCTCTGCTCGCCGGTCCGCTGCTGTCCATGGTCGACAGCAACGTGGTGAACGTAGCGGTACCGGACATCGCCCGCGAATTGCACGGCACGCTGTCCAGCGTGCAATGGGCGGTCTCCGGGTACCTGCTCGCGCTCGCCGCCGCGCTGCCCGCGACATCCTGGCTGGCCAAGCGCTTCGGCACCGTCCCCGTGTACACCGTGAGCCTGGCGGCGTTCACCGCGGCGTCCGCCGCCTGCGCGGTCGCCGGCAGCGTGCCGGCCCTGGTGACGTTCCGGGTGGCGCAGGGCGTGGTCGCCGCGCCGCTGGTACCGCTCGCGATGAACCTGCTGTTCGGCGGCGCCGGCGCGGCACGCGGAGGGGTACCGGTCTCTGCCGGGCTCGTCCTGTTCCTCGGTCCCGCCCTCGGCCCGACCGTCGGCGGTCTGCTGGTCAGCGCCTGGGGTTGGCCCTGGGTGTTCCTGGTCAACGTGCCGATCGGGCTCGCCGCGCTCACGGCGGTACCGTCGCTGCGCCGGTACGGGATCACCTCCGTTCGCGACCGGAGCGCCCGATTCGACCCGTTCGGTCTGCTGCTGCTGTCCACCGGCCTGGTCGCCGCGTTGTTCGGTACCAGTGAGGGTCCCCGCTACGGCTGGCTGTCCGACCGGTCCTGGCCGTACTGGACGGCGGGACTGGTCCTGCTCGCCGGGTACCTACTCTGGGCCAGCCGACGCGAACATCCGGCGGTCGACCTGCGGCTGCTGCGCAGCCCTCAACCCGCGCTCGCCATCTGGCTGTGTGTGCTGACGTCGGTCGCGCTGTTCGCCGTGCTGTTCCTGATCCCGATCCTGGTGCAGAACCTCCAGGGCCACAGCGCGCTGGCCAGCGGCCTCGTCCTGCTACCCCAGGGCATCGTGATGGGACTGTCCACCCGGCTCGGCATGACCCTCGGCGAGCGCGGGCACCTGCGCGCCGGCATCCTCACCGGACTGGTCGCGGTGGCGGTGACCACCGCGCTGCTGCTGCTGGTCGAACTCGACACCCCGCTGTGGCTGACCGCCCTGATCCTCGCCGGTCGCGGCGTCGGCCTCGGACTGGTCATCCAGCCGCTGCTGATGGCCCTGCTCGGCGGCCTGTCCGAGACCCGGCTCGCGGACGCCAACACGCTGTTCAACGTCGCCCAACGGCTCGGCGGGTCGGTCGGCGTCAGCCTGCTGGCGACGCTGTTCTCGGTACGGGTGGCGGAGCACGTCGCCGCGGTGCTCGGTCCGCACGCCTCCGTCGGGTCGGCGACGGGATCACTGGCTCAGGCGCCGCCCGCGCTGCGCGCCCGCCTGGCCGACGCGGCGCTGTCCGGGTTCCGCGAGACCATCCTCGTCGCGGTCGTGGTCGCGCTCGTCGGTCTGCTGTTCGCCCTGCTGCTGCGGCCACGCGCGGCGGCAGGCGGCGACCTGGCGGTGCCGGTCGACTGATCCGGACCGGCGGGGTCGCGGCTGTTCCGGCAGGCGGGTACGTCGACCCGGCGGCGTCGCCGAGCGGTCAGCGGCGCGCGTCGGAGAGCGCGGCGCGGGCGGACGTGTACCGGGCGAGCACGGCGCGCAGCGGCGCGACCACGTACTCCTCGGCAACCGCCTCGACCGCGGTGCGCAGCCGTCGCGACGCGCGTACCCCGGCACGTCGGGCCGCCGCCGCGACCAGCGGTCGCACCAGCAGCGCGACCAGTACCCCGACGGTGAGCCCGCCGAACAGCAGCAAGGTGGGCAGCGGTAGCGCGCCCACCTTCGGGGTCACCACGTCGGGCAGGGCCAGCGCGACGAACGCCAGCCGGACGACCAGCCAGGCGAGACCGGCGAGGGCGGCGACCGTGGCGAGCCACTGCACCGCGCCGACCAGCCGCCACCACCACGGCGACCGGGTCAGACCCAGGTCGGTACGGGCGATCGCGGTGTCGAGCGCGTCCGGCAGGTCCTGGACGCGGGACCGCGCCGCCGCCAGCACCGCCTCCGGCCACGGCTCCGGCAACGGCTTCGCCGCCTGCTCGGCGAGGGTACGGACCGCCAGGGCGACCGCGGAACGCTCGGCGGGCGCCGGCGCCGGTAGCGAGGTCGCGTCGGCGGGCTGTTCCAGGTGCAGCCGACGCAGCGGATCGGGTCGGGCGCGACGCAGCCAGCGGGTCACCGGCCAACCCATCGCGCGCATCGCGCGGTGCCGGTACGCGTGGACCGTCGCGTCGGCCACGGCGGGCAGCCCCGCCGCGGCGGTCAGACTCTCCACCAGGACCGTCACGCTGCGCGCGCTCACCGGTTCGCGACCGAGGTCGGCCTCGACCAGCGGACTCAGCTCGCCGACCACCTCGTCGACGTCGGCGGCGAGGCGGGTCAACGCCGCGTGGCGGGCGGCGACCGAGCGCGCCAGCCGGTTGCGCAACTCCTCCGCGCCGGGTTGACCGACCGCGGACACCGCGAACACCGGTACCGTCGCCAGCCCGTCCGCGGCGAGCAGCCGGGCCAGGTCGTTGACGCACCGGGCAGTGTCGGCGGGGCTCAGCCGGTCCGCCTGGTTCAGCAGCACCACCGTGATGTCCCGGTGGTGGCGGAAGGTACGCAGGTACCGCTCGTGGATGACCTGATCGGCGTACTTCTGCGGATCGGTGACCCAGACCACCAGGTCGACCAGGGACAGCAGCCGGTCGACCTCGAGCCGGTGCTCCTCGAGTACCGAGTCGAAGTCGGGCAGGTCGAGCAGCACCAGTCCGGCGAGCGCCGCATGCTCGTCGGCATCCGAGGTCAGGTGGTGGGCGAACCGGTTCGCCTGCGGTACCCGCAGCCAGTCGAGCAGCGGACCGGCGCCGTCGTACCCCCACACACAGGCGTACGCGTTGCCCGTGGTCGGGCGACGTACCCCGACCGGCGAGATGTCGCCGCTCGCGAGCAGGTTGAACAGGCTGGACTTGCCGCTGCCGGTGGCGCCCGCCAGGGCGACCACGGTGTGTTCTCCGGACAGCCGCAGCCGCTCGCTGGCGTTGCCGGTCACCGCGCGTACCTTCGTCAGCGCCTCGTCCGGTACCGCGCCGTTGGTCGCGGTGACGAACCGCTGCAACGCCGATATCCGGCGCACCAGGACGTCGACCGGTACCACGCCGCGGTCGCCACGCACCCGGTCCACCAGACTCATCGCAGTACCCCCAGCCCGGCGGCGGCGCGGGCGCTGACCACCGCGGCGGCTGCCGCACGGAGCCGACGCGCGGCATCGGCCTGCACCGGTACCGCCGCGAGCAGCTCACGGTACCTGCGCGCCTCCTCGTCGAGCAGGTCGCGTACCCGGGTCAGCAGGTCCTGCCGCGCCTGCTCGGCGAGCGCGCGCATCGCCTGGTCGCCGAAGACCGCCTCGAGCAGCTTCTGGGCGGCGACCGAGGTACCGCCCGCCACCAGGAACTCCAGCCCGGTCGGCAGGAACGCGGTGGACGAGAACACCGCGAGCATGACCAGCAGTCCGCTGCCGTTCACGGTGTACGCGGTCACCCGCGCCAGTCGTCGCCGGTCCGCGCCCTGGTGGCGGACCAGGTCGAGTACCCCGCGCTGCCAGTCGCGGGTCAGCCGCTCGGTGCGTTCGATCAGGTCCCGCGACGGTCGGTCCAGCCGGTCGTCGGTACCGTCCAGCAGCGCGGCTCCGGCGGGGTGCCCGCGCCACGACTGAGCGACCTGTTCGGCGGCGTCGGCGGCGGCGCCCTCGACCAACGCGAGCAGCCCGGTCGACAGCGCCTGCCGCAGCGGACGACCGGGCGCGGTACGCCCGGTGACGGCGGCTGCCACGCGGTCCCGCGCCCGACCCACCCGCGCCTGGAGCGCGGACATCAGCTCACCGGTACCGACGAACTCCTGCCAGCGGGCGAGCACCTCGCCGCGCAGCAGGCTGCCGTCGGCGATCGCGTCCTCGACGGTGGACAACGCGACCCGGTACGCGGCGTCCACCGCCCGGCTCAGCGTCGTCACGGCGGTGACCTGGTCGTCGGCGGCGGTGACCAGTCCGGCGACCGCTGGTTCCAGGGCGGCCAGCGCGCCGTCGACGGTGTGTCGTACCACAAGGTCGCGGGCTGCCGCGTCGCCCGCCAGCCGGGACAGCCAGTCGCGCAGCCCGACGACCGCCGACTCCGGCAGCAGCCCCTGGTGGTCGAGGACGGTCTCCGGTACCCCGAAGATCGGCGCCGGCGCGAGACCGGCGTCACGCAGCATCGTCGCCAGGTGCGCGACGATCTCCGGCTCGGCTCCGGGCGGCGTACGGTCGAGCACCAGGGCGACCACCGTGCCCCGGTCGCGCGCCTGGCGCAGCACGTCCCACGGCACCGCGTCGGCGTACCGGGCGGCGGTGGTCACGAACAGCCACAGATCCGCCGCCGCGAGCAGTTGGGTCGCGAGTTCGCGATTGGCGTCCACGACCGAGTCGATGTCCGGGGCGTCGAGCAGCGCCAACCCGGCGCGCAGCGCGGGCGCGGCGGCGAGTCGCAGGGTCCCCGGGTCGGACGACAGCGCCGAGGTACGGCGCAAACCGGGCAGCAGCCGTGGCTGCTGGAACCAGGCGAGGTCGGCCGGGTTGCACACCAGTACCGGCGCGCGCGTGGTCGGGCGGAGCACCCCGGCGGTGCTCACCGGCGCCTGGATCAAGCTGTTGACCAGGGTCGACTTGCCCGCCCCGGTGGACCCGCCGACCACGACCAGCAGCGGCGCGTCCAGCCGCGCCAGCCGGGGCAGCAGGTAGTCGTCGAACCGGCGGGTCAGGTCGGCGGCGGTGCGTACCGCGTCGTCGGCGCTCGCCGTGGCCAGCGGGTACCGGATGCCTTCCAGCGTGTCCCGCAGCGCGGCGAGAGCGGCGAGCAGTTGACCCGGGTCGCCGGAGCCGGCGGTCACGGACACGTCGGTACGCGACCCCGGCTGGTCGGGTTGGGGGTCGGATCGGGTGCCGCGCGTGGCCACGCGTACAGGGTGCATGATCGCGGCTCAGGCGACAATCGCACCCTGGTCGCGACGTGTGTCGCCGATGGGGACGCGCGCGGGTACGGGTAACTTGCGTCAACTTGACTCAACCTCGGCTTGACACCGCCCGAGCGCGTGCAACTATTGAGCCTGGTCCGCTCAACTTCGGGGCGGCGACGCAGACGGAGGACTGACAACATGGCACGTGCGGTCGGCATCGACCTCGGAACGACCAACTCGGTGGTGAGCGTTCTCGAGGGTGGCGAGCCCACCGTCATCGCGAACGCGGAGGGGTCGCGGACGACGCCGTCGATCGTCGCGTTCGCCCGCAACGGTGAGGTACTCGTCGGTGAGGTGGCCAAGCGCCAGGCGGTGACAAACCCGGACCGGACCATCCGTTCGGTCAAGCGGGAGATGGGCACCAAGTGGTCCATCGACATCGACGACAAGAAATACACCCCGCAGGAGATCTCCGCGCGGGTACTGATGAAGCTCAAGCGGGACGCCGAGGCTTACCTGGGCGAGCAGATCACCGACGCGGTGATCACCGTCCCGGCGTACTTCAACGACGCGCAGCGCCAGGCAACCAAGGAGGCCGGCGAGATCGCCGGGTTCAACGTCCTGCGGATCGTCAACGAGCCCACCGCCGCGGCGCTGGCGTACGGCCTGGACAAGGGCTCCAAGGAGCAGACCGTCCTGGTGTTCGACCTGGGTGGCGGCACGTTCGACGTCTCGCTGCTGGAGATCGGCGAGGGCGTCATCGAGGTGAAGTCGACCAGCGGCGACAACCACCTCGGCGGTGACGACTGGGACCAGCGGATCATCGACCACCTGGTCAAGACGTTCCGCGGTCAGCACGGCATCGACCTGGCGCAGGACAAGATGGCGATGCAGCGGCTCAAGGAGGCGGCTGAGAAGGCGAAGATCGAGCTGTCCGCCGCCACCACGACCACGATCAACCTGCCGTACATCACGGCGGGTCCGTCCGGTCCGCTGCACATGGACGTGACCCTGACCCGGGCGGAGTTCCAGCGCATGACGCAGGACCTGCTGGACCGCACCAAGGGCCCGTTCGAGCAGGCGATCAAGGACGCCGGCATCAAGATCTCCGACGTGGACCACGTCATCCTGGTCGGCGGGTCGACCCGGATGCCCGCGGTGACCGACCTGGTGAAGCAGTTGACCGGCAAGGAGCCCAACAAGGGCGTCAACCCGGACGAGGTGGTCGCGGTCGGCGCCGCGCTGCAGGCCGGTGTGCTCAAGGGCGAGGTCAAGGACGTCCTGCTGCTCGACGTGACCCCGCTGTCGCTGGGCATCGAGACCAAGGGCGGCATCTTCACCAAGCTCATCGAGCGCAACACCACGATCCCGACCAAGCGTTCGGAGATCTTCACCACCGCCGACGACAACCAGCCGTCGGTGCTGATCCAGGTGTTCCAGGGCGAGCGTGACATCGCGGCGTACAACAAGAAGCTCGGCACGTTCGAGTTGACCGGGCTGCCGCCGGCGCCCCGCGGCGTACCGCAGATCGAGGTCACCTTCGACATCGACGCCAACGGCATCGTGCACGTCAGCGCGAAGGACCTCGGTACCGGCAAGGAACAGTCGATGACGATCACCGGCGGCTCCGCGCTGCCGAAGGACGACATCGAGCGGATGATGCGGGACGCTCAGGAGCACGCCGACGAGGACAAGCGGCGGCGCGAGGAGGCGGAGACCCGCAACCTCGCCGAGCAGCTCCAGTGGCAGACCGAGAAGTTCCTCGCCGAGAGCGGCGACAAGCTGCCGTCCGACGCCAAGGACGAGATCAACGAGGCGCTCGGCGACCTGCGCAGCGCGCTGGGCGGTACGGACATCGAGAAGATCCGGTCCGCGCAGGAGAAGCTGGCGACCGTGTCCCAGAAGGCCGGGTCGCTGCTGTACTCGCAGAGCCAGGGCCAGCCGGGCGGCGGTGACGCGGGCGCGAGCGGCGCCGGTGCCGATGGCGGTGCCGGTGCGGGTAGTCAGGGCGACGACGTGGTCGACGCCGAGATCGTGGACGAGGACGACAAGAAGTGACCGAACCGGACGCCGAGGCCCGCGGCACCAGCGCGGGCGGGGTGCCCGCAGGCGAGCGGAAGGTGGGCCCGGCCAAGGCCGGGCCCACTGAGGAGCGGATTGTCGTGCGCGACAAGCGGAAGATCAACACAGCCAACCAGTCGAAGTCGAACGGTACCGACCGGGCGTCGGAGAACGAGGCGTCCCCGACCACCGGGTCGGCTGCCCCCGTCACCGAGGTCGTCGAAGGGGAAGTCGTCGACGACCGGGCGAGCACCGCCACGGGCGGGCGCGGCGCGGCGTCCGAGGACGCCGCGCCGGGCGACAGCCCAGTCGTCGACAAGGAAGCCGACGTCGCCGCCGACTCGGGCGGCGCCGAGGCGACCGCGACCGAGCCGGGGGACGCCGAGGCGATCACGGGTGACTCGGGCGATCCCGAGGCGATCGCGGGTGACTCGGGCGATCCCGAGGCGATCGCGGAAGCGATGCGGACCGACAGCGCGGGTGTCCTCGGCGCGGAACTCGAGGCGCTGCGGCACGACGTCGACGAGCTGACCCGTGACCTTCAGCGGGTGAGCGCCGAGTACGCGAACTACCGCAAGCGGGTCGACCGTGACCGGGGCGTGGTCAGCGAGCAGGCGACCGGCGTGGTACTGGCCGCCCTGTTGCCGGTCCTCGACGACCTGGACCGCGCGCGGGAGCACGGCGATCTGGTCGGACCGTTCGGTTCGGTCGCCGAGCAGCTCGTCCAGACGCTGTCCAAGTTCGGGCTGCAGCCGTTCGGCGACAAGGGCGACCGGTTCGACCCGACCCGGCACGAGGCGGTCGCGCACCAGACCTCTGCCGAAGTCACCGAGCCGACCTGCGTCGACGTGTTGCGGCGCGGATACATGCTGGGTGAGCGTCTGCTGCGTCCGGCGCTGGTGGCGGTCGCGGAGCCGGAGTGACCGGTACCGGTACGACCGGCGGCACGACCACGACGATCTCGCGGAGGAGGTGGGCACGATGAGTTCGAAGGACTGGCTGGAGAAGGACTTCTACGGCGTCCTCGGGGTCCCGAAGACCGCCTCCACCGACGAGATCAAGAAGGCGTACCGGAAGCTCGCCCGGGAACTGCACCCGGACCGTAACCCGGGCAACAAGGACGCCGAGGAACGCTTCAAGGCCGTGTCCGAGGCGTACGACGTGCTCGTCGACGAGCGCAAGCGCAAAGAGTACGACGAGATGCGCCAACTGTTCGGCGCGGGCGCGTTCCGCCGGGGCACCCGTGCCGGTCGCCCGTCGGGCGGGACGACGTTCGACATGTCCGACCTGTTCGGGGACATGGGTACCGCCGACCGCGGCTTCGGCGGCGGGTTCTCCGACCTGTTCGGGTCGATCTTCTCCGGCGGCACCGGTGGTCGTACCGGTCGCCGTGCCGGGCCGGCTCGCGGGCGGGACGTGGAGACCGAGGTCACGCTCGACTTCGTGGACGCGGTACGGGGTGTCACGCTGCCGCTGACGCTGCGCGCGCCGGGGGTGTGCGACACGTGTCACGGCTCGGGCGCGGCACCCGGTACCACCCCGCGCACCTGCCCGGTGTGCCACGGGCTGGGCCTGGTCACCTCGAACCAGGGCACGTTCAGCTTTTCCGAGCCGTGCCGCAACTGTCAGGGTGTCGGCACAGTGGTCGACGAGAAGTGCCCGGAGTGCGCCGGTACCGGCGGCGTCACCAAGACCCGGACGTTGAATGTACGCATCCCGCCCGGGGTCGCGGACGGTCAACGCATCCGGTTGGCAGGGCGGGGTGAGCCGGGCGAGCGTGGCGGCTCGGCGGGCGACCTGTACGTCCTGGTCAAGGTGCGTCCCGATCCGTTGTTCGGGCGCAACGGCGACGACCTCACGCTGACCGTGCCGATCACGTTCCCCGAGGCGGTCACCGGGGTCGACCTGCGGGTACCGACCCTGGACGGGGCGGTCACGCTGCGCGTGCCGCCCGGTACCCGCAGCGGCCGCACCCTGCGGGCGCGCGGCAAGGGCGTGACCCGGCGCGACGGTTCCAGCGGGGACCTACTCGTCACCGTTGATGTCGTGGTACCGGATCAGGTATCTACTGAGGCAGCGAAGGCGCTCGCCGAGTTTGCGGCGGCGACCCCGCCGGCGCCTCGCGAGCGGATCGAGGCTGCGGCGCGGCGGGTCGAGCGGAGGTGAACGCATGCGCGAAGAGGTGTTCGTATCCGTCGACGAGTCGTCCGACGCCAAAGTCTTGTTGATCTCGGTCGCGGCGAAGATGGCCGGCATGCACCCCCAGACGCTGCGGCAGTACGACCGGCTGGGGCTCGTCCAGGCAGGGCGGGCCCCGGGCGGGGGTCGGCGGTACAGCGTCCGCGACGTGGTGATGCTGCGCGAGATCCAGCGGCTGAGCCAGGAGGACGGCGTCAATCTCGCCGGTGTGAAGCAGATCATCGCGCTGGAGCAGTACGTCCTGCAGTTGCAGCAGCGGGTCGCCGAGTTGGAAGGCGCGCTGCGCGCCGCCGAACAGCGCATCGCCGAACTCGAGACGATGAGTGCCTACCCGCGTCGCGACCTGGTGCCGGCGACGCAGAACCCCACCGCCCTGGTCATTTGGCGCCCTCGGCGCGGGCACGGCTGAACCGAACCGACTCAGCGGACCGACTACTGCCTGTAACCCCGCTAGCCTGGACAGTCACCGGCGAGGGGGGAACATCATGGGCATGTCGATGAGCGACCTGGTCAACCGGGCGAAGGACCTGCTGCGGAGGCACCCGGACAAGGTCGACAACGCGGTCGACCAGGCTCGCGTCCGCGCCGACAAGGCGACCGGCAGCAAGTACTCGGAGCACCTGGACACCGCCGCCCAGCAGGCGAAGGACGCCCTACGCCGCCAAGGCGGCCAAGACCGCCACTAACATCCCCTCACCTGTCGGACCGGTCGCGCCGCGGCGGACAGCGCGGGTCAAGGGTCGGGGGCGGTCCGGCCCGCGCAGGGATCAAGCCTGATCGCCCGGAGCGGGACGGACCGCCCCCGACCCCCCAACCTGCAAGCTAAGCGATCCGGCGCGGCTGGCGGACCAGTCCGCCCTCGCACCAGTCGTGGTACTCGAACAACTCCGGTCGCGCGCTCAGCGCTCGGACGTTGTGCGCCCAGATCGCCAGCAGCGCGTCGCCGTCCTCCTCCGCCTGCTCGACCATCTTGCGCAGCCGTCGCTTCGGGTGTGCGCGGAAGTTCGTTCGGATCGCGTCGGCGGCGTAGATGTACAGGCAGTGCAGCGCGAACCGGCGGGCGGGGCAGGTGGTGTCCATGGCGAGGTCGAACAGGGTCGGTATCAGCCGCTCGGTCACGACCAGCAGGTCCCAGTCCTGCGGCAGCGAGCCGAGGTCGACGGAGTCAGGGCGGTACGCCCACGCCCGCATCTCGTCCGGCGTGGGGTCGACCGGGTTGGCGAAACCGCGGAACGACGTCTCTTGCACGCTCACCGTCAACTCCTGTGGCCAGCGTCTCTCCGCTGGTGGCGACACCGTAGCCCGCAACTTGCATCAGCGGAAGGGGCCGAAAATCCGAACGTGCCTGGCGGCACGGTCATTCGGTGGCGCCGGCCGGCACGCCGAGCGCCGCGCTCACGCCCGTCTGAGGAGGGCGGTGACGGCGCGGGCGACTTTCGCGGCGGCGCGGTCGACGGGGTCGAGCGGAAGCATGAGGTGGGAGACGGTCAACCGGACGGCGACCTCGGCGGCGAGGTCGATGTCGGCGGCGCTGTGATGCGGCCAGTGTCGGCGGGCGTACGTGGCGAGGCGGTCCATCGCCGCCGCGAAGACGGGTTCGCCACGGGTGGTGAGCAGGGGCAGGAACTCCACCGATCCGTCCCCGGTCAGCGCCGCCTTGACCAGCGGACTGTCGCTGCCCTCGCCGAGCACGAACGCGACGGCCGCGGCGACCGCCGCCTCCGTGTCGTCGTGGGCGGACAGCGCCGCGTCGATGCCGTCGAGCAGCCGGTTGGTTTCCCGGAGTACCAGCGCCTGCGCCAGCCCGGTCTTGTCGCCGAATTCGTTGTACACGGTTTGTCGGCTGACCCCGACCCGCTCGGCGACGTCCTGCATACGCAGCTTCCGGAAGCCGTGCGCGACCAGTAGTTCGCCGGCAGCGTCGAGGATCTGGGCGGGTAGGTCGCGGGGCGGCATGCGGTACAGCCTTTGACGGTTTCCGCGCTTGTGTCAAGCGGGCTGCGACGGAGCCGGCGTGGTCTTGTCGCACCGCACACCGCTGGAGGTGTGCGCACATCACGGGCGTTGTACGCCTCGGACGACGTGCCTCGCCTCGCCGGTTCGTTTTGCCGGTGTACCGCCGTCGCCTAGCTGAGCCGGTCCGGACGCGGACGCCAGCGGGTGTGCCGGGTGCGTCCGGCAGCCGGGTCGCGGACCAGCTCCAGCCGTGGCTTCGGACCGTCCACGCGACCGGTCTGGGGCCGGCGCCGACCGGCGGCGAACGGCAGCGGCCAGTCCACCCCGGGACCCTGGTACTCCTGCTCCGCCGCCGCGTGCAAGGTCCACTGCGGGTCGTACAGGTGGGTGCGGCCCAGCGCGCACAGGTCCGCGCGACCCGCCAGGATCAGCGAGTTCACGTCGTCGTACGAGGAGATCGCGCCGACCGCGATCACCGCGACGTCGGGCAGCGCGTTGCGGATCGCGTCCGCGTACGGCGTCTGGTACGACCGCCCGAACGCGGGTTTCTCCTCACTGACCACCTGACCGGTCGACACGTCGACCGCGTCCACCCCGTGTTCGACGAAGGCGCGCGCGATCTCGATAGCGTCGTCGGTGTCCACGCCGCCGGGGTACCAGTCCGTCGCCGAGATCCGTACCGACATCGGTTTCTGCGCCGGCCACACGTCCCGTACCGCGTCGAACACCTCGAGCGGGAAGCGCAGCCGATTCTCCAGCGGCCCGCCGTACCGGTCGGTGCGCCGATTCGTCAGCGGGGACAGGAACGACGACAGCAGGTACCCGTGCGCGCAGTGCAGTTCCAGCAGGTCGAAGCCTGCCTCGACGGCGCGCCGCGCGGCGGCGACGAACTGTGCGCGGATCTGGGCGAGGTCGGCGACGGTCAACTCGCGGGGCACCTGGTTGACCGGCGAGTACCGCAGCGGCGACGGTCCGACCACCGACCAGTTGCCGTCGTCCAGCGGCTGGTCGATGCCCTCCCACATGAGTTTCGTGGAGCCCTTGCGTCCCGAGTGACCGAGCTGGACGCCGATCGCGGCGGTGGAGCGGTGGTGGACGAAGTCGACCACCCGCCGCCACGCGTCGCGCTGCTCGTCCGTCCACAGCCCGGTGCAGCCCGGCGTGATCCTGCCCTCCGGCGACACACACACCATCTCGGTCATCACCAGCGCCGCGCCGCCGAGCGCCTTCGAGCCGAGGTGTACCAGGTGGAAGTCGTTGGGCAGCCCGTCCGTCGCCACGTACATGTCCATCGGCGACACGATCACCCGGTTCTTCAGCCGCAGGTCCCGCAACTGGAACGGCTGGAACATCGGCGGGGTGACCGGACCGTCCCCGCAGAACCACTCGTCGACCCGCGCCACGAACTCCGGGTCGCGTAGCCGCAGGTTGTCGTACGTGACCCGACGCGACCGGGTGAGGATGTTGAACGCGAAGCGCAGCGGCGGCTGGTGGGTGTACCGCCCGAGGTTCTCGAACCATTCGAGGCTCGCCTGCGCGGCGCGCTGCGTGGACACCACGACCGGCTTGCGTTCCTGCTCGTACGCGATGAGCGCGGCGTCCACCGTGGGCTGCTCGGCGAGGCACGCCGCCAACGCCAGGGCGTCCTCCATCGCGAGCTTGGTACCGGACCCGATGGAGAAGTGCGCGGTGTGCGCGGCGTCGCCCAGCAGGACCACGTTGCCGCGTCGCCACGTCGCGCAGCGGACCGTGGTGAACCTGATCCACTTCGAGTTGTTGCCGATCAACTGGTACCCGTCGAGCAGGTCCGCGAAGATCTGCCCGCACTGGTCGATCGACTTCTCGTCGGACTCGCCGGGCGCGAGGTCGGGCGCGGTGAAGCCGGCGCGCTGCCACACGTCGTCGTGCATCTCCATGATCACCGTCGAGCCGGTCGCGTCGTACGGGTACGCGTGGACCTGCATGACGCCCCACGGCGTCTCGCGCACGTCGAAGGTGAACGCGTCGAACACCTTGTCGGTGCCCAGCCAGATGTACCGGCAGCGACGCACGTCGGTGTCGGGGCGGAACTCGTCGGCGTACCGGGCGCGGGTCGCCGAGTGCACCCCGTCCGCCGAGACGACCAGGTCGTACGACTCCGACAGGCGCTCCAGGTCGGGCGCCTCGGTCTGGAAGCGCAGCGTTACGCCGAGTTCCCGGCACCGGTCGCGCAGGATGCGCAGCAGTTCCATCCGGCTCATCGCGGCGAAGCCGTGCCCGCCCGACGTGACCACCTCGGTGCGCCCGTCCCGCCCGGTCAGCCGTACGTCGATGTCGTCCCAGCGGGCGAACCGGGCCGCCATCGCCTCGTGGATCGCCGGGTCGGCGTGTTCGATCCCGCCGAGCGTCTCGTCGGAGAAGACCACGCCGAACCCGAACGTGTCGTCGGGCGCGTTGCGCTCCCAGACCGTGATCTCGCTGCCCCCGGCCAGCAGCCCCGCCCGCAACTGGGCGGCGAGCGCGGCGAAGTACAACCCGCCGGGGCCGCCGCCGATCACCGCGATCCGCACGCTCGCCTCCGACTCCTAGCGGCTGGCCTGCTCACGCAGTACGTACCGCTGGACCTTACCCGTCGAGGTGCGGGGCAACGCCTCGATGAACTCGATCGCCCGGGGCGCCTTGTACGAGGCGATTTCCCGCCGGCAGTGGTCGCGCAACTCGGCGACCTTGGCGTCGTCACCCAGCACGCCGGGGCGCAGCACGACGTACGCCTTGACGGTCATGGTGCGCTGCGGGTCCGGTACTCCGACCACGGCGCACTCGACCACCTCGGGGTGGCGCAGCAGCGCCGCCTCGACCTCGGGACCGGCGATGTTGAACCCGGCAGAGATGATCATGTCGTCGTTGCGTGCCTGGTACCAGAAGTACCCGTCCTCGTCGCGGTAGTACGTGTCGCCGGTGAGGTTCCAGCCGTGCTGCACGTACGTCTTCTGGCGCTCGTCGTCGAGGTACCGGCAGCCGGTCGGTCCCCGCACCGCGAGCCGCCCGATCTGCCCGTCCGGTACCTCGTTGCCGTCGTCGTCGAGGATCGTCGCGTAGTACCCCGGTATCGGTTTCCCGGTCGCGCCCGGTCGGATGTCGTCGTCGGCGGCGGAGATGAAGATGTGCAGCATCTCGGTCGAGCCGATCCCGTCGATGATCTTCAAGCCGGTCGCCTGGTGGAACGCCTCCCAGGTCGCCTTCGGCAGCGGTTCGGCGGCGGACACGCAGCGGCGCAGCGAACTGAGGTCGGCGCCGTCGGCGAGCAGCGTCCGGTACGCCGTGGGCGCGGTGAACAGCATCGTCGGTCGGTGCTCGACCAGCGCCGCCTCCAGCACGTCCGGGGTGCCCTTTTCGAGCAGCAGCGACGCGGCTCCGGCGTACAGCGGGAACACCACCAGCCCGCCCAGCCCGAACGTGAAACCCAGCGGCGGCGACCCGGTGACCAGGTCGTCCGGGCGCGGCTTGAGCACGTGCCGGGCGAACGTGTCGGCGTTCGCCAGGATGTCCCGGTGGAAGTGCATGGTCGCCTTGGGTCGCCCGGTGGTACCGGACGTGAAGGCGAGCAGGGCGACGTCGTCGGCGGCGGTGTCCACCGCGGCGAAGTCCACGTCCTTGTCGGCGGACCGTTTCGCGAGGTCGCCGAAGGTCGTGTACGCGCCGATGTCGGCGGCGGCCAGGTCGGTGACGAACCGGTCGTCGACCAGCGAGTGGTCGATCCGCGCGATCTCGTGGATGGTGCGCAACTCGGAGGAGCGCAGCAGGGGCATGGTGGTGACCACCACGCCACCCATCCGCAGTACCGCCAGCCAGCAGATCACCAGCCACGGGTTGTTGGGCGCGCGCAGCAGCACCCGGTTGCCGGGTACCAACCCCAGGTCGTCAACCAGGACATGGGCGACCTGGTTGACGCGGCGGGCGACGTCCGCGTAGCTCCACCGCTCGGTCGGCGACATCAGGCAGAGCCGGTCCGCGCCGTACCGCTCGATCGTGGCGTCCAGCAGTCTGCTCGCCGCGTTGAGCCGTTCCGGGTACCGGACCTCGGGCAGATCGAAAACGAACACCGGCCACTGGTCGGCCGGCGGTAGGTGGTCGCGGGTGAACGTGTCGATGTGAGCCGACCGCGTGAGCTGCATCGGCGCCCCACCCCCCTGTGTCGTGCGCCACACTGCGCACTGCCAGTATTCCGCCTTGGTGACGGCAGTCAAGATGACGCTATGGTGACGCGGTGGCGCAACCCGCCCAGCCGAGAGCACTGATCGTCACCGTGTACGGGCTGTACGCCCGCGAGCGGGGCGGCTGGCTGCCGGTCAGCGGACTGGTCCGGCTGCTCGCCGGGCTGGGCGTCGACGAGCCTGCGGTACGCTCCGCGATCTCCCGCCTCAAGCACCGGGGTCTGCTGGTCGCCGCCCGTCGGGACGGCGCCGCCGGGTACGCCCTGTCACCGACTGCCGTCGAGATCCTCGACGAGGGTGACCTGCGGATCTTCACACCGCCGTCCGCGACGCTCGCCGACGGCTGGCTGCTCGCGACGTTCTCGGTACCGGAGGCGGAGCGCTCCCGCCGGCATACGCTCCGCTCCACGCTCAGCGGGCTGGGCTTCGGTACCGTCGCGCCCGGCGTCTGGATCGCCCCCGCGCACCGTGCCGACCTCACCCGCAGCGCGCTGCGCCGGCGTGGGCTCGACCCGTACGTCCACCTGTTCCGCGCCGACTATCTGGCGTACGGCGACGTCCAGTCGCTCGCCGAGCGGTGGTGGGATCTACCCGCCGTGGGTCGGTACTACGCGGAGTTCGTCGCGGGTTGGGCGCCCGTGCTCGACGGGTGGGGACGCGATCCGGGCTCGGCGGCGCGGGCGTACCGCGACTGGGTGCTCGCCCTCACCGCGTGGCGGCGGCTGCCCTACCTCGACCCGGTGCTCCCAGGGGAACTGCTGCCCGCAGACTGGCCCGGCAAGGCCGCGGTCGACGTGTTCCAGGCCCTGGCGGAGCGGCTCGCCGAGCCCGCCGCCCGGTACGTCGCCGACGTGCTCGGCGACGAACGGGAGTGACGTCTGCCGCCGCGCTACTCCGGGACGACGGCGACCCCGGCGATCTCGACCAGCGCCTCGTCGTCCCATAGGCGCGCCACCCCGATACCGGCGGCAGCCGGGTACTCGCGGCCGCACAGTCGCCGCCACACCTCGCCGATCCGCCGCGCCGCCGCCCGGTATCCGGGGACGTCGACGATGTAGATGGTGATCGCGGCGAGGTGTTCCGGGCCGCCCCCGGCCGCGCGCAGCGCGGCGAGCAGGTTCGTCAACGCCTGCTCGAACTGGGCGACCACGTCGCCGTCGACGATGCGTCCGTCCGCGTCCATGCCGGTCTGTCCCGCCAGGTACACGGTGCGCCCGCCGACCGCCGTGACCGCGTGCGAGAACCCGGACGGCGCCGCGAGTTCCGGCGGGTTGACCCGTGCCAGGGTCATGACTGCACCGCCCCACCGTCGACGTTGATGCCCTGCCCGTTGATCGCGGCGCTGCCGACGCACAGCATCACCGCGTCGGCGACCTCGTCGACCGTGATCAGGCGGCCGATCGGCTGCTGGCGTTCCAGCCACGCCCGCGCGTCCTCGGCGCTGCGCCCGGTACGCGCCACGATCATCTCGACGGACCGGTCGGTCATCGGGGTGTCCACGTACGCGGGGCAGACCGCGTTGACGGTGACGCCGGTCCGTGCCAGTTCCGCCGCCGCCGACCGGACCAGCCCGAGGACGCCGTGCTTCGAGGCGGTGTACGCGGCGACGTAGGGCATGCCGAGTTTCGAGGCGACCGAGCCGATCACGACGATCCGTCCGTACCCCCGCTCGACCATGGACGGGACCGCCCGGCGCAGGCAGCGGAACGGCGCGGTGAGGTTCAGGTCGAGGATGCGCTGCCACTCCTCGTCCGTGGTCCGGTGCAGTGGTGCCGAGGTCGCCGCGCCCGCGTTCGCGACCAGGATCTCGACCGGTCCGAACGCCGCCTCGACCTGCCCGAACACCTCGTCGACCGCGCCCGGTGCGGTGATGTCCGCCGGTACCACCAGGGTCTCGGCGTCGCCGCAGCACTCGGCGGTCCCGGCGAGTTCGTCGGCGCTGCGCGCGGTGAGCGCGACGCGATGTCCGGCGGCGGCGAGCCGGGCGGCGACGGCGCGGCCGATGCCGCGACCGGCGCCGGTGACGAGAGCGGTGGCCATGTGCGGGAGCGTACCGGTCGGTCGCGTGCTCGACCGGCAGTCGGAACCGCCGGCGGGAGCGCTGTCGAGTGGCCGTCGCAAAGTTGAGCGGAATAGACTCAACTTCGGTTGTGTCGATACCTCGTGAGCGTCACCAACCAGGGGAGCCGATGAACGCAGAACGCCTGACCACCAAGAGCCGCGAGGTGTTGTCCGCGGCCGTTTCCATCGCCACGCAGCGCGGGCACGCCACCGTCGAGACGTGGCACCTGCTGCTGGCGTTGCTCGACACCGGAGGCTCGACCGCGCCCGCGCTGCTGCGCGCGGTCGGCGCGAACCCGGCGGACGTCCGCCGCGCCGCCATCCGGTCGGTGGAGAACATGCCGTCCGCCCGCGGATCGAGCATCGCCGAGCCGACCATGTCCCGCGAGGTCGTCAACGCGCTCAACGCCGCCGAGTCCATCGCCCGCCCGCTGGGCGACGAGTACACCTCCACCGAGCACCTGCTCGCCGGGCTCGCCCGGGTCGGCGGTGCGGTCGCCGACCTGCTCAAGCGGGCCGGTGCGACCGAGTCCGCGCTGGTCGCGGCGTACCCGCAGATCCGTGGCGGAGACCGGCGGATCACCAACCCCGACCCGGAGCAGACCTTCCAGGCGCTGCAGAAGTACGGCGTCGACCTGACCGAGCGCGCCCGCGAGGGCAAGATCGACCCGGTGATCGGCCGGGACTCCGAGATCCGCCGGGTGATCCAGGTGCTGTCCCGGCGTACCAAGAACAACCCGGTGCTCATCGGCGAGCCCGGCGTCGGCAAGACCGCCGTCGTCGAGGGCCTCGCCCAGCGGGTCGTCGCCGGCGACGTGCCCGACTCGCTCAAGGGCCGGCGGGTGCTCAGCCTCGACCTCGCCGCGATGGTCGCGGGCGCGAAGTACCGCGGCGAGTTCGAGGAGCGGCTCAAGGCCGTCCTCGAGGAGATCAAGGACGCCGGCGGCCAGGTCATCACCTTCATCGACGAGCTGCACACGGTCGTCGGTGCGGGCGCCGGCGGCGACTCCGCGATGGACGCCGGCAACATGCTCAAGCCGATGCTCGCGCGCGGCGAGCTGCACATGATCGGCGCGACGACGCTCGACGAGTACCGCGAGCGGATCGAGAAGGACCCCGCGCTCGAGCGCCGCTTCCAGCAGGTCTTCGTCGGCGAGCCGAGCGTCGAGGACACCATCCAGATCCTGCGCGGCATCCAGGAGAAGTACGAGGCCCACCACGGCGTCCGCATCACCGACGCCGCACTGGTCGCCGCCGCGACGCTGTCGGACCGCTACATCACCGGCCGCCAGCTGCCGGACAAGGCGATCGACCTCATCGACGAGGCCGGCTCGCGGCTGCGGATGGAGCACGAGTCGAGCCCGGAGGAGATCGACCAGCTCCGCCGCCAGGTCGACCGGCTCAAGATGGAGCAGTTCGCCCTCGAGAAGGAGAGCGACGACGCGTCGCGGGAGCGGCTGGCCGCCCTGCAGCAGGACCTCGCCGACAAGGAGGAGGAGCTGCGCGGGCTGGAGTCGCGCTGGGAGCGGGAGAAGGACCAGCTCCAGGGCGAGGGTGAGCTGCGCCGTGCGCTCGACCAGCTGAAGGTGGAGGAGGAGCGCTACCTGCGCGAGGGCAACCTCGAGGCCGCCTCCAAGATCCGCTACGAGTCCATCCCCAACCTCGAGCGCCAGATCGACGAGATCGAGAAGGCCGAGGCGGTCGACCTCGAGCCGCTCGTGGGCGAGGAGGTCGGCGCCGAGCAGGTCGCCGACGTCGTCGAGGCGTGGACCGGCATCCCCACCGGCAAGATGCTGCAGGGCGAGACCGCCAAGCTGCTGGAGATGGAGTCGGTGATCGGGCAGCGGCTCATCGGGCAGCACAGCGCCGTCAACGCCGTCAGCGACGCCGTACGACGCTCGCGCGCCGGGATCGCCGACCCCAACCGCCCGACCGGCTCGTTCCTCTTCCTCGGCCCCACCGGCACCGGCAAGACCGAGCTGGCCAAGGCGCTGGCCGACTTCCTCTTCGACGACGAGCGGGCGATCGTCCGCATCGACATGAGCGAGTACTCCGAGAAGCACTCGGTCTCGCGCCTGGTCGGCGCCCCGCCCGGGTACGTCGGCTACGACGAGGGCGGCCAGCTGACCGAGGCGGTGCGCCGGCGCCCGTACAGCGTGGTGCTGCTCGACGAGGTCGAGAAGGCGCACCCGGAGGTCTTCGACATCCTGCTGCAGGTGCTCGACGACGGCCGGCTCACCGACGGCCAGGGCCGCACGGTCGACTTCCGCAACACGCTGCTGATCCTCACCTCCAACCTCGGCTCGAACTTCCTCGTCGACCCGATCCTCGAGCCGGTGGCCAAGAAGGAGTCGGTGATGGGCGTGGTGCGCTCGCACTTCAAGCCCGAGTTCCTCAACCGGCTCGACGAGGTCGTGCTGTTCGACCCGCTGAGCCCCGACGAGCTCTCGCACATCGTCGACCTCCAGGTGGCCCAGCTCGGCCGCCGGCTGGCGGTCCGCCGGATCGCC
>DASUXA010000096.1:0-34748 GCA_036378155.1 Micromonosporaceae bacterium | reverse complement strand
CGGGCGGTACCGGTCGCCACGACCCGGTTCGCCAGGCCCATCTGGTACGCCTCGGACGCGTCGACCGGGCGACCGGTGAGGATCATGTCGAGCGCGCGTCCGAGACCGACGATCCGGGGCAGGCGGACGGTCCCGCCGTCGACCAGCGGTACACCCCAGCGCCGGCAGAACACCCCGAACACGGCGTCTTCCTCGACCACCCGCAGGTCGCACCACAGCGCGAGTTCCAGCCCGCCTGCGACCGCGTACCCGCTGACCGCGGCGATCACCGGTTTGCCGAGCGTCATCCGGGTCGGACCCATCGGTCCGTCACCGTCCGGCTCGACGCGGTTCGGCTGTCCCGCCGCGATCGCGCGCAGGTCGGCACCGGAGCAGAACGTGCCGCCCGCCCCCCACAGCACCGCGACCAGGGCGGCGTCGTCCTCGTCGAAGGCGCGAAAGGCGTCCGTCAGCGCCTGCGCCGTCGCCCGGTCGACCGCGTTGCGTACCTCGGGTCGGTCCAGGATCACGGTGACGACCGGACCGGAGCGTTCGACCCGTACCGCTTCGCCGCTCATCGGACGTGGTCCCGGGTGCGCGCGTTACCTGCCATTCGGACATGGTGACGGTTCCACCGCCGGTCCGGGTACGGTCCCGCTGTCCGCGTTCAGTCGGCGGTCACCGATCTTCGTTGTCCCACCAGCTCCGGTACCCGTGCCTTCTGGTGGTCGCAGTGGTGCTGCGGTTCGGCGTACCGGCTCAATCCGATCACCGCGCACAGCGTGATCGCGAACCCCAGCCCCGCCATCCACCCGCGACCCGGCTGGATCTCGTCGCCGAGGAAGAGCAGTCCGATCACCGCGGCGGGCGCGGCGGACGCGGCGTCCATCGAGGCGACCGCCGCGGTCGTCGAACCGCGTTGCATCGCCAACCCGAGGAGCAGCTGACCCACCAGCGAATGGGCGATGAGCAGGTACAACAGTGGGTCGGCGAGGAACCGGTCGGGATCATGGACGCTGGCCAGCGGTCGGGACGCGACCGCTGCCGCGCCGAACGCGAGCCCGGCGAGCGAACCCAGCCCGACCGAGCCGGGCGCGCCCCGCAGCCGTGCCGCGAAGAAGCCGGCGGCACCCACCCCGACGAGCGTCACCGCCAACGTGATGATTCCGGTGAGACCGATCTGCCGGGACGGCGCCGGACGCGCGGCGAGCACCAGCGACGAGATCCCCACCCCGAGCATGCCGAGCAGCGCCACTTCCGCCCGGGGCAGCCGCCATTTCAGCAGTACCACGCCGAGCAGGGCGGTCACGCCGAGGCCGGCGGCGACCGCCGACTGGACGAGGAACAGCGGCAGTTCTCGGCGCGCCAGGAACGCCAGGACGAAGCCGACGAGTTGACAGCCGATGCCCACCAGGTATGTCCGGTGCGTGGCGAGGCGCAGCAGCAGGCCCGGGTGGAACGAGTCGTGCGGTCTGGTGCGCGCGGCGGCTACGGACTGCAGCAGGTTGGCAACCCCGTAGGCGATGATCATCGCCGCGAGGAACAGCCAACCGGAGGACGCCACCCGAGCGAGGATAGCCGCCGCGAAGAGTCCCGGCGATTCCGGCTCCGCCCGACGGGCAGCACCGAGCAGGTACGGCGCGACCTGGTCAAACGCCGCCGACCTAGCTGGTCGGAGCCGGTCAGGGCAGGTCCGGGCGCAGCCTCGCGAGCAGGTCGTCGTGCAGTTTGCCGTTGGTCGCGACCGCGCTGCCGCCGAGCGGCCCCGGTCGACCGGACAGATCGGTGAACGTCCCACCCGCCTCGGTGACGATCGGTACCAGCGCCGCCAGGTCCCACAGCGACAGTTCCGGCTCCACCATGACGTCCACGGCGCCCTCGGCGACCAGCATGTACCCGTAGAAGTCGCCGTACGCCCGGTTGCGCCAGGTGTCGCGCATCAGGTCGAGGATCGCCGGCAACCGCCCGCTCTGCTCCCACCCGTCGAGCGACGAGTAGCAGAAGGAGGCGTCCGCCAGGCGGCTCACCCCGGACACGTGGATCGGCGTGGCGGCGGCGGTGTGCTTGCCGGCGAACGCTCCGTGACCGGTCGCCGCCCACCAGCGCCGCCCCAGGGCGGGGGCGGAGACCATGCCGACGACCGCGTCGCCGCCGTCCATCAACGCGATCAGCGTGCCCCAGATCGGTACGCCCCGGATGAAGTTCTTCGTCGCGTCGATCGGGTCGATCACCCACTGCCGGGTGCCCTGCCCGGCGGGAGCGCCGGTCAGCCCGTACTCCTCGCCCAGCACGCCGTCCCGCGGGCGGGTCCTCGCCAGCGTCGCGCGCAACGCCTTCTCGACCGCCGTGTCGGCGTCCGACACCGGCGTCAGGTCGGGCTTCGCCGAGACGTGCAGGTCGAGCGCGCGAAACCGAGCCATCGAAATGGCGTCCGCGGTGTCGGCGAGCACATGGGCGAGAGCGAGATCATCGGCGTACCGGGCCATGCCGGAAACCTAGCCCACCTGTGACGCGCGCGGCGCTGAACGGGCGAGCGATAATTTCGGGTCGTGAGACCGGAAGCCGTGTGCGGCCTGCTGGCCGAGGAGGAGCGCCTGAAGACCTTCGCCGCTGTCGCCTTGGGCGCCGCGACGCCCGGCGAGGTGGCCCAGTTGACCCGCCTGCCCGCGCGCGAGGTGGTACGCGCGCTGCGCCGCCTGGAACACGGGGGAGCGGTGCGTACCGAGGACGGTCGGCTGGTCGCCGACGTCGGCATGTTCAAGGACGCGGTACGCGAGTTCGCGCCCGAGCCGGAACCCGACGTACCCCTCGACCCCGACCGCCAGAAGGCGGCGATCCTCAAGGCGTTCGTCCGTGACGGTCGGTTGATCCAACTACCCGCTGCGCGCGGCAAGCGACGAGTCGTCCTCGAACACATCGCGGCGTGCTTCGAGCCGGGCGTGAAGTACCCCGAACGGGCCGTCGACGCGGTGCTGCGCGCCTGGTACGACGACTACGTCAGCGTGCGCCGGTACCTGATCGACGAGGCGCTGCTCACCCGCGAGAACGCCATCTACTGGCGCACCGGCGGGTACGTCGACGTGAGCTGAGCGGGCGTCCGCCGTCCCGATGGCGGCTGGGACGGCGCCGGTCCGAGCCAGGGCCGGAACTGGGTACGTACCGGCAGGTCGACAACCCTCGTGATGTCGCTACACCTGTGGTGATGTAAGCGTCCTGGGATGCTTACCCAACTGGAGATGTGCGTACATCACCGCGAGTGTGGGCTCGACTCGGCGCATCGTCCGGCACGCTACTCGAAGCCCGTCTCGCCGCGTCGGGAGGCGAGCAGCCGCCGGTACGACGCCAGCCGACGCGCGTCGGCGAGCCCCGCGTCGACCAGCTTGTCCAGCCCGCAGTCGCCGGCTGTGCCGGTGTGCTCGCAGTTCGGCGGGCAGTCGACGCTGCCTTCGACCAGGTCGGGAAAGCCGTGCAGGAGACTGTCGGCGGAGACGTGGGCCAGCCCGAACGAGCGCACGCCCGGCGTGTCGATGATCCAACCGTCGCCGTCCGCCAGCGGCAGCGCGAGCGCGCTGGACGACGTGTGCCGCCCCTTTCCGACGGCGCTGACCGCCCCGACCGCGCGACCGGCGTCCGGGATCAGCCGGTTGACGAGTGTCGACTTGCCGACACCGGAGTGTCCGACGAACACCGACGCGTGCCCGCGCAGCGCGTCGACCAGGGTGTCGAGCGGTTCGTCCGGGCGGGTCAGCACGTACGGCAGGTCCAGGATCGCGTAGTACGCGAGCACCTCGTCCGGCGCGGCGAGATCCGCCTTGGTGAGGCAGAGCAGCGGCTCGACGTCCGCGTCGTACGCCGCGACCAGGCACCGGTCGATGAACCCGGTCCTGGGCGCGGGATCGGCGAGGGAACTGACGATGACGAGCTGGTCGGCGTTCGCCACGACGACCCGTTCGACCCGCGCCTCCGGGCTCGATTCGTCGTCGTCGGCGGTGCGCATGAGCACCGACGAGCGCTCGGCGACCCGCACGATCCGGGCGAGGCTGCCGGGGGTACCGGAGATGTCGCCGACGACCGCGACCCGGTCGCCCACCACGACCGTGCCGCGTCGACCGAGTTCGCGGGCGCGCATGGCGACGATCTGCCGCCGACGTACGGGGTACCGACCGCCGTCCGCGTCAGCCTCGCGTCGACGTCCGCCGTCCCGGGGCGACACGCCCAGGTCGACCGTGTACCTGCCGCGGTCGACGGCGACCACCATGCCCTCGGCCGCGTCCTCGTGGCGCGGTCGGATCCGGGTACGCGGACGCGACGACGGACCGGGGCGGACCCGTACGTCGTCTTCGTCGTACTCCCGGCGCTTGGCGGTCAGAGCTGGCCTCCTCCTTCCCCGTTCACCATAGAGGCCCACAACGCGGGAAACTCGGGCAGCGTCTTCGCGGTACACGCGACGTCGTCGAGCACGATGCCCGGTACCGCGAGCCCGAGGACCGCCGCCGCGTGCGCCAAGCGGTGATCGTCGTACGTCCGGAACGTCCCGCCGGTCAGCGCCCTCGGTCGGATCCGCAGCCCGTCCGGCAGTTCCTCGACGTCCGCGCCGAGGGCGCCGAGTTCGCGGGCCAGGGCGGTGAGCCGGTCGGTCTCGTGTCCCCGGATGTGTCCGACGCCGCGCAACGTCGACGGCGAGTCGGCGAGCGCGCACAGCGCGGCGAGCACCGGGGTCAGTTCGCTCACCTCGGACAGGTCGGCGTCGAGACCGTGTACCGAACCGCCGCCGCAGACCGTGAGCCCGGACGTGGACAGCGAGCACTGTCCACCCATCGCGGTGAGCAGGTCGCGCAACCGGTCGCCGGGCTGGGTGGTGTCGTGCGGCCAGCCCGGTACCGTCACTTCGCCGCCGGTGACGAGGGCGGCGGCGAGGAACGGCGCCGCACCGGACAGGTCGGGCTCGATGTCCCAGGCGCGCCCGACCAACCTGCCCGGCTGGACCTCCCAGACGTTCGGGGTACTGTCGTCCACCCCCGCGCCCGCCGCGCGCAGCATGTGCACGGTCATCCTCAGGTGGGGCGCGGACGGCACCGGCGGTCCGACGTGCCGCACCACGACGCCCCGGTCGAAGTCGCTGGCGGCCAGCAGCAGCCCGGAGATGAGCTGGCTGGACGCCGACGCGTCGATGGTCACCTCGCCGCCGGGTACCGAGCCGGCGCCGTGCACGGTCAGCGGCAGCCCGCCGGTCGGTGCGGCATCGATGCGCACCCCGAGCGTGCCGAGCGCGTCGACCAGCGGACGCAGGGGTCGCTGCCGCGCCCTCGGGTCACCGTCGAACGTCACCGGTCCGTCGGCGAGCCCCGCGACCGGCGGCAGGAAACGCATCACCGTACCGGCGAGCCCGACGTGCACGTGGGCCGGTCCGGTGAGCGGTCGGGGCCGTACCAGCCAGCGCCGGTCGTCGAGGGTCGACACGTGGGCGCCCATGGCGCGCAGTCCCCCCGCCATCAACTCGGTGTCCCGAGCGCGCAGCGGTTCGTGCAGGGTGCTCGGCCCGACCGACACGGCGGCGAGGACGAGCGCGCGGGCGGTCATCGACTTGGAACCGGGCAGCCGGACGGCGCCACGTACCGGTCCGGCGGCGACCGGCGCGTCCCACGGTTGAGGATTCGGCACCTGTCAAGTCTGCCGTCCGGCGGTTTCGCGGGGCGGTGGACTCCCGCCCACCGGGATACGCTCACCGGCATGTGCGGGCGGTACGCCACCAGCCGCAGCGCCGCCGACCTGGCTGCGCTGTTCGACGCCGACGACGACACGGACGACGCGCTCACGGCCGCGTACAACGTCGCGCCTACCGACCCGGTACCGATGGTGCGGCGTTCTGCGAGCCGGGGCGGGCGGGTGCTGAGCGTGGCGCGTTGGGGTCTGGTACCGCCGTGGGTGCGCGACCCCCGGCAGGGCGCGCGGATGATCAACGCGCGGGCTGAGACGGTCGCCGTTTCGCGGGCGTACGGTCCGTCGTTCGCGCGGCGTCGCTGCCTGGTGCCGGCGGACGGCTGGTACGAGTGGCGTCGGCGCGAGGACGCGTCCGGGCCGGCTGCGCCGACGCCGAGAGCAGCGCGGGGCAGGCAGGCGTACTTCATGACCCCGGCGGACGGAGCCGTGCTCGCCTTCGCCGGGCTGTGGTCGGTATGGGGCGACGGGGACGACCGTCTGCTCACCACGAGCGTGGTGACCATGCCCGCGCTCGGGCCGCTCGCCGAGGTACACGACCGGATGCCGCTCGTGCTGCCTCCGCAGCGCTGGCGGGTCTGGCTGGACGGGTCGGTACCGCCTGAGGACCTCCTCGCCCCGCCGCCGCCCGAGTTCCTCGACGGGATCGAGATCCGACCGGTCGGTCCAGCCGTCGGCGACGTTCGCAACGACGGCCCGGATCTGGTACGTCCGATACCCGCTGTGACGGAGGCAGTCGAACTTACCCTGTTCTGACCCGGTACGGGCTGATTGGTGCCCGGTGGTTTGTGCGTTCTACGTGAACACTCTTGTTCCGCCCGTCCCTTGTGCGGTAGAACACAGCGCCGTGGATGCGTCCGATAGCGACGTATCCACGTCTGTAGTCGGACCCACGGGGGAGGTGGGTGGATGACCCGGGCGCGGATGCCCCGCCCGCATGAGGTGGCAGCGGCTCGACGGGATCCACGGTTGTTGCGTGCGCTGAGTGAGCGACATGCGGATACGGCCTGGCGGACCAGAGGCGCGTGTCGCAGCGTCGACCCAGAAGCGTTCTTTCCAGCGCCCAGCGAGCCCGCGGACGCCGCCGTCGCGCTGTGCCGGACCTGTGAGGTGCAGGGACCGTGCCTGGCGTGGGCGCTGGACGTCGGCGACTGTCACGGGGTGTGGGGCGCCACCACGCCGCGCGAGCGGCGGGCGATGCTGGTCGCGTGGCGCAACCAGGACGGCGACGCGCCGCCCGACGCGACGGATACCGCGACCGCCGTGCGGGAGCCGGTGCCGACCGCGACCGCGGGGCGGGCGCTGGTGCCCGCCGCGCGTGCGCCCGAGTCGGTCGCAGCCGAGTCGAGCGCCGTCGGATCAGCGCTGCTGTCCGGTCCGGGTGATCCGGGCGGGTCGATCCCGGACCGGGTTTCCGGGTCCGCCCGGCTTGCCGAGCGCCTGCCCAATCCGGTCCGCCTGCCGGACCCGGTCCTGCTGTCCGACCCGCTGGCGCTGGCGTTGTTCGACTCCGTACCGGTCTGAGCCGCCGGCAGGATGGCCCGGTGGATGTCGACACCGCCCGGGGCCGCGCCCGGTACACCCTCGATCAACCCGACCAGCCACTCAGCCTGCTCGTACTCGGGCACGGCGCGGGCGGTGACGTGGACGCTGTCGACCTCGTCGCGGTACGCGACGCGGGGCTGCGCCACGGCGTCGCGGTCGCTCTGGTGACCCAGCCGTACCGGGTCGCCGGTCGCCGCGCGCCCGCGCCCGCCGCGCACCTGGACGACGCGTGGCTGGCGGTGATCGCGGCGCTGCGCGCGGCGGTACCGGAGATCGCGGCGTTGCCCCTGGTCGTGGGCGGTCGGTCGAGCGGGGCGCGGGTCGCGTGCCGTACCGCCCGGGCTGCCGGCGCGGACGGGGTGGTGGCGCTCGCGTTCCCGCTGCACCCGCCCGGACGTCCGGAGCGGTCGCGCGCCGACGAACTCGGTACCGGGCTGCCCACCCTGGTGGTCAACGGGGACCGGGACCCGTTCGGGGTACCCGAACCGGGACCGCTGGTCGATCTCGTGTGCCGCCCCGGCGAGCGCCACGACCTGCGGCGCGACCCGGACGCGGTGGGCGCCGCCGTGGTCGGCTGGCTCGCCGCACACGGGTGGGCCCGACGGGACCCGGCGTGACCGGGGTACCGCCCGGTCGTTGGGCAGGTGGGTCCGGTGGCGCCGCCGGACGCGCCAAGGAGCCGGAGCGCTCCGCACTACCTCCCAGGCCCTTCCTGGTCCCGGTGGCTCCGCGACCGTTCGGTTCGCCGGTCGCCTCGGCGCCGGGACCAGAGGGGCGAGGGCGGCACCTCGGTCGGCGGCGACGCGCCCGAGCGCCGCTCGTCCGAGCCGGATGTTCCTCGAATGACCCGCCACCTGGAATGCTGCGCGCCGTCCCACCGTTGCACTGGCCCGAGGCGTGCTGTTGTTTCAGGGCCGCCGGAGAGGGGATATGCCGCGTGGGTACGGGTACCCGTCAGACGGACGCCGCAAAGGCACGCCGCGTGCGTGACCTGTTGCATGGGCCGCAGTGGCCGACGGAACCGCCTTCCAGCCCGGTCGGTCGATCGCTCAGGCTATCCTCGGCGGGACTGTCGAGGGGAGACGAGCGGGTGGCAGACAGCGATCGGCGGGACGACCGGCGCGTTCGGTTCGAGCGCGACGCGATGCCGTTCGTCGACCAGCTCTACGCGGCTGCGCTGCGGATGACCCGCAACCCGGCCGACGCCGAGGATCTCGTCCAGGAGACGTACCTCAAGGCGTTCGCCGCCTTCCACCAGTTCGAGGAAGGCACCAACCTCAAGGCCTGGCTGTACCGCATCCTCACGAACACGTACATCAACTCCTACCGGAAGCGTCAGCGCCAGCCGGTGCAGGCGCCCACCGAGGAGATCACCGACTGGCAGCTCGCCGAGGCTGAATCGCACACCTCCAGCGGGCTGAGGTCGGCGGAGACCGAGGCGCTCGACCGCCTCCCCGACTCGGACATCAAGGACGCCCTGCAGCGGCTGCCGGAGGAGTTCCGGCTGGCGGTCTACCTCGCCGATGTCGAAGGTTTCTCGTACAAGGAGATCGCCGACATCATGGGCACGCCGATCGGCACGGTGATGTCCCGACTGCACCGAGGACGCCGCAATCTGCGCCGGATGCTGGAAAACTACGCGGTTGAGCGGGGTTTCTCCCGCGCCGGAACCGCGGATCCGGCCGCTGCCGGGCAGGAGGTGTAACCCGTGAGCTGCGGAAAGCCCCACGAGGCGGACTGTCGCGAGGTGCTCGCCGAGGTGTACCTGTACCTCGACCTGGAGTGCGACGAGCGTCGTCGCGAGGTCATCCGGACCCACCTGGAAGAGTGCACGCCCTGCTTCCGCGAGTACGGCATCGAGCAGGAGGTCAAGGCGCTGGTCGCCCGCTGCTGCGGCAGGGAGAAGGCGCCCGGTTCGCTGCGCGACCGGCTGCGCGCCCGGCTGAGCGAGCTGGTCTTCGAGTCGGAGTCCGGCAGCATTCTGGCTGAGTAGCCGCCCCGGTCGCCGGGCGATTCTTCGCGTACCGCGCGGTTGTCGCGAGTCGGGTCGGGCGGTGCGGGACATCCTCGCGATGCGTACAACGCTGGTGATGTGCGCACATCACCGGGCGGGTACGGCTCGGACGGCACCATTCCGGTTCGCCGGGTGTCCCGTGAGGACCACGAGGGCGACCCCGACGGTCGGCTCCGCATGCCGCGTCCGACGGCATGCGGAGCCCGGCGCGATGGTTACGCGTTGGGGCGCTTGCCGTGGTTGGCAGCGCTCTTCTTACGAGCCTTCTTCTTGCGGGACTTCTTCGCCACGGTTGGTCACCTTCCGAACGTGTGAGCGATTCCCGTCGGATCATAGGAGAGCCGCGGTCCTTGCGATTCGGCGCTCGCATGGTTGGATACCCCTCGCAACGACGAAAGCGACAGGGAGGGCGGCGATGGCCGACGAGATCCGGGCCGAGATGGTGGCGAACGTCTGGAAGGTCGTCGTCTCCGCGGGCGACACGGTCGCCGAAGGTGACACGCTGGTCATTCTCGAGTCCATGAAGATGGAGATCCCGGTCGTCGCCGAGTCCGACGGCGTGGTGCGCGAGCTGGCGGTCAACGAGGGCGACGTGGTCCAGGAGGGCGACCTGATCGCCGTCGTGGAGTAAGCGGGATGGCGATCATTGTCCGTCCGGCGACCACGGAGGATTTCGCGGTCGCCGGACGCATCTGCGTGCAGGCGTACCGCGCCGACGGGCAACTCGGCGAACACGGGTACGAGACTGAGCTCGCCGACGTGGCCGGGCGCGCCGCGCACGGCGAGGTGCTGGTCGCGGTCGACGAGGACACCGGCGAGGTGCTCGGCTGCGTCACCTTCGTGCTGCCCGGCAGCGCGTACGCCGAACTGTCCCGGGACGGCGAGGCGGAGTTCCGGATGCTCGCGGTGGCGCCCGAGGCGCAGGGTCGCGGGGCGGGCGAGGCGCTGGCGCGCGCGTGTCTGGACCGGGCGGAGCAGGCCGGGGCGAGCGCCGTCGTCATCTGTACCCGTGACTTCGCGCACACCGCGCAGCGGCTGTACGCGCGCCTCGGCTTCCAGCGCCTGCCGGAGCGCGACTGGGAGCCGTATCCGGGGGTGAAACTGCTGGCGTTGCGCCGGGAACTGCCGGTGCGCTCAGTCGCCTGACGGGTCGCGCCGGGCGGTACCGCTGTCGGACGCGTCCCCGTCGGCGGTACCGCCCGGCGTGTCGACGAGGTCCAGGGCGACCGCGAGTCCCGCCTCGCCGCGTTCGTCCTCGTCGAGGTCGTTCAGGACGAACATCGAGGCGTGCAGCGCGAAGATCGACAGTGCTCGGCGCAGGCGGACCGTCGCGGGCGCGCCGGGCGGGGCGAGCAGGTCGAGGATCGCCAGCATCCGGTCGCGCAGCTTGGACGCCTCCGCGATGTTGTGTACCGCGGTCTGGTTGCGCTCGAAGAACCGCATCATCTCCTGGTGCCGGCGCTGCTTCAGTTCGTCGGCGTAGCGCCGGAGGATCTCGCGGCGGGTCTCGGCGGTACGCGGCTGGGCGCGCCCCCAGTCGATCAGGTCGTCCATCGTCGCCACCCGGTCGGCGAGCAGGCTGGCGACGATGTCCTCCTTGGTCTTGAAGTGGTAGTACAGCGCCGCCTTGGTCACGCCGAGCCGCTCGGCGATCTCCCGCAGCGAGGTCTTCTCGTATCCCTGCTCGGTGAAGAGTTCGAGCGCGACGTCCTGGATCCGGGTGCGCGTATCGCCCTGTTCCTTCATCGCTGGCTCGTGGGCTCCCTGTCTGTGCCGACCGTGTGCCTGTTCCCACTCTGTGGGGGGTAACCCGCTTGACGCGTGGCTACCCGACAACTTACCGTGCGGCTAGTAAGTTAGCTAGCCGGTCGGCAAGTAAGTTCGTTTGTTCCTATCGGGGGAGATTACCCGTGTCCGAGACCGAGATCGTTCCTGGCCGCCGCCGGGAAGTCCTCGTCGTTCTACCGGGGCTGTTGCTGGCCATGCTGCTGGCGATGCTCGACAACATGATCGTCGGTACCGCCCTGCCGCGCATCGTCGGCGAACTGGGCGGAGCGGCGCACTTCACCTGGGTGGTCGCGGCGTACGTGCTGGGTACCACCGTCTCCACGCCGATCTGGGGGAAGATCGGCGACCTGTACGGGCGCAAAGCCATCTTCATGACCTCGATCGTGATCTTCATGGTCGGCTCCGCCCTGTGCGGCATGTCCGGTTCCTCGTTGCTCGGCGGCACGCGGGACGGCATGGCGGAACTGATCGCGTTCCGGGCGCTGCAGGGCCTGGGCGCCGGTGGTCTCATCGTGAACGCCATGGCGATCATCGGCGACCTCGTGCCGCCCCGCGAACGCGGTCGGTACCAGGGGATCATGGCCTCGGTCATGTCGCTGGCGATGATCGCCGGACCGCTGGTCGGCGGGTTCATCACCGACCACCTGAGCTGGCGCTGGGCGTTCTACGTGAACCTGCCGGTCGGCGCGGCGGCGTTGGTCGCCCTGGTCGCCACCCTGCACCTGCCGAAGCACCGCACCGAGCACCGCATCGACTGGCTCGGGGCGGGACTGCTCACCGTCGGCATCACCGCGCTGGTGCTGATAACCACGTGGGGCGGCAACCAGTACGACTGGCTGTCGACGCAGATCGTCACGCTCGCCGTGGTCGCGGTCGTGGCGCTGGTCGCGTTCGGACTGGTCGAACGCCGCGCCGCCGAACCGATCATCCCGCTGCAGATCTTCGCCAACCGCAACTTCACCCTGATCTCGCTGATCGGGTTCCTGCTCGGGTTCGCGATGTTCGGCGCGATCAACTTCCTGCCGTTCTTCCAGCAGTACGTGCAGGGCGCCTCCGCCACCAACTCGGGTCTGCTGCTGCTGCCCATGATGGCGGCGGCGATGGTGGTGTCCCTGTTCGTCGGAAACTTGATCACCAAGACCGGCAGGTACAAGATCTTCCCGGTGATCGGCGGGGCGATCATGGTGCTCGGCATGTACCTGCTGTCGCTGCAGGACGTGCACACCAGCAAGGCTCAGACCGGGCTGTTCATCGCGGTCCTCGGCAGCGGCATGGGCTTTCTCATGCAGACCACCATGTTGATCGCGCAGAACAGCGTCGAGCAGCGCGACCTGGGCGTCGCGAGCAGCACGGCGACCTTCTGCCGCTCGATCGGCGGATCGTTCGGCGTCGCGCTGTTCGGCGCGCTGTTCAGCCACCGGCTCACCGCCGAGATCACCGCGAAGTTGGGCGCCGCCGCGGCGGCGCGGGTCTCGGGTACCGGAGGCGGACGGCTCGACCCGACCCAACTGCGTCAGTTGCCGCCGCCGGTACGCCTCGGCTTCCTGGAGTCGCTGGCCACGGCGATCTCCGGGGTGTTCGGCTGGGCGATCCTGTTCGCGGTACTGGTGCCGGTCCTCGCGCTGTTCGTCAAGGAGATCCCGCTGCGGGGTCGCGGACCCGCGTCGCCCGCGACGTCGGACGCGCAGCCCGCGGAGGCGGCAGCCGCGCAGGACGGCGCACTGGTCACGGCCGTCGAGTAACGCCCGCTCGAAGCGGCGCGACCGCCGTGGCGAGTGGTCCGACCCGCCGCGACGCGTTCGGCTCGACGGGAAGGCGCAGGCTGGGGTGCAGCCGACGGCTGCACCCCAGCCTCGTCTCGGCGAGGCGGTACCGATCGATGCTCTGCGCATTCCTGCGCGCAAAATTGTCCCAGCGGCGACTTCTGTGCAAGAATCGCGCACAGAACGCGCGGCTACCGCGCAGGACCGGTACGGAGGAGACCGTGGGCGAGCGCGGCGCGGGCATGGCGGCGGATATCGCGGAGCAGCCGGAGGTGTTCGCGCGACTGCTCGACGCGGCGGGACCGATCGCCGAGGCGGCAGCGACCATCGCCCGGTGGCGTCCCCGGCACGTGGTGTTCACCGCGCGCGGCACGTCCGACCACGCCGCGCTGTACGCCGCGTACCTGACCGAGATCCGGCTCGGCATTCCGGCGGGTCTCGCCTCGCCGTCCGCGATCACCGTGTACGGAGCGCGTCCGGACCTGCGTGACGCCCTGGTGGTCGGGGTCAGCCAGAGCGGCGGTTCGCCCGACCTGGTCAAGGTCGTCCAGGTCGCCCGCGAGCGGGGCGCGCACACCGTCGCGATCACCAACAACCCGTCGTCGCCGCTGGCGTCGGCAGCGGAACTGCACGTCGACGTCGCGGCGGGACACGAGCGGGCGGTCGCCGCCACCAAGACGTACACGGCGGAACTGCTCGCGCTGCTCATGCTGATCGAGGGCGTGCGAGCCGGCGACGGAGCGCTGCCCGCCGACGAGCGCCGCGCGCTGGAAGCGCTGCCCGGTCACGCCGCGCGGGTGCTGGACGATCCGACGGCGGTACAACTCGCGCCCCGGTACCGGTTCGCCGCCCGGGTCGTCACCACCGGTCGCGGCTACGCCTACCCGACCGCCCGCGAGGCGGCGCTCAAGCTGATGGAAACGTCGTACCTCGCCGCGCTGGCGTTCTCCGGCGCGGACCTGCTGCACGGTCCGCTCGCCATGGCGGACCCGGACGTACCGGTGCTCGCCGTCGTCGGCAACGGACCGGGCGGCGCGGCGATGCGCGAGGTCCTGGCTCGGCTGGGCGAGCGCCGCGCCGACGTGGTCGCCGTCGGTCCCGCCCCGGTGCCGGGCGCGCACACCCGCATCGAGACGCCCGATGTCGACGAGCGGTACGCCCCGCTACTGGACATCCTGCCGCTGCAGCGGCTCGCCCTGGCTCTCGCCCTCGCGCGGGGCGAGGACCCGGACGCGCCACGCGGACTGCGCAAGGTCACCTCGACGCTGTAGCCGGGGCGCGCCTCGGCTCAGCCCAGGTGCGGGGCGACCTCACGCAGCGTGGCGACCAGCGCGAGCCGCACCTCGGCCGGGTGCGCCAGCGGCATCGGGTTGCCCATGCCGCCGATGTGCGGCTCGTACCAGCGCACCCCGCGCTCGGCGGCGATGTACAACGCGCGCAGCGTGTGCACCGTGTTCGAAGCCCACGCCGGTACCGGGCCCGGTTCCCCGGACGCGAACGCCACCCGGATCCGGTCCAGCCACGCCACCGAGTCCAGGGTGGACAGGTCGCGACGGGTCAGGATGGTCGCCACGGCGTACGCGACCCGGTCGTCCTCGCCGTGCGCGAACAGGTACCCGGTCGGCGCGAGCAGCCGGTCCACCGCGAGGTCCAGCAGGGCGCACAGGTCCGGTCCGGTCAGCCGGGGAGAGCGCGAGAAGGCGCGCAGCGCGTCCGCGCCGTGCGCGATCGCGTGCAGCCAGCCGAGCCGGTCGTCCCAGCCGCGCAGATCGGGTTCGGTCAGCCACCACTTGCCGAACCGGTCGCGCCAGTTCAGCACGGTGGCGCGGTCCAGTTCGCCGGTACGCGCGTCGCGCAGCACCACCCAGCCGAGAATCATCGGCGCGAAGGTACGAGCCTGGATCTCCGGGTGGTCGAGGGTGCGCACCATGCGCTCGCCGAGCGCCCGCAGACGCCCGTCCAACTCGCCGCGGTTGAGCCAGGTCACCATCACCGGGTACGCGATGTCGTCGCGGATCGCGGGGTTCTGCGCGGCGAGCATGCCGCACAACTCATCGACGAGGTAATCCAGGGGCCGGTCGGCGGGGACCCGGCAGCCGGTGGCGAGCAGCGTTGCCCAGTCGGTCGTGGTCACCGGGCCAGGTTAATGTCCGGGCGCGGGTACCGACAGCCGGTCATGGCAGGCTGGATGGGTGTCCACCCTGCGCGACCTCGTCGAGGAACACACCTCGCTGGAACCGGCCGACATCGAACACCTGCACAGGCTGGCCGGCGACTGGCAGATGCTGTCCGATTTGTCGTTCGCCGACCTGCTGTTGTGGGTACCGGTCGGCACCGGCAAGGAGTTCCTGTGCGTGGCGCAGGTGCGCCCGACCACCGCGCCGACCGCGTACCAGGACGACCAGGTCGGTCGGATCTGCGGCGGACCGGAAGTGGCGCATTTGGCGATCGCCCGCAACCAGGGTCGGATCTGGCGGGAAGGCGACCCGGTCTGGTACGGCGACACCCCGGCGCGACACGAGGCGATCCCGGTGCGACGGCGCGACGCCAGCAAGGTCATCGCGATCGTCGGTCGGGACACCAACCTGTCCACCGCCCGCGCCCCGAGCGCCCTGGAACTGAACTATCTGACCACCGCCGACGACCTCGCGCAGATGGTCGCGGACGGAACGTTCCCGCCGCCCCGACATCCGGGCGAGACGACCAGCGCGCCTCGGGTCGGCGACGGGCTGGTCCGGTTGGACGCGGCGGGCATCGTCACCTACGCCAGCCCCAACGCCCAGTCCGCGTACCGACGCCTCGGGTTGCCGGTGCACCTGGTCGGGGAGGATCTCGCCGCGCTGACCAAGCGGCTCGCCGACGACCCGCTGGAGGGCACCGACGCGAGCGAACGTGTTCTCGCCGCGCTGCGGGGCGAGGCGCCGCCGCGCAAGGAGATCGACGCGCGCGGGGCGACGGTACTGATGCGCGCCCTGCCGTTGATGCCCGCCGGGGTGCCGATCGGGGCGCTGGTGCTGGTCCGGGACATCACCGAGGTACGTCGTCGGGACCGGGCGCTGGTCACCAAGGACGCGACGATCCGCGAGATCCACCATCGCGTCAAGAACAACCTGCAGACCGTCGCCGCCCTGCTGCGGTTGCAGGCGCGTCGGGTCGCCATGCCCGAGGCGCGTGCCGCCCTGGAGGAGTCGGTGCGCCGGGTCGCCTCGATCGCCCTGGTCCACGAGACCCTGTCGATGTCCAGCGACGAGGTCGTCGAGTTCGACGGGATCGTCGACCGGGTCGCGAAGGCCGCTGCCGAGGTGGCCTCGTCCGAGGCGAAGGTGCTGATGCGGCGGGAGGGCACGTTCGGGGTACTGCCCGCCGAGGTCGCCACCCCGCTCGTGATGGTCCTCAACGAGTTGCTGCTCAACGCGGTGGAGCACGGTTTCGCGCCCGGTACCGGCGGCGGTGAGGTCGCCGTGTCGGTCCACCGGTTCCGCCGCCAGTTGCACGTCACGGTCGCCGACACCGGTCGTGGACTGCCCGAGGGCTTCGACGTCGAGCGCAGCAACCGGCTCGGGCTGCAGATCGTCCGTACCCTGGTCGCGGGGGAGTTGCGCGGCACCATCGAGTTGCGACCGCGCGCCGAGGGCACCGGTACCGAAGCGGTCCTCGTGCTGCCGCTCGGCAAGCGGTGACCGGGGCATCGAGCGGGGCGGGGCGGGTGTCCCAGCGAGTGAGAGAAGCACCACCTCGCTGGTCTTGTCGGTACGGTCCGTGAGAGAGTGACGACCATGAGCGCCGCCTTCGACCGTCGACTCGTGGCCCGACGCCACGTCGACTACGGTCGCGTCCGCAGCGCCATCTGTCCGGCCCGCTGATCGCCGCCCGCCCCGTCGGGCGCGCGTCGCGCGCCGGTTCTCCGCGATCCACGCCTCCGCCCACCGTCGGGCGTCGCCGGTGCGTACGCGCGTCCCCAGCCAACCAAGGACGCATCTATGACGGTCACTGCTATCCGGGAAACCCGAACCAGCCGCCCCGTCCGTGGCGAGGGTCAGTGGGCCCTCGGCCACCGGGAACCGCTCAACGCGACGGAACGGCTGAAGAAGGACGACAATCCGCTGAACGTCCGGCAGCGCATCGAAACCATCTACGCCCACCACGGGTTCGCCTCGATCGACCCGGCCGACCTGCGTGGGCGGTTCCGCTGGATGGGGCTGTACACCCAGCGCAAGCCCGGCATCGACGGCGGTCGCACCGCCCAACTCGAGCCGCACGAGCTCGAAGACGAGTACTTCATGATGCGGGTCCGCCTGGACGGCGGGCAGCTCGACCTGGCGCAGCTGCGCGCGATCGCCGACGTGTCCCAGCGGTACGCGCGGGACACCGCCGACGTCACCGACCGGCAGAACATCCAGCTGCACTGGGTACGCATCGAGGATGTCCCGACGATCTGGCGACAGCTGGAATCGGTCGGGCTGAGGACCACGGAGGCGTGCGGCGACTGTCCGCGGGTCATCGTCGGCAGCCCGGTCGCGGGCGTCGCCGAGGAGGAAGTGCTCGACGCGACCGGCGCGCTGCGCGAGATCAGTGAACGGTTCATCGGCGAGCCGACCTTCGCCAACCTGCCCCGCAAGTACAAGACGTCGATCTCGTGGCTGCCGGACGTGCCGTACGAGGCGAACGACGTCGCGTTCGTCGGCGTGGTGCACCCCGAGTACGGTCCCGGTTTCGACGTGTGGGTCGGCGGTGGACTGTCCACCAACCCGATGCTCGCCCAGCGGCTCGGCGTCTGGGTGCCGCTGTCCGACCTGGTCGAGGTCTGGATCGGCGTGACCTCGATCTTCCGTGACTACGGGTACCGGCGGATGCGCAACCGCGCGCGGCTGAAGTTCCTGGTCGCGGACTGGGGCGTGGCGCGGTTCCGGCAGGTGCTGGAGACCGAGTACCTGCACCGCCCGTTGCTCGACGGTCCGGCGCCGACGCTGCCCGCCCGACCGTACGACCATCTCGGTCCGCACCGGCAGAAGGACGGTCGGTACTACGTGGGCGTCAACCCGGTCGTCGGGCGGGTGTCCGGGTCGCTGCTGGCGAAGCTCGCCGACGTGATGGAGAAGTACGGCAGCGGGCGGGTACGCACCACCCCGTACCAGCGCCTGATCGTCCTCGACGTGGACGAGCCGGACGTCGAGCCGCTGATCGAGGACCTGGCGGCGATCGGTCTGCAGGCGCGACCGTCGTCCTGGCGACGCGGGGTGCTGGCGTGCACCGGCATCGAGTACTGCAAGCTCGCCATCGTCGAGACCAAGCAACTGGGTATCGACCTGGTCGCCGACCTGGAGAAGCGGCTGGCGGGCCTGGACGTGGACATCACGGTCAACATCAACGGCTGCCCGAACGCCTGCGCGCGTACCCAGGTCGCGGACATCGGACTGAAGGGTCAGCTGGTACCGGGCCCGGACGGCGCGCTGGTGCCGGGCTTCCAGGTGCACCTGGGTGGCGGGCTGGCGTTGGCTGCCGGGCAGGAGTCGAGCCTCGGTCGCAAGCTGCGCGGCCTGAAGACGACCGCTGCGGAACTGCCGGACTACGTGGAGCGACTGGCGCGCCGGTACGCCGCCGCGCGCATCGAGGGGGAGAGCTTCGCGGAGTGGGTCGGACGAGCCGACGACGAGGAGCTGCGATGACTGGGCGGGACGTCGACGAGTTGCGCGAGCTCGCGGCGAAGGCGGCGGTCGACCTGGACCGCGCGCCGGCGGAGAAGGTCGTCGAATGGGCGGCCGGAACGTTCGGCGAACGGTTCTGCGTGACCAGTTCGTTCGCGGACGCGGTACTGGTCCACGTGGTGTCGCGGGTGGTGCCCGGCGTCGAGGTGGTGTTCCTGGACACCGGGCTGCATTTCGCGGAGACGTTGCGGGTACGCGACGTGGTCGAGGCGACTCTGCCGGTCCGGGTGCGGTCGGTGCGACCGGCGCTCAGCCTCGCCGAGCAGGACGAGCGGTACGGTTCCCGGCTGTACGCGCGCCAGCCCGACGAATGCTGCTTCCTGCGGAAGGTGGAGCCGTTGGAGCGGGCGCTCGAGCCGTACGAGGCGTGGGCTGCTGGGCTGCGTCGGGACGAGGGTCCGACCCGGGCGTCCACTCCGGTGGTCGGGTTCGAGGCGGGTCGCGGCAAGGTGAAGGTCGCGCCGTTGGCGTACTGGACGCAGGCCGACGTCGACGCGTATGTCGCGCGGTACGACGTGCCGGTCAACGCGCTGATCGGGCAGGGGTACGGGTCGGTCGGCTGCTGGCCGTGCACGAGGCGTACCGCGCCGGGCGAGGACCCGCGAGCGGGGCGCTGGCCGCTGTTCGACAAGACCGAGTGCGGCATCCACGCGGCATGACGTCGCTGGTACTGGTCGCGCACGGCAGCCGGGACGCGCGGGCGGCAGCGTGGACGCGGCGACTGGTCGGGGCGGTGGCGGCGACGGGGGGTCGGCGGGTGCGTCCGGCGTACCTCGACTTCACCCGACCGGGGCTGGCCGACGCGCTGGCCGACGAGGCGGCGCGTGGCGTGGCTCGGACTGTGGTGGTACCGCTGCTGTTGACCGCCGCCTATCACGGTCGGGTGGACGTGCCGGGCGTGGTCGACGAGGTACGCCGGTCGGGGCTGCCGCTCGACGTCGCGCTCGCCGAGGTGCTGGGCCCGGTCGCCGGTCCGGTTCCCGACCGGTACCCGCTGGACCTGCTCGTCGCCGGCGTGGTGCGCCGGTTGCGCGAGGCGGTCGGACCGGGCGGGTCGGCGGACGCGGTGGTGCTGGGTGCGGCCGGTACCCGCGACCCGGTGGGGCAGGCGACGGTGGCGTGCGTGGCGGAGCGGGTCGGCGAGGTGCTCGGCGTGCCGTGTCGTCCGGGGTACGCGGCGGGCTGCGCGCCCACGGTCGACGCCGCGGTCGCGGACCTGCGGGCGACCGGGGCGCGGGCGGTGGCGCTGGCGTCGTACTTCCTGGCGCCCGGTCTGCTGTACGACCGCGTGGTCGATGCGGCGATCGCGGCGGGTGCCGGGGCGGTCGCCGCTCCGCTCGGCGCCGCTCCGGAGGTGGTCCGGTTGGTCCTGCGGCGTGCCGACGAAGTGAACGACGCGCGCGGGCGGCTCGACGGCCGGGCGGCCTGATCGGGGTTGCCGCCGCGCTGAGGTGTGTCGGTGGCGGTCGACAACGCTGGTGATGTACGCACCTCACCAGCGTTGTACGCCGGTCGCGAGACCCGGCCGCGCGGGTGTCGCGCCCGGTCTGACGCGAGATCAGACACGAAGACACCCCGGGGGCGATGCCCTCCGGGGTGTCGGTGTAGCGTGCGGTGTGTGGGTCAGAGGCCGGCGCGGACCCTGATGCCGCGGCGCTTGACGGCGCGACGTTCCTCCTCGCTCATTCCGCCCCACACGCCAGCGTCCTGGCCGGAGTCGAGTGCCCACTGGAGGCAATCGTCGATCACCGAGCAGCGCCGGCAGACCGCCTTAGCCTGCTCAACCTGAAGCAGAGCCGGGCCGGACGTCCCGATGGGGAAGAACAGCTCCGGGTCCTCGTCTCGGCAGGCAGCACGGTGGCGCCAGTCCATGGCGGCAACACTCCTTGGATCGTGGATAGTGGCCTTGCTTGCGGGTTATCCCTGTATGCATCTCGCGCCCTGTGCCCGCCGATCAGGTGCCTGAAACGGCAGTAGCGCGAGTGAGCAGGCGTCGTTTCGCTTGTGAATACTTTCACGAACTGCGGCGATGTCAAGAGGGCTCGTCGCGAAAAATACAGACCGTGAGCAGCGTCACGGGTTGTTTGTCCGAGTTTCGCCCTAACGGATGAAGCCTGCTGCGACGCAGTGTAATGGTGATCGTACGAGGAGCTACGCAGCGTGAGGACGTTCGGCGTCGATGGGTGGGCTCAAACGATCACTCGTAGCGCCGTCGATACCGAGGTGAACGTCACTTTTTCCCGCTCGCCGAGGTAGTCGCCGTCCACCTGGAAGGCGACAGGTCCGTTTGCGCACAACGTGAACTCAGCCACGTCGTGCAGGCGGAACACCCGCTTGCCGCGCGGTCCGCCGGCGCCGTCGACCCCTGGGCGGAGCAACCCGGTGAGCGCGCGCATCGTGCTCGGTACCCGCAGCCCCTTCATCGCCATCAGATCCAGCCCCAGGTCGAACGACGCCTGCGGACAGGCGTCGACCGGACGCCCGCCGAAGTACGTCCACGGCGAGGTGTTCTGCACGACGACCGTGGACAACCCGGGCACCGGTTCCTCGGCGGGACGCTCCAACGTGATCTCGGTGTGCCGCATCTCCTGCTTGGTGACGAACCGTTCCGCCATCGCCTGCAGGTACAGCGACGGCGAGGCGACCCGCCCGCGCAGCCGGTACTGCTCGACCCGGCGGATCACCTCGGCGTCGAACCCCAGACCGGCACAGAACGTGAAGTACCGCTCGTCCGCCCGACCCAGCCCGATCGACCGGCTGCGCCCCTCGCGCAGCGCCTCCAGGATCACCGCCGCGCCCTCGGTCCAGTCCCTGGGCAGCCCGAGCGCCCTGGCGAACACGTTCGTCGAGCCGCCCGGCACCACCGCCAGCGCCGGCACCCGCTCGCCCGGACCGTCGGCGAGCAGACCGTTGACCGCCTCGTTGACCGTGCCGTCGCCGCCGAGCGTGACGACCAGGTCCACCCCGCCCCGCGCCGCCTCGGCACACATCGCCGCCGCGTGCCCGCGCCGCTTCGTGCTCGCGACCTCCAGGTCGACCTCGCTGCGCAGCGCCCGCACCAGTACGTCGCGACTGCGCGCGCTGGTCGTGGTCGCAGCTGGGTTGACGAGGAGAAGCGCCCGCATGGGCGCACTGTACCCGGCGGTAAGGTGGCGGGTGTGAAAGAACCCGGACAGGTCACTCGTACGCCCGCGTCGCTGCGCTGGGCCGTGTGGGTCCTCGCCGTGCAGGCGGTCGCGCTCGCCGGCGTCACCGGGTTGTTCGTGTACGACGACGTCACCGCCCGACCGGGCAGCCTGCGGGACGCGTTGGCGACCACGGCGTACTTCGCGGTGCTGACGCTCGTGTTCGCGGTGCTCGCCTGGTACCTGCGGCAGCGCCGATCCTGGGCGCGCGGCCCGGCGATCGTCCTCGAACTGCTCTGCCTGCCGGTCGGCTACCTGATGGTGCAGGCGGGGCAGCTCTGGCTCGGCGTACCGGTCATCCTGCTCGGGCTGCTCGGCGCCGGTCTGCTGCTCGCGCCCACGTCGCGCGAGGCGCTCGGCATCCGCTGACGAGTCAGGCGGACGCGGCTCGTCCCGCCACCGGTCCCGCGTCGGGTCGACGCTTGGCGAGCCGGATCGTCACCCGCTGGCGTCCACCGGGCGCCGGTTCGGTACTCGTGCTGACGTCGCCCGCCAGCGCGGTCAGCACCTGCCACGCGAACGACTGGGTGCCGGGCAGGTGCCCGCCGTCGCTGTCGACGCCCACCTCGATCGACAGCGCGTCCTCGGTCACCTCGAAGCGGCAGGTGAGCTCTGCGTCGACCGCAGCCAAGGCGAGCAGCATCGCGCACGCCTCGTCGACCGCGATCCGCAGATCCTCGATCTCGTCGAGAGTGAACTGGAGCCGCGCGGCGAGCCCGGCGGTGGCGGTACGCAGCACCGACAGGTAGCCGCTGTACGCGGGCACCACGAGGATGACGAGGTCCTCCTCGGTGCTGACGGTGTCGGCGAACGGCGTCATGCGGTCTCCCCCCAGTGCCTGCGTGCCCGACTCTAGGCGCTCGCTCCGGGCTGCGGCAGCCTCGGCGATCCGCGTCCGGTACCGGACGCCAGGGCGCGCAGCGGTTCGCCGGTCAGCCGGTACGGCACCCATTCCTCCATCGCGTGCGCGCCGATCGCGTGGTAGAAGTCGCGAGCCGGGTTCCAGCGCAGTACCCACCATTCGAGCCGCACGTACCCGCGCTCCACGCACAGCCGGGCGAGTTCGGCGAGCAGCGCGCGACCGGCGCCGCTGCCGCGCCACTCCGGTCGCACGTACAGGTCCTCGAGGTAGATGCCGTGCACGCCCTCCCACGTGGAGAAGTTGAGAAACCACAGCGCGAAGCCGACGACCTCGCCCGAGCCGGCGACCGCCACGTGCCCGTACAGCGCCGCGTGCGGGGCGAACAGGGCGGCGTGCAGTTGCTCCGTGGTCAGGTGGCAGGACTCCGGCGCCTTCTCGTAGGCGGCCAGGTCGTGTACCAGAGAAACAATGGCCGGCACGTCCGCAGGACGTGCCGGCCGAACAACGGGAGCCTCGCTCACGCCTGCTTGGTCTCCCAGAAGATCTTCGCGATCTCGTCGATCTTGCCCAGCAGCTGCTCGGCTACCGCCGGGTCCGCGGAGCCCTTGGCGCCGCTCGCCCCAGCCAGCTTGGTCGCCTCGTTGAACAGCTGGTGCAGCTGCGGGTACTTCTCGAAGTGCGGCGCCTTGAAGTAGTCGGTCCACAGCACCCAGAGGTGGTGCTTGACCAGCTCAGCGCGCTGCTCCTTGATCATCAGGGCGCGGGTGCGGAACTCCGGGTCGGTGTTCGCCTGGTACTTCTCGCAGATCGCCTTGACCGACTCGGCCTCGATCCTCGCCTGGGCGGGGTCGTACACGCCGCACGGCAGGTCGCAGTGAGCGCGCACGACAGTACGCGGAGTCAGGAAGCGCGGCAGTCGCATCGGGACCCTCCTGGGTTCACGTGGTGGGATGATCCTCTCCAAGCGACCCTACCCCGCGCCGCTGTCCGGTAGTACGGAGGTCCGATGCGATGCCCCGTTTTCGCGGTCCTCGTACAGGGACCGTCCATGGCGCCCACCCTGCGCGCCGGTGATGCCCTGCTGGTCCGCCGTACCGGTCGGGCCCGCCCCGGACAGGTCGTGGTGGTCCGGTTCCCGGGCGAGGCGGGACTGTTCGTCAAGCGGGCACAGCGGCACGTCGCCGGCGGCTGGTGGGTGGTGGGCGACAACCCGTACGGCTCGGACGACTCGGCGCGGTACGGGCCGGGCGAGGTCGTCGGGCGCGTGCTGCTGCGCTACTGGCCGCGGCTGTCGTGGGTCGGGAGCCGGCGCCCTGGCGAGGTCGGGAGCCGGCGCCCTGGTGAGGTCGGGAGCCGGCGCCCCACTCCGGGCGATCAGGCTTGATCCCTTCGTGGGGCATCCGGCTCCCGACCTGTTCGGTCGCGGTGCGACGCGCTGCCGCGCTCCGGGCGGGCGGGCTTGATCTCTGCGTGGGGCATCCGGCTCTCGACCTGTTCGGTCGCGGTGCGACGCGCTGCCGCGCTCCGGGCGGGCGGGCTCGGCATCGGCTACCGATGCGATCGGGTCGTCGGTTCGCGATCGCCACTCGTGCGGCTTTCGATCCGGGTCTGGTCTGCTCCGCGCCGGGGTTGCCCGCCGTCAGTGCTGGTCAGGAAGGCTGTGAGTCGACAGGTGACGGGCTCGGTGGCGAGGCTGGGATCGGGGGCGGCGGTATGGCAGGATGTGTGATCCCGCTCACCGTCACAGTCGGTCGCGCGGGCTAGACTTCGCCACACCTCGGGCAATCCCCGCATACGTCTCCAGCCGGCCACCGCCGGTCGCCGATCGACCACCTGGCAGAGGAGTACGCCAGTGACCACACCAACGCCCGAGGCCGCCCACCGCCCGGACCCCGACGACCCGGTCTTCGCTCTGCACCGGCGCGGCAAGATGGTCGTCGCCTCCACCGTTCCGCTGTCCAGCCGCGAGGACCTGTCGCTGGCGTACACGCCCGGCGTGGCGCGCGTCTGCGACGCCATCGCCGCCGACCCGAGCCTCGCCGAGGAGTACACCTGGGTCGGGCACACGGTCGCCGTGGTGACGGACGGCTCGGCGGTGCTCGGACTGGGCAACATCGGTCCCCGCGCGGCACTGCCCGTGATGGAGGGCAAAGCCGTCCTGTTCAAGCAGTTCGGCGGCGTCGACGCGGTACCGGTCTGCCTCGCCACCCAGGACGTGGACGAGATCGTCGCGGCGGTGACCGCCATCGCGCCGTCCTTCGGCGGCATCAACCTCGAAGACATCTCCGCCCCGCGCTGCTTCGAGGTGGAACGTCGGCTCGACGAGGCGCTGCCCATCCCGGTGTTCCACGACGACCAGCACGGTACGGCGATCGTGGTGCTCGCCGCGCTGCGTAACGCCGCCGCCGTGCTCGGTCGCAAGCTCGGCGACCTTCGCGTCGTGGTGTCCGGCGCGGGAGCCGCCGGTGTCGCCGTGACCCGGATGCTGATCGCCGGCGGCGTGAACGCCGGTCAGGTCGTCGTGGCCGATTCGCGGGGCGTGATCCACGCCGACCGTGCCGGTCTGGGCGACGTCAAGGCGGAAATCGCCGAGATGACGAACGCCGCCCGGCTCACCGGCGGTATCGCCGACGCGCTGCGCGGCGCCGACGTGCTGATCGGGGTGTCCGGCGGACAGATCCCGGAGGACGCGGTCGCCGCGATGGCCCCGCACGGCATCGTGTTCGCCCTGGCGAACCCGAATCCGGAGGTACACCCGACCGTCGCCGCCCGGCATGCGGCGGTGGTCGCCACCGGTCGCAGCGACTTCCCGAACCAGATCAACAACGTGCTCGCCTTTCCCGGCGTGTTCCGGGGCGCACTGGACGCGCGCGCCACCCGGATCACCGAGGGCATGAAGGTGGCGGCGGCGGAGGCGATCGCCGGGGTGGTCGCCGACGAGTTGACCGCCGACGCGATCGTGCCGAGCCCGCTCGACCCGAGGGTCGCCCCGGCGGTGGCACACGCGGTGGCGGACGCGGCGCGGCGGGACGGTGTGGCGCGGGCGTAGCGGCCGCAAGGCACGCGAGGTTCGCGGGTGTGCGTCGGGGCGCGCCGGTGTGCCGGCGCGCCCCGACGACTACCCGATCAGGAGACGTTGACCGCCGTGTCGTCCACGACGAACGACGTCTGCAGCGAGACGTCCTCGCTGCCGGTGAACTTCAGGACCACGGTGGCACCGGCCCACTGGTGGATGTCCAGGGACACCTGGGTGTACCCGCTGTTCGCGTTGAGGTTCGAGAACGTGCGCAGGGTCGCCAGTACCGTTCCGCTGCTGCTGAGCACCTGCACCTTGAGCGTGTCGTACGCGGTGGACGACGTGTACTCATCGGTGTCGATGTGGATCCAGAAGCTGAACAGGTAGCTGCTGCACCCCGACGGCAGGGTCACCGACTGGGACAGCGTGTCCGTGTGCGTGGTGCCGTACCCGTCCATCCACGCGTCCCAGCTACCCGAGTGGGTCGGCTCGTACGGGCCGTACTGTCCGATCACGCCCGAGGTCGACGACCAGGCCGTGTTACCCGACTCGAAGCCCGGGTTCATGAGCTTCTGGCCGGGACTCGAACAGCCGCTCGTACCGTTGACCGCCAGGTTGTAGCCGGTGCTGTGGCTGGCCGAGGCCGAGGTGCCGGTGATCGTGATGGTGTACGCGCCGCTCGGCGCCGAACTGGATGTGGAGATCGTCATCGTCGACGAGCCGCCGGCGGTCACCGACGACGGGCTGAACGAGACGGTCACGCCCGCCGGCGCGCCGCTCGCGGACAGCGACACGGTCTCCGCCGACCCGGAGGTCACCGCGGTGCTCACCGTGGCGGTCGTCGAGCCGCCCGCGGTCACCGAACCCGACGACGGGTTGACCGAGATCGAGAAGTCGTTGCCGCCCGTGGACCCGCCGCAACCCGGCAGCGTGAACGAGTGCAGGTGGGTCTTCCAGTTGAAGTTGCCGTTCGACGGGATGTACTCCTGGGCGTACCAGAACGTGCAGCCGTCGGACGGGTCGACCACCATCGACGAGTAGTCGCCCCAGCGCGAGTACGAGGTCTGCGACCCGTTGCCGGACACCAGCGTCGTCTCGCCCTGGGTCATCTGCCCCAGCGCGTCGCCCGCCAGTCGCCCGGTGACCCGGATCTGCGGGTGGATCGACGAGGAGGACGCGGAGTACCCGAGAGCGATGTCGCCGGACTTGTCCATCGCGATCGAACCCATCCACCGGTACGTCGAGTCCGGCGCATAGGTGCCCTGCTGGTACACCGTGGGCGTGCCGGACAGGTTGCGCAGCTCGTACCACCGCACGCCCACCGAGCTGCCCGCGGTCACCGCGTGGTTGACCACGACCGACTCGTGGTCGCCGAAGTTGCGGTACGCCAGCCGGAACATCACCCGGTCGGACAGCGAGTCGAGCTGCTGCGTGGTACCCGACTGCGGGATGCAGGTGCCCGACGAGCCGCATGCCGCCGTGTACGAGGCGACGGTGAGCGTGTTCGGACCGCTGAACGTGGAGTTGCCCGGCGTCGCCCAGTCCACGTGGAACTTCCAGTAGGCGAGATCCGTCGAGGTGGTACCGAGCGCGACCACGGTGTTCGGCTCGCCGGACGGCGGGGCGGCACCGCCCTCGAAGTCCGCGCCGAGCAGCCCGCCGTAGCTGGTGGACGTGGTGAAGCACTGCTGCGTGGCGGTGGTACCGGACAGCATCGCCGACCGGTTCATCGCGCAGTCCTCGGCGCCGAGGAACGAGGTACCGGTCGAGTTGAACAGGTTGTACGTGACGTAGTAGGCGTCCGGCCAGACCGACAGCTTCGGGTAGTCGGGGAAGCTGGAGTACTGGAACGAGTACCGGTTCCACGACCCGGTGGCGTCCGCGGTCTGGCTGACCGCCACGCACTCGTAGTACGGGCCGGAGCTGCTGCGTACGTTGGCGAACTGGGTGATCACCCAGCGGTTCGCCAGGGCGTCCCAGCGAACCACGCCGTCACCGTCGTTCGTGGACTCACACGAGCCGCCGAACCCGGAGAACAGGGTGTTCGTCGCCGCCGGTCCGTACAGCACGCCACCGGACTTGTTGAACACCGCGAACCCGGTGTTGACGATCTCCACGATCTGGGTGGTGCCGACGGCGGCGTTGGTGTCCGGCGGGATACCGGTGACCGAGAAGCTGCCCTGCGGGCCGGTGAAGCCCTGACCGACGGCGTCGAATCCGGTGCCGACGGTCGGCGCGCCGACGCCCATCGTCGTCTGTACCACCGGGTCGGCGTGCACGCCGTGACCACGGTTGGGCATCAGGTGGATCGGCTCGTTCTCCTCCACCTCGTCGCGCAGCGGCGCAGGCGCCATCTGCGCGAGGGGGATCGAGGTGTCGTGGTGCGACTCGTACCGGATGGTGCTGTGGGTGCTCGGACCGCCCGCCGCGGACGGGGGGCTGGGTGGAGCGGCGGATGCCGGGGCGGCGAGGCCGGCGACCACACCCGCGGTGGTGACCACGGCGGCGATACCGGCTATCGCCCTGCTGAGCGGTGATGCCATCAGGGGTCCCTTCGCCAGGGGTGCCCCACCGGGGGTGGTGGGGTGGGCACGGAGGGTGCGTGCCCTGAGCGCGATCCTGGCCCGGACTCCGACTCATTTCAATAATTCAATTGATGATTTCTTCAGATCGGTGATGCGACACGGGGGACCGCCGGTTCCGGGGACCGTGATCGCGACCACCGGGCGGGGCCGGGCATCGGCTGCTAGCGTGCGGTCATGCGCGCGGTGTACGCCTCAGCGATCAACCCGGACGACCCGATGGCCGGTCTGGCCGTCGGTGACCTGCCCGAGCCCGAGGTACCGGACGAGTGGGTGCCGGTCGAGGTGCGGGCCAGTTCGCTCAACCACCACGACCTGTGGTCGCTGCGCGGCGTCGGACTGTCCGCCGACCGGCTGCCGATGATCCTCGGCTGCGACGCCGCCGGTATCGCGCCGGACGGCTCGGAGGTCATCGTCCACGCCGTGATCGGCGACCCGGCGGCGGGCGACGAGACGATGGACCCGAAGCGGTCGCTGCTGTCCGAGCGGTACCCGGGCACGCTCGCCGAACGCGTCTGGGTGCCCCGGCGCAACCTGGTACCCAAGCCCGCCGAGCTCAGCTTCGAAGAGGCGGCGTGCCTGCCGACGGCGTGGCTCACCGCGTACCGGATGCTGCGGGTGCGCGGGCGGCTGCCGGAGGGCGGCTCGGTGCTGGTCCAGGGCGCCGGCGGCGGGGTCGCCACCGCCGCGGTCGTGCTCGCCAACGCGATGGGCGCCCGGGTGTACGCGACCAGCCGCGACCCCGGCAAGCGGGAACGCATCGCCGCGCTCGGCGCGACCGCGCTCGAGCCGGGCGCCCGGTTGCCGGAGCGGGTGGACGTGGTGATCGAGACGGTCGGCGCGGCGACGTTCGAGCACTCGTTGAAGTGCACCACCCAGGGCGGGCGGATCGTGGTGTCCGGCGCGACCGCGGGCCACCTCGCCAGCGTCGACCTGAGGCGGGTGTACTTCCTGCAGTTGGAGATCCTGGGCTCGACCATGGGCACCCGCGACGAGTTGGGCGCGCTCGCGTCGCTGTGCGCGTCGCGTGGGCTGCGACCGATCATCGATTCGGTGTACGGGTTCTCACAGGTCCGCGACGCGTTCCAGCAGTTGGAGTCGGGGCAGGTGTTCGGCAAGATCGTCGTCGACCACACGAGGTAACGCCTGGGCCGGTCGCCGTCGCGCCGGTTAGTCGTGCCGGCTAGCTGTGCCCGCCGGGCGTGCCGGTCGGGGTGTCTCGGTCGAAGCGCACAACTCCCGTGGTGTGGGTACATCCCGAGCGAGGTAGGCATCCCAGGATGCTTCACCACGCCGGTGGAGCCGCTCGGCTACCCGGTCGGCGCACCCCGGCGGGCGGCACCTACAACTCGTCGTCGATCGACCCGGTGGCGGCGAGTCGCCGGTACGCCGCCCGGTCGCCGTACAACGCCCAGCGCAGGAAATCCGTGGTGGTCGCCGCGACCGTGGCGTACCCGGTGGTACCGGGGCGGATGTACGGGTCGGTGTGTCCGCCGCCGGGCACGCTCAGGAACGCCTTGGGCCAGGGCGCGGCGGCGAACGCCGCCTTGCCGGACGCGTACGAGACCACCCCGTCCCGGTCGCCGTGCACGAACAGCAGCGCTGCCGGCGGTCCGGTGTACCGGGTGCCGAAGCCGAGCGCGTTGCCGGCGAGCACCACTCCGGCGGACAGCCGTGGATCGCGGGCGCCGGTGAACAGCCCCACCGTGGTGATCGCCCCCGCCGAGTGCCCCGCTGCCGCCACGTGTGCCGGGTCCACCCGGTCGCGCAGGGCGGCGTCGTCGAGCACGGCGGTCAGTACCGCCGACGCGTCGGCGGGCTGGTTGAGCACGTCGGTGATGTCGAACCGCGCGACGCCCCGGCTGGTGTGCGGGTACGCCGGGGCGGCGACCACGAATCCGGCGGTCGCCCACCTCGCCAGCAGCGCCGCGTAGTCCGTGGGCAGCCCGGTCAGTCCGTGGCTGAAGACCACGACCGGAAAGCGTCCGGTCGCCGTCGGGTACCACACGGTCGTCGGGAGCACCCGGTCCGGACCGTTGGTCACGGTCAGGGTGCGTACCGCGACCGGCAGCGGTCGGGTCGGCGCGGCCCCGGCGCGGGGCGGGAGGGTCGTCTCCCGTGGCGCGACGACCTGCCCGGACGCCATCGGCGCGGGATGCCAGCGCGCCGGTGTGGTGGCTGCGGTACACCCGCTGACCAGGGCGAGCGTGGCGGCGAGGGCGGCGAGGGCGCGGCGCATGGCTCGACGCTAACGGGTTCCCGGCGCGTCCAGACGCGACAACTGCGCATGATGGCACTATGCCGGATACGCGCAGATTGACGGTACGTCGGCGGAGACCGGCGCACCCGGTGCCGTGGCTGCTGCCGGGCGTCGCGGTACTGGCCCTCGCCGGGCTCACCGGCTGCGGAGACTCGGGCGGCGACGGAGCGGGGCGGCACGTCAGCGTCCACCGGTACCAGGTCACCCAGCCGGTCACCACGCTCCTGCTGCGGTCCGGCTCGGGATCGGTCGACGTGACCGGCGGCAGCGGTCCGATCTCGGTACAGGAGACCCTCACGTTCAGCGGGTCCCCGCCCTCGACCCGCCACCAGGTACAGGGCGACTCGCTCACCCTGGACCACGGCGGCTGCCCCGGCAGCGGCGTGCGGATCTGCGGAGTCAGCTACCGGGTCGAGGTACCGACCGCCACCACGGTGCGGATCACCACCGACAACGGGACCGTCGACGTGCGCGGCTTGTCCGGTGCGCTGTCGCTCAACACCGGCGCGGGCATGGTCCAGGCGTCCGACCTGCGCAGCCCCACCGTCGACGTACGCAGCGGCGCCGGATCGGTCACGCTGCGCTTCGCCGCGCCGCCGCGCGACGTGCGGGTCCGCACCACAGTCGGCTCGGTCGGGGTGTACCTGCCGGGTGGCGTCGCCTACACCGTGGACGCGCACGCCGCGGTCGGGCGGTCCAAGATCTCCGTCGCGCAGCAGCCCGACTCGACGCACCGGATCACCGCGGGCTCCGACGTCGGCGAGGTCACGGTCGCCCCCGCCTGACCCGCGCCGACCGCACCACGTCGAGGGTCTGCAGCGCGATCTCGTGCTCCTCGTCGGTCGGTACCACGCACACGGTCACCGGCGACCCGTCCGGCGAGATGATCCGCGCCTCGCCGTCCGGCGCGGAGTTGCGCTCCTCGGACACCGCGATCCCGAACCGGTCCAGCCCGCGCAGCGCCTCAGCCCGTACCGGCGCGGCGTGCTCCCCGACGCCCGCGGTGAAGGTGACCGCGTCGACCCGACCCAGCACCGCGACGTAGGCGCCGATGTACTTGCGGATCCGGTAGCAGTACATGTCGAAAGCGAGCGCCGCCGCCCGGTCGCCCGCCGCGCGCCGGGCGAGGACGTCGCGCATGTCGTTGTCGCCGGCCAGCCCGCGCAACCCGCTGCGTCGGTTCAGCATGCCGTCGATCTCGCTGACCGCGAGCCCCGCCTGCCGGTACAGGTGGAACACCACCGCCGGGTCGAGGTCCCCGCTACGGGTGCCCATCACCAGACCCTCCAGTGGGGTCAGCCCCATCGAGGTGTCCACCGACCTGCCGCCCTGGATCGCGCACGCCGACGCGCCGTTGCCCAGATGCAGGCTGATCGTGTTGACCTCGGGCAACGGGCGTCCGAGCAGACGCGCGGTGACCCGCCCGACGTACTCGTGCGAGGTGCCGTGGAAGCCGTACCTGCGCACCCCGTGCTCGTCGGCGAGCGCGGTGTCGATCGCGTACCGCCACGCGTGCTCCGGCATGGTCGCGTGGAACGCGGTGTCGAACACGGCGACCTGCGGCAGTTCCGGTCGTAGCGCCCGAGCCACCGCGATGCCCGCCAGGTTCGGCGGATTGTGCAGCGGCGCGAGCGGGGTCAGCCGCGCGACGGTCGCCATCACCTCGTCGGTGATCAGCGTCGGTTCGGTGAACCGGGCGCCGCCGTGGACCACCCGGTGCCCGACGGCGATCAGATCGGGGGAGTCCAGCCGGACGGTACCGGCGGCGGTGGTCAGCGCCGCCTCGTGCGAGGCGGGACCGTCCGGCTCGCCGATCCGCTCGATCAGCCCGCCCGAGATGTGCCGCAACCCGTCGAGGGTGCCCGACGGGTCGACTGCGTCGACGGCACCCGACGGGTCGACTGCGTCGACGGCACCCGACGGGTCGACCGCGTCGACGGCACCCGACTGGTCGACCGCGTCGACGGCGAACAACTGGTACTTCACCGACGAGGACCCGCAGTTGAGCACCAGAATTTCCCGGCTCACGACGCCGCCGCCTGGATCGCGGTGATCGCCACCGTGTTCACGATGTCCGGCACGGTCGCGCCCCGGGACAGGTCGTTGACCGGTTTGCGCAGCCCCTGCAGTACCGGGCCGACCGCCACCGCGCCGGCTGACCGCTGCACCGCCTTGTACGTGTTGTTGCCGGTGTTCAGGTCGGGGAACACGAACACCGTGGCTCGACCGGCGACCGGGCTGCCCGGCAGCTTGGCGGCGGCGACCGCGGGGTCGACCGCCGCGTCGTACTGGATCGGACCCTCGACCGGCAGGTCGGGGCGGCGCTCGCGGACCAGCTTCGTCGCGGCGGCCACCTTGTCCACCTCGGCGCCTCGCCCGGAGGTACCGGTCGAGTAGGACAGCATCGCCACGCGCGGCGGCACCCCGAACCGGGCGGCGGTGTCCGCCGACGAGATCGCGATGTCGGCGAGCTGCTCCGGATCGGGATCGGGGTTGACCGCGCAGTCGCCGTACACCAGCACCCGGTCCGGCAGGCACATGAAGAACACGCTGGAGGCGACCGAGACGCCGGGGAGGGTACGGATGATCTCGAACGCCGGTCGCAGCGTGTCGGCGGTGGGGTGGGTGGCGCCGGACACCATCGCGTCCGCCAGCCCGGTGTGCACCATCAGCGTGCCGAAGTAGTTCACGTCGCTGACCCGGTCGTACGCCGCGTCCAGCGTGACGCCCCTGGCGGCGCGCAGCCGGGCGTACGTGCGGGCGAACTCGTCGCGCCACGCCGAGCCGGCGACGTCGACCAGGTGCGCGTCGTTCAACACGATGCCGAGTTCGCGGCACCGTCGACCGATCTCGTCGGCGGGTCCGAGCAGCGTCAACTCGCACACGCCCCGACGCAGCAGGATCTCCGCCGCGCGCAGGATCCGTTCGTCGGTGCCTTCGGGCAGCACGACGTGGCGGCGCGCAGCGCGGGCGCGGGAGATCAGTTCGTACTCGAACATCAGCGGCGTGACCCGGTCGGACCTGGCGACGTCGAGCCGGGCGTTGAGTTCCGCCGTGTCGACGGTCGACTCGAACGCGCCGAGCGCCGCCTCCACCTTGCGCGGGTTGTCGGCGGTCAGCCTCGCCTCCAGTCCCGCCGCGCGGGACACCGCGTCGAAGCTGTCCAGCGCGGTCACCACCACCGGCAGGCCGGTCGACAACCGGTCGACCAGGGCGACCACCCGGGGGTCCGGGGCGAGATCCAGGGTGAGTAGCAGCCCCGCCAGCGCCGCCTGCCCGGAGGCGTGCGCGGCGTACGCGGCGATGACCAGATCCGCCCGGTCGCCCGGCGTGATCACCAGGCAGCCGTCCCGCAGGTGATCCAGGAAGGTCGGTACGGTCGCCCCGCCGACCACGAAGTCGAGCACGTCGCGTGTGTAGTCGGCGTCGCTGCCCAGCAGCCGCCGCGCGCCGAGCGCGGCGGCGACCTCGGCGACCGTCGGGGCGGACACGGCGGGCACCTCGGGCACCGCGTACACCGGTACGTCGAGCGACCCCACCTGCGCCAGCGCCGTCTCGCGCTGCTCCGGGCGGACCCGGTTGGCGATCACCGCGACCAGGGTGGCGCGCAGCTCGGTGAGCGTGTGGTACGCGGCGCGCACGCCGGACGCGACGTCCCGCCCGTCGCGACCGAGACCGTCGACCACGGGCAGGACGGCGGCGCGCAGTTCGGTCGCCAGCCGGACGTTCAGGGCGAGCTCGTCGGGCAGCCCGCCGGACTCGCGGGAATCACCGTCCTCGTGTCCGAAGTCGGTACCGACGACCACGACCGCGTCGCTCGCCTCGGCGACCGCCTGGAACCGGTCCACTACGTCGGCGACCAGGTCCTCGGTGTGCCCCGCGCCGATCAGTCCCGCTGCCTCGGTGTACGTGATCCCGGTCGTCGCCGCCGCCAGCTTGTACCGCCGGCGCAGCAGCTCGACGATCGGGTCGTCGGGCGTGCGTACCAGCGGTCGGAACACGCCGATCCGCCGTACCTGCCGGGACAGCAGCTCGGTGACGCCGAGGGCGACGGCGGATTTGCCGCCTCCGGCTTCGGTACCCGTCAGGTACACGGTGCCCGCCATGATCACACGGTACGTGACATTCGCCCTGGTCGTCTTGCCGACCCCGTCCCAGGTCACGGCGGACGGGAGGTACGGTCACGGCGTGACAGGCACCAACAGTGACCCCGGTTACGGCGCTGCCGACCCCCGCTTCGGCGAGCAGGGCGGCCTACTCAGCTACGGCAGCTACCTCCGCGTCGCGGAACTGCTCGACCAGCAGGTACCGCAGAGCGATCCGCCAGCTCA
>DASUXA010000095.1:0-63221 GCA_036378155.1 Micromonosporaceae bacterium | reverse complement strand
GGTTCGCCGGGCATCTTCGGATGGTCCGGCGGGTACGGCAGGTCGCCGTGCCCGTCGCGTTCGTCGCGATCCGCCCAGTCCAGCAGCGGCGTGATGTCGTACGCGTGCTCGTCGATCCCGGCGTGCGGGTCGCCGCGCTCGGCCAGCCGTCGGGGAACGGTCGCCAGGTCGAAGTCGTCCGGCTCGACGTCGCCCAACTCGTCCCAGGTCACCGGGGTCGAAACGGTCGCTTTCGGGTTGGCGCGCAGAGAATACGCGCACGCGATGGTGCGATCGCGCGCCATCTGGTTGTAGTCGATGAACACGCGTTCACCGCGCTCCTCCTTCCACCAACTCGTGGTGATCAGGTCGGGGCGGCGGCGGGACGCCTCGCGGGCAAGCGCGATCAACGCGCGGCGCGCCTCGGTGAACGTCCAGCGCGGCGCGATCCGGACGTACACATGCACGCCCCGACCGCCGGAGGTCTTCGGGTATCCGACCCAGCCCAGGTCGCTCAGCACCGCGCGGACCTCGCCGGCCGCCTCGACCGCGTCGGCGAAGTCGCGCCCAGGCTGCGGATCGAGATCGATGCGCAACTCGTCGGGGCGATCGACGTCGGCGGCGCGTACCGGCCAGGGATGGAACACGACCGTGCCCATCTGGGCAGCCCAGGCGACGTGCGCCAGATCGACCGGGCAGAGTTCGTCGGCGGTACGACCGCTCGGAAACCGGATGCCGACCGAGCGCAGCCAGGGCGGGACCCCGCGCGACGGTACCCGCTTCTGGAAGAACGCCTCGCCGTCGATCCCTTCCGGGAACCGCTGCAGCGTGGTGGGCCGGTCGCGCAGAGCGCGCAGGATCGCGTCGCCGACCGCCAAGTAGTACCCGACCACGTCACGCTTGGTGAACCCGCGCGTCGGGAACACCACCCGGTCCGGGTTCGTGATCCGCATGTCCCGGCCGGCGACCTCGACGGTCCACGCCTCGCCCATGCTCAGACCCTATGCCGGACCGCCGACACGAACGGGCAGCCGCGCCCACGCCGTACCGTGGAGGGATGGCACACGACACCCAGCCGGGCGCACCGTCGACACAGCCAGCCCAGTCGCCGGAGGCGACACGACCAGCCCAGTCGCCGGAGGCGACACAGCCAGCCCAGTCGCCGGAGGCGACACGGCCGCTGCCGGCGACCGAGGACGAGTGGAAGATCCGGCTCACCCCGCAGGAGTACCGGGTGCTGCGCGAGGGCGGCACCGAGGCGCCGTTCACCGGGGAGTACACCGACACGAAGACGCGAGGGGTGTACCGCTGCCGCGCCTGTGGCGCGGAACTGTTCACCAGCGACACCAAGTTCGAGTCGCACTGCGGTTGGCCGTCGTTCTTCGCGCCGCTCGCCGGCGATCGCGTCCGGTACATCGAGGACCGCTCGTTCGGGATGGTCCGTACCGAGGTGCGCTGCGCCCGGTGCGACTCGCACCTTGGTCACGTCTTCGAGGGCGAGGGGTACCCGACCCCGACCGACCAGCGGTACTGCATCAACTCGATCAGTCTGCGGCTGGAACCGGCGCCGGAGAGCTAGGCCCAACCGCGGTCCCGCGCCGGAGAGCCAGGCGCGGGACACGACCACGTTCCCGCCCAGGAGAGCCGGGCACGGGACGTCCGGCGCGGCGGCGAAGCGCGATGATGACCGCCATGGACACCGAACGTCTGCGGCTCGCGGTGTACCGGTCCTTCGCCGGAACCGGTCGTCCACCGACCCTCCCCGACCTGTCCGAGGCGACCGGGCTGCCGGAGTCGGAGGTCCGGGCGGGGTTACGGGTACTGCACGATCAACGTCACATCGTCCTGGACGCGTCGGGCGAACAGATCCTGATGGCGCACCCGTTCGCGTCGATCCCGCTCGGTTTCTCCGTGATGGGCGAGCGGACGCTGTGGTGGGGAGGGTGCGCCTGGGATTCGTTCGCGCTGCCCCATCTGCTGCCCGACGAGCCGGATGTCCTGGTCGCGACCAGGTGCCCCGGCTGCGGGGCGGCACTCGCCTGGAACGTCGGAACCGAGGCGCCGCCGCCCGGCGACCAGGTCGCGCACTTTCTCGTTCCGGTGACACACATGTGGGACGACGTCGTCCACACCTGTGCCCACCAGAGGATCTTCTGCGACGAGCGGTGTCTGGACGCCTGGCGGGACCGCACCGGCAATCCGCGGGGGTACGTGATGGACCTGCCGACCCTGTGGCGGTTCGCGTCGCACTGGTACGACGGGCGACTCGGCTACGGCTACGTCCGGCGCGAGCCGGACGCGGCAGCGGCGTACTTCGCGGAGGTGGGACTGACCGGCCCGTTCTGGGGTCTGCCCGGTTGACCCGGCGACGCGGGCAGAGTCGACCGGCGCGGCGCGGACGGGGCGCGGAGCGACCGGCGCGCGGCGCGGACGGGGCGCGCCCGGAACCGGGTGGCCGCGCCGCGGCCGCGGTCAGCGGGAACTGGCCGCGATGGTGACGGTCTGCGTTCTGGTGTAGAAGGCGCGCGCCGCCTTGCCCTGCTCGCGGGGACCGTAACTGGAGATCTTCGCGCCGCCGAACGGGGCGTAGAAGTCGACTCCGGAGGTCGCGGCGTTGACCCGCGCCATCCCGGTGTCCAGCCTGCCCACCAACCGCAGTGCCCGGTCCAGGTCGCGGGTGAAGACGGCGCCGACCAGGCCGTACGGCACGCCGTTGGCGAGCGCCACGGCATGATCATCGTTGTCCGCGGCGAGTACGGTGCAGATCGGCCCGAACACCTCGCGCTGGTTGACCGGGTGATCGGCGGGCAGCCCGGTGATCAGCGTCGGCGCCACGAAGTAGCCGCTCAGGTCGAGAGCCCGCCCGCCCCGTACGATTCGTCCCCCGTCGTCCTGTGCCCGCGTCGCGGCGTCGACGACCGCGGTGCGCGCCGCCTCGGAGATGACCGGCCCGACCACCGTGTCGGGCTTCATCGGGTCGCCGACCGCGAGGTTGTCGATCGCGGCGGCGAGCGCCTGGGTGAACTCGTCCGGGTCGCCGACGACGATCACGCGGCTGGTCGCCGTGCACTTCTGACCCGCGTACCCCATCGCCGCGGCGGCGATCGTCGCGGCAGCGGCGGCGGGGTCGGCGTCCGCCAGCACGATGGACGGGTTGTGACCGCCCATCTCGCACTGCACCGGCACGCCGCGCGCCACGGCTGCGGCGCGTACCTGCTCGCCGACGGCGACGGAGCCGGTGAACGAGACACAGTCGGCGGTGTCCACCAGCGCGCGTCCGGCGGTGCCGTCACCGGGTACCACGGTGACGACGTCGGCTGGGAGCCGTTCGGCGAACAGGTGCCCGAGGCGAACCGCGACCACCGGTGACTGCTCGGCGGGTTTGAGTACCACGCTGTTGCCGAACGCCAGCGCGGGCGCCGCCTTCCACAGCGGGATCGCCAGCGGGAAGTTCCACGGCGTGATCAGTCCGGCGACGCCGTGCGGGCGACTCCGGCTCATCAGCAACGTTCCCGCGTCGGAGGGGTACGTCTCGCCGTCGGGGTCGAACGCCTGCTGCGCGTAGTACCGCAGGATGGCGACGCCTCGCAAGACCTCGCCTGCGGCTTCGCCGACCGGCTTGCCCACCTCGCGCACGATCAACTCGGCGAACTCGTCGGACGCGGCGGCGAGCGCGTCGGCGACCGCGTTCAGAGCCGCCGAGCGTACCGCCGGCGACGCCTGCGCCCACTCCCGCTGGGCGGCCCTAGCCCGCTCGACCGCCGCTCGTACCTGGTCGGGCGAACTGGCGGACACGCGTCCCACCAGATCGGCCGGGTTCTGTGGAGAAACGCTGGTCAGCGCGGCTTGATTCATCGGCCACGACCTCCTCGGTCGGGCCGCCGGCGCGGCGGCGGCTAGGGTCATGTCACCGGTGACAGTATGGGTTTGCCGGACCAGCGGTCAATCCGAACGTCGGGATTGGGTTGTCCGGGCGACGGAGGTCGTACCGGGTGGCGAACGATGCGGATAAATTCTGCGGCAGGGTGCGCCGCCGTGGGCGCACACAGAACCGAGGGGGCAGGTCGAGGAGGATGGTCGGTATCCGGGATGTGGCACGGCACAGCCAGGTGTCCACCGCCACCGTCGCGCGGGTTCTGCGCGGCAGCGGCCAGGTCAGCGAGGAGCTGACCCGCCGGGTGCTGGCCGCCGTCGAGGAGCTGGGCTATGTACCCAACGCCGTCGCGCGCAGCCTGACCCGGGGTCGCACCCACCTTGTCGGGCTCGTCGTCCCGGACATCTCGAACCCGTACTTCGCCGAGGTCGCGCGCGGGCTGGAGGACGAGGCGGTCAAGCACGGCTACCACGTACTCATCGGCAGCTCCGACCTGAACACCAACCGGGAGAGCGAGTTGGTGAGCGCGTTCGAGGCGCGCACCGTCGACGCCGTCGTGATCACACCCACCACCGCCGATCCGGAGCAGATCGGACGACTGTTGCGGCGCCGGATCCCGGTCGTGTTCGTCGACCGGCACCTGCCCCAGGTCCCCGCGCCCGCCGTGCTGACCGACAACGCCGACGCCGTGCGTCGTGCCGTGGACCACCTGATCGAACTCGGACATCGCGACATCGCGATGATCAGCGGGCCGGAGCACTTCGAGACGGCGGCGGACCGGGTGGAAGGGTTCCGCGCCGCGTACCGGGCGCACCACCGCCGAATCCGGCGGGGTCACCTGCAACAGGGGCACCTCGGCGTCAGCGGCGGGCAGGCGGCGATGCGGGAACTGCTCGCGACCCGACCGCGACCGACCGCCTGCGTGTCGTTCAACAACCTGCTCACCATCGGCGCGCTGACCGCGCTCCGCGAAGCCAAGGTCGCCGTCCCCCACGAGATGTCCCTGATCAGCTTCGACGACCTGCGGCTGTTCGCGCTCGTCGACCCGCCGATCACGGCTATCGCGCAGCCCGCGTACGACATGGGCGCCAAGGCGGCGGAACTCGTGTTCCGGATGCTGGACGGCGAGGAGATCGACGCCGAGACGACGATCCTGCCGACGGACTTCCGGCTGCGCGCGTCGTGTGCGCCGCCGCTGGTCTCCACCTCGTCCGTCACCGCCGCACGGTCCGGGGGGAACGGCGCCGTGCGCCGTTCCCCCCGGACCTGACCGGTCTGTCGGCGGTCAACCGACTTCGTCCGTGCGCCGCCGTCGCTGCAGCGACGCCCACCACACCGCGAACACGACCAACGCGCCCTCGGCGATCAGGAAGACGTTGGTCGACACGCCGATCAGCGTCAGCCCGTCCTGGATCGCCTCGATGAACAGGACCCCGATGACCGCGCCGATGACGCTGCCCGCGCCGCCGAACAGGCTCACTCCGCCGACCACCGCGCCGGCGATGCCGAGCAGTTCGTAGCCGTAGCCCACGGTCGAGTCCCCGGCGCTGAGTTCCGCCGCGACGAGCAACCCGGCGCAGACCCCGAGGATCTCGCTCACCATGAACACCGCGGTCCGCACGACGGATACCCGGATGCCGTGCCGGCGCGCGACCCGTGCGTTGCCGCCCACCGCGTACAGGTGCCGCCCGAAGGGCGTGAACGCGAGTACGGCTGCCGCCAGACCGGTGATCACGACCGCGATCACGATCGGTACCGGGATGCCGACGAGGGTTCCGGACCACGCCTGGGCGAACGCCGCGGGTACCGGAGCGATCGAGGTGCCCCTGCTGATCACCAGGGACAGGCCCTGGTACGCGGACAGCAGGCCGAGCGTGGTGATGAACGACGGGATGTTCCACACCACCCGAAGAGCTCCGATGAGCAGCCCGGATACCGCCCCCATCGCCAGCACGGCGATGATCGCCAGCCCGAACGGTACCCCGTGCCGCACCGCCAGGTCGGCGAAGACCACGCTGGACAGCCCGGCCATCGACCCGATCGCCAGGTCGATCTCCCCGGTCAGCAGCGCGATCGTCTCGCCGAGCGCGATCAGCATCAGCACCGACGCCTGCATCAACGCCAACCTCAGGTTGGTACCCGTGAGGAAGTTGGGCGCGGCGAACGACCACGCGATGCAGACGGCAACCAGGCCGGTGCCGATCCCTGCCTCCGTCCTCCACTGCTCCAGCCAGTCCTTCACCGGCGAGGTCCTGCCCCGCCGCGAGGTACGCACCGGCTTGGTGCCCACTAGCTCTGTCATGGTCGCCTCGCCTCGTCGATCACTTCTCGTTGGCGGCCTGTTGCTGCTGCTGCTCCCACTGCTGGATCCCGGACTTGTCGCTCACCGAGTAGACCGTCGGATCGAGGTGGATGACCGGGTCGACGGACTGACCCTGGTGCGCCTTGATGCCGAGCTCGACCGCCTTGAAGCCCAGCTGGAACGCGTGCTGGTCGGCGACGGCCACGATCGGGCTGTTCGGGCCGAGCATCATGTCCGCCTCGGTCTTGCTCAGGTCGATACCGAACAGGGCGACCTTGGTGTTCATCTTCGCGGCCGCGGTGGCGGCGCCCTCGAGCGCACCGCCGTTCCAGCCGAACACGAGGTTGATGTCGGGGTGGCCCTGGATCAGGGTCGGGAAGGCGGACGCGCCTTCCGCCGGCTTCGCGGCGGTCGCGTCGGCCACGACCTTGACCCCCGGCATGGTCTGTACCACGGACAGGAAGCCGTCCAGCCGCTCCTTGCCGCCGGGCTCCTGCACGTTCGACAAGGTGCCGATGGTGGCCTTGCCGCCCATCTGCTTGTTGATGTAGTCCTTGGCGGCTTCGCCGATGGTCTTTCCGAGCTGTGCGTTGGTGACGCCCACGAAGTACTTCAGCGACGGGTCGTTGACCTGCGTGTTGTACTGCACCACGGTCATCGAGTTGCCGGCGCGGGTCAGGGTCGCCTTCGATCCGTCGGCGCTGAACGGGCTGATCGCCAGGACGTTGACGCCCCGTGCCTGCATCTGGCTGACCACCTGCGCCTCGGTACCGAGGTTCTTGTCGCTGGTGCCGATCTGGATCTGCACGTGGTACTGCTTGGCCGCGGCTTCCATGCCCAGCTGTACCAGTCGCCAGTAGTCGAGGTACCGACCCCAGATGATGCCCCCGACGCGAATGTCGCTCGCCTTGGCGGAGGTACCACCGGAGGAGCCGGAGGTGCTCGAACCGCATGCCGCGAGCCCGACGGCGAGCAGCGCCGCGAGAGCGGCTCCTGCCACGCGCCGATAGCGATGTGTCATATCCGCTGCTCCTTTGTTGATTGCAGACAACCGTGAGCCTGTCGTGAGCGGGCAGCCGGCTGGCCGGTCAGCCCTGCGGCTGGGCCGCCGCGTCGTCCGGTGGTACGTCGCCGAGCCGAGCGGCGCCGGTGATCATGGCGACGATGTCGTGCTCGGTCACCTGGTCGGTACCGATGTCACCGACCTTCTGGCCGCGCCGCAGCACGACCACGCGTTCGCTCAACTGCCGTACCAGGGGGATGTCGTGGCTGATCAGCACGACGGCAGCCCCGGCGGCGTGGATCTCCTGGATCGTGCTGACGCAGTTGCGCGTCTCTTCGACGCCGAGCGCCGCCGTCGGCTCGTCGAGCAGGACGAGGCGCTGGTTCCACAGCCGGGCCCGCGCCAGCGCCACCGCCTGGCGCTGTCCACCGCTGAGGGCGGTGACCTTGGCTCGGGGCGAGGGCACGTTCATCGACAGCCGACCGAGAACGTCGCGACTGACGCGCAGCATCTCCTTGCGGCGTATCGTCCGGAACGGGCCGAACCCCCGGGTCAGTTCGCGCCCGAGGAACAGGTTCTCGACGACGCTCAGGTTGTCGCACAGACCGAGGTCCTGGTACACGGTTTCGATTCCCTGGCCGCGGGCTGCGGTGGGCGTCGGGAACCGGGTCACCGCGCCGCCCATCCGGATGGTTCCGGCGCTCGGCTGGATCGCGCCCGCGATGATCTTCACGAGGGTGCTCTTGCCCGCCCCGTTGTCCCCGACCAGAGCCACGAACTCGCCGGGCCGCACCTGGAAGTCGACGCCTCGCAGCGCGTGTACCGCGCCGTAGTACTTCTGGACCGCGGCGCAGGACAGCAGGGCCTGGTCCGACCCGACGGTCAGCCCTGCGGACGCCCCCGCGCCGGTCGCGGTCGTGGCCCGATTCGCGCTGTTCGTCACGGCGCCGTCGCCACCGGCGTGGGAAACATTGGTCGCTGGGTCACTCATCGTGTCTCCGATTCGCTCAGCAGGGCTGGTCGTTCACGGCGCGCCGTAGGGCGCGGGACACCGGCGATGTCACCGGTTACATCAGCGATTCCGGTGACAGTGGCACGTCGTCGGTGCTGCGTCAAGGCTTACGTCACAACTCCCCGACGACGTCCCGGACAACCGGGCAGTCGACGACGTGCGGACCGGCGTCCGCGTCGAACCACTCGACGATCTCGCCCACCTGGGCGAGGCTGGTGAGCCGGCGGGCTCGCGCGCCGAACGCGGTCGCGACCTCGCACACATCCGCCGACGGCATGATCGACTCGGCCGGATCCAGACCGTGACCGCGCAGCTTGTGGTACTCGGCGCCGAGTGCCCCGTCGTTCATGACGAACACCAGCATCGGCACCGCGTACCTCGCGGCGGTCTCGAGTTCCTGGACGTGCATCATGAAGCTCGCGTCGCCCTCGAACGCCACCGTCGGGCGTGCGCCGGCAGCCAGCGCGGCGCCGATGGCGACCGGCAGGGCCTGGCCGATCGTGATGAAGTCCAGCAGCGGGTGGAACCGCCTCCTCCCCGGATTCCTGAGAAAGCGGACCGGGAAGGTGGTGAAGTTCCCGACACCGATCACCACCTCGCAGTCGTCGGGCAGCACCGCGTCGAGCGCCGTCACCAACTGGCGTGGGTCGGTGCGGTCCCGCATCACCGGAGCCGGTACCGACGCGATCTCCGCCGGTCGACCGTCCTGCCGCAGCGCCTCGGCGTTCGCCGCGTCGCGCCAGGTGTCCGAGCGGATCGCGGGCAGCAGCGACGCCAGTTCGTCGGCGGCGACCGCGGCGTCGGCGTGCAGGAACACCTCTCGGGTACCGGTGGGCGCGGCGTCCGCGCGCACGTCGACGCGCACCGTCGGTACCCCGCCGAACAGCTCGCCGTGCGCGCGGGTGTACGGGTTGAGGCTGGCGCCGACGGCGATCAGGCAGTCGGCGCGGGCCAACAGGCTCCTGGCGCGGGAATCGGAGTACGAACCGGCGATCCCGAGGTTGTACGGGTCGTCGTCGACGCAGCCCTTGGCGGGCAGGGTGGTGGCGAGCAGCGCTCCGGCGCGCTCGGCGAGGGCGCGCACCGCCGGTACCGCGCCCGCCTCGACCGCGCCGCGCCCGACCAGTACGACCGGTCGCGTCGCTCGACCGATCAGGTCGGCGGCTGCCTTGAGCAGCGCCGGATCGGGCCGGGGTCGCCCCGCCACGCGAGCGCTCCCCGGTGACCATTCGTCACGAACGTCGTGACGCCCGGTCACCTCCCGCTCCTGCAACTCCGGGGCGGCGAGGACCACGACGGGTCGGCGTCCGGTCCGGGCGCGGTGGAAGGCGGTGCGGACATCCTGCCGGAGCGTGTCCACGCCCCGGATCTCCTGGACCTCCGCGCCGCAGTCGCGGACGATCGACCGCACGTCGATGTCGATCTGGCTGCCGGGTCCGCGCTGGTCGGCGGGGATGTCGGCAGCGAAGACGACGAGTGGCGTACCGTGCTTGGCGGCGACCGCGAGCGGAGTGGCGATCTGGGTGATGCCGGTGCTGTACGTGACCGAACAGACCCCGACATCTCCCGACACTCGGGCGAAGCCCTCCGCCATCGACAGCGCCGCGGCTTCGTGCCGGACGTTGACCAGTTGCACACCGGGCCGGTTGGACATGGCCACCAGCCAGAGTTTGTTGCCGTCGCCCATCAGGTTGAACACAGTTCGTACGCCCTCGGCGGCGAACTCGTCAGCCAGCGCTTCGTACACCTGCACCGCGGCCAGCTTCCTTTCGCATGACGAAAGTGGCTTTCGCCGTAGTCTGTGAGACCGGTTACATCCCTGTCAACAGGCAGTCGGACCCGGTCTGGAATGGGATTCGGACTCGGCGTCGCGTACGGGTCGATAACGCCGCGGCAGGCGCGAGAAACCGGTCCGCGACGGGGCGTACCGAGCCGGGAACCGGTCCGCCCCGACACGCGGTCGGCCCGCGAACGGATCCGCCGCGCGGTCGGCCCGCGAACGGTTTGCCGCGACCGCGCGGTCAGCCCGCGAACGGGTCCGCGACGCCGCGCGGCAGCGGCGCCCGCAAGGCGGACATCAGCAGCGCCAGCAGGTTGTAGTACCCGACGAGGACGACCAGCTCGGCGAGGCCGGCGTCGGTCATCCGGGCGCCGAGGCAGGCGAGGGTGTCGTCCGACATCTCCCCGTGCTGGAGCAGCTGGGCACAGGCGGTCGCGATCGCCCGGTCCCGCTCGTCCGCCACCTCGCCGAACTCGCCCCGCCGCAGCCGCGCCAGATCCTCGTCGGGCACCCCGGCGCCGCGTGCCGCCGGCTCGTGCGCGTACCACTCGTAGCCGCTGCCCCGGCACGCCGCCACCGCCAGGATGCCGACCTCGCGCTCCCGGTCGGTCAGCACGCCCCGGTACCGCAGCGCGGCGCCGAGCCGTTGCAGCGCCATGCCGACGTCGGGCGAGCGCAGCATCGCGTCGAACGGCCCGGTGAGCGTGCCGTCGGCTTCGACGAGCCGGAACAACTGCGGCCCACGGGCCCGTGGACCAGCCGTAATCTCGTCGTACACGGCGCGCTGCTCGGCGCTCATCCGCTCCGGCAGCAGCGGCTCGAAGCGGTAGTGGTGGATGTCGGTCGACATGGGCGGCTCCGTGCGTGAGCTCTGGACTACCGGGTTGGCGGTGGCCTAGAGTAGCGCTCTGAAAGCTGGTTTCGCAGAGCGAAAGGGTTGCCTTGGTAGCCGAGAAGAGCCAGCGGTCCCGGAAGTCGTCGGCGCCCAACGCCGCCGCGAACGCCACGAACGGCGGCGCGACAGGCGCGAACGGCGGCGCGACAGGCGCGAACGGCGGTAACGGCCGGGCGGACAACTACCGGGTGGAGGCGCTCGCCAAGGGCCTGCGCATCCTCGGGCTCTTCGCCGACCATCGCGGCCCGCTGCGCCTGAGCGACCTCACCGAGCTCGCGGATCTTCCGATGCCCACGGTGTACCGGCTGACGCACACCCTGATCGAGGACGGATACCTGGAACGGCTGCCGGACGGGCAGTTGCGTACCGGTCCCGCCGTGCTCAAGCTCGCCTTCTCGGCGCTGCAGGGCCTCGACATCGCCGAGGTCGCCGCCGCTCCCCTGCACAATCTCGCCCGGACCACCGGGCAGACGGTCAACCTCGGCGTCCTGCGGGGCGACCGGGTGGTGTACCTGGAACGGCTGCGCAACAGCGATCTCGTCACGGCGAACCTGCAGGTCGGGTCGACGGCACCGGCGTACTGCACCTCGATGGGCAAGCTGTTGCTGGCGTTGACGCCGGGCGCTCTGAGCGTCGACTTCGACGAGCGGCAGATGGGTATCGGACACGGCCCGAAGGCGGCACGCAACCGGCTGGAGCTCGAACGGATGCTCGCCAAGGTCCGCAAAGACGGCTGGGCTGTCCAGGACCAGGAGTTCGCGCCCGGTCTGCGGTCGGTGGCAGGTCCGGTCCGCAACGCCGCCGGTCAGGTGGTCGCCGCGGTCAACGTCGTCGTCCAGGCACCCAACTGGTCGGTGAAGGCGATGCTCGCGGAGCACCTGACACCCCTGCTCGCCACGTGCGACGAAATCTCCCGGCTGCTGGGGAACACCGGCGCCGGTCACTGACGACCAAGGAGTAATCACCGTGTCGGTACCGCCGTTCATTCACGATGTAACCGGTTACAAGACCCGCGCGATCGTGGGCCGGTGGGCGGCATGACCGCGCACGACTGGCTCGGGCTCGCCGGCAAGCGGGTGGTCGTGGCGGGAGCCGGCGGGCTCGGCCGCGCCTGCGTCGCCGGGTACCTGGACGGCGGGGCGTGCGTGACACTCATCGACGCCGACGCCGACCGGCTCGCCGAGGTGGACGCCGAACTCGGCCTCACCGCCCGCGGCGGCGGCGTCATCCAGGCCGACCTGTCCGCGGCGGACTCCGCGCGGGACGCGTTGACCAAGGCCCACGAGGTGCTCGGTGGGCTGGACGTCATGCTGCACGCGGTAGGCGTGAACCTCCGGCAACCGGTCGTGACCTTCACCGACGAACAGTGGCGCGACATCGTCGACATCAACCTGTCGTCCGCGTTCTTCCTCGGTCGCGAGGCGGGGCGGCACATGTGCGCGCAGGGGTACGGCCGGATCGTGTACCTGTCGTCGGTGTCCGGCCTGCTCGCCCACCAGAACCACGCGCCGTACGCGGCCACCAAGGGCGGCATCAACCAACTCTTGCGGGTGATGGCGGCCGAGTGGGCCGCGCACGGCGTGACCGTCAACGGGGTGGCGCCAGGCTACGTGGAAACGCCGTTGACCCGCGAATACCTGGCCCGCCCAGGAGTACGCGAACACCTGACCGGGCTCGTGCCCGCGGGGCGGCTCGGCATCCCCGACGACGTCGTCGGGCCCGTGCTGTTCCTCAGTTCCGACCAAGCCAGCTTTGTGACCGGTCACATCCTGTACGTGGATGGCGGCCGCACTCTCGTCTGAAGGACGCAGCCATGAGCCAAACGCGAGGCAGTACCCAGTTGAAGGGCCGGGCGGCGGACGCCCTCGTCCGGGTCCTCGTCGAACGAGGCGTCGACACCGTGTTCGGGATGTGTGGGCACGGCGACCTCACCCTGCTCGACGCGTTCGTCGAGTCGGGCATCCAGTTCGTCACGGTCCACCACGAGCAGGTCGCCGTGCACGCCGCCGACGCGTACTACCGCACCAGCCACAAGCCCGGCGTGGTGGTGACGACGCTCGGACCAGGTGCGCTGAACACCACCACGGCGCTGGGGGACGCCGCCGCCGACTCCTCCGCCGTCGTGGTCATCTCCGGCGCGCCGCCCAGCCGGTACGTCGGTCTCGGCGCGTACCAGGAGATCGACGGGCACGGCACCGACGACCAGCACCTGGTCACCCGGCCGATCGTCAAGCGCTCCTACCCGGTACGCGACCACCTGGCGATTCCGCACACCGTGGCACGCGCCTGGGACGACGCGCTGTCGGGTTCGCCCGGGCCGGTACACGTGCACGTACCGCTCGACCTGCTCGGCGTCGAGGACGACTACCAGATCCCGCCGCCCCGCCCGACCACCGGAGCCGCGCTGTCGCAGCCCGAGGTGCTCGCCTTCGCCGAGCGGCTGGCACGGGCGGAACGCCCGGTCATCCTCGCCGGGGGCGGCGCGGTGGTGTCGGAGGCGACCGAGGCGCTGATCGCGGTCGCCGAGCGGTACCAGGCGCCGGTGGTGACCACCATGGTCGCGCAGGGTGTCATCCCGGAGGACCACGACCTCGCGCTCGGCTTCACCGGCGTGGTCGGCACCCAGCCGGCGAATACCGCGATCAAGCAGGCGGACGTGGTCCTCGCGGTAGGCACCCGGTTCCCGGAGATGGACACCAGTTCGTGGCGCCGCTCGTCGTTCCTCGACCCGGACTCCTGCGACCTGCTCCAGATCGACATCGACCCGGCGGAGATCGGGCGGCTGTACCCGGTCCGGCTCGGCGCTGTCGCCGACGCCGCGACCGCTCTCGCCCAGCTCGCCGAGCACGCGCCGGCGGACGCCGGCACGCGTACCGGCGACTGGATCCGGGAACTGGCGCGGCAGCGCGACCAGTGGCGCGAGCGCATCCAGCCGACCGCGGAACACCGCGTCGCCCCGTTCCAGCCCGCCGCGGTCCTGGGCGCGCTGAGCGCGGCGCTGCCCGCCGACGCCGTGCTCGTCACCGGGGTGGGCGTACGCCACCTCGTCGGGCAGCACTACCCGGTCCGGTCGCCGCGCGGAATGCTCGTCGCCAGCGGCTTCTCCACGATGGGCTGGGAAACCGCGGCGGCGGTGGGCGCGAAACGGGCGGCGGGACGCCGACCCGTGGTGGGCGTCATCGGTGACGGCGCGTTCAACTCGACCGTCTCCGCCGTGTCCACCGCGATCGCGTACGGGCTGGACGTGCTGTGGGTGGTCCTCGACAACGGCGGGTACCAGTCCATCGGCGTCTACCAGGACCGACACTTCGGGCGCCGACTGGTCACCGACTTCGAACACGCGGACGGGTCGCCGTACCAGATCGACTACATCGGGCTGATCCGGGCGTACGGCGGGACCGGCGAGCACATCGACGACCTGGACGGGCTCGGCGACGCGGTGCGCCGCTGGCTGGAGCGCGGCGGCAACCACCTGCTGCACGTACCCACCCACGGAAAGCCGCCCGCCAACGCGACCGGTCACTGGGACGTCAACGACATCATGGCCGGCCGACCCGACACCTCGCCGGCTCCCCTCTCCGCAAAGGAACGATCGTGAACAATATCGGCGCGGTACTCACCAAACAGAACGGACCCTTCGAGATCCGCGAATGGCCGGTGACGGCGGGACCCGACGACGTGGTGATCGAAATCGAGCTGACCGGCTTGTGCGGCAGCGACCTGCACGTGTACCGGGGCGAGTGGGTCGGGGCGAGCTTCCCGCTGCTGCTCGGGCACGAGAACGTCGGCACCGTGGTCCGCCATCCCGCGGGTCACCGGGACGTCCTCGGTCTGCCGGTACGCGAAGGCGACCGGGTAGTGATGACCACCGCCTATTTCGGAGAGTGCGGTCGCTGCTACGAATGCGCGGAACTCGCCGCGCCGTGGATGTGCCGGTACCGCACCGCGAACAGCGTGCTCGTGGACGGCCGCCCGGTCGGGCTGTTCGGCGGCGGTCTGGCGCGGTACCTCGTGCTGTCCCCGCCAGAAAGCCGGACGCTGTTCACGACGTCGGTGTCGGCGTCGGCTGCCGTGCTGCACGAACCGCTCAGCGTCGCGGTACAGATGGTGATGGGCGGACCCCCGCTCCTCGGCGCCGAGGTCGTGGTCCAGGGCACCGGCGCGATCGGTCTGCTCACCGTCGCCGTGGCGAAGCTGGGCGGAGCCGCCACCGTGATCGCCGTCGGCGGTCCGCCGGAGCGGTTGAAGCTGGCGCGCGAGATGGGCGCCGACGTCACCGTCGACATCGCCGAGGTACCCGACGCCGAAGAGCGCGGCCGGATCGTGCGCGAGCACACGGTCGGCGGGCACGGCGCCGACGTCGCCTACGAGATCGCGGGCGTGCCGTCCGCGGTGCGTGAAGGACTCACCTATCTCAAGCCGTCCGGGGTGCTGATGGAGGCGGGCGCCGCCGCCGACGTGGGCGAGGCGCGCTTCAACCCGCACCTCGACCTGCAGCGCTGGCGTCGCCAGATCATCGGCGTGCGGGGCCGCACCCTACGCGACTTCACCATCGCCGGCCGCCTGCTGGAGCGGCTCGGCGACTCGATCGCGCCGCTGGTCAGCCACCGGCTGCCGCTGCACCGCACGGAGGACGGACTGCGGTCGCTGGGCGGCGCGTACACCCTCGACGGCGAACCGGTCACCAAGGTGACCGTCAGCCCGTCGGATCAGTAGACAAGTATCGGCAGAGATGGATCAATGATGAAACTTTCGGTCAGCGCCTGGTCGTTCGACCAGAAAATCCGATCCGGCGAATGGGACACCGCGCAGTTCGTCACGGCGATGGGCGGGCTCGACGTCGACGCCGTCGACCTCAACACCCGGTACCTGCCGGAGCTGAGCGAGGACGCGCTGCGACCGGTCAAGGAGGCGTCCATCCGCGCCACCATGCCGTTCTCCGCGCTGCGGTGCGTGAACGACTTCGGTGACCCGGACAGCGAGGGGCAGTTGCGCTACATGGACACGGTGCTGCGCGCCGCCACCTTCCTGGGCGCGCCCCGCATCCGGGTGTACGCGGGCTGGCCCAAGGACGACTACGAGCGGGACTGGAAGACGATGCTCGACACCCTGCGGCGCGCCGCCGATCGGGCCGGAGAGTACGGCGTCCAGCTCATCATCGAGAACCACAACCACGGCGGTTTCCTGCAGACCTCCGAACAGGTGCTCGCGGTACTCGACGCCGTCCAGCACCCGGCGCTGGGGCTGCTGCTGGACCCGGGCAACTACCTCGACGGCATGACGAGCGTGGTCGCCACCGCCGATCGGGCGGTCTGGCTGGACCTGAAGATCTGGGAGATGACCGAGGAGGGCGGCGACGCCGGACTGGACTATCCGGAGATCATCCGGACAGTGCACGCGACCGGATTCGACGGCTACTGCTCGGTGGAGTACGAGCCGAAGGACCGCTCGCACGAGTACGAGGACGTGCAGCGCGCCATCCGGTACTTCCGCCCGCTGCTCTCCCCCGCCGGCGACTGACCCGGCACGCGCCGACATGTGTACCGGGAGCCCTGTCGGGCTCCCGGTACACATGTGTGGGGATGGTGACGACGCGGGGGGACGCCGCCACCGCGCGACGCAGGGGTCGCGCCGCCACGGCGGGACGCGACGCAAACGTCGCGGTGCCAGCCGGGCGACGCGGACGTCGCGCTACCCCTTGACCGCGCCCGCGGTGAGCCCGCCGACCACGAACCGCTGCCCGAACAGGTAGATGAGCAGGATCGGGATCGCGGTCACCACGGCGCCGGCCATGATCTGTCCCCACAGGAACACGTCACCGAGCACCAGCGAAGCGAGTCCCACGGGCGCGGTCGCCGCGGTCGACTTGTTGGTGAACACGAACGCGTAGAGGTACTCGTTCCAGGCGAGGGTGAACGAGAACAGCGCTCCCGCGGTCAGACCCGGCGCGATCAACGGCAGCACCACGCTGCGCAACGCCCGCAGGCGACCGCAGCCGTCCACCATCGCCGCCTCCTCCAGCTCCCACGGGACGTTCTGCAGGTAACCCCGCAGCATCCAGGTGCAGAACGGCACGGTGAGCGTCAGGTACGCCAGGATCAGACCCGCCCACCGGTTGAGGATGTCCAACTGGGCGAACACGGTGTACAGCGGGATCAGCAGCAACGTGGGCGGCACCAGGTAGGCGAAGAAGATGCCCGCCGCGGCGGTGCTGCGCCCCCGGTACCTGAGGTGGGCGATGCTGTACGCGCCGAGCGTGCCGACCACGACGGTGATCACGGTCGCCGAGGTGGCCACCACGAAACTGTTGACCAGTTGCCGCGCGAAGTCGGTGGTCGCGAACAGGTCGACGTAGTGCGTCGCGGTCGGGTGGTGCACGACCATGATCGACTTCGCGTCGTACAGCTCGGAGTTCGGCTTGATCGAGGTGAGCACCATCCAGTACACCGGCAGCAGCACGCCGATCAGGATCAGGGCGAGCACGACGCCGGACCGGACCGCCGAGCCCCGGCGCTCCGCCTTCATGGTGCGCGTGCGGACGGCGCGGCTCATGTCGTCGCCTCCCGGCGGTTGACCGCGCGGACCAGCGCGAGGATCAGCAGGACGACGATCGGTAGCAGGGTTGCTGACACGGCTACTCCGTAGCTGAGCTTGTTGCCGAGGAACGCGGCCTTGAAGGTGAGCACGGACAGGACAGTCGTCGCGTCTCCGGGACCGCCCTGGGTGAGGACCCAGATCAGCGAGAACTCGTTGAGCGTCCAGATCGTCGACAGCAGCGTCACGACCAGCGCCACCGTGGCGATACCCGGCCAGGTGACGTACCGGAACTGGCGCCACCGCCCCGCCCCGTCGATCGACGCCACCTCGTACAACTCCTCGGGAATGCCCTGCAACCCGGCGAGCAGGATCAGCGCGAAGAACGGAAAGCCGCGCCAGACGTCGACGACGACGACGGCGGGCATCGCGGTGGACGGGTCGCCCAGCCAACTGTGCGGCTTCGCCAGGTGCAGTCCGCTGAGCAGGTGGTTGACCAGGCCGAACGAGTCGTTGTACATCCAGCTCCACACCAGCACCGTCACCACCGTGGGCAGCGCCCACGGAATCAGGACGACGCTGCGGGCGAGCCCGCGACCTCGGAACTCACGGTTGAGCACGATCGCCGTGAGCAGACCGAGCCCCAGTTTGAGAACGACGGACGCCACGGTGAAGACGATCGTGTTCTGGAACGCGTGCCAGTACGTCGGGTCGTGCACGATGTCGACGTAGTTGCGCAGCCCGACGAACGGCGCCACGTCGAAGCCGACGTACTGCCGGTGCAGGCTCATGATGAGCGCCTTGACCAGCGGGTACCCGAGCAACGCGAGGAGGACGAGCGTCACGGGCGCGAGGAAGGCGTAACCGAGCACTGCCTCGCGGCGGCGCCGGGGCGACTGTCGTCGGTGGGCGCGGCGCGCCGCGCCCACCGACGACAGGACCGACAGTTGCGACTCGTCAGTCACCGAAAGCTCCGATCCGTCAGCCGTACAGGTTCGGGTAGAGCTGCCGGTACTTGTCGTTGATGTCCTTGGCGGCCTTGGTGAACTCGTCGACCGCCTGCTTCGGCGACCAGTGCTGCGTGGTGATCCGCTGCAGCATCTTGCCCCACAGGACCTGGCTGTCGACCTCGGAGAAGGTGGGCGTCGCCTTGTACGGCCACCACCGGGTACGGGCAGCCGGCAGGATCTCCTTCACGATCTGGCTGTTCAGCGCGTCCTGCGTGAAGAACGGCAGATCCAGGTACCCCTTGAGTACCGGCAGGAAGTTGCTCTGCGCGGCGACGAGGAACTGCTTGTAGTACGTCGGGCTCATGATCGACTTGATCACGGCCTTCGCCTCGTCCTGCGCCTTCGAAGTCTTGGTGATGAACACCCCGGGCAGGTTGGTGACGGCGAACGGTCCGTTGCCGCCGCGCTGGCCCCACGGACCGAGCACCGTGTTCTTCAGGATGTCGGGCTTGTCCTTGCGGATGGTGCCGAGGATGCTGCCCGTGTTGGCGGCGAACGCGATCGTGCCCGCCGCGTACTCCTGGTTGTTGCTGGCCGGCGTCCAGCTCGGCGCGCCCGGCGGGGTGACCTTGTACTTCAGGTACAGGTCGGTGTACCAGGTGATGGCGTCGACGAACTCCGGCGAATCGCTGACGATCCTGCCGTCCTTGTCCTGCAGGCTGGCGCCGAACGCCCACAGTACGGGCGGAAGGTTGTGCGCCCAGTCGCCGTGCGACATCGCCAGCCCCAGGCCGTACATCTTCTTCGCCGGATCGGTCACCTGCTGGGCGGCGTGCAGCAACTGATCGAGGTCGCCGATCGGCGCCGTGATGCCCTTCGCGGCGAACACGTCCTTGCGGTAGAAACCGAAGGCCGTCTCGTTGAACAGCGGTATCCACCACTGCTTGCCGTTGATCGTCGGGTCGTCCTTGACGTAGTCGAACCAGCCGCCGCCGTCCTTGCCGATCTCGTCGAACAGGTCGGACACGTCGACGACCTTGCCCATCGCCCAGTACTGCGCCGGGTAGCCCACCGGCATCCCGATGTCGGGCATCTGGTTCGCCTGTACCGCCGCCGACCACTTGGCGTAGCTGGAGTTCTCGAACGGCAGCCACTGGATGTCCACCGTGAACCCGCCCTTGTCGGCCGCTTCCTGGGCGGCCTTCTCGATGACGGTGTTCGCCTCGGGGACGTAGTACTTCATCAGCCACATCGACACGTGCTTACGACCGCCGGACTTCTTGCCCGAGGAGCCGTTGCCGCACCCGGCGAGCAGGGTCGGGCCGGCGGCGAGCGCGCCGAGGGTACCGGCGGACCAGCGCAGCGCCTGCCGCCGTGTGTACCGCTTGGGGTCCGCCTGCGGCGATTCGGCGCCGTCAGGCTGTTCGTTCATGGTCATGTCCACCTCTGAGGGGTGCGTTGCGAATGGGGGCGAACGTCCGATCCAGTCGCGTGTGATTGAGCCGGGCCGCCGACGGGCGGCCGTGGGACGTTCGCGGACGAGGGGCTAACCGGCGACCGTGCGGCAGGCGTCGAGCGCCTGCTCGAGCCGGCTGTGCTGCTCGGGGGTGAGCGGCACGTACGGGCGGCGGGCGAGCCCGACCTTGCGGCCCTGCAGGTTCACCGCCGCCTTGACGCCGGCGGGCCAGTTCACCAGCCCGATCGCCCGGGCGACCGGCGTCATCTGGTAGTGGATGGCGGCAGCGGTCGCCAGGTCGTTGCGCTGGATCGCGTCGAACATCCGGATGGAGTGTTCGGGGAGGATGGTGTTGATCCCGGAGATGGAGCCGACGGCGCCCATGGCGTACCCGGGGAACATCAGCGGGTCCTGCGCCCAGGTCACCGCGATCCGGTCGCCGACCGATTCGATGATCCGGCCGAGGGTCTCCAGGTTGCCCCCGATGCTCTCCTTGGTGGCGATCACGCCGGGGATGTCAGCCAACCGCTCGGTCAGCTCCGGGGTCACCGGTGCCCGCGGCACCACGTTGTAGATGACGATCGGCAGACCGACCTCGCGCCATACCCGGTCGTAGTAGTCGACCATGCCCTCGTCGGACGGCGGCTGGTAGATCGGCGGGGTGAGCATGATCCCGTCGGCGCCCGCGTCCCGCGCCGCCTGGGCTCGGACGATGGCGTCACGGGTGTACGTGGTGATGACACCGCCGACGATCGGGATCTCGCCCCGCACCTCGTCGATCGCCACCTGGCACAGGGTGTGCAGCTCGGCAGGGGTCAGCGCGTGGCCCTCGCCGGTGCTCCCGCCGATCACGAAACCGGTGGCGCCCAGGTCCCGCAGGTACGCGAGCTCCCGCCGGAAGGTGTCGAGGTCGAGATCTTCGTTGTCGTCGAACGTGGACAGCGCCGGGGGGAAGACGCCCCGGATGTCCTCCTTGGTCAGAGTCCTGGCCATGTCAGCCCTCTCGTAGGGTCGAAGGGTGGTGCACCCGCCGTCGGCGTGCTCGCCTGGTGGGTTTGTCTCCGGGGCTTGCCGCGCGCGAACCGCTACAGCACGCCGGCGTCGCGCAACGCCTGTTCCAGCTGGGCGCGCTCGGCGTCGGTGACCGGGCTCATCGGGCTGCGCGCCTGTCCGCCGTCCCGACCCAGCATCGCCAGCGCGACCTTGATCCGAGCCGGCATGTTCGGCCCGCCGATGGCCTGCCACACGCCGAGCAGACGGTTGTGGATGGCCAGCGCCGTCGCGTGGTCGCCCGCCTGCGTCGCGTTCCACAGGTCGACGCACAGACCGGGTACCACGGTGAGGGTGGCGGCGATGGCGCCGGCAGCGCCGAGCGTGAACGACGGGTACAGCAGGTCGTCGATCGCGGTCAGCACCTTGCCGCCGGTCGGGCCCAGATGCAGCAGCGTGGCCAGGGCGTGGATGTCGCCGCCGGACTGCTTGACGGCTACCACCAGCGGGATGTCGTCGAGAATCCGGGCGAGCGTGACCGGGTCGATGGTCGCCCAGGGCACGACGTTGTACACGACGATGGGCAGTCCGACCTCGGCGGCGATCCGCTCGTAGTAGGCGAAGGTGGTCTCCCCGTCGGGGGTGAACAGGTAGTGCACCGGGGTGATCTGGAGGGCGTCGACCCCGGTCTCCTTCAGTGCCTGTCCGTACCGGACCACGTCGCTCAGCGAGTCGCGGATGATCCCGGCGATCACGGGGCGGCTGCCGGCGCACTCCTTCACCGCCGCCCGCGCGACCGCCACGGTGTCCTGCGCCGACAGGCTCGCCCCTTCGCCGGTGCTCCCGGTGACGCAGATGCCGTGTACACCGGCGTCGAGGTGCAGGCGGACCTCCGCGCGGACGGCGTCCTCCAGGACGCTCTCGTCCGCGCCGAACGGCGTCACCAGCGGCGGAATGATCCCGTGCAGGTCAAGTGTCATGAGCTTCTCCCTCGACGACTCCACCGCCACGAGCCGTCGGTACGGCGGGCGGAGTTGGAACATGATTGATGTCACCGGTGACATGAGGCGGTGCGACTTAGCGTGCCGAGGAACACAGGTCATGTCAAGAGATCGGTGCCGGGGTTTCCGCCGAGGTCGGCGACCGCCAGAAACGTGGGCGCAACCCCTTGTACGGGAGGGGCGCACCGCCTATGTTACCGGTTACATCGGCCTGGCCGGCTGATGTCGCGAAGCCGTCGACGGGCGGAACGTCTCGCCGGTCGTGACACCACAGCAGGTGCCGTACCGAGCTCTGCTGACGCGCCCAGGTGCGTGCCGGCCGACCCGGTACAAGGCGATCCGCCGCCGGACAGCAGGGTCAACTTCGGGAGTGGCGCGTGAGCAAGAAGCTGATAAACCAACCGGCGAACTTCGTCGACGAGATGCTGGAAGGGCTGCTGGCCGCACATCCCGACCAGCTCGCCGTCGCCAAGGGCGACAGCCGGGTGATCGTACGCAAGGACGCCGGAACCGGTAACCGGGTCGGAATCGTCACCGGCGGCGGATCGGGTCACCTGCCGCTGTTCGTCGGATACGTCGGTCGGGGTCTGGCGACCGCCGCCGCGATCGGCAACGTCTTCTCCTCGCACTCCTCGGACGCCGCCCTCGAAGCGATCCGGGCCGCCGACTGCGGTCGGGGCGTGCTCTGCCTGTACGGCAACTACACCGGCGACCGCCTCAACTTCGAACTCGCCTGCGACCTCGCCGACGCGGAAGGCATCACGACCACGACCGTACTCGGGCACGACGACGTCGCCTCGGCACCGCCCGAGCGCGCCGCCGAGCGGCGCGGCGTCGCCGGGCTGTTCTTCGCGTACAAGTGCGCCGGAGCCGCCGCCGAGGAGGGTCGCGACCTCGCGGCGGTCACCGCGGTCGCTACCAAGGTGGCGGACGCGACCAGGACCATGGGCGTCGGTCTGTCGCCCACCATCATCCCCACCGCCGGTAAGCCGACGTTCGAACTCGCCGAGGGCGAGATGGAGATCGGGATCGGCATCCACGGCGAGCCCGGTATCCGCAGGGGCGAGCTGGAAACCGCCGACTCGGTCGTCGAGCAGCTGTTCGAGCGGGTCTCGGCAGAACTCGACCTGGGACCGGGCAGCCGGGTGGCGGTACTGGTCAACGGCATGGGCGCCACCCCGCTGGAGGAGCTGTACGTGATGTACCGCCGGGTCAGGCAGCTGTGCGACGAGCGGTCGGTCGTGGTGCACCGCGCCTACGTCGGCGAGTACGCGACCAGTCTGGAAATGGCGGGCGCGTCGCTGTCGCTGCTCAAGCTCGACGACGAACTCGTCAGCCTGCTCGACGCGCCGGCGGCGTCCCCGTTCTTCCGGCAGTGACGGCGCGGGCAGAGAGGAGAATCGCGTGACTCCCGACGAACTGACCGACCTGCTCCGCAAGGCGATGCCGCTGCTGGGCAGGGCGGCGGACGAACTCGCCACGCTGGACGGCGCCGCAGGTGACGGCGACCTCGGCATCACGGTGAGTGAAGGTGCCCGGGCGGTCGAACAGGCGCTGGACACGCTGCCCGCCGACGTCGCGTTGGCGGCGCTGCTCCGCGCGGTGGGCGCGGCCTTCGCACGCGGGAACCCGTCGACGTTCGCCGCCCTGGTCGGGGGCGGACTGCTCGCCGCGGCGCGGGCGGTGACCGACGCGACCACCGTGGACCGCGACGCTGCGCTGGCGGTGGGCAGAGCCGTCGCCGCGGCCATCGCCCAGCGCGGTGGGTCGGCGCCGGGCGACCGGACCGTACTCGACGCCCTGATTCCCAGCCTCGACGCGCTGGAGCAGGCGACCGGTACCAGCGAAGCGGCGCTCGACGCGATGATCCAGGCGGCGGAAGACGGCGTCGCCGCCACCCGGCAGATGTCGCCCCGCAAGGGTCGCGCGGCGTGGACCGGCGACCGCGGCCTCGGTCACCCCGACGCCGGAGCCACCGCGTACCTGCGGTTCCTGCAAAGCCTGCGGGAGGTCACGGTCGGCACCGACGGGCGCGTGGACGGGTGACGGCGCGGCGGGTGATGCGGTTCGGTGTCATCGGTACCGGCTACTGGGCCGCACAGACGTACTGCCCGGCGCTGCTCGGTGCCGCCGACGCCCGGCTGGAGTGCGTGTGGGGTCGCGACCCGGTCCGGACCGACGCGCTCGCCCGACGGGTCGGGGTGGACGCCTGCCGGTCGTACGACGAGATGCTGGAACGCGTCAACGCGGTGGCGTTCGCGGTACCGCCCGACGTCCAGGCGCCGCTGGCGGTACGCGCCGCCGCCGCCGGTCGCCACCTGCTCCTGGAGAAACCCGTCGCCACCTCGACGGCGCTCGCCCGGCAGGTCGAGCAGCAGGTCGACTCGTCCGCAGTCGCGTCGGTCGTCTTCCTCACCAACCGGTTCCGCCCGGAACGGCAGGCGTGGTTGGCGGACGCGGTGAAGCGGGGCGGCTGGCAGGGCGGCGAAGCCCGGTGGCTGGCGTCGGCGCTGCTGCCCGGCAGCCCGTACGCCGAGTCGACCTGGCGTCAGCAGCGCGGCGGGCTGTGGGACGTCGGTCCGCACGCGCTGTCCATGTTGTGCGGCGCGCTGGGTCCGGTGACCGACGTGTCGGCGACGGCGGGGCGCAACGACCTCACCTGGCTGCTGCTGCGTCACGAGTCCGGCGCCACCAGCAGCGCGGCGCTGAGCCTGCGTACCCCTGAACCGGCGGCGCACACCAGCGTCACGCTCTGGGGGGCGACCGGACTGAGCGCGATGCCGCCCGAGCCGAGCCCGGCGGTCGACGCGCTGCGCCACGCGGTCGGCGCGCTCGTGCAGGCCGCCGAGACCGGTACCCCCCACCCGTGCGACGCGGCGTTCGGGCGACACGTCACCGAAGTCCTCGCGTCCGCCGACGCGATCGTCGCCGGTACCGGCTGAGGGGCGTACCGGCGGATTGTCGGGTTCCGGTTGCCCCGGTCGCCGCCCCGCGCGACGCTCACGGAAGAGGAGCCGAGCGGTACCGGGGGGCGTCATGGCGGTCTGCGAAGTCTGCGGCAACGACTACTGGATGTCGTTCGAGATCCGTACCACGGGCGGAAACACGCACACCTTCGACTCGTTCGAGTGCGCGATCCACAAACTCGCGCCGGTGTGCGAACACTGCCAGTGCCGGATCATCGGACACGGTGTCGAGGTCGACGGGCACTTCTACTGCTGCGCGAACTGCGCGCGCAACGCCTCCGAGCGCGGCGCCGAGGTGCGGGACGCCGTGGGTTCCCACCCGGGCTGAGCCCCGGCGGCATCCGGCACGCCGGGCCGTAGCATCGGTTGTCGTGACCGACCTGCATGTCGCCCGGTTCGCCGAGTTGGACGCCGCGACCCTGTACGCCCTGATCCGGCTGCGCGCCGACGTGTTCGTGGTCGAGCAGAAGTGTGCGTACCTGGACCTGGACGGGCGCGACCTGGAGGCGGACACCCGGCACCTGTGGTTGGCGGGCGACGGTGAACCGCCGGCGGCATACCTGCGGGTACTCAGCGATCACGCGGGCCGGGCCCGGATCGGACGGGTGTGCGTCGCCCGCGACCAGCGAGGTCGGGGCCACGCCCGACGGCTGATGCGCGCCGCGCTCGACCTGATCGGCGACCGGCCGTGCGACCTGAACGCGCAGTCGTACCTGGTCGACTTCTACGCGGAGTTCGGCTTCCGCGTCGTCGGCCCGGAATTCCTCGAAGACGACATCCCGCACATGCCGATGGCGCGATCGGACCTCGCCTGCCGCCGCTGAGTTCCCGCAGGCCGAACTGCGCCGACGGTCGCGGGGCCGGGGACGCGCGCAGGGACCAAGCGCGACCGCCCGGAGCGACGCGCCGGAGCCCCCGGCGCTGCCGCGCAAGCCCTCTACGGCAGGTCGGCGACGATCTCGGTGACCGGGCGACGGCGACCGGTGAAGAACGGGATCTCGTGGCGTACGTGCAGGCGGGCGCGTGCCGCGCGCAGGTCGCGCATCAGATCCACGATCCGGTGCAGTTCGTCGGCTTCGAAGGCGAGGATCCACTCGTAGTCGCCGAGCGCGAACGCCGACACCGTGTTGGCGCGCACGTCCGGGTACGTCCGCGCCATCCGACCGTGTTCGGCGAGCATCTCGCGGCGGTCCTCGTCGGGCAGCAGGTACCAGTCGTAGGACCGCACGAACGGGTACACGCAGACGTAGGCGCGCGACTCCTCGCCCGCCAGGAACGCCGGCAGGTGGCTCTTGTTGAACTCGGCGGGGCGGTGCAGCGCCATCTGCGACCAGACCGGAGTCAGGTGCCGACCCAGCCCGGTGCGCCGGAACAACCCGTACGCGTCCTGCAACGCGTCCGAGGTCGGGGCGTGCCACCAGATCATCAGGTCGGCGTCGGCGCGCAGCCCGGACACGTCGTACGTGCCGCGAACCGTGACGTCCTTGCCCGCCAACTGCTCGAAGAGCCCGTCGACCTCGGTAGCCAGCCCGTCGCGCAGCGCCGGCAGGGGCGTCGAGGCACGGAAGACCGACCACATCGTGTACCGGATGGTCGCGTTGAGCTCCCGGATGCGGGCGGCGTTGGTCTGTTCGCTCATGTCCCCGATTCTCCCACCGCCGCGAGTACCTGATCGGCGGCGGCCTGCCCGGAGCGCACACACGCCGGAATGCCCACCCCGTCGTACCCGGCACCCGCCAGCGCCAGGGTCGGCGCCTGCGCGGCGAGCAGGATCCGGGCGCGGGCGACCCGGTCGAGATGACCCGGCGTGTACTGCGGCAGCGCCCCGCCCCAGCGGCGCACGACGACGTCGACCGGGGCGGGCAGCGGCGCGCCCAGCACGGCGGCGAGATCCTCGCGTACCAGCGCCACCAGGTCCTCGTCGGAGCGCTGGAGCACCTGCTCGTCGCCGTACCGACCGAGCGAGGCGCGCAGCACCGCCAACCCGTCCGCTCGGCGATGGTGCGCCCATTTCGTGGTGAAGAACGTCGCCGCCTTGATGGCGCGACCTTCCGTCGCCGGTACCAGGAACCCCGACAGTTCGGGCAGCCGCGCGGCGGGCACCGCCAGGGTGACCAGCGCGACGCTGGCGTAGTCCAGCACGCCGACCTCGGCTGCCGCCGCCGGACTGACCGCCGTGAGCAGGCGCGCCGCCGGGCGGCTCGGTACCGCCAGCACGACACCGTCCGCCTCGACCGTGGTCGCGTCCCGGGTCGAGCCGAGCACCAGCCGCCAGCCGGTACCGGTCGGACGCAGTTCCCGTACCGGCGACCCGAGCCGGATGTCGACGTCGCCCAGGGCGGCGGCGACCGCCCCGACCAGGCGACTGAGTCCGCCTTCGACGGTCGCGAACACCGGACCGGATGCCGGTGGGCGGTCGGCGATCACCTGGCGTACCGCGCCGGACAGCGTCGACGCCCGCCGGCAGGCGGCAGCCAGCGCCGGGATCGTCACGGACAGCGACAGGTCGTCGGCGCGTCCCGCGTACACGCCGCCCAGCAGCGGGTCGACCAGCACGTCGGTGACCTGGTCGCCGAACCGTCGCCGGACCAGCGAACCCACCGACTCGTCCTGGTCCGGCTCCAGCAGCGGGCGCGCCGCGTCCGCGTCGCGAGCCGGGTCCAGCCGGGCAAGTCCGTCCAACGCGCTCTGGTCGGCGGGGATGCCCATGATCGTGCCGCGCGGTACCGACCACAGCCTGCCCCGCGCCGCGATCGCCGCGCCCAGCGGCGCGGGATGGCGCAACGCGTCACCGAGTCCGACCCGGCGCGCCAGTTCGACCGCCGCGCTCGGCTGCCCGTCCGGATCGCGGGTCAGGAACGTCTCCGCGCCGGTCTCCATCGGTTGCCCGGCGACCTCGCCGGTACGTAACTTGCCCCCCAGGACATCGCTCTGCTCGACGAGCACGATCCGGGCGTCCGGCCGCGACTCGCGCAGCCGCAGCGCAGCGGCGAGGCCCGTGATACCGCCGCCGACGACCACGATCCGCATGCCCCCACCCTCCCAGTACGTCGAACGACCACGGCAACCGGGCCGGGCATTTTCGATCGTCGTTCGAGTCGCCGTACGGCCCGAACCGACGGACACTCGATACGTGGACCTCGACCAGAATCCGGGCAGCCTCGCCGACCTCGCGGCCGACCCCGGCACCCCGGCGGCGGTCCTCACCGCGGCCCTGATGTCGTGCCACGACCCGGCCCAGCTGCCCGTCGCGCTGCATCTGACCACCCATGACGACCCCCAGGTCCGGCGTGCCGCCGCCCAGGCGCTGCCGCACCTGACCGACGAACCGGCGGCCGAAGCGGTCGTCGACGCGCTCGTCACGCTCACCACCGACCCGTGGGACGACGTGCGGGACTGGGCGTGCTTCGCGCTCGGTACCCAGTTGTCCGAGGCGGACGGCCCGAGGCTGCGCGACGCGCTCGCCGCCCGGCTGTCCGACCCGCACGACGAGACCAGGTGCGAGGCGCTGGTCGGTCTGGCGCGCCGGCGCGACAGCCGGGTACTGCCGGTCCTGCTGGACCGACTCGCCGACGACAACGTCCTGGTGCTGGAGGTCGAGGCGGCCGGCGCGCTCGGCGACGCCCGGCTGTACCCGCTGGTCCTGCGGCACCTGGCGGACTGGTCGGGCGACTCCGCCGACAAGGTGTGCGCGGCGCTGCGCCTGACCGATCCGGACGGCGTCGGCGACGACCTGCTCGACGGGCTGGCCGAGTGGTACCGCTCGGGCTGCCCGGACCGTCGCGACGACGACCAGTTCTGGTGGACGGTGACGCTCGGGCTGCTCGACCTCGCCGAGGACCGCGCGGTGGAGATCGCCGCCGGGGTCGCCGCCCGGCTGGACGGCGACGACGCGGCGCGGCTGAACCTCGCCCGGTCGGCGCTCACCCAACTCGCCCGCGACCACGGCTGGACCGCCTGAGACGGCTGCGCCGCGAGCGGCGCATCGGACACCTCGGCGAGCGGTCAGCGCGCCGAGGCGGCGTGTACCAGGTCGACGACGCGGCGCAGCACGTCCGGGTCGGTTTCCGGCAGTACCCCGTGACCCAGGTTGAACACGTGCCCACGAGCCGCCCGGCCCTCGTCGAGCACGGCACGCACCATCGGTTCCAGCACCTCCCACGGCGCGAACAGCGCGCACGGGTCGAGGTTGCCCTGCACGGACCGGTCCGGGCCGACCAGCCGCGCCGCGACGTCCATCGGGGTACGCCAGTCCACGCCCACCACGTCCGCCCCCGCCTCCGCCATGGCGGGCAGCAGGTGACCGGTACCGACGCCGAAGTGGATGCGCGGCACGCCCGCGTCGGCGAGCCCGCCGAGCACGGTCGCCGAGTGGGGCAGCACGTACCGCCGGTAGTCGGGCTCGGACAGCGCCCCGGCCCACGAGTCGAACAACTGCACGGCGCTCGCGCCGGCGGCGACCTGTACCCGCAGGAACGTCAGCGTGATCTCGGCGAGCCGACCGCACAACGCGTGCCACAGGTCCGGCGCGCCGTACATCAGCGCCTTCGTCTTCGCGTGGGTACGCGACGGGCCGCCTTCGACGAGGTAGCTGGCGAGCGTGAACGGCGCCCCGGCGAACCCGATGAGCGGTGTGCCGCCGAGTTCGCCGACCAGGGCTCGTACCGCCTCGTCGAGGAACGCGACGTCGCCCGGCTCGAGGATGCGGATGCCGGACACGTCGTCGGCGGTCGCGACCGGGTGCGCGACCACCGGACCGACGCCGGGCACGATGTCCAGGTCCACTCCGGCGGCGGCCACCGGTACCACGATGTCGCTGAACAGGATCGCGGCGTCCACGCCGAGCCGGCGTACCGGTTGAAGGGTGATCTCGGTGATCAGGTCGGGTCGGCGGCACGCCTCCAACATCGGCACGCCCTCGCGGACCCTGCGGTACTCGGGCAGCGCCCGACCCGCCTGGCGCATGAACCAGACCGGGGTGTGCCCCGCCGGCTCGCCCCGGCACGCACGTACGAAAGCGGAGTCGGCCGCGGCTGCCCGGCGCGGCTCGGAGGCCGTCGTGCTCATCGCGCACCATGGTCGCACGCTCGCGCCGCGTCGCGATCGGCGCGGTCGTGGCACAAGCCGTACCGGCTGCTCGGCGCGCCGCGGCCTGCGTTGACCTCGGTTCGCCCTAGGCTCGGCGTATGGCGCCCTCGACAGTGCTTCCCACGTCGTTCGCGCGCGCCGTCGACCAACTCAAGGCCGTACGACCGCGATCCGAGATCGTGATCGAGGACCTGCCCGCGCCGCAACGACTGGCCCCGTACGCGTACGCGCTCGGCGCCGCCGTGCTACGCCAGGACGACGAGGTGGCGACCGGGCGCCTGATCCTGCTGCACGATCCCGCCGGACACGACGCCTGGTCGGGTACCACCCGTCTGGTCAGCTACGTCACCGCCGACCTCGAGGCGGAGTTGGCGGTCGATCCGCTGCTGCCGAGCGTGGCGTGGAGTTGGCTGGTGGAGGCGCTGGATTCACGCGAGGCGGCGCACACCGCGATCGGCGGTACGGTCACCCAGACCACGTCGAGCCGGTTCGGTGCGCTCGCTGACACCCCGGTCGCCGCCGACGTGGAGATCCGGGCCTCCTGGACGCCGCTGGGCGGCGACCTGACCAGCCACGCCGAGGCGTGGTACACGCTGCTCGCCTCCGCCGCCGGGCTGCCGCCGCCGGGGATCACGGCGCTCGGCGAACGGTTCGGGCCGGCGCCGACCTGATCCGACCGGCGACCGACCCGAACGACGGTCAGTTGAGGTACTTGTCCGCCTCGTCGCAGACCTTGTCGGCTTCCTTCATCTTGGCGTTGTAGGTCGTCCGGTCGCCGCGCTCCGCCGCCGCGCCTGCCTCGCCGAGCAGGTTCAGGCAGTTGGAGATGACGTCCTTCTCGTGCTGCAGTTCGTCGGCGGTGTTCTTGGTACCGGTCAGGTCCTGCTGGGTCTTGGTGAGCTGGTCCTTGGTCGACTGCAGGTCGCTGTTCAGGTTGTCGATCTTGGTGTTCTGATCCGAGATCGTCTTCTGCTGGGCGGCGACCTTCGCCTTGGTGCGCGTGTAGTCGCTGGACTTGCTCAGGTACAGGCCGGTCAGTACCGCGGTGGCCAGGAAGAACAGGGCGCTCAGCGCGGCCAGTACCGGTACCACCGGACGCCGCCGGGCGGCTGTCCCCGACGGCGCGTCCAGGGTCGGCATCGCCGAGGTGGGCGCCATGACCGGCGCGCCGGGGTACCCGGTGCCGCTGACCGGCGGGTAGCCCGCGCCGCTGACGGGCGGGTAGCCCGCGACGCTGACCGGCGCCGTCGGGTAGCCGGGTCCGCTCACCGGAGCGGTGGGGGCGCCCGGTACCGGGTAGCCGGGCATGGTCCCGCCGGTCGGCGGAAGCGGTCGGGTGGTGGACTGGCTCGGACCGGTGGGCGGCAACGGCTGCGTCGCGGCGGGCGGCGGACCGGCTGGGTTCGGGGATCCGGGCCCAGCCGCCGGGTACGACTGGGTGGGTGCTTCGAACGACGGGTGGGACGGGCCCTCAGAGGGGTACGCCCCGCCCGGCGCGCTCGGCGGGTACGACATGTTTCCTCCACGTTCGCTCCCCGACACGTACGGCGGGGAGTCGTTTGACGGGCGCCCGGTCGTTCCGGGACCCGCGGTTGGGTCGGGTCAGCACAGGCCGCTGAACGACCGGCAGGCGACCGCGATCGGGATGGCGAGCCCGATCCCTTCGGCGTCGCGCGCCTTCGCGGACGCGACGCCGACGACTTCACGTTTGCCGTTGACCACCGGACCCCCGGAGTTGCCGGGGTTGATCGCGGCGTCGAACTGGATGACCGTGCGACCGTTCTCGCCTGGTATGTCTGTGCGCAACGCGCTCACCACGCCGGTGGTGACGGAACCCTCCAGTCCGAGCGGCGCGCCGATGACCACGATCGGCTCACCGGGCTGCACGGTCTCCGAGGCGACCGTCAGTTTCGGGAAGTTCTCCTTGGACGACAGCACGGCCAGGTCGTTGGCCTTGTCGACCTTGACGATGGTCGCCGGGAAGCGAAGGTTCTTGCGGACCAGCGCCACGTCCCGCTTGCCCGCCGTGTACACCTGGTCGACCACATGGAAGTTGGTGATCAGCCGGGTGCCGCCGCCGGAGGCGGCGGCGACGGCGAACGCGGTACCGGTGAAGTCGCCCGCCTCCACCCGGAACACGCTGGGCTGCACGTCGGCGGCGACCGCAGCCGGGTCGAACGCCCCGCCCACCCGCTTCTCCAGCGCCGTCGTGCGTTTGCCCAGGGTGTCGAGTTGCTTCCCGACCTCCTGCTGCTGCGCGGCGTTGCGCCGGTCGGCTACGGCGAGACGGTGGTCCAACCGGACCAGCATGACGGTCTGTGCGACGGCGACGACGAACAGCACGACCGCGAGGATCAGGGCGGCACGAGCGGCACCGCGCCGGGGCTGGGCGAAACCGATCGCCGGCCCGACCGGCGGCAGCGGACCGCCTGCCGGCGGAGCGGTCAGGGGAATCGCGCTGGCGGGCACCGGCGCGGTCGCCGCGGATGCCTCCCCCGTGACCGGGGCGGAACTCGCGGCAACGTGCGGGTACGGGTTGACGGGCGGCGCGGGCCAGGTCGGCGCCGGCCAGGTGGCGGGCGCGACGGGCGGGGCCGCGGCCTGCTGGTACGACGGCTGGATGCGGGGCGGCAGCGGGGCGGGCGCCTCGCCGCCCGTCGCGGGGCGCGGCGCACCGTCAGGTATCCCGTCGTAACCAGTCGTCATGTCGCCTTCCCCGTTCAGCCGCGTGCCCACGGTATCGGGGTGGGGCAAGCGGGTATCGATGCTCGACGCAGCGAACAGGACCGTACCGCCTCGATGCCGGCCTGTCTCACCCGTTCAACGAGCGATCAGGACGGTCGCGGACGGGTCACCAGGCGTGACACGCGACGCCGGCAGCCCCTGCGGGCGACATCACAGCGGCGAAGCCACGTACCGTGGTCGGCGTGACCGACGAACCGGCTGTTCCGCTCACCGCTCCCCGGGAAGGCACGCCGGAGCCGGTGGCCACCCAGGCTGAACTCGTCCGGGTCGCGCAGCGGTTCGCCGCCGGGACGGGCCCGGTCGCGGTCGACGCCGAGCGCGCCTCGGGCTACCGGTACACCAGCCGCGCCTACCTGGTACAACTGCGCCGCGAAGGGGCGGGCACCGCGCTCGTCGACCCGCTGGGGATCGACGATTTCAGTCCGCTGGCGTCGGCGATCGCCGACGCGGAATGGGTACTGCACGCCGCCAGTCAGGATCTGCCCTGCCTGGCGGAGTTGAACCTGCTACCGACCCGGTTGTTCGACACGGAACTCGCCGCCCGGCTGTGCGGATTCGAACGCGTCGGACTCGCCGCGCTGACCGAGCAACTGCTCGGTCTGACCTTGGAGAAGCACCACTCGGCTGCCGACTGGTCGACCCGACCGCTGCCTCGCGCCTGGCTGACGTACGCGGCGCTGGACGTGGAACTGCTGGTCGCCCTGCGCGACCTGCTCGCCGACGAACTGGAGCGGCAGGGCAAGGCGGAATGGGCGGCGGAGGAGTTCGCGGCGCTGGTCGCCTGGGGTGCCCGCCCGCCACGCCCGCGGGCCGACCCGTGGCGGCGTACCTCCGGCATCCACCGCGTGCGCGGTGCTCGGGCGCTGGCGCGGCTGCGTGCGCTGTGGTACGCGCGGGACGCGGTCGCAGCCCGCCGGGACTCGGCTCCGGGCCGGGTGCTGCCGGATTCCGCGCTGGTGGCGGCCGCCCAGGCGGACCCGAAGGACGAGCGGGAACTGGTGGCGCTGCCGGGGTTCGGCGGGCGTTCGGTACGGCGGCTGGCGAATGTCTGGCTGGACGCGCTGAACGAGGCGCGTGCCCTGCCCGAGGACGCGCTGCCGGTGACCCAGCCGAGCGACGGTCCTCCGCCGCCGCACCGCTGGGCGGAGCGCGATCCGGTCGCGGCGGCGCGGCTGGCGCGCTGTCGCGCCGTGGTGACCGGTACCGCCGAGCGGTTGACGTTGCCGCCGGAGAACCTGTTGTCGCCGGACACCGTGCGTCGGCTGGCGTGGACTCCGCCGGAGCCGTTGACCGTGGAGTCGGTGGGGGCGGCGCTGGCGGGGCTGGGTGCGCGACCCTGGCAGATCGGGCTGACCGGCGCGGATCTCACCGAGGCGCTGATCGAGCCCGAGACGCCGGACGCGTCCTAGAAGGTACGCATTGTGAGCCGCACCACACGGGGTTCCGACCAAGGCTTAGTTACCGACGAGTAGCATCCGAGGGGTCACCGACCCGTAGGAGGCTTCCGTGCCCCGTACCGTCCGCGACGTCGTCTTCGTGGACGGCGTCCGCACGCCGTTCGGCAAGGCCGGCGGCATGTACGCCAACACCCGCGCCGACGACCTGGTCATCCGGTGTATCCGCGAACTGCTGCGGCGCAATCCGCAACTGCCGCCCGAGCGCGTCGACGAGGTCGCGATCGCCGCCACCACCCAGATCGGCGACCAAGGACTGACCATCGGCCGTACCGCCGCCCTGCTCGCCGGGCTGCCGAAGTCGGTACCGGGGTACGCGATCGACCGGATGTGCGCCGGGGCGATGACCGCGGTCACCACGGTCGCCGGTGGAATCGCGATCGGCGCGTACGACGTGGCGATCGCCGGGGGCGTGGAGCACATGGGTCGGCACCCGATGGGCGAGGGCGTCGACCCGAACCCACGGATCATCGCCGAGAAACTCGTCGACCCGTCCGCCCTGGTCATGGGCCAGACTGCGGAGAACCTGCACGACCGGCTCCCGGGCGTCTCCAAGGAGCGGGCGGACCGGTTCGCGCTGGCGTCGCAGCAGAAGACCGCCAAGGCGTACGCCAGCGGCAAGCTGCAGCCCGACCTGGTGACCGTGGCGGTGCGCGACCCGGAGACCGGCTGGGGGCTGGCGACCGTGGACGAGGCGCCCCGGGACACCAGCATGGAGAAGCTCGCGACGCTGAAGACCCCGTTCCGCCCGCACGGGCGGGTGACCGCGGGCAACGCGGCGGGACTCAACGACGGGGCGACCGCCTGCCTGCTGGCGGGCGAGGACATCGCGACGGAACTCGGGCTGCCGGTGGCGATGCGGCTGGTGTCGTACGGCTTCGTCGGGGTCGAACCGGAGGTGATGGGGGTCGGTCCGATCCCGTCGACCGAGAAGGCGCTGCGGCTGGCGGGGCTGACCATCGACGACATCGGGCTGTTCGAGCTCAACGAGGCGTTCGCGGTACAGGTGCTCGCGTTCCTCGACCACTTCGGCATCGCCGACGACGACGAGCGGGTCAACCCGTGGGGCGGGGCCATCGCGGTGGGGCACCCGCTGGCGTCGTCGGGCGTACGACTGATGACCCAGCTCGCGCGCCAGTTCGCCGAGCACCCGGAGGTCCGGTACGGGCTGACCGCGATGTGCATCGGCATCGGCATGGGCGGCACGGTGATCTGGGAGAACCCGCACTGGTCGGGCGCGACGACGTCGCGCGAGGCGGCGAAGGAGAACGGACAGTGAGCCGGCACGGCGAAGGAGACGGGGCCATGAGCCAGGAGTTCCCGAACGAGGTCGTGACCCGCTCGCTGCTGCGGTTCGTCGCGGTACCCGGTCTGGACCGACCCGCCGCGTTGATCACCCTGGACAACGGGTTCGACTACAAGAAGCCGAACTCGTTCGGGCCGGGCGGGCTGGCGAGTCTGAACAGCGCGTTGGACGAGGCGTTCGCGGCCGACCCGGCGTTCGTGGCGGTCACCGGCAAGCCGTACGTGTTCTGCGTGGGCGCGGACGTCACCGGCATGCCGCTGATCACCAGCCGGGAGCAGGCGCTGGAGATCGGGCGGCTGGGGCACGCGGTGTTCCGTCGGCTGAAGGACAGCAACGTGCCGACGTTCGCGTTCGTCAACGGCGCGGCGATGGGCGGCGGGTTGGAGTTGGCGCTGCACTGCCGGTACCGGACGGTGTCCGGGGGCGCGGCGGCGCTGGCGCTGCCCGAGGTGTCGCTGGGTCTGGTACCGGCCTGGGGCGGCACCCAACTGCTGCCCAACCTGATCGGCGTCGTCAACGCCGCCCAGGTGATCGTGCAGAACCCGCTGATGCAGAACCGGATGCTCAAGCCGCACCAGGCACGCGAGCTGGGCATCGTCGACGCGCTGTTCGAGCCCGCCGACTTCCTGGAGCGCTCGCTGGAGTGGGCGGCGGGCGTGGTACGCGGCGAGGTGACCGTCGAGCGTCCCGAGGTGGACCGCAGCGAGATGTGGGAGGCGGTGATCGGGTTCGCGAGGCAGCAGCTCGACGAGCGGCTGCACGGTGCTCCCCCGGCGCCGTACCGGGCGCTCGACCTGCTCGCTCTGGCGAAGACGGCGAGCTTCGCCGACGGTACCGCCGCCGAGGATGAGGCGCTTGCCGACCTGGTGATGAGCGAGGAGCTGCGCAGCGGGTTGTACGCGTTCGACCTGGTACAGCGGCGCGCGAAGCGACCGGTGGGTGCGCCGGGCCCGGGGCTGGCGCGGGAGGTGACCAAGGTCGGCATCGTCGGGGCGGGGCTGATGGCGAGCCAGCTCGCGCTGCTGTTCGCGCGGCGGCTGGAGGTGCCGGTGGTGCTCACCGACCTGGACCAGGCGCGCGTCGACAAGGGTCTCGGGTACGTGCGGGGCGAGATCGACAAGCTGGTCGCCAAGAAGCGGCTCGATCCGGGCAAGGCGGCGAAGTTGACGGGGCTGGTGTCGGGCAGCGTGGACAAGAGCGCGTTCGCCGACGCGGACTTCGTCATCGAGGCGGTCTTCGAGGATCTCGGCGTCAAGAAGCAGGTGTGGGCGGAACTGGAAAAGATCGTCCGCGAGGACTGCGTCCTGGCGACCAACACCTCGTCGCTGTCGGTGACGGAGATGGCGGCGGATCTGGAGCACCCGGAGCGGGTGGTCGGCTTCCACTTCTTCAACCCGGTCGCGGTGCTGCCGCTGCTGGAGATCGTGCGCGGCGAACGGACCGACGACGCGACGTTGGCCACGGCGTTCGCGGTGGGCAAGCAGTTGAAGAAGTCCTGTGTACTGGTGAAGGACGCGCCCGCGTTCGTGGTGAACAGGCTGCTGACCCGGTTCCTCGGCGAGATCTTCGCGGCGGTGGACGCCGGTACCCCGCCCGAGGTCGCCGACAGCGCCCTCGACCCGCTCGGGCTGCCGATGCGACCGCTGGCGCTGCTGCAACTGGTGGGTCCGGCGGTGGCGTACCACGTCGGCGAGACGATGCACCACGCGTTCCCGGACCGGTTCGGGGTCAGCGACAACCTCAAGCGGATCGCCGAGTCCGGTCAGCCGGTCATGGTGGACGACCAGGTCAACCCGGAGATCGCGAACCTGCTGGAGACGGGCGACACGGCGCTGACCGCCGACCAGGTACGCGAGAAGGCGCTCGCCGCCCTGGCGACGGAGATCCGGCTGATGCTGGACGAGGGTGTGGTCGCCGAGCCGCAGGACGTCGACCTGTGCCTGATCCTCGGCGCGGGTTGGCCGTTCCATCTGGGCGGGATCACGCCGTACCTGGACCGGACCGGGGTTTCGGAGCGGGTCACCGGGCAGCGGTTCCTGCCTCGGGGCGTGGCGAGCCTGCGTTAGCGCTGCCCCGTGTGCTGTGGTGGCGGCGCCCCTTTCTAGGGGCGCCGCCACATCAGCCTTGCGAACAGCGCTCACCCGACGCGCATCCTGATTACAGGTGCGGTCCGATCACCAGGACGGTGATCACGGCGGTCTCTTTGCCGTCGCGGACCTCGTCCGGCCCGTACATCCAGTAGATTCGCCACGCGCCCGGCGTGCGGTTCTCGACGTACGAGTCCCACACCTTGCCCTTCTCCAGCCCTGGAAAGTGCTGGTAGAGGTGTGAGTGAAGTGCGGGGTAACGGGGGTCCTTCTGAAGCAACCCCAGGGCTTTGCGTACCTTCTTCAGCTTCCCGGCTGTTGCCGGTCCGCCATCAATGAGTCGCTGGATCGCCTGGGCCGCCGCGTGAGCGAACCGCAGTTCGTACGGCACGCTCAGTCCTCTTCGTCTGCGAACTGGGTGAAGTCGCCGAGATCAACGGTGCGGCCAGCCTCCGCCTCAGCCACGCCGGCACGCACCTGTTCGGCGAGCTGCGGATTCTCCCATGCCAACATTTCCCGCTCCGGGATCGATACAACGGGCATCAGGATGATCACTCCGTCGTCGTCGGCGCGGACCTGATAGCGACGTCCGGGGCGCGCGCCGGCTCGGCCGAGTGCCACCCGACCCCGAGCGTCCGCTTCGCTCTCGCCGACAACGTCAAAGCGTCTGCCGAGGTCATCTGCGAATACCATGGCCCACCTCCAGCCGGATGGGGTGAAGTGTACAAGTGGGTAATGCCCACACGCCAGGACGCGATGGCGGACACGTACCCTCGCCCGTCGCGTCCCGGCCGGGCGGCGCGTAGACAGAGGGGATGGACTTCCCGATCTGTCGCACCTGCGGGGTGCAGTACGACCAGGCTCATTTCGACCCGGAACGATGCAAGATCTGCGCGGACGAGCGCCAGTACCTCGGCTGGGACGGGCAGCAGTGGACCAGCCTCGACGAACTCGCCCGGCAGGGTCACCGCGGCGTGGTCCGACAGGAGGAGAACGGCGAGCTGTGGGGCGTCGGTACCGAGCCGGGCGTCGCGATCGGTCAACGCGCCCTGCTGGTACCGGGCGAGGGCGGCAACCTGCTGTGGGACAGCATCACGTACCTCGATGACGCGACGGTCGAACAGGTTGCCGCGCGCGGCGGGATCGCCGCGATCGCGCTGTCCCATCCGCACTACTACTCGTCGATGGTCGAGTGGAGTAGGGCGTTCGGCGACGTACCGATCTACATCCACGCCGCCGACCGCGAGTGGGTCTGCCGCGACGGCAACTACGTGTTCTGGGAAGGCGACACGCACGAGCCGCTGCCCGGTCGCACCCTGGTCAACTGCGGGGTGCACTTCGCCGGGGGCACGGTGCTGCACTGGGCGGACGGCGCCGACGGGCGCGGCGTGCTGTGCAGCGGCGACATCATCCAGGTGGTCAACGACCGGCGTTGGGTCAGTTTCATGTACAGCTACCCGAACTACATCCCGGAGAGCCCGGAGGTTGTCGGGAGGGCGTGGCGGCTGCTGGAACCGCTGCCGTTCGAGGTCGTGTACGGGGCGTGGTGGCGGCGGGTGGTCGTCGGCGACGCGAAGGCAGCGGTGGCGCGCTCGATCGACCGGTACTTCGAGAAAATCCGTCACCCGTCTCCGGTGAACCGCACGACAGATGTGTGACTCACTCATATGATGGCGGCATGGGTACGTATGTCGAGACCAAGTTGCAGATCAAGTCCTGGGAAGAGCAGCCGTACCTGCAACTCGAGGACGGCCGCAAGTTCACCCGCGCCTCTGTGGTGCTGTCGGGATCGCAGGACGACTTCCACGCCGACGCGACCTGGGACGCGCTGATGTACTACGCGCCGGACGGCACCAGTTCGTACGTCGGGCTGATGCACGTGACCGGCCGGCTCGGCGACCGCACCGGCAGCTTCGTGCTCCAGGGCAGCGGCACGTACGACGGGACTCAGGCGAGCGGCGAATCGCACGTGGTGCCCGGATCCGGTACCGGTGACCTCGCCGGCCTGCGCGGCACCAGCCGCAGCGTGTCCACCCACGCCGACTACCCGTACATGCCGCTGACCCTGGACTACGAAATCGCATGACCGACCTCGATCGCCAGGCGAACCTGCTGGGCGCCCTGGCCCTGGTGATCGCCGACCGGACAACCGAAGCAGTCGCCGCGGCGGCGGGACAATCCGACACCGCCGCCGCGGCCCTGTCCGCCCTGTACCACTTCCTCGGTCAGCCCACGATCGACATGCTGCGCCGGGTGCTCGGGCTGACCTCGTCCGGCACGGTACGACTGGTCGACCGGCTCGTCGACGCCGGCTACGTCACCCGAGGCCCCGGCAGCGACGGGCGCTCGGTCGCGGTCACGTTGACCGACGAGGGGCGACGTGCGGCGCAACGGGTGTCGCAGGCGCGGGCGGAGGTACTCCGATCCGCCCTGCACCACCTGTCCCCCGCCGACCGGGACACGTTCGAACGGCTCATGGGCGAACTGGCGGTCGCCTTTATCCGAGGACCCGGCGCGACCAAGTGGATCTGCCGCCTGTGCGACACCGGCGCCTGCGGCCGCGACGAAGGGTGTTGCCCGGTCGCCAACGCCGCCCTGGCAGCGCACAATCAGACCCGCTCACAGTCGGGCGACTGAATCGGGTCAGAGAAGCAGCCGTCAGTGATAGACGTCGGCGCGATGATCGATGCGGACCACCCGGACCGTCCGGGTTGCCTCGTCGATCCGGTACACCACGCGATAGGAACCCCGCCGAGCCCCGTGGTACCCAGCCAACTCCCGCCTCAGCGGCTTGCCGACGAGGTACGGCCGCTCCAGCAACGCACCGGTCAGGAACTCCCCGACCGCCGACGCGACGGCGAGAGGCAGCCCGACCGGCGGCGCCTCGGTCAACGCCCGCCTCGCGGCGGGTGCGAGCATCAGCCGGTACGCCTCATCAGCCACGCGACTCTCGCTCCGCCCGCGCCGCCAACTGCTGACGCAGTTCGTCCGCGTCGATGGCCTCCCCGGCGTCGATGTCGGCTTCCGCCTGCCGGATCTGCTCCAACGCGCCCGGCGTCGACAACAGGTCGAGAGTCTCCTCCAACGCCTCCAGGTCGGACAGCGCCATGATCACCGCTTCGGGCCGCCCGTTGCGCGTGATCACGACACGCTCGTGGGTGTCGCGGACCTCGTCAAGGACCGCGGACAAGCGCGCCTTCGCATCAGCCAACGGAATCGTCGTCATGACCAGAATCATAGTCAGCGACGCCCCGCTGCCGCCACACCTGCTGCCGAACGACTGGACCGAGAGCCCTAACCGAGCTGACATGCCGATCGAGTGTGCGACACCAGCGCCTGCGGCCGCGCGAAGGCTGCTGCCCGATCGCCAACGCCGCTGTGGGAGATCTACCTCGTAGACGAGGTCCGTGACTGGATCGACAGCCTCGACGCGGCGACTCACGCCCCGAGTGGTGCAAGCTATCGACGTTCTGGCGACCATCGGACCTGGTGTCGGTCGGCCGCTGGTCGACACCATCCACGGATCATCGATCGCCAACCTGACGGAGTTGCGCCCCGGCACCGTAAGAATCCTCTTCGCGTTCGACCCGTGGAGGTCGAGCATCCTGCTGGTCGCCGGCGACAAGGCCGGACGGTGGAACACCTGGTACCGCGAAGCGATCCCCCTCGCCGAACAGCGCTACGAGATCTACCTGAAACAACGAGCGCAGGAAGAAGGGAGAAAATGATGAGCAGCTACGTACGCTGGAAGGACATTCGTGCCGCACACGTCGAACGTGCGGGCGGCGAACAGGCTGTCGAGGCCGGCAAGTAGGAACTCCTCACGCGCCGGTCTCGTCGTACTCGTAGCTGACGCGCACCCCACCCGGCAGCGCCATCGACGCCATCCGACCGTCCGCGTCATAGCTCGCCGTGAACGTCCGGGCACGCCGGTACCTCGCGTACACCGCCTGCCTGCTCACCGACGATCACGGGGTGGCCGGGTCGGCGGCGGCGGTGTGGGCCGGCATGCAGGACGCGTCGCTGGCGACCCACGCCAAGGTGCAGTACCTGTCGGTCGCCGGTCCGCAGACCGCCGACAACGCGGCGCCGTTCCTGGCGGGGCTCGCCCAGGGACACTGTGACCTGGTGTTCGTGGCGGGCGAGGCACCGGTGGCAGCGGTCCGCTCGACCGCACCCACCTTCCCGCGGGTGACGTTCTACGTGCTGGGGCAGACGGAACCGCGGTCGAACGTGTCGATCGTGGACGCCTCGTCGCCCGAGACGATCCGTACCGCCGTCGCCCGGATCGTCAAGGCGGGCGTCCAGGTGTCGGCGCACCGCTGAGCGACGCCGCCTAGCGGGCGGGCTTGGGCACCACCGCCGCCGACGCGGCCGCCACCGGCGTCGTCGCCGCCGCCGGCAGGGTGACGGTCACGCTCAGCCCTCCGCCGTCGGTGCGCGCGACCGCGGTGACCGTACCGCCGTGCGCGTCGGTGACCGCGCGCACGATGGACAGCCCCAACCCGGCGCCGCGCGCGCTGGTGCGTTCCCGCCCGCCCCGGCGGAACGGCTCGAACAGCGCCGGCACGTCGGCGGGGTCGACCTCGAAGCCGGTGTTGGCGACCGTCAGGAACGCCTGGTCGCCCTCGCACCCGGTACGCACCCAGATGCCGCCCTGCAGATGGTTGTAGCGCACCGCGTTCTCGACGAGGTTGCCGGCGAGCCGTTCCAGCAGGCTCGGATCTCCGACCACGGGCGCGGGTTCGAGCTGGGTGTCGATGGTCAGGGCGAGCCGTTCCGCGTCGGTACGTACCGCCGACAGCGCCGCCGCCACGCCGGCGGCGAGATTTGTCGGTACCTTGCGGACCAGTCGACGACCCGCCTGCGCCTCGCTGCGAGCCAGTACCAGCAGCGCCTCGACCAGGGCGTTCGCGCGCTCCGACGCGTCGCGCACGACGGTCGCCATGCGCCGGTACTCGGCGACGTCCGCCTCCGGGTCGGACATCGTCACGTCGATCTCGGTACGCATCACGGCGAGCGGGGTGCGCAGCTCGTGCGAGGCGTTGGCGACGAACCGCTTCTGCGTGTCGAACGCCGCGCCCAGCCGGTCGAGCATGGCGTCGAAGGTCGCGGCGAGTTCGGCGACCTCGTCGTCGGCTCCGTCGTACCGGATCCGCTCGTCGAGCGTCTCCCCCGACAGCCGACGCGCGGTCGCGGTGACCCGCTGCAACGGGCGCAGCGCGCGCCCTGCCACCAGGTACGCCCCGGCGACCCCGGCGACACTGATCACCAGTACCGCCACCAGCCCCTTGACCAGCAGTTCCCGGTCTGCCATGGCGAGCAGGTGGTTCTCCCACACCCGGGCGTCGAGTTCCTTGCCGTCGGCGAGTACCACCCGGGTCCCGGGGCGCAACTGCTCCGCGGGTTGCAGCGCGCGGCCCACGATCAGCCACGCCAGCAGGACCAGTACCAGCGCCACGCCGGCCAACAGGATGCCGTTGAGCAGGGTCAGCCGTAGCCGCAGGGTGGGGCGCAGCCGGCGCGGGGATCGCGCGTCGTAGAGGGTCATCCGTCGGTCGCTTCCAGCACCCGGTACCCGGCGCCGACCACGGTTTCGATCAGCGGCGGGTCGCCCAGCTTCTTGCGCAGCGTCATGACGGTCACCCGTACCGTCGTGGTGAACGGGTCGGCGTTCGCGTCCCAGACCCGTTCCAGCAGTTCCTCGCTGGACACCACGGCACCCTTGGCTTTGAGCAGCTCCTCCAGGATGCCGAACTCCTTGCGGGTCAGGTCCAGCGGGCGACCGGACCGGGTCACCACCCGCTTTGCCTGGTCGAGCACGAGGTCTGCCACGGTGAGCACCGGCGGCGCGGCAGGCGTGGCGCGTCGACCGAGCGCCCGGACCCGCGCCACCAGTTCGTCGAAGGCGAACGGCTTGGGCAGGTAGTCGTCGGCGCCGAGTTGCAGACCCTCGACCCGGTCGGCGACCGTACCGCTCGCGGTCAGCATCAGCACCCGGGTCAGGGTGCCGGACGCGACGAGGTCCGCGCAGATCTCGTCACCGTGCACACCGGGCAGGTCCCGGTCCAGCACGATCACGTCGTACCTGGTCACGAACGCCGCCTCGTGCCCGGCGGACCCGTCGTACGCGACGTCCACCGCCATTCCCTCGCGGCGCAGCCCGCGCGCGATCGCGTCGGCGAGGTTGCGCTCGTCCTCGACCACCAGCACCCGCACGCTCTGGTCTCCTCCCATGCGGCCCAGCCTCGAGGGCGAGGCGTGAAGTTGCTGTGAGCGAGGTTAGCCGGACACGCGGCGGCGACCGCTCGACGCCCGTCGCCTCACTGAACCACGCCGGTACGCCGTGCCGTCGCGGTCGCCATGTCAAGGATGTTCAAACTCCGGCTCGTGGCTGACAATGACTTTCACACCCATCGAAGGGAGTCCCCATGCCTATGCAGCGCCGCACCCTGCTGAAGGGCGTCGTCGCCGGAGCGCTCGGTACCCTCGCCGCGACCGACCTGTCCACCCCGGCGCTCGCCAAGTCGTCCAAGTCCTCCGCCAGCGGGCCGCGCAACATCGTCATCCGTCGCTGGCAAACCGCCGCGCAGTTCGGCGAAGGTACCGCCGCCGGCGTCGCGACCAGCGGCGACACCCTGGTCATCGCGAGCCCGGTCGGCACCACCACGTACACCGACCCCTACCACGGCACCACGGGCAGCTACGAGTACGCCACCTGGACGTCCCCGCTGGTATCGATCGGGTTCTCGGCGAACGAGGCGATCGCCAGCTGGAACGCCACCACGCCCGGCGGTACCTGGCTGCAGGTCGAGCTGCGCGGGGTGACGGTGCTGGGCAACACCACGAAGTGGTACGTGATGGGTCGCTGGGCCGCCGACGACACGTACATCGACCGCACCTCGGTCAACGGTCAGGGCGACACGGACGGCACCGTGTACACCGACACGTTCTCCGCCGCCAGCGGACACGAGATCACCGCATGGCAGGTCCGGGTGACCCTGTACCGCCCGGTCGGCACCTCCGACACACCGACGCTGCGCTCCATCGGCGCCGTCGCGTCCCAGCCGCCCGCCGCGAAGTACCAGGCCAGCACGCCGCAGCGGGGTCTGGGCATCACGCTCGCCGTACCGCAGTACTCGCAGGAGATCCACATCGGTCAGTACCCGCAGTGGGACAACGGCGGCGAGGCGTGGTGCAGCCCCACGTCGACGTCGATGGTCGTGGCGTACTGGGGCACCGGACCGACGCCGACCGACTACGCCTGGGTCGACCCGTCGTACGCCGACCCGTGGGTCGACTACGCCGCCCGAAACACCTACGACTACGCGTACACCGGCTGCGGCAACTGGCCGTTCAACACCGCCTACGCGGGTCGGTTCGGGCTGGACGCGTTCGTCACCCGGATGCGCGACTTCAACGAGGTCGGCGCGTTCATCGAGGCCGGCGTGCCGGTCGTGGTGTCCGCCGCGTTCAAGAAGAACCAGGTACCGGGCGCGAACTACGGCACCAACGGGCACCTGATGGTGATCGTCGGGTTCACCGCGAGCGGCGACTGTGTGATGAACGACCCGTACGCGCCGGACGACAACTCGGTACGCAAGGTGTTCGGTCGCTCCGAGTTCGAGTCGGCGTGGCAGAGCAGCAGCGGCGGCACCACGTACGTGATCCACTCGCCGAGCGTCGCGCTGCCCGCGTCGCCGTCCCAGCCGAACTGGTGAGCGTCAGCGGATCGAGTTGTCGCGGAACACGTTGAGCACCGGCCCGACCACGCAGGCGAGATAGGTTCCCTCGCCGGTACAGCCCGGGCTCCAGCCCCCCGGCAGCGGCGCGAGCGGCCGCAGCCGGGGGGCTGTCGGGTCGAGCCGGGCGACCCACGCCGGGTCGCCGGGTCGGGTGAGGATGTCGTCGCCGGACACGTCCCAGCCGGTGAGGTCGAGGACCTGGGTACCGGTGCGCGGGTCGAGCAGCCCCCAGTGGTTCTTCGACGGCGCGGCGGCGCCGGCGAGCACCCAGCCGTGGTACGCCTCGGCCCAGTTCCAGCCGCGCGCCGCCCAGACCGACGCCCCGGTGGCGGGGTCGAGCGCGGTCATCGCGCCGTCGTCCAGCACGCACAGGTACGGGTCGCAGTCGCTCGCCGCGGACAGGTACGGCGCGTGCCCGGCGGGGAACACCACTTGCCAGTTTCTGGACAGGGTGGCGGGATCGTACGAGGCCAGCACGGTGGTGCCGATCGGACCCCGGTAGCCCACCAGCAGCCGACCACGTACCTCGAGGACCTGCGCTTCGGCCATCGCCGCCGGCTCGACCCTGGTCGCCAGGGTCGCCAGCCGGGCTCCGGTACGGGTCGACACGACGGACAGCGCGCCGTCCGGTGTCAGGATGCCGAGCCGCCCGTCGTCGGTCGGGGTACGCAGCGCCCAGCGGGACCCGTTCGGGAAGGTGGTGGACCACACCCCGGCGCCGGTACGGGCATCCACGCTCGTCATCGTCAGTTCGTGGTTCGCGGCGAGATCGTCGAGGACGAGCACCCGCCCGGCTGACGCGACCGTCAAGGCATGGGCGTCCCTGCGCCACAGGAGACGCCCGGTGCGGGCGTCCACGGCGGACACCTGCGGTGCGCCGCCGCTGACGAGGTCCTGCGTGTTGACCACGATCACGCCGGGCACCGTCGTGACGATCCACGCGCCGTCGGTACCGGGCAGCGTGACCGACCACTGCGGGTCGCCGTCGGGCAGCCGGTACGCGTGCAGTTCGACGGTCTGCCGGCGGGTGGTTTCCGCGACGTACAGCCGCCCGTCGCGGAACGCGGTCGTGGCGTGCACGTGGACCGGTACGGTGAACAGCCGGGTCAGCGTCGGTGTCGACGGCGCCGAGGCGGTGCAGACCAGCGCCGTGACCGCGACCATGACCAGCGCCGCCCAGCGTGGCGTCCGGCGTCGCCGCCGACCGTCGCTCTCGTCCGGCGGCGACCAGTCCCGATCGAGGTTGATGACTGGCTGCATCCGTGACCCCCCGCACCGGTCGATCCGACGCGTCCAGTCTGGTCGACCCGCGCCACCCGAACCAGGTCAGGAACGCACCCGCCACAGGGTCAGGCTGCCGTCGTGTGACTGGCACGCCAGGTAGCCCTGTCCGGCCCGGCATTCGCCGCCGCTGGTGTCGGGCACCGTCCCGAGCGGACGGACCCGTGGCGACCGCACGTCGAGCAGCCCGATCCACACGGTGTCGCCGTAGGCGTACCGCTCGAGCAGGTACGGCGTGCCGTCGTTCCCCGGTACCAGGTGCCAGTTCGCCAGGTCCAGCGCCGACCTGCCGGTGGTCGGGTCGAGCAGCACCGGCTCGATCGGCGAGCCGACGCTGAACGGCAACGCGTACAGCCAGCCGCCGACCACATCGGGCAGGGTGAGGATCGAAATCGTCCAACGGGACGCGCCGGTCGCCGGATCGAGCACGCTCACCCCGTCCGCCCCGGCGAGGCACAGCACCCCGGCGCACGGCGCGGCGACGAAGTCGAGCATCGGGTACGGCACCGACCACACCGAGGTCAACGTGTCGGCACGGTAGGCGGTGAGCGTGATGCGATCGTTCTGCCGATCGCCGACCAGCAGCAGAACGCCGGCGAGCGCGACGGTCGTCACGTCGGCCAGCGGCGCCCAGTCGCGCCCGCCTCGCACCGGGACGTGCCCGCGCGCGACAACCCTGCCGGTACCCAGGTCGATCGACTGCGCCTGCCCGTCGGCGGCGACCGTGACCAGCCGCTGCGCCTCGTCGGTCGGGTCGCTTCCGGACGGTACCGCGGTCCACGTGCCCGCCGCGATCCGCTGGGTCCACACGCGCGCTCCGCTACGCACGTCCACGGCGGTCACCAGTACCGCCGGAGCGCCGGGACCGCCCGCGTCGTGCAGCGGAACGGACCGCTGCACGGAACCGTCGCGGGCCAGGTACCCGGCGAGCAGCACCTGGCGGCCCGGGGCCCGGAACCGTGCGCGGGGCAGCGGGTCCGTCCACAGCAGCCGACCGGAGGACGCGTCGACGGCGACGGTACGACTTCCGGACAGTCCCGCCTCGCGCGTGCTGACCAGTACCGTGTCGCCCACCGGCTCGACCGTCGCGTCACTGGGCAGGATGGTCAGTGGGGTCGCCCAGGTGCGCACACCGTCGCCGAGCCGGTACGAGACCAGCCACACGCCCGTCCCGTGCAGCGTCAGCGCGTACAACCGACCCCCGTCGATCTTGTACGCCAGGTAGTCGCCGGGCGGTATCGAGCCGACCCGGGTCAGCGGCGGCTCACCCAGCGGCGCCGAGGCGACCAGGACGAGCAGCGTGATCAGCGCGATGAGCGCGCTCAGCCAGCGCGGCTGGCGGCGGGTGACCGGGTCGCCGTCGCCGCCCGGTTCCGACCGGTCCAGACCCAGGTCGATGACCTCGCCGGGGTCCTCGGTCAACTCGCCGAGATCGACCAGCGGACCCGCGTCGGTGAACGACCCGAGGTCGACCGGCGACCCGACCTCGACGCGCGGCTGTGTGCCCGCGTCACCGGACCGGTCGTCCGACCGCCGTGCCCCACCATCGAGCCGGTCGCCACGCACGCACCCACTCTGCCCACAAATGCCCGGGTCGAAGGGGCGATTTCGGCGAACCGTCCGACCCGAACAAGGGCGACGCGTCGATTGACGACGAGCCGGACCCGAGCTCGAGGTGCCGACCCGGCGCGGCGCGGTCGCCAGGTTTCGCATCCGTGCGCGGCTGGGCGACGCGACGCCGCGTCGCGATTGCCGGGGCGCCGCCGTTACCGGGGCGCCGTTGTTACCGGGGCGCCGTTGTTACCGGGGCGCCGTCGCTACCGGGGCGCCGCCGCCTGACCGCCGTTGACCGCCGCCACCACCGACTCGCCGGGCGTGTCCAAGCTGGACAGCGCCTCGACGACGACGCGGGCCACGTCCTGCGGGGTCAGCCCGAGGTCGGTGAGGATCTGCGCGCGGGACCCGTGCGGATGCCAGTCCGCCGGCACACCGAGATCGCGTACCGGAGTCGACACGTTGCCGTCCCGCAGCGCTTTCGCCACGGCGTCGCCGACTCCCCCGACGCGTACCCCGTCCTCGACGGTCACGACGAGGCGGTGCGCGGCAGCGAGTCCGAGAAGCTCGACGGGGACCGGTCGCACCCAGCGCGGGTCGACCACGGTCACCGAGTACCCCTGCTCCGCCACCCGGCTGGCGACCTCGACGCCCAGGTGACCGAGCGCGCCGACCGCCACGAGCAGCACGTCGCGGGACGGGTTGCCGGGGCGCCCGTTCGCGGACCGCTCGACGGTCCGCGGGTTGTCCGACCCGACGCCCGGTCGGGCGTCGCCGGTCTCCGCGATCACGTCGACCGTGCCGATCCGCCGCAGGGCGGGCAGTTCGACCGGTACCGCCCCGGTCGGGAAGCGCACCACGGTCGGACCGTCGTCGACGGCGACCGCCTCGCGCAACTCCTCGCGCAGCGTGTTCGCGTCGCGGGGCGCGGCGATCCGCATCCCCGGTACCACCCCGAAGACCGACATGTCCCAGATACCGTAGTGGCTCGGACCGTCCGGTCCGGTGATACCCGCCCGGTCCAGCACGAAGGTCACCGGCAGCCGGTGCATCGCGACGTCGAGAAGCACCTGGTCGAACGCCCGGTTGAGGAACGTCGCGTACACGGCGACCACCGGATGCAGCCCGCCCAGCGCGAGTCCGGCGGCGGACGTCACCGCGTGCTGCTCGGCGATACCGACGTCGTACGCCCGCTCCGGGTACTTCGCCGCCAGCTTCGCAATGCCCGTCGGGATCGCCATCGCCGCCGTGATCCCCACGACGTCGGGACGTTCGTCCGCGATCGCCACCAGTTCGTCGGCGAACACGGAGGTCCACTTCAGCGACGCCGGAGCGAGCAGCTTGCCGGTCTCCGGGTCGAACGCGCCAGGACCGTGCAGGCAGTCCGCGTCGTCGTCCTCGGCGGGGCGGTAGCCGTACCCCTTGCGGGTGACCACGTGCACGATCACCGGACCGCCGAAGCGCTTCGCACGCTGCAACGCGGACTCCACCGCGATGACGTCGTGCCCGTCGACCGGCCCGACGTACTTGATGCCGAGGTCCTCGAACATCGCCTGCGGGGCGACCGCGTCCTTGATGCCCCGCTTGACGGCGTGCAGCACCTCGTACACCGGTGCGCCGACCAGCGGCGTGCGCCCCAGCGCCTCCTTGACCAGGTCGAGGACCTTCTCGTACCCCGGGTTCAAGCGCAGGGTGGCGAGGTGGTCGGCGAGACCGCCGATGGTCGGAGCGTACGAGCGACCGTTGTCGTTGACCACGATCACCAGCGGGTTCTTCGCGGCGGCGATGTTGTTCAGCGCCTCCCAGCACATCCCGCCGGTCAGCGCCCCGTCGCCGACCACCGCGACGACGTGCCGCTGCTCGCCGCGCAGCGCGTACGCCTTGGCGAGCCCGTCGGCGTACGACAGGGCGGTGCTGGCGTGCGAGTTCTCGATGATGTCGTGCTCGGACTCGGCGCGGTTCGGGTAGCCCGACAGCCCGCCGCGCTGGCGCAGCAGGTCAAACCCGTCCTGCCGACCGGTGACGATCTTGTGCACGTACGACTGGTGCCCGGTGTCGAACAGGACCCGGTCGCGCGGCGAGTCGAAGACCCGGTGCAGCGCGAGGGTGACCTCCACAATGCCCAGATTCGGGCCGAGGTGTCCGCCGGTCTTGGACACCTTGTCGACCAGGAAGTCGCGGATCTCCGCGGCCAACCGGGACAACTCCTCCGGCGTCAACTGCCGCAGGTCCTGCGGTCCGGTGATCGTGGCCAGCAGACTTCTGTCGAGGTCGCCGCCCGGAAGTGCGCTCATGGGGTCCGAGTCTAGACGTGCGGTATCCACCCGCATCCGCGCTCGGGCGGTATCCGCCCAGGACACTCGGGCGGGTGACCGGTCGGTGAGCTGGTTCACTTCGCGCCGGGGTCGGTGAGCAGCCGCCGTCGCCGACGGGCGAGCGGCGCCCCCGACGGCTCACCCGGCGTCCCCGACGGCTCAGCCGGCGTCCGGCAGGAGCAGGGCGACGCACTCGACGTGGTGGGTCATCGGGAAGGCGTCGAACGCGCGCAGCGCCGCGAGCCGCCAGCCGAGCGAGCGGAACGTCGCCACGTCGCGGGCGAGCGCGGCGGGGTCGCAGGCGACGTACCCGACCGCCCGCGCCGCACGGTCGGCGAGCATCCGCACGACCCGGGTACCGGCACCGGTCCGGGGCGGGTCGAGCACGACAAGATCGGGGCGACCGGTCAGCCGGGCCCGTTCGACCGGCGCCCGGATGATCCGTACCTGGGGCAGGTCGGCGAGGTTGCGCCGGGCTGCCGCGACCGCGGCACGGTCCGCCTCGACCAGGGTCACCGACCCGCCGGTGCCGACCCGCTCGGCGAGCGCGGCGGCGAACAGCCCAGCCCCGCCGTACAGGTCCCAGGCGCTCTCGCCCTGGCGTGGGGCGAGCAGGTCCAGTACCGCCGCCACGAAGGTGTCCGGGGCTGCCGGGTGTACCTGCCAGAACGCGTCCGCCGGCAGGGTCCACTCCCGGTTCGCGGCGTGTTCGCGCACCTCGGCAGGGCCGGACACGACCCTGGGCGGTCGACCGGTCGCCTCGGCGAGCACGGCGACGTCGCCCGCCGAGGAGGCGACGGTCGCCACGTGGTCGGCGTCGGACCAGGTCGTACCGGTGACGTCGAGCGCGGCGATCGCCGGTACCGCGATCCGGCACCGGGTGATCGGGACGACCTCGTGGCTGCGGTGCGCCAGCAGACCGGCGCGACCGGCGGCGTCCACCGCGTACCGGACCCGGCTGCGCCAGCCGAGCGGACCGCCCGGCAACGCGTCGACCCGTACCGCCAGCGCGTCCACCTCTGCCTCGCCCAGCCCGCCGAGCCGGACCAGTTGCTCGCGCACCACGTCCGCCTTGAGCCGGCGTTGCCGGTCCGGCGTGACGTGCTGCCAGTCGCAGCCGCCGCAGCCGCGGGTCGTGCCGTCCGGGTTGACGCCGGGCGGACCGGCGTGCGGACACGGCGGGGTGACCCGGTGCGGGGCGGCGTCGAGGATCTCCACCGCGTCGGCGCGTAGGTACCCGCGTCGCTCCTCGGTCACCTCGGCGAGCACCCGCTCACCGGGGAGCGCGTGCCGGACGAACACCACCCGCCCGTCGGGCGCCCGGGCGACGCAGTGTCCGCCGTGCGCCACCGCCCCGACCCGAAGGTCGAGCCGGTCGTCGGCGGCGGACGGCAGTCCGCCGCCGGTCGTCGGTCCCCCAGCGGTCACCGGACCACCGGTGTGCCTGCCTCGCCGGGTACCGGCTGCGCCTCGCCGGGCTCGCGACGCGGCCCGCGGATCCCGCGCGGACCGCGGGCGTAGTCCGCGTCCCGGCGGCGCTTCGCCTTGCTCAGCGACGAGTGCAACTGCCACGGCACACTGGTCACCATCACGCCGGGCAGGAACAGCAGGCGACCCTTCAGCCGCAGCGCGCTCTGGTTGTGCAGCAGGTGCTCCCACCACTTGCCGACCACGTACTCCGGGATGAACACCGTGACCACGTCGCGCGGCGACTCCCGGCGTACCGACTTCACGTAGTCCATGACCGGCCGGGTGATCTCCCGGTACGGGGAGTCGATCACGGTCAGCGGCACCGGGAGGTCACGCTCCTCCCACTCCGCCTGCAGTTGCCTGGTGTCGGCGTCGTCGACGTTCACGGTGACCGCGGTCAGGGTGTCGGGGCGGGTGCCCTGGGCGTAGGCGAGCGCCCGCAGGGTCGGCAGGTGCACCTTGGAGACCAGCACGATCGCGTGGTTGCGGGCGGGCAGCACCTGGCGTTCCTCGGTCGGCGTCAGTTCCTCGGCGACGTGGTCGTAGTGCCGACGGATGCCGATCATGGTGAGGTAGATCACGGTCATCGCGGCGATGGAGATCCACGCGCCCGCGACGAACTTCGTGACCAGCACGATGACCAGCACGGTACCGGTCATCGCCAGACCGATGCCGTTGATCGTCCGGGACCGGATCATCCGGCGGCGTACCGTCTCGTCGCGCTCGGTGCGCAGCAGCCGGTTCCAGTGCCGCAGCATGCCGCTCTGCGACAGGGTGAACGACACGAACACGCCCACGATGTACAGCTGGATCAGCCGGGTCGGGGTGGCGTCGAAGGAGACGATCAACACGATCGCGAACGTCGCCAGGAAGATGATCCCGTTGCTGAACGCCAGCCGGTCGCCGCGGGTGTGCAGCTGACGCGGCAGGTACCGGTCCTGCGCCAGGATCGAGCCGAGCACCGGGAACCCGTTGAACGCGGTGTTCGCCGCCAGTACCAGGATCAGCGCCGTGGTCGCGATCACCAGGTAGAAGGCGGGACTGAACCCGGCGAACACGGCTCGGGCGAGCTGGGCGGTGACCGTCTTCTGCTGGTAGTTCGCCGGCGGGTCGACCAGTTGGCTGGCGTCCGACACGAACTGCAGGTGGGTCAGACGGCTCAGCACCACGATGCCGAGCAGCATCGAGATCGCGATGAGACCCAGCATGAGCAGCGTCGTCGCGGCGTTGCGGCTCTTCGGCGGGCGGAAGGCTGGTACCCCGTTGGAGATCGCTTCGACGCCGGTCAGGGCGGCGGAGCCGGACGAGAAGGTTCGCAACATCAGGAAGGCGAACGCCAGGCCGGTCACCGAATGCACGGCGTTGACGTGCAGGTTCGCGCTCTCGGCACGCAACTGGTCGCCGAGTACGAAGATCCGGAACAACCCCCAGACGATCATCAGGATGACCGCGCCCATGAACGCGTACGTCGGGATGGCGAACGCGATGCCCGCCTCCCGGATACCGCGCAGGTTCATCGCGGTGAGAATCACCACCAGCAGGATCGACACCTCGACCTTGTGCTGGGCGGCGTACGGCCATGCCGAGCCGAGGTTCTCCACCCCGGAGGTGATCGACACCGCCACGGTCAGCACGTAGTCGACCATCAGGGCGCTCGCCACCACCAGCCCGAACTTGGACCCGAGGTTGACCGTCGCGACCTCGTAGTCGCCGCCGCCGGACGGGTAGGCGTGCACGTTCTGCCGGTAGCTCGCGACGACCGTGACCATCACCACGACCACGGCGAGGGCGATCCACGGCGAGTACGCGAAGAACGCCGCGCCGCCGACCGACAGGGTCAGCAGGATCTCGTCCGGGGCGTACGCCACCGACGACAGCGCGTCGGAGGCGAACACCGGCAGCGCGATGCGCTTGGGCAGCAGAGTGTGAGCCATCCGGTCGGACCGGAACGGTCGACCGATCAGCAGCCGCTTCATCAGCGAGGTGGGGGTTGCCACAAGCGGTAAGCGTAGAGCGCCGCGCGCGGCTCGCTAGCCGAGGCGGGTCATCAGGCGATCGTCACCGGACCCCGCCGGTTGGCGGGCACCGTGTACCGTCGCCGGTCGTGCCGAACGCTCGGGATCGGCCGGATACGACGCCGGACCCCGCTGCGTTCGGCGCTTCGGCACGATGCGTGCGACGCTCGAGGTGGGCGGGTTGGCAGTGCGGCGCGGGAGGCTTTGAGTGCACGTCGTGATCATGGGATGCGGTCGCGTCGGGTCGACGCTGGCGCTGAGCCTGGAGGGGCGGGCTCAGTCGGTCGCCATCATCGACATGAACCCCAATGCCTTCCGTCGGTTGGGCAGTGAGTTCACCGGCCGCACGGTCACCGGGGTGGGCTTCGACCGCGAGGTGCTGATGCAGGCCGGCATCGAACGCGCCGACGCGTTCGCCGCCGTGTCCAGCGGCGACAACTCCAACATCATCTCGGCGCGGCTGGCGCGCGAGACGTTCGGCGTCCAGCGGGTCGTGGCGCGCATCTACGACCCGAAGCGCGCCGAGGTGTACGAGCGGCTGGGCATCCCGACCGTCGCGACGGTGCGGTGGACCGCGGACCGGATGCTGCGACACCTGCTGCCCGAGGGAAATCTCGAGGTGTGGCGGGACCCGACCAGCATGGTGTCGATCATCGAGGTGCCGCTGCACGTCGGCTGGGTCAGCCGACAGGTCGGCGACCTCGAGGAGGCGAGCGGCGCACGGGTGGCGTACCTGATGCGCTTCGGTGTCGGCACCCTGCCCACGCCGTCAACCGTGCTGCAGGACGGCGACCAGGTGTTCATGCTCGTCACCGACGACATGACCGGACCGGTAACGAAGATCACTTCAGCGGCGCCCGAGGGAGGGCACTGACCATGCGGGTCGCGATCGCGGGAGCGGGCAACGTCGGTCGTTCGATCGCTCAGGAGCTGATCGAGAACGGCCACGAGGTCATGCTGATGGAGCGGGAACCGGGCAAGATACGTCCGGAACGGGTACCGCGCGCCGAATGGGTGCTGGCGGACGCCTGCGAGCTGTCCAGCCTGCAGGAAGCCGAACTCGCGCAGTGCGACGTGGTGGTCGCGGCGACCGGGGACGACAAGGTCAACCTGGTGGTGTCCCTGCTGGCGAAGACCGAGTTCGCGGTACCGCGGGTGGTGGCGCGGGTGAACCGCGCCGAGAACGAGTGGCTGTTCACCGAGCAGTGGGGCGTCGACGTCGCGGTCAGCAAACCGCGCCTGATGGCGGCGCTGGTCGAGGAGGCGGTCACGGTCGGCGACCTGGTCCGGTTGATGACGTTCCGGCAGAGCGAGACGAACCTGGTGGAGATCACGCTGCCGAACAACGCGCCGTACGTCGGGCACGCGGTACGCGACGTGCCGCTGCCGCACGACTCCGCGCTGGTCGCCGTGCTGCGCGGCAAGCGGGTGCTGGTACCGACCCCGGACGACCCGCTGGAGGCGGGCGACGAGCTGGTCTTCGTGTGTACCTCGGCGGTCGAGGACGAGGTGCGCTCGGTGATCCTGGGCGCGACGGACAAGCACCCGGTCGCCGGGGCGGGAGCTTAAGCCGACCGGCGCTTTCCGACGGCGCCCTCCGACGGGCGCCCTCCGACCGCCGTCGGAAGGCGGTGCCTCGTTCGAAGCCCACAACGGTGGTGGTGTGCGTACATCAGTTGTGGTGTGCGTACATCACCGGCGTTGTGCGCCCGTCGAGAGGTGCCGAGCGTGGGCGACGGTGGGCAGAAGCGAGCCGACGTCAGCTCGCCGGCTCCGCCAACGGAACGCCCCGGCTCGCGCGCCGCACCGCCCACACCGTCACCGCGATGAGCAGCGCGTACGGCGGGTACCCGAGAGCCAGCCGGGCGACGCCGAGCGCGTCCGCCTGGTCCGCCGCGAACAGCGCGTACTGCACCGCCATCTTCGCCAGGTACACCACGGCCCACAGCACGGTCAGCCAACTGAACGTGCGTACCAGTCGCGGATGCTCCCGCCACGCCATGCTGCCGCCCGCCGCGATGACCGACCACACCCAGCCGACCAGCGGTCGACGTACCGCCACCGACGCCAGCATCGCCACGCCGTAGGCGAGGCTGAGCCAGATGCCCGGCAGGTAGAAGTCGCGGGCGTTGCCGGTACGCCAGGCGATGACCACGCCGATCACGATGCCGAACAGCCCGTTGACGGCGTGCCGGATCGGCTGCCGGCGAGCCAGCCGCCAGACCGCGATCGCCACCGCCGACGCGACCGAGATGATCAGCGCCGGTCGCAGCGTCCAGACGATGTTCACGACCACGAACACGGTGACCGGGATGCTGGACTCGAGGATCCCGCGCAATCCGCCCAACTGCTCGGCGATCTGCTCGGTGAAGGTCGGCAGGGTGTCGTCGTCAGGGGGCGTGGACACGTCTGTGCGGGTCTCGTCGACCATGTCACCTCATCGCGGTGGTTCGAGTTCGTAGTACGGGTTGTAGATGACCTTGCGGTTGTCCCGGACGGCGATCCGGCCCCGCGCGGTCAACTGCCGCCCCGGCTCGATCCCGGCGATGTGCCGGCGACCGAGCCACACCAGGGTGATCACGTCGCTGCCGTCGAACAGGTCGGCTTCCAGGGTGGGCAGGTTGGTGCGCGGCGTGTACACGACGGTCCGCAGCCGACCCGTGACGCTCACGAGTTGACCGCGGCGCGCCTGCCGAGCCGGCGTACACCCGGACGCCTCGGCGTCGCGCTGCAGTTCTTCAGCGTCGAGTTCCGCCTCGGAGGCCACCAGTCGCCGGAACAGACGGCGCAAGGGTGACGACTGGCGTTGTTCGGTCGTCATGACCTCGGTGTCACTCTCCTCGGCGGGCACCGGTCCCGCGACGGGCAACCGCCCGGCCTGCGGCTGCACTGCAAGCGTACGTCGGGAGACATCGACGCGGTCAAGGCGCGACGACATCCCGGGCCGGTTCGGCACGTCAGACCGACCCGCCCGGTACCGCCCCGTTCGCTCCGCCTTCCGCGGCCGCCTGGCGTTGCGCCTGCTCGGCGACCTCGCGGGGCAGCCGCAGCGGCAGCGGCTCGCGTACCGGCATCGCCTCCTTGCCCCGGTCCACCACCAGCCCGCGCAGCGCCTCGCGCAGCGGCCCTGCCGCCGCCGGGTCGGCGGCGGCAGGACCCTGGTACACCGCGCGCACCATCCAGCGCGGCCCGTCCACGCCCACGAACCGCACGTCCATCGGACCGTTCGGCGTCGGTACCCGACCGAGCAACTCGGTGCCGTACTCCCCCGCCGCGGTGGTGGTCCGCACCCCGTCCTTGCGCAGCGAGTCGGCGATCTCGGCGCGTACCTCCTCCCAGATCCCCTCGCTGCGCGGCGCGGCGAACGCGCCGATCTGCAGCGCGCTGTCCCCGTGTACGAGGACGACCTGCTGGATCGCGCCGTTCTCGTCAGCCTGGATGCGCACCTCGACGCCCGGCACCGCGGGGATCTTCAGGCTGCCGAGGTCCAACCGCTCGACGTCCTCCGGCGCGTCGTCCGCGTCGTACGGTCCGATCTCCGGAATCTCGTCGTCGCCGCGGTCGTCCAGCGGGTCGGTCGCCGGGTCCGGCTCGGTCGAGTCGGTCGCGGCGTGCCGCGGGGCGCGACGACGGCCCTTCGAGAAAATCACTGCTATCGCCTTCCGTTCCTCACTGGGCCAGACCCGGGTGGCCGCCGGTCGAGCCGTGACCACCGGCTCCCCGGCTCGACTCGGGAAGCTCGTCGACGACGTGGAAGTGTGCCCGCTCCACCCGCTGGACGACAAGCTGCGCGATCCGGTCACCACGGGAGATCTTCGCGACCGTCGACCGGTCGTGGTTGACCAGGTTGACCTTGATCTCGCCCCGGTAACCGGCGTCGACCGTACCGGGAGCGTTCAGCACCGTGACACCCAGCCGGGCGGCGAGCCCCGAACGGGGGTGCACCAGTCCGACGTACCCCTCGGGCAGGGCGATCGCCAGCCCGGTGCGGACCAGCGCGCGCCCACCCGGCGCGATCTCCACGTCCTCGGCGGCGACCAGGTCCGCACCCGCGTCACCGGGGTGCGCGTACCTCGGCAGCGGCACGTGCGGATCGAGTCGCAGCACCGGCACCGGGATGGGGTGCGTGGTACCGGCGGTGGCAGCCGGCATGACGGCGTCGGTCATCGCTCCTCCTGGACGACGTTCCCCTCATCCTGCCGAACCCGATCGGGGCGCTGCGCCGTACCCTCGGTCCGTGGCTGTTCGACACCGACCGCCGACGCCGCGCGACGACGCGGCGACGCCCGACGGCCCCGCGCCCGGTCCGGGCGGCGCGCCGACGCGGTACGCCGAACGCCTGTCCGTGCCCTGGTGGATGTGGCCGTTCGCGCTCGGCGTGGCGGCGCTCGCCGCCGCGGAGGTGTACCTCGGCGCGCCCGGGCTGCGCACCGTCGTGCCGTACGTGGTGCTGCTGCCGCTCACCGCGGCCGGGTTGCTGTTCCTGGGCCGGCTGCGGGTCGCGGTCGAGGACGGCGAACTGCGCGTCGACGACGCTCGCCTGCCCGTGCGGTACGTGGCGGCGGTGGCTCCGTTGACCGCGGAGGACAAGCGGACGTTGCTCGGTCCGCACGCCGATCCGCTCGCGTTCGTGGTCCAGCGGCCGTGGATCGGACCGGCCGTCCAGGTGGTGCTCAACGACCCCGCCGACGACACGCCGTACTGGGTGGTCAGCACCCGCCACCCGGATCGTCTCGCCCGCGCGCTGGTCGCGGCGCGCGCCGCCGACCAGGCGGCGCGCTAGTCCCGGTAGGCGAGCCGTCCGCGTCCCGCCCCGCGTCGCGCCGGCCGCCCCCCTCAGTCAGGTCCGGCGCGCCGGCTGAGGTCGCGTCGGACCTGCTCGGCGAGCGCCAGAGTGGCACGCCGGTTCAGGTACCCGGCGACCGCCGCGCCGGTGAGCATGGGTCCGAGCGAGGTGATGTTGCGCGAGAAGCGGCGCAGCAGCCGGTCCCGCAGTTCCTTACGGGCGGCGGTACCGAGGACCGTGTTCATCGCCGCGCTGGGCATCAGCGGGTTCACGCCGCGCCGCTGCGCCCACGCCTGCAGCAGCGCGCTGCCCCGCTGGGCGAGCGTGCCGGGCAGCGGCTGGCGGTACACGGCGTGCAGTTCACCGATCAGTTTCACCTCGACCGCCACCACCACGACGGTTTCGACGGCGAGCAGGACCGGCGTGGTCAGCAGGGTCGGAGTCACCACCCATTCGACGGCGGCCACGCCCCCGCTCGCCGCCCCGATGCTCGCCGTGAGCAGCGAGGCGTTGCGGATCAGCCGGTCGGCGAGCGCATCGCCGTCCAGCCCGTCGTGGTGGGCGCGCAGCGTCGTCAGGTCGCGGATCGGAATCCGGGGCGCGACGTCGCCGAGCGTGTCCGCGATCCAGCGCATCGCCGCGCGCGGCTTGAACAGGTCGCCGACGCCGCGCCGGCGTACCTCGGCCGCCAGCCGGGCGAGCAGGCGGCTGCGTTGCGCGTCGTCGATCTCCTCGGTGGTCAGCGCCGCCACGGTCGCGGCGACCTCGTCGCGCGCCGCGATCTCGGTCGAGCTGGAACCGTCGGTACCGCCGTCCGCCGCGGGACCGGCCGCGCCGGACCGGTCGGCGGGGACCGTACCGTCGCCGGTACCGGCGCGCCTGGGCGCGGGTACGCCAGTGCCCGACGCCTGGGCGTCGGGCACTGGCCGCGCGTCAGTCGACGGATCGTCGCCGAAACGCTTGTCAGGGCCGGTCATGTCGCTCCTCCGGGACGAGGCGGACGCGTCGGGCGTCCAGTACCCGGATGAGATTCCCACGCACCGGCCGCGCTATCCACGGGCTACCGCGATCAGGCGCACTCCTTGCAGATCAGCTCGCCGTTGCGCTCGTAGGCCAACTGGCTGCGGTGGTGGACGAGGAAGCAGCGCGAGCAACGGAACTCGTCGGACTGCATCGGCAGGACCCGCACAGTCAGTTCCTCGTCGGCCAGGTCGGCGCCCGGCAGCTCGAAGCTTTCCGCGACCTCGGCTTCGTCCACGTCCACGGCGCCTGACTGAGCGTCGACCCGGCGGGCCTTCAGCTCTTCCAGGCTGTCCTCGCCGAGGTCAACCTCGTCGCGACGCGGCGCGTCGTAGTCGGTGGCCATCGGTTGTCACTCTCCCCATTTGCGCGTCGCCGGCTGTCACACCGGGCGGACGGATTTCCCTACCCCACTCACCGGTCAAACCACCGGCGACGTTCATTGCCGAGCGCGCTCGGCACCGAAACTCCCCAACCGAGCGGGGAACCTTACCCGTTCGGTGCGTAGGTGTTACGTCGGCAGCCGCCGAGTTGTTCCCACTGTGACCCAGGCGACACAAAGGTAGGGCACGATACGTCGGAACGCGGTCGGCGCGCCGATGCGTCACCCGGATTCGCGCGTCGCGCGTCGGCACAGGCTAACCTCAGCGGCGTAGCCTCACGCGGCATTCGCCGCATCCACCCGCCTGAGCCAATGGAGCAGCCGGATGAGCCTTGCGCGAGCACGGGCGCTAGCGATCGTCGGTGTTCTCGGCCTGGCCGCGGTCGTACTGGTCGTCGTGGCACTGGTCAAGGACAAGCAGTCGACGGCGACCGCCGCCGGCGAATGCCCGCCGGGCGCGGTCAAGGTCAGTCTGAAGCTGCCCGAAGCCAGGAACGTGAAGGTGCGGGTGCTCAACGGCACCGGACGCACCGGGCTGGGCAGCCAGGTCAGCGACGACTTCGCCAACCGCAAGTTCCAGGTACAGAAGCCGGGCAACGCGAAGGCGTACGACGGCGTGGCGATCATCCGGTACGGGCCGAAGACGGTCGGCGGCGCGTGGCTGCTGCGCGCCTACTTCCTCAACGAGGCGGACACCCAGTTCGACGTCAAACGCACCGACGACGTCGTCGACGTGGTCATCGGCAGCAGCTTCCAGCAGCTCGGCACCAGTACCGAGGTCAACCAGTCGATCGCGCAGCTCGGCAACCCGGTCGCCCCGCCGGGCACCTGCGAAGCCACCCGCTCCTGACGAACCGCCCGATCACGGTCCGCCGGCGGCGTCCAGCGCCACCAGTTCGTCGTGCAACTGCTGGTACACGCCGGGCGGAGCAGCCACCACGAAGCCGTCCCCGGCGGGGCGACCGGCGAGCCCGGTGACCAGCAGTCCCGCCTCGCGCGCGATCAGTACGCCGGCTGCCCAGTCCCAGGGCGAGAGCCCCTTCTCGAAGTACGCGTCGACCCGCCCCTCGGCGGCGAAGCACAGGTCCAGCGACGCCGCCCCGAGCCGGCGCACGTCGCGTACCCGGGGCAACAGCCCGGCGAGCACCTTCGCCTGGTGCGCCCGGCGCCGGGCGTCGTACCCGAAGCCGGTGGCGACGAGGGTCTGACCCAGCTCGGTCACCGGTGAGCAACGCAGCCGCCGACTCCCGCGGTACGCCCCGCGACCCGCCGCGGCGTACCACTGCTCGCCGGTCACCGGATTGCCCACCACGCCCGCCACCACCTCGCCGTCGACCTCGGCGGCGAGGGACACGGCGTACTGCGGCAGCCCGTACACGTAGTTGACGGTGCCGTCGATCGGGTCGAGGATCCACCGCACCCGCGATCCGCCCTCGGAACGTACCGCGCCGCTCTCCTCCGCCAGCACGGCGTCGCCCGGGCGTGCCTCGGCGAGCAGCGATACGACCAGGCGCTCCACCGCCCGGTCCGCGGCCGTCACCACGTCGGTCTCGGTGGTCTTGGTATCCACCTCGCCGACTCCGTCGGCTCGCATGCGTACCGCCAGCCCCGCGGCTTCGTCAGCTACCCGGCGGGCGACCTCGAGCAGGTCCCCGGCGTCGATCGCGTCCATGCCACCCCCTGTTCGCCCAGCCCATCCTCGCAGTCGTGCGCGGCGGCGCGGGTTGTCGGGTGGACGCCGGGCGACGGCTCGCGCTGCCCGGGTGGGTGCCGCGCGACCGGCTCGCGTGGGCTGTGCCGCCTGCACGGCGATCCTCGCGAGCGTCGCATGGCGCGCGGCGACGGATCAATGGCGTGCACGGCGCTACAATTCACGCTGCCCGTGCACGTGGATCAGCCGCCTCACCACGACGTCGAGCCACCGGGCACGGGTCCCCAGACATCAGCACACCCGCCCGGATGTAGCTGCGACGCGTTGTGCCGCAGTACGTTGGCCGGACGGTCGCTCCTTCGCCACCCGGAAGGTCATTCGTGACAGAAGCCCGCCAAGCCGGCGCCAACGTGCGCTCGCTCACCGACACGCTGCTCGCGCATGCTGCCCAGTCCGGCGGCCAGCTCACGTCGGCGGAATTCGCCCGGGCGGTCGAAGACGCCGAGGTGAGCCCGAGCCAGGCGAAGAAGATCCTGCGCATACTCGCCGACGCCGGCGTGACGGTCGTCGTCGACGGGTCCGCCGGGACCAGGCGCAAGGTCGCCGCCGCCCGCTCGGCCACCCCGGCGTCCAAGGCCGCGACCGCGAAAGCCCCGGCGAAGAAGACCAGCCCCGCGAAGCCGAAGGCTGAGCCGGCCGCGAAAGCCGAACCGGTGGTCGCCGCGGAACCGGCGCCCGCCAAGCCGCAGCCGGCCGCGAAGGCGGAGCCGGCGAAGAAGACCAGCCCGGCGAAGTCCAACGGGCAGGCCGCGACCGGCGCGGAACCGGACGCCGCTCCCGCCAAGGCAGCCAAGGCACCGGCCCGCAAGAAGACCCGCGCCGACGGCGACGCGGCAGCCGCGCCGAAGGCCACCAAGAACGCGAAGGCGACCAAGGCTGCCGCCAAGACCGAGAAGTCCGGCGCCGACGGCGACGAGGGCGAGATCGACGCCGAGAGCCTGGCCGCCGAAATCGAGGACGTGATCGTCGACGAGCCCGCCGAACTCGCCGCCGAGGCCGAGGCGGACGCCGCCGCGGACGACGACTTCGACTGGGACGACGAGGAGTCCGAGGCCCTCAAGCAGGCTCGGCGCGACGCCGAACTGACCGCCTCCGCCGACTCGGTACGCGCCTATCTGAAGCAGATCGGCAAGGTCCCGCTGCTGAACGCCGAGCAGGAGGTCGAGCTCGCCAAGCGGATCGAAGCCGGGCTGTACGCCGCGGAGCGGCTGCGCGCCGCTGAGGAGGGCGAGGAGAAGCTGCGCCCGGATCTGCGCCGCGACCTCGAGTGGATCTCGCGGGACGGCGAGCGCGCCAAGAACCACCTGCTGGAGGCGAACCTGCGACTGGTGGTGTCGCTGGCCAAGCGGTACACCGGGCGAGGCATGGCGTTCCTCGATCTGATCCAGGAAGGCAACCTCGGTCTGATCCGCGCGGTGGAGAAGTTCGACTACACCAAGGGCTACAAGTTCTCCACGTACGCCACCTGGTGGATCCGCCAGGCGATCACCCGCGCCATGGCCGACCAGGCACGCACCATC
>DASUXA010000094.1:0-79000 GCA_036378155.1 Micromonosporaceae bacterium | reverse complement strand
CGGCCTTCTTCGCCGGCCGCGAGTCCGTGCCGTGGGAGTCGGCGGCCGGACGGGTCTGCGCCGAGGTGGTCGCGCCGTACCCGCCGGGGATCCCCGGCCTCGCGCCGGGGGAGCGGATCACCGGCGGCGCCCTCGAGGCGTTGCGCGCGGCGAGGGAGCAGGGGTCGCGGATCGCCTATGCCGCAGACCCGACGCTGGCCACCGTCCAGGTGGTCCGGGCCACCGACGCCGAGCGGGCGTGAGGCGAGGCTGAGGGGGCCTCGGACCGTCCTCGCCGGCCCGTAGGGTTGACGCGTGGCGAACCCGGCGTCGTACCGTCCGAAGACTGGCGAGATCCCGACCCAGCCGGGCGTCTACAAGTTCCGCGACGCGCGGGGCCGGGTCATCTACGTCGGCAAGGCGAAGAACCTCCGCGCGCGGCTCACGTCGTACTTCCAAGACGTCGGCAACCTGCACTCCCGCACCGCCGCGATGGTCACGTCGGCGGCCGGCGTCGAGTGGACGGTGGTCAACACCGAGGTCGAGGCGCTCCAGCTGGAGTACAGCTGGATCAAGGAGTTCGACCCGCGCTTCAACGTCAAGTACCGCGACGACAAGAGCTACCCGTACCTCGCGGTCACCCTCGACGAGGAGTACCCGCGTCTGCAGGTGATGCGCGGCGCGAAGCGCAAAGGCGTGCGGTACTTCGGCCCGTACTCGCACGCCTGGGCGATCCGCGAAACGCTCGACCTGCTGCTGCGCGTGTTCCCGGCGCGCACCTGCTCCACCGGGGTGTTCAAGCGCGCCGGTCAGATCGGGCGACCGTGCCTGCTCGGGTACATCGGCAAGTGCTCCGCCCCGTGCGTCGGTCGGGTGAGCGCCGAGGAGCACCGGCGGATCGTGGACGACTTCTGCGAGTTCATGGCCGGTCGCACCGACACCATGGTGCGCCGGCTGGAACGGCGGATGCGCGAGGCGTCCGACGATCTGCAGTTCGAACTCGCCGCCCGGCTGCGCGACGATCTCGCCGCGCTGCGCCGCGCCATGGAGAAGCAGACCGTCGTGCTCGGCGACGGCACCGACGCCGACGTGGTCGCGTTCGCCGAGGACGCGCTCGAAGCCGCGGTCCAGGTGTTCCATGTCCGGGGTGGTCGGGTGCGCGGGCAGCGCGGCTGGGTGGTGGAGAAGACCGAGGAGCTGTCCACCGGCGACCTGGTCCACCACTTCTGCACGCAGGTGTACGGCGCGGAGCAGGGCGAGGCGGATGTGCCGAAGGAGCTGCTGGTACCAGCCCTGCCGCCGGACTCCGACGCGCTCGCGGCGTGGCTGAGCGAGCACCGGGGCAGCCGCGTCAGCCTCCGGGTACCGCAGCGGGGCGACAAGAAGACGCTGCTGGAGACCGTGGCGCGCAACGCCGAACAGGCGCTGGCTCAGCACAAGCTGCGCCGGGCGAGCGACCTGACCGCGCGGAGCAAGGCGCTGGAGGAGATTGGCGAGGCGCTCGGGATGGACACCGCGCCGCTGCGGATCGAGTGCTACGACGTGTCCCAGATGCAGGGCACCGACGTGGTGGCCAGCATGGTCGTCTTCGAGGACGGGCTGGCCCGCAAGAGCGAATACCGCCGCTTCGCGATCCGGGGCGCCACGGACGACCTGTCCGCGCTGTCGGAGACCTTGCGGCGGCGCTTCGCCCGGTACCTCGACGCGGCTGCCAGCGCCGGAGAGGTCGACCCGGAGCGCCCGGGGATCGACCCGGAGACCGGCAAGCCGCGCAAGTTCGCGTACCCGCCGCAGCTGGTCGTCGTCGACGGCGGCGCGCCCCAGGTGAACGCCGCCGCGCAGGTCCTCGCGGATCTCGGTATCGACGACATCACCGTGTGCGGCCTGGCTAAGCGGCTGGAGGAGGTGTGGCTGCCGGGCGACGACTTCCCGCTGGTGCTGCCGCGCACCTCGGAGGGTCTGTACCTGCTGCAGCGGGTGCGCGACGAGGCGCACCGCTTCGCGATCACGTACCACCGGCAGCGGCGCTCGAAGCGGATGACGGTTTCCGCGCTCGACGGGGTACCGGGGCTCGGCGAGGTGCGCCGCAAGGCGTTGCTCGCCAGGTTCGGCTCGGTCAAGCGGCTCGCCGCGGCGAGCGTCGAGGAGATCGCCGAAGTACCGGGCATCGGCCCGCGTACCGCCGAGGCGGTGCTGGCGGCGTTGCGCGGCGAGCCGCCCCCGCCTCGCGACGGCGCGGCGGCGAATCGGTCGCCGGACCAGGCGGCGTCGACGGACCAGGCGGCGGGCGACCAGGCGGTACCGGCGGACCAGCGTGCGGGGGACCAGCGTGCCGCGCACCCGGTCGCGGCGGAGGCGGTCGAGGTCGCGGCGCAGCCGGGGAACGCGCTCACCTGAGGGACGCCGGTCGCCGGAACCTGAACCCGCGCGTCCACCCGGACGCGCGGACGACGCCGCGACCCGTCGCGGGCGGTCACATCAGTGATCTGTCCCGCGTCGGGTGCGGCGGGGCGGCGCGAAATCCTAGGATCGTGGCGTCCGGGGCGCTGCCGCGCGACCCGTGGGGCGGCCGGAACGAGGGGGAACCATGACCGACGACGAGATCACCGACCGGCGTGGTCCGGCCGAGCCGCGCGCCAACGAACGGCCGGACATGGACCTGGTGATCGTGACGGGGGTTTCCGGCGGCGGTCGCAGCACGGTCGCCCGCGCCCTGGAAAACGTCGGCTACTACGTCGTCGACAACCTGCCCCAGGCGCTCATGATCGAGATGGCGGAGTTGGCGTACCGCGCGGGCGGTCCCGCCCGCCGCACCGCGATGGTCCTCGACGTGCGCAGCCGGGCGTTCTCCACCGACCTGGTCGGCGCGGTCGCCGCGCTGAAGGAGCGGGGCTTCACGCCGCGTGTGGTGTTCGTCGACGCCGACGACGAGGTCCTCATCCGGCGGTTCGAGAACGTGCGCCGCTCGCACCCGCTGCAGGGCGAGGGCCGGCTGTCCGACGGCATCGCCGCCGAGCGCGAACTGCTCACCGCCGCGCGCGACGCCGCCGACGTCCTGATCGACACCAGCCACCTGAACGTCAACCAGTTGCGTCGCCGGGTGGAGGAACTGTTCGGCGGCGAGGACGCCCGCCGACTGCGCGTCACCGTGCTGTCCTTCGGCTTCAAGTACGGGCTGCCGCCCGACGCCGACTTCGTGCTGGACGCCCGCTTCCTGCCCAACCCGTACTGGGTTCCGGATCTGCGCGAGTACACGGGCAGGGACGCCTCGGTCAGCCGGTACGTGCTCGGTCAGCGCGGCGCGATCAGCTTCGTGGAGACCTACGCGCGGTTGATCAACTCGACCGCCGCCGGGTTCGAGCGGGAGGGCAAGCGGTACCTCACCGTGGCGGTCGGGTGTACCGGTGGCAAGCACCGCAGCGTCGCCATCGCCGAGGAGCTCGCCCAGCGGCTGCGCGAGGGTCGGGTCTCGGCGCACGCCCAGCACCGCGATCTGGGACGGGAGTGACCATGAAGGTGGTGGCGTTCGGTGGCGGGCACGGCCTGGGTGCCACCCTGCGCGCCCTGCGCCGGATACCGGGGCTGCGGATCACCGCCGTGGTGACGGTCGGCGACGACGGGGGGTCGAGCGGGCGGCTGCGCGCGGCGCGCGGCGGGCTGCCTCCGGGCGACCTGCGTCAGGCGCTCGCCGCCCTGGCCGGCGACGACGATCTGTCCCGCCGTACCGGCGACCTGTTGCAGCACCGGTTCCACGGCGACGACGCGCTCGCCGGGCATCCGGTGGGCAACCTGCTGCTGTGCGGGCTGATGGAGATGTACCGCGACCCGGTCGCCGCGCTCGACCACGCGGGTGCGCTGGTCAACGCGCGCGGTCGGGTGCTGCCGATGTCGCCGGTACCGGTGGACATCGAAGCCGATATCCGGGGCGGAGACGCGTCCCGCCCCGACGAGGTGGTCACGGTTCGCGGTCAGCACGCGGTCGCGGTGTCCCGTGGGCACATCGAGGCGCTGCGGATCGTCCCGTCCGCGCCGCCGGCGTGTGCCGAGGCGGTCGCCGCGGTCACCGAGGCGGACTGGCTGTTGTTCGGACCGGGTTCCTGGTACACCAGCGTCATGCCGCACCTGCTCGTTCCGGACCTGGCCAAGGCGGTTCTGGCGAGCGGGGCTCGACGCCTGATCACCCTCAATCTCGCGGCCGAGTACGAAACAGCGGGACTCTCGCTTTCCGGACACTTGGCGGCATTGACCCGTTACCTTCCGTACCTGACCGCCGATGTAGTTCTTGCCGACGGACGGGCAGTGGGAGACCCCGAACCGGTCATTCGTGCGGCACAATCGCTGGGGGCGCGGCTCGTGCTCGCCCCGGTCGCCGTGGCCGACGGGGCTTCCCGGCACGATCCGTCCGCGCTCGCGGCCGCCCTGTCGCCCGTGCTGGACGCCGCGCGCCGACCGACCCCCACGGGACTCGTGAGGTGAACACACGATGGCGATGACCGCTGCGGTCAAGGACGAGCTGAGCCGAGTCGACGTACCCAAACCCTGCTGCCGCCGCTCCGAAATGGCGGCGCTGCTGCGGTTCGCCGGGGGTCTGCACATCGTCTCCGGTCGGGTCGTGGTCGAGGCGGAACTCGACACCGGCGCGGTGGCGCGACGGCTGCGCCGTGAGATCGCCGAGGTGTACGGGTACCCGAGCGAGATCCACATGCTCGCCTCCGGCGGGCTGCGCAAGGGCAGCCACTTCATCGTGCGCGTCGTCAAGGACGGCGAGGCGCTGGCTCGGCAGACCGGTCTGCTCGACGTGCGCGGGCGACCGGTCCGCGGGCTGCCGCCGGCGGTCGTCTCCGCCGGCGCCTGCTGTTCGGTCGCGGCGTGGCGCGGGGCGTTCATGGCGCACGGTTCGCTGACCGAACCGGGCCGCTCCTGCGCGCTCGAGATCACCTGCCCCGGCCCGGAGTCCGCGCTGGCCCTGGTCGGCGCGGCGCGTCGGATCGGCATCGCGAGCAAGGCGCGCGAGGTACGCGGCATCGACCGGGTGGTGGTCAAGGACGGCGACGCGATCGCCACGCTGCTGACCCGGATCGGCGCCCACGCCAGCGTGCTCGCCTGGGAGGAGCGCCGGGTGCGCCGCGAGGTACGGGCGACGGCGAACCGGCTGGCGAACTTCGACGACGCGAACCTGCGCCGGTCGGCGCGCGCGGCGGTCGCCGCCGCCGCGCGGGTGACCCGCGCCCTGGAGATCCTCGGCGACGACGCGCCGCACCACCTGACCAGCGCGGGACGGCTGCGCCTGGAGCACCGGCAGGCGTCGCTGGAGGAGTTGGGGGCGCTCGCCGATCCGCCGCTGACCAAGGACGCCATCGCCGGTCGGATCCGACGGCTGCTCGCGCTCGCCGACAAGCGGGCCCGCGACCTCGGCATCCCGGACACCGAGGCGGCGGTCACGCCGGAGATGCTCGCGTCGTGACGGCGGGTCGAGCGGGCTGATCGCGCGCCGACCGGCGCGGCGCGCGCCCACGCCCTCAGTGGCGGTCCGCGCGGCCGGTGTGTCTCGATGGGCGTACACGCCTGGTGATGTACGTACATCACCAGGCGTGTACGGGGGTCGACGGCCCACCTCTGCGCCGGTCCCCGGCGATCAGGCGCCGTGACGGAGCACCCCACGGCGCCCCAGGGCACTTCGCCCGCCCGGTAATCCGATCGGTGATCATGGGCACCCCGACGGGCGTCGGGCCCGCCGTGGCGATAGGGTCCGAAGTGTTCGGCGACGAGGCCGACAGACGCATGGGTCGGTCCTCGCCGGGCAGATGCGCCGCCAGACATGGCGGGCTTTCGCGGGGGGACGGCGGAAGCTGTGGCGGGGCGGCCAGCATGACCAGTTGCGCGTCGGCCGGGCCGGCGCGACAGTGCGAGGAGATGGACCTGTGACCATCCGGGTTGGCATCAACGGATTTGGTCGGATCGGCCGAAACTTCTTCCGGGCGGTGCTCGCACAGGGCGCCGACATCCAGGTGGTCGGCGTCAACGACCTGACGGACAACGCGACACTCGCACACCTGCTGAAGTACGACACCATCCTTGGCCGGCTGCCGCAGGAGATCAAGGCGACGGCGGACGAGATCACGGTAGGTGGGCAGACGTTCAAGGCGCTCGCCGAGCGCGACCCTTCCAAGCTGCCGTGGGGTGACCTCGGCGCGGACGTGGTCGTCGAGTCGACCGGCATCTTCACCGACGCCAACAAGGCGAAGGTGCACGTCGACAACGGCGCGAAGAAGGTGATTATCTCGGCACCGGCGAAGAACGAGGACGTCACGATCGTGATGGGGGTCAACGACGACAAGTACGACCCCGCCCAGCACACGATCATCTCGAACGCGTCGTGCACCACGAACTGCCTCGCGCCGATGGCGAAGGTGCTGCACGAGACGTTCACGATCGAGCGCGGTCTGATGACCACGATCCACGCGTACACCCAGGACCAGAACCTGCAGGACGGCCCGCACAAGGACCTGCGCCGCGCCCGCGCGGCCGCGATGAACATCGTGCCGACCTCGACCGGCGCGGCCAAGGCGATCGGTCTCGTGCTGCCGGAACTGAAGGGCAAGCTCGACGGGTACGCGCTGCGGGTGCCGGTGATCACCGGTTCGGCGACCGACCTGACCTTCACCGCCAGCCGGGAGACCTCGGTCGAGGAGGTCAACGCGACGATGAAGGCGGCGGCGGAGGGTCCGCTGGCGGGCATCCTCACGTACACCGACGACCCGATCGTGTCGAGCGACATCGTCACCGACCCGGCGTCGTGCATCTTCGACTCGGGGCTGACCAAGGTGATCGGCGACCAGGTGAAGGTCGTCGGCTGGTACGACAACGAGTGGGGCTACTCCAACCGCCTCGTCGACCTGGTCAAGCTCGTCGGCTCCCGGCTGTGAGCGGGGCACGGACACGATGAGGACGCTCGACGATCTGTTGGGCGAGGGCGTCCGGGGTCGGCGCGTACTGGTACGCGCCGACCTCAACGTCCCGCTCGACGGCGACCGGATCACTGACGACGGGCGGATCCGCGCGGTCCTGCCCACCATCGACGCGCTGCGCCGGGCCGGCGCGCGAGTCGTGGTCTTCTCGCACCTGGGCCGTCCGAAGGGCGCGCCGGACCCGAAGTACAGCCTCGCCCCGGTCGCCCGGCGGCTCGGCGAACTGCTCGGCGAACCCGTCGCGTTCGCGCACGACACGGTCGGCGAGTCGGCGCACGCGACCGTCGCGGGACTGCGCGACGGTCAGGTGGCGCTGCTGGAGAACCTCCGGTTCAACCCGGGGGAGACCAGCAAGGACGAGTCCGAGCGCCACGCGTTCGCGCGGGCCCTGGCGGAGTTCGGCGACGTGTACGTCAACGACGCGTTCGGCGCGGTGCACCGCAAGCACGCCAGCGTCCACGACCTGGCGCGGCTGCTGCCGCGCTCCGCCGGAAGCCTGGTGCTGCGCGAGGTCGAGGTGCTCGCCCGGCTGACCGTCAACCCGGAGAAGCCGTACGTGGTGCTGCTCGGCGGCTCCAAGGTCTCCGACAAGCTCGCCGTCATCCGGGCGCTGCTGCCGAAGGTCGACAAGCTGCTGATCGGCGGCGGCATGTGCTTCACGTTCCTGGCCGCGCAGGGGCACGGTGTCGGCGACTCGCTGCTCGAGACCGAGATGGTGCAGACCTGTCGCGAGCTGCTCGACACCGCGGGCGACCGGATCGTGCTGCCGGTGGACATCGTGGTCGCCGACCGGTTCGCCGCCGACGCCGAGGTCCGTACCGTGGACGCCGACGCGATCCCGGACGGCTGGCGCGGGTTGGACATCGGTCCGCGCACCGTGGCGCTGTTCGCCGACGCGCTGGCGTCGGCGAAGACCGTGTTCTGGAACGGTCCGATGGGCGTGTTCGAACTGGCGCCGTTCGCCGCCGGTACCCGGGGCGTCGCCGAGGCGATCACCAAGGTCGACGGCTTCACCGTGGTGGGCGGCGGGGACTCCGCCGCGGCGGTACGCACCCTCGGGTTGGACGAGTCGGCGTTCGGTCACATCTCGACCGGCGGCGGCGCGTCCCTGGAGTACCTCGAAGGCAAGACGCTGCCGGGTCTGGCCGCGTTGGGCGAGCAGTGAGCAGGGGGTGGCACTGAGGTGGCGAAGCCGCCCGCACGCCGACCGTTGATGGCCGGCAACTGGAAGATGAACCTCAACCACCTCGAGGCGATCGCGCTGACCCAGAAGCTCGCGTTCAGCCTGCCCGAGCGGGTACTCGCCGAGGTCGAGGTGGTGGTCCTGCCGCCGTTCACCGACCTGCGCAGTGTGCAGACCCTGGTCGACGGCGACAAGCTGCTGATCGGGTACGGCGCGCAGGACCTGTCGCCGCACCCGTCCGGCGCGTACACCGGCGACGTGTCCGGACCGATGCTGGCGAAGCTGGGCTGCCAGTACGTCGTGGTCGGGCACTCCGAGCGGCGGGAGTACCACCGTGAGGACGACGCGCTGGTCAACGCGAAGGTCAAGGCGGCGCTGAGCAACGGCATGTCGCCGATCCTGTGCGTGGGGGAGAAGCTGGACGTCCGCGAGGCGGACGGGCACATCGCGCACGTACTGGCGCAGCTCGACGGCGCGCTCGCCGGGCTGAAGCCGACCGAGGTGGAGAACGTCGTGGTGGCGTACGAGCCGGTCTGGGCGATCGGTACCGGTCGCACCGCGACCCCCGACGACGCGCAGGAGTGCGCGGCGGCGATCCGCGCGCGGATCGGCGAGCTGTACCCGGGTTCGGTCGCCGACCAGGTACGCGTGCTGTACGGCGGGTCGGTGAAGGCGGCGAACGTCGCCGCGATCATGGCTCAGCCGGACGTCGACGGCGCGTTGGTCGGCGGGGCGAGTCTGGACGCCGAGGAGTTCGCGCAGATCTGCCGGTACCGCGAGCACGTCACCCGCTGACGGCACGCAGCCCGGGACGCCGTAACAGAGCCCGGGATGCCGTCACAGAGCCCGGGACGCGGGAGAGGGCCCGGGACGCCGCCCGACGGGCGACGTCCCGGGCCCTGCCGTTGTCGCCGCCGGCACCGACCGGTGCCGCCGTCGGGGAGCGCCGCTCGGGTGCCCGGAGTCGCCCAGAGCCGCCCAGAGTTCACAGCCGTGCTGCCCGGAGCCTAGAGTGTCGGTGCGGACCGGTACGCCGGCTTGCCGCCGCCCCCGACCGACCCCCTAACCAGGTGCCGGGGCGACCACTGCCACGCGGACGACCTCCGCGGGCGGTCGGCGCCTCGCCCCGTGAGGACGACCATGCCCAACAGCGGAAGCCTCCTGCTTCGTCGCGGCGCCGCCCTCGGTGTGCTGGCGCTGGTGCTCGGGACCACCGTCGCCTGTACCGACGCCGACGCGGCGAACAAGGCCGAGCCGCCGCACAAGGGTGGCAGCCTGACGATCATCCTCAGCCGCTCGTTCGTCACCCACCTCGATCCGCAGCAGATCAACGCGGGTACCGACGCGAACATCAGTCGGCTGGTCACCCGGACGCTGACCACGTACAAGTCGGAGCCGGGGCAGGCGGCCAGCGAGATCGTCGGCGACCTGGCGACCGACACCGGGCGGCCGAGCGAGAACAACACTGTCTGGGAGTTCACCCTCAAGCCCGGCGTGAAGTGGGAGGACGGCTCGCCGGTCACCTGCCCGCAGGTGAAGTACGGCGTGGAGCGGCGGTTCTCCAGCCTGTACTCCAACGGGCTGCCCTATCCGGTGCAGTACCTGAAGGACAACGACCCGCCGTACCGGGGGCCGTTCCTCGACCTCGGCGACAAGCAGGGGCTGCGCTCGGTGGAGTGCGTCGACCAGCGGACCGTTCGGTTCCACCTCAAGCAGCCGGTCGGCGACTTCGGGTACACCGTCGCCACGCCCACGTTCGCGCCCGTGCCGCCCGGCAAGGACGAGAACAAGGCGGGGTACGACAAACGCCCGTTCTCCAACGGTCCGTACAAGGTCGAGTCCACCTCGGCGAAGCAGATCACGCTGATCCGCAACGGGTTCTGGGACCCCGGTACCGACAGTGTCCGCAAGGCGTACCCGGACCGCATCGTGATCAAATCCGACCCGGACACCCCGGCGGTCACCAACGCGCTGATTCAGAGCCAGGGCGACGACAAGAACTCGGTGGTACTCGACGCCGACGTCGCGCCGAACTTCGTCCAGCAGGTCATCAACGACCCGGACCTGTCCAAGCGGGCGATCGCCGGGTCGTTCGGCGGCATCCGGTACTTCGCGATCAACACCCGCACCATTCCGAACCTCAACTGCCGCAAGGCGCTGATCTACGCGTTCAACAAGCGCAAGTACCGCGCCGCGATGGGCGGGTCGGTCTTCGGCGACCTGGCGACCACGATGATCGCGCCGGATCTCAAGGCGCATCTCGACTTCGACCTGTACGGCACGCAAGCCAACCCGGAGGGCGACCCGGACAAGGCCCAGCAGTTGATGACGCAGGCGAAGTGCCGCCAGAAGATCACGGTGGCGGTACCGGACAACGCGACGATCAAGCGGTACGTAAACACGATCATCGAGGCGTACCAGCGCGCCGGCATCCAGGTGGTGCTCAAGCCGATCGACCCGGCGACGTACTTCGACACCGGTATCGGCGACCCCGCCAACTCGTACGACCTGATGTACGCCGGGTGGATTCCGGACTGGGCGAACGGCTCGGCGATCCTTCCTCCGCTGTTCGACGGGCGGCAGATCCCCGACGGTCACCAGGGCAACAAGAACTACTCGCTGCTTGACGACAAGGAGATCAACACCTTGATCGACCAGGCGTTGGCGGAGCCCGACCTGGACAAGCAGTACGTGCTGTGGGGTCAGTTGGACCAGAAGATCCAGGAGCGGGCGGTCACCATCCCGGTGATCTACATGAAGGCGTTGCGGATGGCGGGCAGCGGCATCCGCGGCGGGTTCATCCACCCCGCGTACGGGCAGCCCGACGCGGTCTCGCTGGGCGTGGCGCCCTAGCTCACCATGAGGCCCGGCGGCCCGCTATTCTTGGTGGTCGCCGGCCGGACCGGTGGCCCGGTGACGGCGACAAACGGAGAGGACAGTTCCGCCATGGCGTTCGCGTACACGCTCGTCGTTCTGATCATCATCACGAGCGTCCTGCTGACGATGCTGATCCTGCTGCACCGCGGCAAGGGTGGTGGGCTGTCCAGCATGTTCGGTGGTGGCGTGTCGTCCAGCCTCGCCGGCTCGTCGGTGGCGGAGCGCAACCTCGACCGGTACACGGTCCTGGTCGGCATCGTGTGGTTCGCCTGCATCGTCGGTCTCGGGCTGTGGCTGAAGATCGCGCAAGGCGGAGGTGCCTGAACGTCACCTCGACGCTCTAGACTCATGCGCGCGGTCCGGGATTCCCGGGCCGCGCGCAGGTGTTTTCGTCCACCGTGCGGCGCGCGAGTCTCGTAGGACCACGAGGACAGGAGCGAGTAGCCGTGGCAAGTGGCAACGCCATCCGGGGCGCGAGGGTCGGTTCCGGCCCGATGCGTCCCACCGAACGCGCCGAGCCCGCCCCCCGTCGGGTGGTCCGCTACTGGTGCGCCAACGGTCACGTCAGCGAGCCCGCGTTCGCCGCCGAGGCCACGGTGCCGGCGACCTGGGAGTGTGTGCGCTGCGGTCTGCCGGCCGGACAGGACCCGGACGACCCGCCCGGTCGCCCGCGCACCGAGCCGTACAAGTCGCACCTGGCGTACGTCAAGGAGCGGCGCAGCGACGCCGACGGCGAGGCGATCCTCGCCGAAGCGCTGGCCCGGCTGCGCCAGAGCCGCGGCGAATAGCTGCTCCGGCGGCACCCCGTCGCCGGTACCCCGTCGCGCGCGACCGGCCTGCGCCGTCGTCGACGGTCAGCGCAGGCTGCGGAACGCCGGCGGCAGGCTCGCCGCCGCCGCCCGGTCCAGCAGCCACAACGTGCGCTCGACGCCCTGGACCCCTGCGGCGGGTAGCTGTACCGGACCGGCGCCGGTCAGCGCCAGGCCGACGGCGCTGGCCTTCTCCGGCCCGGCTGCCACCAGCCACACCTCCTCGGCGGTGTTGATCGCCGGGAGCGTCAGCGTGGTGCGCACCGGCGGGGGCTTCGGGCTGCCCCGCACCGCCGATACCGTCCTCGTCTCGTAGCTCACCGGGTGCTCGGGGAACACCGACGCGACGTGCCCGTCCTCGCCGACGCCGAGCAGCAGCACGTCGAAGTGCGGCAGGCGTTGGGTACCGGGGCGCGCGGCAGCCGCCAGCATCTCGGCGTACCGGGCGGCTGCCGCCTCCGGATCGGCGCCGTCCACGCCGTCGGACGCCGGCATCGGGTGTACCCGCTCGGGCACCACCGGCAGCGTGTCGAGCAGGGCGGCGCGCGCCTGGGTCTCGTTGCGCTCCGGGTGCCCGGTCGGCAGGAACCGCTCGTCGCCCCACCAGAACTCGACCCGCCGCCAGTCGACCGCCTCGCGGGCGGGGCTCGCGCTCAGCGCCTGGTACACCGCTGTCGCGATCCGTCCACCGGCGAGCACCACGCATGCCGTACCGCGTTCCGCCTGCGCGTCGAGCAGCTTCACCGCCAGCCGCGCCGCCACCGACTCGGCGAGGACCTGCGGGTTGGCGTGTACGACGACGTTCGTCTGGCTCACGACGAGATCACGGTCGCCGATGCCGGCGAGCCAGCCCGTTCCAGTGCCGGGTCCTTCCAGATGTGTACCCGGGTCGCCGGTCGGGTGCTCAGTCCCGTGATGCCGGTCAGCGCGCCGAGCGCGGCGGCGTACACGTCGTCCGCGTCCAGCCGGCGCAGCTCCTCGGCGAGCTCGTCGCCGAGCGGGCGGCGCAGCAGCGGCAGGTGCTGTTCGGCGTGACCGGTACGGGTGAACGTCGCTGTGCCGTTCTCCCTGGTCAGAGTCAGTTTGTCGCCGTTGGCGCAGTCGAGGGTCACCGCGCGCATCCGGGGGAACTGGGTGGTCACCTCCGCCTGGGGTTCGATGTCGAGGCGGGACGCCAACCAGCCGCGCATGAGCGCCGCCGTGGGGTCGGTGGCCGGGGCGAGCACGGTCGCGCCGGTGACCCGCGCCTCGATCACGTCGAACGCGTTGGCGACGAGCGTGCGCCACGGGGTGATCCGGGTCCACGCGAGGTCGGTGTCGCCGGGCGCGTAGTCGATCGCCCGCTGGCGCAGCGCGGCGACCGGGTCGGCGGCCTGCGCGGAGTCGGTGATCCGCCGGTCGGCGACCACGCCGAGGAAGTCGTACGCGATCCGTTCCGGCGGCTCGCCGTGCCACCACGTCACGACCGGTACGTCCGGAGCCAGCAGCGGCATGACGACGGACTCGGCGTGCAACGCCAGCCGCCCGTACATTCGCATGACCACCGCCTCGCACGGTCCGAGCCGCCCACCGACGACGATCTCGGCGTCCAGCCGGTTGCGGGGTACCTCGATGTCCGAACGCACCACGATGAGCAGCCGGATCGGATGCGCCGCCGCGGCGATGGTGGCTGCTGCCTCGGCTTCCCGGACGTGCTTCTCGTCCACCACGGCGACCAGGGTGAGCGCCAGCCCGCTGGTCACCCCGCCGGCGCTGCGGCGTTCCGCGGCGAGCGCCTTGACGACATCGCTGCCGGTGGTGTCCCACAGCCCGATCATGCTCGATCCTGTCCCTTCCCGACCGGTACCCTCCGCACGGCTGTGACCGACGGCGCCGACCCGTACGGTGTCCTCACGCCCGCCGCCATGTTCTGCCGTCGCGGGCCAGCAGGTCGTCGGCGGAGCGCGGCCCCCACTCGCCGGCCCGGTACGTGTCCGGCTTGGTGCCCGCCCAGGCGGCTTCCAGGGGGTCGATCACCCGCCAGCTCTGCTCGACCTCGGCGGCGTCCGGGAACAACGTCCGGTCGCCCAGCAGTACGTCGAGGATGAGCCGCTCGTACGCCTCCGGCGAGGAATCGGTGAACGCCTCGCCGTACTGGAAGTCCATGGTGATGTCCCGGACCTCCATGGTGGTACCGGGCACCTTCGACCCGAACTTCAGGGTCACGCCCTCGTCCGGCTGTACCCGGATGACCAGTTGGTTGTGGCCCAGCATCTCCACGTCGGCGGGGTGGAACGGCAGGTGCGGCGCCTTCTTGAACAGCACCGCCACCTCGGTCACCCGGCGCGGCAGGCGTTTGCCCGCCCGGATGTAGAACGGCACCCCTGCCCATCGGCGGTTCTGGATGCCCAGCTTGACCGCCACGTACGTCTCGGTCGTCGAGTCGGACGGCACGCCCTCCTCGTCGAGGTACCCGACCGCGCGCTGCCCGGCGACCCAGCCGGCGGTGTACTGCCCGCGCACCGTCTCGGCGAGGATGTCGCGGGGCAGGCTGATGGCGCGCAGGACCTTCAGTTTCTCGGTGCGGATCTCGCTGGCCTCGAAGCTGGTCGGCTCCTCCATCGCCACCATGGTCAACAGTTGCAGCAGGTGGTTCTGGAGCACGTCGCGGGCGGTACCGGTGGCGTCGTAGAACGCGGCGCGGGTGCCGATGCCGACGTCCTCGGCCATGGTGATCTGCACCGAGTCGATGTACTTGCCGTTCCACACCGGCTCGAACATCGCGTTGGCGAAGCGCAGCGCGAGGATGTTCTGGACCGTCTCCTTGCCCAGGTAGTGGTCGATGCGGAACACGTCGTCGGCGGTGAACACGTCGTCGACCAGGTCGTTGAGCTGCCGTGCGGACTCCAGGTCGTGCCCGAACGGCTTCTCCACCACCACCCGGCGCCAGCCGCCGGAGCGGTCGTTGTCCGCCATCCCGGTGCGCCCCATCTGCTTGAGCACGGTGGGGAACGCGGCGGGCGGGATGGACAGGTAGAACGCGGCGTTGCCCGGTATGCCGTGGCTGTCGCGCAGGTCGATCAGCTTTTCGGCGAGGCGGTCGAACGCGGCGTCGTCGTCGAACGAGCCCGGTACGAACTTGATGTTGTCCGCCAGCCGCAGCCACACCTCTTCCCGCCACGGGGTGCGGGCGTGCTCCTGCGCGGAGGTACGGGCGAGGCTTTCGAAGTCACCGTCGCCCCAGTCCCGTCGCGCGAAGCCGAGCATCACGAAGTTGGACGGCAGCAGACCCCGGTTCGCCAGGTCGTACACCGCCGGAATCAACTTCTTGCGGGACAGGTCGCCGGTGACCCCGAACACCACCAGGGCACACGGTTCCGGTATGCGCGGCAGCCGGCGGTCCTGGGGATCGCGCAGCGGATTACTCATCGCCGTCCTCACCCCGCCCCGTCATCCGAGGCGTTCCACGGCGGCGAGCAGTTGCCCCACCCCCGCCCTCCGGTCGGTCAGATGCAGGTGCAGCAGGGGGCGACCGCGGTTGGTCAGCGCTTCGCGGTCGCCGGCGGCCTGCGCGGCTTGCAGCGTGCCGAAGGTGTACGGGCGTCCGGGCACCGGCAGGTCGTCGCCGACCGCCCCGGTGATCTGCAGGAACGACCCGACCTGCGGTCCGCCCTTGTGGTACTGCCCGGTCGAGTGCAGGAACCGCGGCCCCCAGCCGAAGGTGACCGGGCGTCCCGCCGCGCGGGCCAGCGACGAACGCACGCCCGCCGCGTCGGCGTCGCCGAACCGGTCGAGGTACGCCATCACCGCCAGGTATCCGTGCTCGTCGAGCGTGCCGAGCAACTCGCGCAGCGCCTCGTCGAGCCCGGTCGCGGAGGTGCCGTACCCCGCGATCGCGCCGTCCACGAACGACGGCGACTCGTCCGGCAACCCGGCGTCCAGGATGCGCTTGGTGTTGTCCTTGCTCTCCGCCACGTTCGGCTGGTCGAACGGGTTGATGCCGAGCACCCGCCCCGCGACCGCGGTCGCATATTCCCAGGTCAGGAACTGCGCGCCGAGCGGACCGTTGACGGCGACGTCGGGTCGCGCCCCGCCGCCGGGCACGGCGCCGGGCGCCAGCGCCCCGCCCACGGTCACGACCAGCACGTCGGGCGCGTCGGTACCGGGCGCGGTCGGCGACTCCACGACCACCGGCAGGATCCCGCGGCCCAGCTTCCCGGTGGACTCGGCGATCAGCTGCTCCGCCCAGTCGCCCAGCCCGACGATGCCGGTACCGTCCTCGACCAGCGCGACCTTGTCCCGCCCGGTCTTCGCCGCGGCGCCGAGCGCGGCGCCCAGGGCGAGGCCGGGATTGTCCCGGTCACCGTCGAGCGCGGCGAACATCTGCTCGGCCTGGTCCAACAGTTCGGCGACGTCCACGCCCGCCAGGGCGGTCGGCACCAGCCCGAACGCGGTCAGGGCGGAGTACCGCCCGCCGACGTCCGGGTCGGCGAGCACCGCCACCGCGCCCATCTCCCGCGCGGTCGCCTCCAACGGGGAACCGGGATCGGTCACGATCACGAAGTGCCGCGCGGCTTCCGCCTCGCTCAGCCCCGCGTCGAGGAACGCCTGCCAGTACGCCCGCCGATGGCTGTCGGTCTCCACGGTGCTGCCGGACTTGCTCGACACCACCACGACGGTGCGGTCCAGCCGGTCGGACAGCGCCGCGCGGATCTGGTGCGGGTCGGTCGTGTCCAGCACGGTCAGCGGTCGGCCCAGGGTCCGCGCGATCACCTCGGGCGCCAGCGACGAGCCGCCCATGCCGGCGAGCACCACGTGGTCCAGGTCGGCGAGTTCGGCTCGCAACTCGGCGAGCTGGGGGAGCAGCGCCCGGCTGCGGCGGAACGTGTCCACCCAGCCCAGCCGGATCTTCGCCTCGGCTTCCGCGTCCGGTCCCCACAGCGTCGGGTCCTTGGCCACCAGAAGTCCCGGCACGCCCGCGTCGACCAGCGCGGCACGCACCCGGTCGGCGTCCGGTACCGTGCCCGCGCCGTACACGGCGAGCCCGGCGGCCGCCTCCACCGCATCCAACATGTCGCTCACCGGTTCGCCACCTCGGGCTGCTCGCTGCCGCCCTTCGTGCTGCTGACCTGCTTACTCACGCTGGCCAGCAGTTCGAGCCAGCTCTGCTCGAACTTGTCCACGCCTTCGCGCTCCAGGGTCGCCACCACGTCGTCGTAGTCCACGCCGATCTCGGCGAGCCGGTCCAGTACCGCCTGGGCGTCGTCGTACGCGCCGGTGACCGTGTCGCCGCGTACCTCGCCGTGGTCGGCGAACGCGTGGATGGTGGGTTCCGGCATGGTGTTGACCACGCCGGGCGCGATCAGCTCCTCGACGTACACCACGTCGCGGTACTTGGGGTTCTTCGTCGACGTGGACGCCCACAGCGGGCGCTGCGGGTGCGCTCCGGCGTCGGCCAGCGCCTGCCAGCGCTCCGACGAGAACACCTTCTCGTACCGCTGGTACGCCAGCCGCGCGTTGGCGATCGCCGCCTTGCCGTACAGCGCCTGCGCCTCCGGCGTGCCGATCTTGTCCAGCCGCTTGTCGACCTCGGTGTCCACACGGGACACGAAGAACGACGCCACAGACCCGATCTTCGACAGGTCGTGCCCGTTCTCGCGGGCCTTCTCCAGCCCGGACAGGAACGCGTCCATCACCTTCTCGTACCGGTCGAGCGCGAAGATCAGCGTGACGTTGACGCTGATGCCCTCGGCGAGCACCTCGGTGATGGCGGGCAGCCCGGCTTCGGTCGCCGGGATCTTGATGAACAGGTTCGGTCGGTCGACCAGCCACCAGAGCTGTTTCGCCTCCGCGACCGTGCGCGCGGTGTCGTGGGCGACCCGCGGGTCCACCTCGATCGACACCCGCCCGTCGACGCCGTGCGAGGCGTCGTACGCCGGTCGCATCACGTCGCACGCCCAGCGCACGTCGTACGTGGTGATCATGCGCGCCGCCTCTTCCACCTCGACGTGCCGTACCGCGAGGTCGCGGAGTTGCTCGGCGTAGTCGGCGGAGTCCTGCAGCGCCTTCGAGAAGATCGTCGGGTTGCTCGTCACCCCTACCACGTGCTGCTGGCGGCGCAGCGCGTCCAGCCCACCGCCGGTGAGCCGTTCGCGGGAAATGTCATCGAGCCATACCGCGACGCCGGCCGCGGTCAGCTCGGCCAGTCGATCTGTCATCCTCGCCGTTCCCCCTCAGTTACCCGTGGTGGAGCCCTTGATGGTGCCGACCTGGGACAGCGACGCGCGCGCGGCGGCCACGACCCGGTCGGGGGTGAAACCGAACTGCTCGAACAGCACTTGGTACGGGGCGCTGGCACCGAAGTGTTCCAAGGACACGCACTGACCGGCGCCGCCGACGTACCGGTACCACGACATCGCCACGCCGGCTTCCACGCTGACCCGCGCCTGCACGCCGCGGGGCAGGACCGACTCGCGGTACGCCTCGTCCTGCGCGTCGAACCACTCCTGGCACGGCATCGACACCACGCGGGTCGGTACCCCGTCGGCTTCCAGCCGCTCGCGCGCGGCCAGACAGAGCGCCACTTCGGAGCCGGTACCGATGAGGATCACCTCCGGTTGCCCGTTGCCGGCCTCGGCCAGCACGTACCCACCCTTGGCCACGCCCTCGGCGGAGCCGAGGTTCGACCGGTCGAGTACCGGAAGGTTCTGCCTGGTCAGGCACAGCGCGGTCGGGCGGTCGGAGTGTTCCAGCGCCATCCGCCACGCCCAAGCGGTCTCGTTGGCGTCGGCGGGGCGTACCACGTCCAGACCGGGAATGGCGCGCAGCGCGGTGAGCTGCTCCACCGGCTGGTGGGTCGGCCCGTCCTCGCCGAGACCGATCGAGTCGTGCGTCCAGACGTAGATCACCGGCAGCTTCATCAGCGCGGCGAGCCGTACCGACGGGCGCATGTAGTCGCTGAACACCAGGAACGTGCCGCCGTACGGGCGGGTGCCGCCGTGCAGCACGATGCCGTTGAGGATCGCGCCCATGCCGTGCTCGCGGATGCCGAAGTGCAGGGTGCGGCCGTACCAGTCGCCCGGGAACGACTTCGTGGAGTATTCCGGAGGCAGGAACGACGGCGCGCCCTCGATGGTGGTGTTGTTGCTCTCCGCGAGGTCCGCCGAGCCGCCCCACAGCTCCGGCAGCACCGGGGCGATCGCGTTGATCACCTCACCGGACGCCTTGCGGGTCGCCATGCCCTTCTCGCTGGGCGGGAACTCGGGCAGCGAGCGGGTCCAGCCGTCCGGCAGGGTCCGGCTCGCCAGGCGCTTGTACAGCTCGGCGTGTTCGGGCTGGTCGGCGGCCCACCTGTCGAACCGGTCCTGCCACTCGGCGTGCGCCTCGCGACCGCGGTCGATCACCCGGCGGGTGTGCTCGAGGACCTCGGGCGCGACGTCGAAGTGCCGCTCGGGGTCGAAGCCCAGCAGCCGTTTGGTCGCCGCCACCTCGTCGGCGCCCAGCGCCGACCCGTGGATCTTGCCGGTGTTCTGCTTGTTCGGGGCGGGCCAGCCGATGATGGTGCGCAGGGCGATGAAGGACGGGCGACCGGTTTCCGCCTTCGCCGCCTGCAGCGCCTCGTACAGCGCTTCGACGTCCTCGTGGTACGCGGTGGGCGAGTCCTGGTCGCGCGCGCCGTCGCCGGTGGCGGTGCCGTTGTCCCCGCCGCGCCAGTCCACCCGCTGCACGTGCCAGCCGTACGCCTCGTACCGCGCCGCGACGTCCTCCGACTTCGCGACGTTCGTGTCGTCCTCGATCGAGATCGAGTTGTCGTCGTAGATCACCACGAGGTTGCCCAGCTTCTGATGCCCGGCGAGGGCGCTGACCTCGTGGCTGATGCCCTCCTCGATGTCGCCGTCGGAGCAGATGACGTACACGAAGTGGTCGAACGGGCTGGCGCCGGCGGGTGCGTCCGGGTCGAACAGCCCGCGCTCGCGACGTGCCGCCATCGCCATCCCGACCGCGTTGCCCAGCCCCTGCCCGAGCGGGCCGGTGGTGGTCTCGACGCCCGCCGTGTGCCCGTGCTCGGGGTGCCCCGGGGTGAGCGAGCCCCACTGCCGCAGCGACTTCAGGTCGTCCAGCGACAGTCCGTATCCCGACAGAAAGAGCTGGATGTACAAGGTGAGGCTGCTGTGCCCGGCGGACAGCACGAACCGGTCCCGCCCGGCCCACGCCGGGTCGGTCGGGTCGTGCCGCATCACCCGCTGAAACAGCAGGTAGGCGGCCGGAGCCAGGCTCATCGCGGTGCCCGGATGGCCGTTGCCGGCCTTCTCCACGGCGTCCATCGCGAGGACCCGGACGGTGTCGACGGCGCGCCGGTCTAGTTCGGACCAGTCCAGACGGGTGTCGGTCACGGCGTGCTGCTCCCTGTCGGTGATGACCCGGTCGGGCGCCTGTCCGGTCGCCTGACCCGGCCGTTTTCGGTTGTGCGCGGAACGGCTGCGGCGGCGTCGCTGGCGCTCATGGTCGACCCTACTCATGGCGCGCACTGCCGGCGCGTCGAGCCGGGCCGGTTCGCGACGCGCGTAACCGCCGCCTGTCAGTCCCGTGTGGTACCCAGATCCGGCCCGGCTGTACCTTTCCCCGCCGGTACCGGCTGTGATAGGGCGCACGCGGGTGGGGTCACGCCGGACGGGCAGGTCCGCGCGCGTACCCTCTAGATGTCCGGTGATCCTGCTCAGTCGGGGTCGCCGACGTCCTGTGACCGAGCCGACGCCGAAGGTGGCTATCGCGTGACTAGCCCGGTACCCGCTGCGCACTCCGCTTCGAGGCCGTGTTGAGTGCCGTCGCTGACCGCGTGGCGTCGCCCGCGGCCACCGCGGATCTCGACACGGCGCCGCAGACGCGCGGCCGTGCCGGTCGGCTCGCCGTGGTCCGGGCGTACGTCGCGCTGACCAAACCGCGCATCGTCGAGTTGCTCCTGATCACCACGGTGCCGGCGATGTTCCTGGCGCAGCGTCGCCTGCCGTCCGCGTGGCTGACCCTGGTGGTCCTGGTCGCCGGCGCCATGGCGGCCGGCGCGGCGAACGCGTTCAACTGCTACATCGACCGCGACATCGACCAGATCATGCGGCGCACGTCGCGTCGACCCCTGCCGGCGCACACCGTCTCGCCGCGCTCGGCGTTCATCTTCGGGTTGGTCCTCGCGGTGAGCGCCACCGCGTTGATGGCGGCGTTCACCAACTGGCTGGCGACGGTGCTCACCGTCGCCGCGATCGCCTACTACGACCTCGTCTACACCCTCTGGCTGAAGCGCACGACCTGGCAGAACACCGTGTGGGGCGGGGTGTGCGGGGCGATGCCGGTGCTGATCGGCTGGGCGGCGGTGACCGGCGGGCTGTCGGCGCGCGCCTGGCTGCTGTTCGCGGTCGTGTTCTTCTGGCAGCCGCCGCACTTCTACGCGCTCGCCATCAAGTTCAAGGACGACTACGCGCGGGCGGGAATCCCGATGCTGCCGGTGGTCGCGTCGGCCCGGCGGGTCGGCGTGGAGACCGTGGTGTACAGCTGGCTGACCGTGGCCGCCTCGCTCGCGCTCTGGCCGCTCGGGATGACCCCGGTGTACGGGGTGGTCGCGCTGGTTACCGGCGGGATGTTCGTCGCCGAGGCGCACCGGCTGAACAACCGCGCCCGGCTCGGGCAGCCGCTGAAGCCGATGCGCCTGTTCCACTGGTCCACGACATACCTGACGCTCGTGTTCGTCGCGGTCGCCATCGACGCCCTGATCCAGTAACCGAGCGTTAGCAGCATCACATCTAACGCTTTGCAGGCGCGCCCGCCGCGCGGCTCCGGCTTACGCTCACCCCATGGCAGATGGTTCCGATACGACGCTGACGAGCGAGCTGACCGGTTCGCCAGGCGGCATCGTCGATGGCATCAGATCGTTTGCGGCCGATCACGGCGGTGCGAAGGCGGTCATCGAGTACGTCGGCCGCCGGGGCGCCCGCATCGTTCTGGTGGGGGAGGACGGGGCCTGGGCCGACCAGTTCACCTCCGGCACCGACGTCGCCCGGCAGGCGTGTGAGCAGGCCGGAATCCAGATCGAGAAGGAATGGGAACGGGAACTGATCGAGCAGATGCGACCCAGCAACGACCTGTGGCGGTCGATGGGTCGGCGGATGCTCTCCCGATGACATATCGCACCACCGACGCGACCCGGGGCGAGCCCCGGGTCGCGCTCGTCACCTGCCGACGCCTCGCCGACCTCGAAGCCGACGACCGGCTGCTGGCAGACGCGCTGGCCCGGCTCGGCATCCGTGCCGACGCCGTGGTCTGGGACGATCCCGAGGTCGACTACGCACGGTACGACCTCGCCGTGCTGCGCTCGCCATGGGACTATCCGCGCCGTCGCGACGAGTTCCTCGCCTGGGCGCGGTCGGTGCCCCGGCTCGCCAACCCCGCCGGCATCGTGTCGTGGAACACCGACAAGACGTACCTGAGCGACCTGGCCGCCTCCGGCGCGCCGGTGGTGGACACCACCTGGCTCGCGCCCGGCGACCCGTGGACGGCGCCGGGTCGCGGCGAGTACGTCGTGAAGCCGGCGGTCGGCGTGGGCAGCATCGACAGCGGCCGGTACGACCTGGGCGACCCGGACCAGCGCGCCCTGGCGATGACTCACGTGGTCCGGCTGCACGACACGGGCCGCACGGTGATGGTCCAACCGTACCTGTCGGCGGTCGACACGCACGGCGAGACCGCGCTGGTGTACGTCGACGGCGAGTACACCCACGCCGTCCGGAAGGGCCCGATGCTCGACGGACCGGATGTCGGTGTCGACGGGCTGTACAAGCCGGAGAACATCACCGCCCGCCAGCCGTCGCACGCCGAGCGTGCCGCGGCGGACCGGGTGCTGGCGGCGCTGCCCGACGCCGCCGAACTGCTGTACGCCCGGGTGGACCTCATCCCGGGTCCGGACGGCGAGCCGGTACTGCTGGAACTCGAACTCACCGAGCCGTCGCTGTTCTTCGGGTACGCCCCCGGCTCCGCCGACCGCCTCGCCGCCGCGATCGCCCGGCGCATCGGCTGATCACCGCCGGGTCGCCTGATCGCCCGCCGACTCGGCGGACCGGGTCAGCCGCCCACCCGGCGGGGCGTGGGCAGCACCAGGAACTCGCGGAGCCCTTCCGTCGGCTCGTCGTACACGTCGACCTGCGACACCACGGCCTCGGGCGGCCCGTGGTGAGCCCAGGCGACCAGTCGGGCGACCGCCTCGGACTCGCCCTCCAGGACCGCCTCGACACGCCCGTCCGGTACGTTGCGCACCCATCCGGCGACGGCGTGCTCGACGGCGAGCCGGCGCAGCGAGTCGCGGAAGTACACGCCTTGCACCTGACCCGCGATCAGCAGGTGTCGGCGGACCGTCGGCATCACCGGGCGGCGGCGAGCGCAGCGGGCTCGGTCAGCGCGCCCGGCTCGGCGACCGGTACGTCACGCGTACGGGTCGCGTACAGCAGCGCCAGGGTCGCCCACCACACCGCGCACGACCCCGCCATGTGCAGGGCCACCGCCAGGATCGGCAGGTGGGTGAAGTACTGCACGAACCCGATCACGCCCTGACCGAGTTCGACCGCGATCAGGACTCCGGCGACGCGTGCCGACCCGCCGACGGCGCGCAGCGCGTACCAGGCGCCGATGGACAGCCCGATGAGCAGGAACACCAGGTCGGCGTGCAGTTGGGCGACGGCTCCGGGGTCCAGTCCGGTACGGCGGGCGTGCTCGTCGCCGGCGTGCGGACCGCTGCCGGTGACCACCGTGCCGACGACCAGGACCGCCACGCTCGCGACGGTGACCGCCCAGGCGAGACCGCGCACCGGGGGCGGTACGGTCAGGCGTACCGCGCCGTCCGGCTCGTCGGCGCGCCGCCACAGCGCGTACGCCGCCGCGATCACGGCGATGGACGCCAGGAAGTGCAGCGCGACCACCCACGGGTTCAGCTTGGTCAGGACCGTCAGCCCACCGATCACCGCCTGCGCCGGGATGCCGCACAGCACGAGCGTGGACAGCCGGACCAGCGACCGGCGTCGGGACGGCTGGGCGAGCACCGCCGCGACACAGGCCAGGGCCAACGCGCCGACCACTAAGGTCAGGGTCCGGTTGCCGAACTCGATCACGCCGTGCATGCCCATCTTCGGCGTCGTCACGTACGACCCTGCGGTGCATTCGGGCCAGGTCGGGCAGCCGAGCCCGGACCCGGTCAGCCGGACCGCGCCGCCGGTGACGACGAGGACCGCGTTGGCGATCAATGAGGCGAGCGCGAGCTGACGCAACGCGACCGGCGTGGCGAGGAACCGGCGGGTGCGCAGCACGACCGGCGAACCGAGCAACCGGCGGAAATGGACCACTCCGGCATCGTACGACTGCCGTCGCCGCGACATTTCGGCTGGTGCGCGCCCTCGTCCTCGACGATGGTCGGTGGTCGGCGCGTCGGGCGAACGGCGGCCGCGTCCGCGGGGTGCCGTCGACGGGCACACCGGTCGCCCGTGGGTGTGCCCTCGCCCACCCGGGTGGCGGCGAGTTGCAGCCGCCGACCGAAATACGTAACACTGGCGTTGTGAAAAACGCGGTGCTGGGTGGAGACGCTCGGCTGTCGGCTTCCGCCGGCGGTCCGGCGGCTTCCGCCGCCGCGCCCACCGATCATCGCACCCGTGACCGGGTCGCTCGCCTGCTCCTGGAAAACGGCGCCGCGACAGCCGCTGAGCTGGGTGAAGCGCTCGGGCTGAGCCCCGCCGCGATCCGTCGGCACCTGGACGCCATGCTCGCCGACGGATCGGTCGCGGTACGCACCCGCCCGGTGCGCGGGCAGCGCGGTCGGGGCCGACCGGCGAAGGTGTTCGTGCTCACCGAGGACGCCCGGTTGCGCTGCGGCGGTCACGCGTACGACGACCTCGCGTCCTCGGCGCTGCGCTGGATCGCGCGGCGGGACGGACCCGAAGGGGTCGCCGCGTTCGCGCAGAGCCAGGTAGCCGCGCTGGAGGAGCAGTGCCGCTCGGTCCTGCGGGACGCCGGCGACGACCCGTTGGCGCGCGCCGAGGCGCTCGCCGCCGCGCTGACCGCCCAGGGGTACGCCGCGTCCGCGTCGACCATCGCCTCCGGCGGGCAGCTCTGCCAGCACCACTGCCCCGTCGCGCACGTCGCCGCCGAGTTCCCCCAGCTGTGTGAGGCGGAGACGGAAGTGATCTCGCGGCTGGTGGGTACCCACGTGCAGCGGCTGGCGACCATCGCCCACGGCGACGGCGTCTGCACCACGCACATTCCGGACCCGCGACGGGCACTGCCCGTTGTCTCCGTCACGTCCGGCGCCCCGAGCGACAGCCGCTCCGCCGGCGCCGTGGACGCTGACGCCGGCACCGCCGGCGCCGTGAACCCTGGCGCCGGCACCGGCGGCGCCGTGAACCCGGACGCCGGTTCCACCGGCGGACAACCGACCGACAACACCGTCGACCCTGTGAGGACGGATAGATGACCGAGCAGACCGTGCAGCCGATCAGCACCGAGGAGCAGCTCGCCGCGCTCGGCCGGTACCAGTACGGCTGGGCCGACCCCGACGTCGCCGGCGCTTCCGCTCAGCGGGGGCTGTCCGAGGCGGTGGTGCGCGACATCTCGGGGAAGAAGAACGAGCCCCAGTGGATGCTCGACCTGCGGCTGAAGGGCCTGCGGTTGTTCCAGCGCAAGCCGCTGCCGGCCTGGGGCGCCGACCTCACGGACATCGACTTCGACAACATCAAGTACTTCGTCCGCTCCACCGAGAAGCAGGCGGCGAGTTGGGACGAGCTGCCCGAGGACATCAAGCGCACGTACGACAAGCTGGGCATCCCCGAGGCGGAGAAGCAGCGGCTGATCGCCGGCGTCGCGGCGCAGTACGAGTCCGAGGTCGTGTACCACAAGATCCGTGACGACCTCGAGGCCCAGGGCGTCGTCTTCCTGGACACCGACACCGGTCTGCGCGAGCACGAGGACCTGTTCAAGGAGTACTTCGGCACGGTCATCCCGGTCGGGGACAACAAGTTCGCCGCGCTGAACACGGCGGTGTGGTCCGGCGGCTCGTTCATCTACGTGCCGAAGGGCGTGCACGTGGAGATCCCGCTCCAGGCGTACTTCCGGATCAACACCGAGAACATGGGGCAGTTCGAGCGGACCCTGATCATCGTCGACGAGGACGCCTACGTGCACTACGTCGAGGGCTGCACCGCGCCGATCTACTCGTCCGACTCGCTGCACTCGGCGGTCGTGGAGATCGTCGTCAAGAAGGGCGCCCGCTGCCGGTACACCACCATCCAGAACTGGTCGAACAACGTCTACAACCTGGTCACCAAGCGTGCCGTGGCGCACGAGGGCGCGACCATGGAGTGGATCGACGGCAACATCGGCTCGAAGGTGACCATGAAGTACCCGGCGGTCTTCATGGTCGGCGAGCACGCCAAGGGCGAGGTGCTCTCGGTGGCGATGGCCGGCGAGGGGCAGCACCAGGACGCCGGCGCGAAGATGGTGCACGCCGCCCCGCACACCTCCTCCACGATCGTCAGCAAGTCGATCGCGCGCGGCGGCGGTCGCACCTCGTACCGCGGTCTGGTGCAGGTCCTGGAGGGGTCGCAGCGGTCCAAGTCGACCGTCAAGTGCGACGCGCTGCTGGTCGACACGATCTCGCGCTCGGACACCTACCCGTACGTCGACATCCGCGAGGACGACGTGTCGATGGGGCACGAGGCGACGGTGTCCAAGGTCAGCGAGGACCAGTTGTTCTACCTGATGAGCCGGGGCATGACCGAGGACGAGGCGATGGCCATGATCGTGCGTGGCTTCATCGAGCCGATCGCCAAGGAACTGCCGATGGAGTACGCGCTCGAACTCAACCGGCTGATCGAGTTGCAGATGGAAGGCGCGGTGGGCTGACGCCCACCGCCGCCGGCGCGGGCACCGTACGGTGCCCGCGCGGGTAACGGTCGTTGTCCGCGTGACCAGAGCAAGGAAGCCATGAGCAGCCAGACCATCACGCCGCCGAAGACGAAGTCCCAGGCGCTGCGCTCGTTCGACGTCGCCGATTTCCCGGTGCTGACCGGGCGTGAGGAGGAGTGGCGGTTCACGCCGCTGCGGCGGCTGCGCGGGTTGGCCACCGCGATCGAGGCGACGCCCGGCGGCGCGCCGGTCAAGCACGAGTACGACGGGCTGCCCACGGGCGTCTCGGTGACCACCGTCGAGCGCGGCGACCCCCGGCTGGGCTCGGTGCTCACCCCGTTCGACCGGATCAGCGCCCTCGCCTGGGGCGGGGCTGAGCAGGCCCTGGTGGTATCGGTGGCGCGCGGCGCCACGCCGGGCGAGCCGGTTCTGCTGCGCGCGGTCGGCGGCGGCGCGGACGGCACCTCGTACGGCCAGACCTTCCTCGACATCGCCGACCTCGCCGAGGTCACGGTGGTGCTGGAGCACGTGGGCAGCGCGACGCTCGCCGACAACGTGGAGGTGTCGGTCGGCGCGGGGGCTCGACTGGTCCTGGTCACCGTCGCCGACTGGGCGAGCGACACGGTCCAGGCGCAGCACCTGAAGTTCCGGCTGGGCCGGGACGCCAAGCTGACCCACGTTCAGGTGACTTTGGGCGGCGACCTGGTCCGGCAATATACCTCGGTGGATTACACCGACCGGGGCGGCGAAGCGGACCTGTATGGCGTGTATTTCGCTGACGGCGGGCAGCACCTGGAACACCGACTGCTGGTGGACCACGCGGTGCCGGACTGCCGCAGCTACGTGGCGTACCGCGGGGCGCTCCAGGGCGCCGACGCGCACACCGTCTGGGTCGGTGACGTGTTGATCCGAGCCGAAGCGACGGGCACCGATACGTACGAGATCAACCGCAACCTGGTGCTCACCGACGGGGCTCGTGCCGACTCGGTACCCAACCTGGAGATCGAGACGGGCGAGGTGCTCGGAGCCGGGCACGCGAGCGCGACCGGCCGGTTCGACGACGAGCAACTGTTCTACCTGATGGCCCGCGGTATTCCCGAGAAGGAGGCGCGAAAGCTCGTGGTACGTGGATTCTTCGCCGAACTGTTCGACAAGATCCCGGTCGAGTCGCTGCGCGAGCGGCTGTTCGACGCGGTCGAGGCGCGACTGACCAAGGCTGGTGCCTGATGAGCGACATGATCCGGGTCTGCTCCACCGAGGACATCCCGAAGGGCAGCGTCATCGCCGCCGACGTCCACGGCACCAAGATGGTGTTCGTCCACGCCGAGGACGACCAGTTCTACGCGATCTACGACGAGTGCTCCCACGAGGCGATCCCGCTGTCCGAGGGGGACGTCGACGGGTGCACGTTGGAGTGCTGGCTGCACGGGTCGCGGTTCGACCTGCGTACCGGGCAGCCGACGGCGCTGCCGGCGACCGAGCCGGTGCCGGTGTACCCGGTGGAGATCCGCGACGGCGACGTCTACGTGTCGCTGACGCCGAGTAATGGAGTGAGTTTGTGAGCGTTCTGGATATCCGTGACCTGCAGGTATCGGTGAAGCTGCCGGAGGGGCAGCTCAAGCCGATCCTGGCCGGTGTCAACCTGACGGTCCGGGCGGGGGAGACCCACGCGATCATGGGACCGAACGGTTCGGGCAAGTCGACGCTCGCCTACTCGGTCGCCGGTCACCCGAAGTACCAGATCACCGGCGGGTCGGTCACGCTCGACGGGCAGGACGTGCTGGCGATGACCGTGGACGAGCGGGCGCGTGCCGGGCTGTTCCTGGCGATGCAGTACCCGGTCGAGGTGCCCGGCGTGTCGGTGGCGAACTTCCTGCGTACCGCGAAGACGGCGATCGACGGGCAGGCGCCGAAGCTGCGCACCTGGGCCGGCGAGCTGAAGACCGCGATGGAGCGGCTCGGCATGGACCCGTCGTTCGGGCAGCGCAACGTCAACGAGGGCTTCTCCGGCGGGGAGAAGAAGCGGCACGAGATCGTGCAGCTCGAACTGCTCCGCCCGAAGATCGCTATCCTCGACGAGACCGACTCGGGTCTGGACATCGACGCGCTGCGCGTGGTCAGCGAGGGCGTGAACCGGGTGCGGGCGACCGGCGACACGGGCGTGCTGCTGATCACCCACTACACCCGGATCCTGCGGTACGTGAAGCCGGACTTCGTGCACGTGTTCGTCGCCGGTCGGATCGTCGAGGAGGGCGGCCCGGAACTGGCGGAGAAGCTCGAAGCCGAGGGGTACGAGCGGTACCTCGCCGGCGCCGGTACCGCTGGCCAGCGCGGCTGAGGGTCGACAGGAGGACCGATGACGTCGCCGCAGATCGTCTCCATCCCGCCCGGCATGCCGCAGTACGACGAGGTGCCCCGCTTCGACGTCGACCGGGTCCGCGCGGACTTCCCGATCCTGGACCGCGACGTCAACGGGCACCGGGTGGTGTACCTCGACAGCGCGAATACGTCGCAGAAGCCGCGCCAGGTGATCGAGGCGCTGCGGGTGCACTACGAGCGGCACAACGCCAACGTGTCGCGCTCGGTACACACGCTGGGCACCGAGGCGACCGAGGCGTACGAGAAGGCCCGCGAGGCGGTCGCCGCGTTCATCGGCGCGACGACCGCCTCCGAGGTGGTGTTCACCAAGAACTCCACCGAGGCGATCAACCTGGTGGCGTACGCCTTCCTCGGCGCGAGTACGGGCAACGGCGATCCCCGGTTCCGGCTCGGACCCGGCGACGAGGTGGTGATCTCCGAGATGGAGCACCACTCGAACATCGTGCCGTGGCAGTTGCTGTGTGAGCGGACCGGCGCGACGTTGCGCTGGATCCCGGTGACCGGGACGGGTCGGCTCGACCTGTCCGTGCTCGACGACGTGATCACCGAGCGGGCGAAGATCGTCTCGTTCGTGCACATGTCGAACATCCTCGGTACGGTCAACCCGACCGCGGAGATCGTCCGGCGGGCGCACGAGGCGGGCGCGCTGGTGCTGCTCGACTGCTCCCAGTCGGCACCGCACCTGCCGGTCGACGTGGTCGACCTGGACGCCGACTTCATCGCGTTCACCGGGCACAAGATGCTCGGACCGACCGGGATCGGCGTGCTGTGGGGCCGGTACGAGCTGCTCGACGCGATGCCGCCGTTCCTCGGCGGCGGCTCCATGATCGAAACGGTGACCCTGGAGAAGACCACGTACGCCGCGCCGCCGGCGCGCTTCGAGGCGGGTACCCCGCCGATCGCAGAGGCGGTCGGGCTCGGCGCCGCCGTGGCGTACCTGTCGACGCTGGGCATGCCGGCGATCCAGTGGCACGAGAAGGAACTCACCGCGTACGCGCTGGACGCGCTGACCACGGTGCCGGGGCTGCGGATCTTCGGTCCGGAGGTACCGGTGGGCCGGGGCGGGACGATCTCGTTCGCGTTGGAGGGCGTCCACCCGCACGACGTCGGGCAGATCCTCGATGCCGAGGGCGTCGAGGTGCGGGTCGGTCACCACTGCGCGAAGCCGGTGTGCACGCGGTTCCGGGTGCCGGCGATGACCCGCGCGTCGTTCTACCTGTACACCACCGTCGAGGAGGTCGACGCGCTGGTGCGGGGCCTGGAGAAGGTGCGGAAGGTGTTCGGGTGATGCAGCTCGACCAGCTCTACCAGGAGATCATCCTGGACCACTACAAGCACCCGCACGGGCGCGGCCTGCGCGAGCCGTACGAGGCGGAGGCGCACCACGTGAACCCGACCTGCGGCGACGAGGTCACCGTGCGGGTGCACGTCGAGGGGAACCGGGTCGCCGACGTGTCGTACGAGGGCGAAGGCTGCTCGATCAGCCAGGCGGCGGCGAGCGTGCTGTACGACCTGACCGCCGGGCAGGAGGTCGGCGACGCGCTGGCCCGGCACGAGGCGTTTGTGGCGCTGATGTCCGGGCGGGGGCAGGTCGAGCCGGACGAGAAACTGCTGGAAGACGGGGTGGCCTTCGCGGGGGTGGCCCGCTATCCGGCGCGGGTGAAATGCGCGCTGCTGCCGTGGATGGCGTTCAAGGACGCCACCGCGCGGGCGGTCCACGACGAGGCGAAGGTCGAAGGGTAGTCGGATATGAGTGAGCAGACGCAGGCGACGGAGCCGGGTTCGGGTGCGATCGCGCAGGTGGCCGACGTCGAGGAGGCGCTGAAGGACGTCGTCGACCCGGAACTCGGCATCAACGTGGTCGACCTGGGGCTGGTGTACGGCATCCACGTGGACGCCGACAACGTCGCGACCGTCGACATGACGCTCACCTCGGCGGCCTGTCCGTTGACCGACGTGATCGAGGACCAGGCGCGGTACGCGTTGTGCTCGGGGCCGGGCGGCGGGCTGGTGTCCGACATCCGGATCAACTGGGTGTGGATGCCGCCGTGGGGTCCGGACAAGATCACCGACGAGGGTCGCGAGCAGTTGCGGGCGCTGGGCTTCAACGTCTGAGGCGGTCGGCAGGACCGCCCGCTCGGGTGATCCGAGGGGGCGTGGCGCGAGCCGTACACCGGTGGTGATGTACCCACATCACCACCGGTGACGGTCCTGGCGGTCATTGCCCGTCGGTCTGACCGCCGGTCGACTGCTCCGGCTCGCGCGCGGCGAGAACAGCGGACAGTGCGCCGCTGATGTCCGCTTCGGCGCGCGCCTTGGTGAGACCGAGCCCGGACAGTACGCCTCGGCCGTCCTCCAACTCCAGCAACGCGAGCAGAATGTGCTCGGTACCGATGTAGTTGTGCCCGAGCCGCAGCGCTTCCCGGAACGTCAACTCCAGCGCCTTCTTCGCGGACGGGTTGTACGGGATCAGGGCGGGCACCTCGTCGACCCGCGCGGGCAGCGCGGCGCTCGCGGCTCCGCGGACCCGGTCCAGCGGCACGCCCTGCGCGACGATCGCCATCGCGCCGAGCCCGTCCGGCTCGGTGAGCAGCCCCAGGACCAGGTGTTCCGGGCGTACCTCCGGGTTGCCGGCGGTGTGCGCCTCGTTGTGCGCCGCCATCACCACGTTGCGCGCCCGGTCGGTGAAGCGGCTGAATCCCTGGTTCGGGTCCAGTTCGACCGGTTCGGTCTTGGGCACGAACCGCTTCTGTACCGCCTGCTTGCTGACTCCCAGGCTGCGTCCGATGTCGGTCCACGATGCGCCGGAGCGTCGGGCCTGGTCGACGAAGTGGCCGATCAGGTGGTCCGCGACCTCGCCGAGGTGGTCGGCGGCGACGACGGCGCTCGCGAGCTGGTCGAGTGGATCTGTGTGTACTTTCCTGATGGCCTCGATCAGGTCGTCGAGTCGGACAACCTTCGTCAGCCGGACTTCGTTCGCCATGCGTCAACCCTAGGTTGACGGTAGCAAGTCGTCAACCACGGGTTGACGATAATCCGGTCGCGGGTGCCCCGGACGGACTGGCAGGCTCACGCACTGTGACGGATGCTGTGCTTTCGGGGCTGCTCGCCGGGTACGGCGTCGCCATCCCGGTCGGCGCCATCGCGGTACTGATCATGAGTCTGTCCGCGCGTGCCGGGCTGCGGGTCGGTGCCGCCGCCGGACTCGGGGCGGCTACCGCCGACGGCACGTACGCCCTGGTCGCCGTCCTCGCCGGGGCAGCCGTCTCGGCGCTGCTGCGTCCAATCGGCGGACCGCTGCGCGTGGTCGCGGCGGTCCTGCTCGCCGCGTTCGCGGCGCGTACGGCGATCCTCGCCTGGCGGCACCGCGACGACGCGCCGGGACGGCGCGCCGACCTCACTCTCGGTACCCCGACCCGCGCCTACCTCGGCGTTCTCGGTCTCACCCTGCTCAACCCGGCGACCGTGGTGTACTTCTCCGTCCTGGTCCTCGGCGACCAGGCGGGACGTACCCGCGGCGCGGCGGCGTCCGCCGCGTTCGTGCTCGCCGTGGCGCTCGCCTCGGCGAGCTGGCAGATGGTCTTCGCGGGCGGCGGCTCGGTCCTCGGTCGGCTGCTGTCCGGCCCACGCGGTCGGCTCGCCACCGCGCTGGCGTCCAGCGCCGTCATCGCGGTCCTCGCGCTGCGCCTGCTGTGAGCCGGGCACCGGTACGGTCTCGGTATGCGCGGGCGGCCGGCGGCGGGTGGCGGACGGTGGGTCGACGTCGACCCGGAGCGACTGCGCCGCTGGCTGGAACGGTTCGAACAGCGGCACGGCTCGATCGCCGTGGACGCGCAGCCGTACGGCCTGCGGATCGCGGCGGTCGACGGGGCGCTCGCCGAGTGGCACACCCCGCCCGGCGCGCTCACCCGATCCGACCTGGATGCCTTCGTCGCCGCCGCGGTCGAGCCGCGGCGGGTCGGGCTCGTACTGGTCCGCCGCGGCGGCGCGGCGATCGGATTAGCGCACGGCGACCGTCTGGTCGAGTCCAAGGTGGACGGCGGGTACGTGCAGAGCCGCACCGCAGCCGGCGGCTGGTCGCAGCAGCGGTTCGCGCGTCGGCGCGACAACCAGACCCGGTCGGTCGCCGAGCGCGCCGTCGAGCACGCGGCGCGGCTGCTGGTACCGGTCGCCGCCGGACTCGCCGCCGTGGTCGGCGGCGGGGACCGCCGACTCGTCGACACCGTGTTCGCCGACGCGAGGCTGAAGCCGCTGGTACCGCTGCGCGACGAGCGGTTCCTGGAGGTGCCGGACCCACGGCTGGCGGTGTTGGTCGAAGCGGCTCGGCAGGCTCGGGCGGTACGGATCAGAGTCACTGAGCCCGACGACCGCTGACCAGGTCAGCGGTCGTCGGGCTCGACGACAGGACACGGTCGACGGGTCAGCCGCCGCTGCCGAACGTGTCGCAGGACTTCGGGTCGCCGGTGGTGTACCCCTGGCTGAACCAGTGGTCGCGCTGCGCCGACGAGCCGTGGGTGAACTTCGACTCGTCGACCCGTCCGCTCACCTTCTTCTGGATCGCGTCGTCGCCGACCGCCGCGGCGGCGTCCAGCGCCTGTTGGATGTCCTGCTGGGTGATGTTGGTGAAGATCGGCTTGCCGCTGGCGTCCGTCGTCTGGGTGGCGTGCTTCGCCCATACCCCGGCGTAGCAGTCCGCCTGCAGTTCGAGCATGACCGACAACTGGTTGGCGGCGCCCGGGTCGCGCTGCCGCTGCCGGTCGACCTGCGCCTCGGTACCCAGCAGGTCCTGCACGTGGTGCCCGTACTCGTGCGCCAGCACGTACGGCTGGGCGAACTCGCCCTTGGCGCCGAACCGGTTCGCCAACTCGTTGTAGAACGTCAGGTCGATGTACACGTGGTTGTCGGCGGGGCAGTAGAACGGACCGACGCCGCTGTCCGCCGCGCCGCAGCCGGTGGTCACCTGCTGGCTGAAGAACACCGTCTTGGCCTGCTGGTACGACTTCCCGAACACCTGCGGCAACTCGTGCTGCCAGAAGTTCTGGATCGAGTTGACGTACAGCGTGTTGCGGCAGTCGAGTTCCTGGGTCCGGTTCGGGTTGGCGGTCGAACACTCCTGGGCGAGCTTGCCGTTGTCCGCCTGCTGTCCGCCGCCCGAGCCGCCGAGCATCTGGCTGGCTCCCCAGCCGCCGCCGGCGAGCAGGATCACCAGCCCGATGATGGTGCCGATGATGCCGCCCCGACCGCCGCCGAGGGGGATCGGCAGGCCGCCGAAGCCGCCGCCGCCACCCGCGCCTCGAACATCCTCCACCTGACTGGTATCGACGTCCGCGTCCCGGTTCAACTCCATTGCAGCCCCGATCGCCGTTTGGTCACTGTCGTCCAGACGGACGGCGGCATTGGTACCCGGCGATCTTGATCGCTAATCCGGACGCGGCGGCGCCCTAGCGACCGGGTACACTCGTGCGCGTGCTGCTCTGCGAAGACTGACCAGCCCCGCGCCGACCGGCAGCGCCGGTCGGCGCAGCAGTGTGCCCTGGTCAGCCCGATCCGCGAGAGTGAGCCCTTCTGATGATCACCGCCACCGGCCTCGAACTACGCGCTGGCGCGCGCATCCTGTTGTCCGAGACCACCCTGCGGGTCCAGCCCGGCGACCGGATCGGTCTGGTCGGGCGCAACGGCGCCGGCAAGACGACCACGTTGAAGGTACTGGCTGGGGAGAGCCTGCCCTATGCCGGCGCGGTCGAGCGTCGCGGCCCCGTCGGCTATCTGCCGCAGGACCCGCGTACCGGCGACCTGGAGATCACCGCCCGCGACCGGGTGCTGTCCGCGCGCGGTCTGGACACGCTGCTCGCCGAGATGAAGCGACTGGAAAGCGAACTCGCCGACGGCGTCGACGAGCGCACCGTGCGCCGGTACGGCGCGCTGGAGGACCGGTTCGCCGGGCTCGGCGGCTACTCCGCCGAGGCGGAAGCCGCCCGGATCTGCGCCAACCTCGGTCTGCCCGACCGGGTACTGGGTCAGAAACTGGGCACCCTGTCCGGCGGTCAGCGCCGCCGCGTCGAACTCGCCCGCATCCTGTTCCGGGACGCCAGCGAGACCGGCGGCGGCATCCTGCTGCTCGACGAGCCGACCAACCACCTCGACGCGGACTCGATCACCTGGCTGCGCGGCTTCCTCGCCGGGCACAAAGGCGGTCTGGTGGTCATCTCGCACGACGTGAACCTGCTGGACGCGGTGGTCAACAAGGTGTGGTACCTCGACGCCAACCGCTCCGTCATCGACGTGTACAACCTCGGCTGGAAGGCGTACCTCGAGCAGCGCGAGACCGACGAACGACGGCGGCGTCGGGAACGGGCGAACGCCGAGAAGAAGGCGGGCGCGCTGCTTGCCCAGGCGGACAAGATGCGCGCCAAGGCGACCAAGGCGGTCGCCGCGCAGAACATGGCCCGCCGCGCCGAGAAACTGCTGTCCGGGCTGGAGGACGAGCGGGTCGCGGACAAGGTCGCCAAGGTCCGGTTCCCGGCTCCGGCGCCGTGCGGCCGCACCCCGCTGACCGCGACCGGGCTGTCCAAGAGCTACGGCTCGCTGGAGATCTTCTGCGACGTGGACGTGGCGGTCGACCGGGGTTCCCGGGTGGCGATCCTCGGTTTGAACGGCGCCGGCAAGACCACCCTGTTGCGCATGCTCGCCGGGCTGCTCGAGCCGGACACCGGCGAGGTACACCACGGCCACGGGCTGCGGATCGGCTACTACGCGCAGGAGCACGAGACCCTCGACGTGGACCGCAGCGTACTGGAGCACATGCGCTCGGCGGCGCCGGAGCAGACCGATACCGACCTGCGCCGCATCCTCGGCGCGTTCCTGTTCTCCGGCGACGACGTCGACAAGCCGGCGGGGGTGTTGTCCGGTGGCGAGAAGACCCGCCTCGCGCTGGCCACCCTGGTCTGCTCCGGCGCCAACGTACTTCTGCTGGACGAGCCCACCAACAACCTCGATCCGGTCAGTCGGGAACAAGTCCTCGACGCGATCGCGCGCTATCCCGGCGCGATCGTGTTGGTGACGCACGACCCCGGCGCGGTACAGGCGTTGAAACCGGAACGCGCGATTCTGTTGCCGGACGGTGTGGAGGACGCCTGGAGCGACGACCTGCTGGAACTGGTCGAGTTGGCTTGACGGAGCCGGGGCGGATCATCGTATCGGTCAGGTGATCCAACACGCGTGTCGGTTGGCGTCGTGTTGATATCTGGCGCATGATCGTCAGAGGCGGTTCAATAAGTGAGACCGCCAACAGCGCTCAATACACGTGAGGAATTGAGATGGCAGCCACCGGCACCACTACCGGCACGGACAAGGGTCGGCGGATCGTGGGGGCCGAGCGTCAGACGCTCGCCAAGGACCTCGTCAAGCGGTACACCTCCGGGGAGAGCATCCGGGCGCTCGCGGCCTCGACCGGCCGCTCCTACGGCTTCGTCCACCGCGTACTGACCGAGTCGGGCGTCCAGCTGCGCCAGCGCGGCGGGGCGCGCCGCCGCAAGAAGGCGTGAGCAGGCTCGACCACGCCGGGTCGGTGCGTCCGCACGTCGACCCGGACCGGTCGCCCGCCGCCCCGCGGCGGCGCCCGTGACCAGCGACGACCGGGCCGGCGCCGGCGTCCGATTCGACGTCGACGGCCCGGTCGCCACCGTCACCCTGGCCCGACCCGAAGTCCTCAACGCGCAGACGCCACGGCTGTGGCTCGCGCTGCGCGACTTCGGTCGACAGCTGCCCGGGGACGTGCGGGCAGTCGTGCTGCGCGGCGAGGGCCGGTCCTTCTCCGCCGGTATCGACCTGCGCGAGGTGTCCGCGCCGGACGGTGGGTTCGCCGAGCTGGTCGGGATGCCGGAGGACGAGGCGCTGGCCACGATCGCGACGTACCAGGAGGCGTTCTCCTGGCTGCGCCGACCGGATCTGCTCAGCGTCGCCGCGGTGCGGGGTCACGCCGTCGGCGCCGGGTTCCAACTCGCGCTGGCCTGCGACCTGCGGGTACTGACCGAGGACGCGGCGCTGACCATGGCCGAGGTGAGCCTCGGCCTGGTACCCGACCTGGGCGGCACGAAGCGCCTCGTCGAGCTGGTGGGGTACGCCCGCGCGCTGGAGATCTGCGTGACCGGACGGCGGGTGTACGCGGACGAGGCGGTCCGGCTCGGGCTCGCCAACCTCGTGGTACCGGACGCGGAGCTCGACGGCGCGGTGCGCGACCTGACCGCCGCGGTGCTGGCCGCCAACCGCGACGCAGTCGTGGAGATCAAGGCGCTGCTGCTCGCCGCCGCCGGTCGCGACTTCCCCGCCCAGGAGAGGGCCGAGCGCGAGGCGCAACTGCGTCGGCTGCGCGACCTCGCGGGGCTCGGCGAGTAACCCCGTGCCGGGGTCGCCGGGTGACCCGGTGCCTGGTGTTCCTGGCTGCGCGGATGAGCGGACCGACGCGGCTGCCGGACCGCGTCGGTAACGAGCGCGCGGGAACACTTCGCTTACCTCGCACGGTTGTCACAAGCGTGCCCGAGACTAGGGTGGTGCCGCGACAACGCGGGAGGTGACGGGTGGGACACCCGATGGGCGGCGGCATGGCCGGCGGCTGGCAGATGCTGCGCTCGATGCGCCGGCAGGACGAGCTCGGGCATCGCAAGATCGGGCGGGAGACGGCGCGGCGCGTGCTCGCCTTCGCCCGGCCGTACCGCCGCGACATCAGCGTCTTCATGGTGGCGGTGGTCCTCGACGCGGTCATCGGCGTGGCCACGCCGGTGCTCGCCGGTCGCGTGGTCAACACCATCACGCGGGGCGGCGCCGGGGCGTCCCGTCTGGTCGTCGAGATCGCGATCCTGATCGCCGGGCTGGCGGTCGTCGACGCGCTGTTCTCCCTCGCCCAGCGGTGGTACTCCGCCCGCATCGGCGAGGGCATCATCCTCGACCTGCGCACCCGCGTGTACGACCACGTGCAGCGCATGCCGCTGCAGTTCTTCACCCGCACCCAGACCGGCGCTTTGGTCAGTCGGCTCAACAACGACGTGCTCGGCGCCCAGCAGGCGTTCACCAGCACCTTGTCCGGCGTGGTCAGCAATGTCATCCAACTGGCGCTGACCGCCGGCGTGATGTTCTCGCTGTCCTGGCAGGTCACCATCCTGTCGCTGGTACTGCTGCCGGTGTTCATCGTGCCGGCGCGCCGGATCGGGCGGCGGCTGGCGGACATCACCCGCGAGTCGTACCAGCTCGACGCGAAGATGAACGCGACCATGACCGAGCGCTTCGGCGTCGCGGGCGCGCTGCTGGTCAAGCTGTTCGGCCAGCCGACCGTCGAGGCGGACCGGTTCGCCGACCGGGCCCGCCGGGTCCGCGACATCGGCATCCAGCAGGCGATGTACAGCCGGACCTTCTTCGTCGCGATGCTGCTGGTCGCCTCGCTCGCCCAGGCGTTGACGTACGGGCTGGGCGGCTGGTTCGCGGTCAACGGTCGGATCAGCGCCGGTACGGTCGTCACCCTGGCGTTGCTGCTGACCCGGCTGTACGGGCCGCTGACGCAGTTGTCGAACGTGCGGGTCGACGTGATGAGCGCGCTGGTGTCGTTCGAGCGGGTGTTCGAGGTGCTCGACCTCGCCCCGGCGATCGCGGAGCGCTCCGGCGCGGAGCCGCTGCCGAAGGGCGCGGCGAAGGTGGAGTTCCGCGACGTGTCGTTCCGGTACCCGAGCGCGTCGGAGGTGTCGCTGGCGTCGTTGGAGGACGTCGCCACGCTCGACCGGACGGTCGCCGAGCCGGTGCTGCGCGGCGTGTCGTTCACCGTCCAGCCGGGTCAGATGGTGGCCCTGGTCGGACCGTCGGGGGCGGGCAAGTCGACGACCGCGATGCTGGTGCCCCGGGTGTACGACGTGACGGGTGGCGCGGTGCTGGTCGGCGACCGCGACGTGCGGGACGTGACGCTGGAGTCGCTGCGCGCCGCGATCGGCGTGGTGACCCAGGACGCGCACCTGTTCCACGAGACGATCGCCGAGAACCTGCGGTACGCCAAGCCCGACGCCACCGACGAGGAACTGTGGGCCGCGCTGTCCCGCGCGCAGGTCGCCGAGCTGGTCCGGTCGCTGCCGGACGGGTTGCAGACCGTGGTCGGCGAGCGGGGGTACCGCTTCTCCGGCGGCGAGAAGCAACGCATCGCGATCGCGCGACTGCTGCTCAAGGCCCCGAGCATCGTCATTCTCGACGAGGCGACGGCGCACCTCGACTCGGAGTCCGAGGCGGCTGTCCAGCGCGCCCTGACCGAGGCGCTGACCGGGCGCACCTCGCTGGTCATCGCGCACCGGCTGTCGACGGTACGCGACGCGGACCAGATCCTGGTCCTCGACGGCGGCAGGATCGTCGAGCGGGGCACCCACGAGCAACTGGTCGCGGCGGGCGGACTGTACGCGGAGTTGTACCGCACCCAGTTCGCGGTCGCCGGGTCCCCGACGCCGTACCTCGAGGAGACCGTTCCGGAACCGGTGGTCGTGGTCGAAGAGCTCGCCGAGTGAGCGTCGGTCGGGCGCGAGGCCGCCGTGCCGCGCGCCCCGCGCGCCTGTCTGCCGCGCGCCCGACCGCCTCGCGCCCGTCTGCCTCGCGCCTGTCTCCTCGCGCCTGTCTGCCTGCCCGGCGCTCCGCGCCGGGCAGGCAGACGACTCTCACAGCCCCCGCATCGCGCCGCCGTCGACCGGTACCGACAACCCGGTCAGGTAGCTCGCCGCGGGGGAGAGCAGGAACGCCGCGACGCGACCGAACTCGGCGGGGTCGCCGACCCGGCGCAGCGGGATGCTCGCCTCCGCCTCCGCCTGGGCGCGTTCCGCGTCCCCGGTGGCGGCGAACAGTTCCCGGTTGCGGTCGGTCATGACCCGACCCGGTAGCAGGCTGATCACCCGGATGCCGCGCGGACCGAACTCGTCCGCCATGTCCTTCGCCACTCCCGCCAGCCCCGGTCGCAGCCCGTTCGAGATGCCCAGCCCGGAGATCGGGGCGCGGGCGGAACTGGACAGCACGAACCCGATCGCCCCGCCGTCGGACAACTGTCCGGCGACCGTACGAGCGAGCCGCACCGCTCCCAGGAACACCGTCTCGAACGAGGTACGCCACTGGTCGTCGCTCATCTGGGCGGCGGTGCCGGGCGGTGGACCGCCGACGGACACCAGCGCCCCGTCCAGCCGCCCGAACCAGTGCCGCGCCTTGTCGACGAGACGTTGCGGGGTCGCCGGGTTGGCGAGGTCGGCGGCTACGCCGGTGGCGTGGTCCGCGCCGCCGAGGCGCTGTACCGCGGCGTCGAGGCGTTCCTGGTCGCGGGCGGACAGCACCACCTTCGCGCCTTCCGCCACCAGGCACTCCGCGGTCGCGTAGCCGAGGCCGCGCGACGCGCCCGTCAGGATGTACACCCGGTCGCTCAGTCCAAGGTCCATGACGTCATCCTGCCGAATCCCGGGCGGCCCGGCGCATCACGGTGGGCGGTGCGCTGTCGGCGGCGACGGTTCGTGGTGTTCCGGCAGCGGTCAGCCGTGGGCGCGGCGGCGCCGTACCGCCTCCTCAACCAGGTCCAGCACGGGTTCGAGGTCGTCGGCGGGGCGCCCCATCGCCAGGTGCAGCACGAGACCGTCGTACGCCAGTTCGAGGAACTGGGCGAGCACGTCGAGCGGGACGTCCTCCCGCAGGACCCCGGCGTCGCGCTGGCGAGCCAGCCGGTCGCGGGTGGCGGCGGCGATCGCCTCGGAACGCTGCGCCCACCGTTTGGCGAAGTCCGGGTCGGTGCGCAGCCGGCGGGACACCTCCAGTTGGGTACCGAGCCAGCCCGCCGTGTCCCCACCGTCGGCCCTGGTCAGCAGGTCGCGCATGACCTGGACGAGCCCGTGCTGGGCGACGGTGGCGACCATCTCCGCCGCGTCGTCTTCCGCCACGGCGAGGAAGAGCGAGTCCTTGTCGCGGAAATGGTGGAAGATGGCTCCCCGGGACAGCCCGGTCTGCTCTTCGAGCCGGCGTACCGTCGCGCCTTCGTACCCGTACCGTGCGAAGCAGGCGCGCGCGCCGGCGAGGATCTGCCGCCGCCGCGCGTCCAACTGGTCCTGACTCACCCTGGGCACGTGTCGATCGTGGCAGGTGGACCACGATTGAGGCAATCCGTACGTACGGCTTGGAACCGGTGCCGCTCGGCGCCGCGCACCGCCTCGATGTCCCTCGGGCGGGCTAGCATGCGTGCGTGTTCGAGTACCCCTCCGCCGCGCTGCGCGTCGCCGCGATCCAAGCCGAATCCACCCCCGGCGATGTCGCGGGAAACGCGGCTGCCGGAGCGCACCTGGTCGGGCAGGCCGCCGACCTCGGTGCCCGGGTGGCGGTGCTGCCCGAGCTGTTCCTGCCCGCGTACCACCCGCCGACGCTGGCCGCCGACCCCACCGGGACCGACGTCGTCGCCGACGAACGACGCGCGGTCGCCGACCCGCGACTCGATCCGCTGCGCGAGGTCGCGCGCGACCACGGCGTGGTGGTCGTGGTCGGCGCGGCGGTACGCCACGCCGACGATGTCCGGACCATCTCGGCGCTGGTGATCGACGGTGGGGGCGACGTCCGGGTCGGGTACGACAAGCAGCAGTTGTGGGGACCGGACGAGGGTGCGCTGTTCACGCCGGGGCAGTGCGGCGCGACGCTGGTGGTCGGCGACTGGCGGTTCGGGCTGGGCATCTGCTACGACGGGTGCTTCCCGGAGCATGCGCGTGCCGCCGCTGCCGAGGGCGCCCACGGATACCTGTGCCCCAGCGGATACCTCGACGGCTCGCAGCACCGCCGCGACCTGTACTACGCCGCCCGCGCGCTGGACAACACCATGTACGTGGTGTTCGCCAACGTGGTCGGCGGCGAGCCGCCGTGGCGATTCAACGGCGGCGCGGCGGTGTACGACCCGGAAGGCCGGCCCGTCGGTCGCGGTTCCGACGAGGGCGACACCGTTGTGGTGGCGGAACTCGACCCGGCGGAGTTGGCGCGGGTCCGCGAGGAGCACAGCATGCTCGCCGATCGCCGGTACGACCTCGCGGGGCAGCGACGGATCCTGGTCGTGGGTTAAGCTGATCTCCCGGCAGTTCTGCCGGTTCCGGGGACTGTTCGACCAGGCGTCGTTACCGTATCGTGCCGGTCGTGCCGCTGTTGCTCCTCGACCTCGACGACACGCTGCTCGACCGAGCCGGTGCGTTCAGGATGTGGGCCGCGCGGTTCCTTCGGGACATCGGCGCTCCGCCGGACGACGTCGACTGGCTCGTCAGCGTCGACGCCGACGGCCTGACGTCCCGCTGGGACCTGGCGGACGCGATCCGTGACCGGTACCGGCTCGCGGTGCGCGCGATCGACCTTGTGGAGGAGTTGGACGAGGGCGTCCTCAGCCACATCCGGCTTGATCCGATGGTGGCGTGCGCGCTGCGGATCGCCGGCGACGCGCGCTGGGTACCGGTGATCGTCTGCAACGGCACCACCCGCCAAATGGAGGCGAAGATCCGTCGTACCGGACTGGACCGGCACGTGCTGGACTGGGTGATCTCCGAGGAGGCGGAGGTCAGCAAGCCCAACCCGAGGATCTTCGAGATCGCGGCGCGTCGCGCCCGGATGCGCCTGGACGGCGCATGGCTGGTCGGCGACAGCCCGGAGACCGACATCGCCGGCGCGGCCGGCATGGGACTGCGTAGCGTCTGGGTGAGCCGGGGTCGGCAGTGGACCGAGCGGCGGTTCGCGCCCACCCGAGTGGCGGACGGTCCGATCGCCGCGCTCGCCGCGGTCATGGAGGGCGGTCGGGCGCTCGCCGGCGTGCGCTGAGCGGCGCGGCACGAACGGACGGAGCCGGGGAGAAGGCCGAGTTCATCGGCGACGACGGCGCGGCGGCGCCGCGCCTGGCGCAGCTACGCCCGACACCCGACCTGCTCGCCGATCTGTGGCAGCAACTCGTCGCCGCGCTGGTCGCTCGCCCGCGCGGGTACGCGCATGGCGATCTGTCCACGTACAACGTGCTGGTCCACCGGGACCGGCCGGTCATGATCGACCTGCCGCAGATCGTCGACATCGTGGTCAACCCGCAGGGCGCGGAGTTCCTGGGCCCGCGACATGCGCAACGTCGCCGCCGGGTTCACGGCGCGTGGACTGTCCACGGTCGACCCGGACGCGCTGATCAGCGACCTGGCTCGCGAGGCGGGACTGCGCTGAGAAGGTCGAAGGGGCGGGCACCTCGGTGCCCGCCCCTTCCTCTTGTGCCGCCGACGCTCAGCTGTCCAGCATCCTGCGCAGCACGTACTGCAGGATGCCGCCGTGCCGGTAGTAGTCCGCCTCACCGGGCGTGTCGATGCGGACCACCGCGTCGAACTCGACTCCGGTGTCGGTGCGGACCTTCACGGTACGCGGGGTCGGACCGTCGTTCATGGCGGTGATCCCGCTGATCGTGAACGTCTCGGTACCGGTCAGACCGAGCGACTCCGCGTTCTCCCCGGCCGGGAACTGCAACGGCAGCACACCCATCCCGATCAGGTTGGAGCGGTGGATCCGCTCGTACGACTCGGCGATGACCGCCTTGACCCCGAGCAGCATCGTGCCCTTCGCCGCCCAGTCCCGCGACGAGCCCGAGCCGTACTCCTTGCCGGCGAGGATCACCAGCGGCACCCCGGCCTGCTGGTACGCCACCGACGCGTCGTAGATCGTGGTCTGCTCGCCGGTCAGGTGGTTGACGGTGAAGCCGCCCTCCACCCCGGGTACCAACTGGTTGCGCAGCCGGATGTTGGCGAACGTACCCCGGATCATGACCTCGTGGTTGCCGCGCCGGGAACCGTACGAGTTGAAGTCGCGCCGCTCGACGCCGTGCCCGGTCAGGTACCGACCCGCCGGCGAGTCCGGCTTGATCGAGCCGGCCGGCGAGATGTGGTCGGTGGTCACCGAGTCGCCCAGCTTGGCGAGCACCCGTGCGCCGGTGATGTCCGCGACCGGAGCCGGCTCGCGCGACATGCCCTCGAAGTACGGGGGCTTGCGCACATACGTCGAGTCGTCGCTCCAGGCGAACGTGTCGCCCGTCGGGGTCGGCAACTGCTGCCAGCGCTCGTCACCGGCGAACACGTCCGAGTAGTCGCGGGAGAACATCTCCGACGCGATGGCCGAGGCCATCACCTCTTCGACCTCCTGCGAGGCGGGCCAGATGTCGCGCAGGTACACCGGCTGCCCCTCGGCGTCCTCGCCGAGCGGCTCGTTGGCCAGGTCGACGTCCATCGTGCCGGCCAGCGCGTACGCCACCACCAGCGGCGGGGAGGCGAGGTAGTTCATCTTGACGTCCGGGTTGATCCGGCCCTCGAAGTTCCGGTTGCCGGACAGCACGCTCACCGCGGCGAGGTCGGCCTCGTTGACCGCCGCGCTGATCTCCTCGGGCAGTGGGCCGGAGTTGCCGATGCAGGTGGTGCAGCCGTATCCGACCAGGTTGAAGCCCAGCTTCTCCAGGTACGGCGTCAGCCCGGCACGGTTGTAGTAGTCCATGACCACCTTGGAACCGGGCGCCAGCGTGGTCTTCACCCACGGCTTGCGCGCCAGACCCCGCTCCACCGCCTTCTTCGCCAGCAGTGCCGCGCCGACCATCACCTGCGGGTTCGAGGTGTTCGTACAGGACGTGATCGCGGCGATCACCACCGCGCCGTGGTCCAACTCGAACTCGGTGCCGTCCATCGTGACCCGGATCGGGTTGGACGGCCGCCCGCCCGCGCCGACCGCGGCCGAGACCAGGTCGCGGGGCGCGTCCTCGGGGTCGTCGGCGTGCCCGATAGCCGGCGAGTCGCTGGCCGGGAACGACTCGGCACTCGCCTCGTCGGCCGATCCGGCCACCCCGAAGGGCAGGTTGTTGTTCGGTACCCAGGGCTTGCGCGGCTCGCCGCTGGTCGCCTCGGCCGACACGTAGTCCTTCAACGCGGCCCGGAACAGGGTCTTCGCGTTGGCCAGCGGTACCCGGTCCTGTGGGCGCTTCGGCCCGGCCAGCGACGGCTCCACCGTGGACAGATCGAGTTCCAGCCGCTCGGAGTAGTGTGGCTCGACCGACGGGTCGTGCCACAGGCCCTGCTCCTTGGCGTACGCCTCGACCAGCGCCACGTGCTCCTCGTCGCGGCCGGTCAGCCGCAGGTACCGGATGGTCTCCTCGTCGATCGGGAAGATCGCGACGGTGGAGCCGTACTCGGGCGACATGTTGCCGATGGTCGCCCGGTTCGCCAGCGGCACCGACGCCACGCCCGGCCCGTAGAACTCGACGAACTTGCCCACCACGCCGTGCTTGCGCAGCATCTCGGTGATGGTGAGCACCAGGTCGGTGGCGGTGGTGCCCTCGGGCATCTGACCGTGCAGCTTGAACCCGACGACGCGGGGGATGAGCATGCTCACCGGCTGGCCGAGCATCGCCGCCTCCGCCTCGATACCGCCCACGCCCCAGCCGAGCACGCCCAGCCCGTTGACCATCGTGGTGTGCGAGTCGGTGCCGACCACGGTGTCCGGGTACGCCACGCCGTCGCGGGCGAACACGGTGCGGGCGAGATACTCGATGTTGACCTGGTGCACGATGCCGGTGCCCGGCGGTACGACCCGGAACTGGTCGAACGCCGTCTGCCCCCAGCGCAGGAACTGGTAGCGCTCCTTGTTGCGCTGGTACTCCAACTCCACGTTGCGCGCGAACGCGTCCTCGCGACCGAACACGTCCGCGATCACCGAGTGGTCGATGACCAGTTCGGCGGGGGCGAGCGGGTTCACCTTGGTCGGGTCGCCGCCGAGGTCGCGGACCGCCTCGCGCATGGTCGCCAGGTCGACCACGCAGGGCACGCCGGTGAAGTCCTGCATCAGTACCCGCGACGGGGTGAACTGGATCTCCACGCTGGGTTCGGCGCCGGGGTCCCAGCCGCCGAGGGCGCGGATGTGGTCCGCGGTGATGTTGGCCCCGTCCTCGGTGCGGAGCAGGTTCTCCAGCAGGACCTTCAGGCTGTACGGCAGCCGGTCGTGACCGGCCACCTTGTCGATCTTGTAGATCTCGTAGCTCGCGTCACCGACGCGCAGCTGGCTCTTCGCACCAAAGGTGTCGAGGCTCGCCACGTCGTACTCCTTCAGCAGATGTGTCGCTCGGGAGCAGTCTCCCGCAGCGGGTGCCGGTCCGGGGCGCGGGGCACCAGGTCTGTGAGACGTCCGGCGGTTTCCCGCCCGCCGGGTAGGGACGTCCGGCGTCCCGTCCAGTAAGCAAACCGTACGTCCGTCTTGTTTTCTGCGCAACCGCGTGTCACGCTGTACCTCATGATCCATCATGTCCAGATCGCGTGTCCGCCGGGCTCCGAGGAGCGCCTGCGGGAGTACTACGTCGGCGTGCTCGGGCTCGCCGAGAAGCCGAAGCCGCCGCTGCTCGCCGCGCGGGGCGGCTGCTGGTTCGTCGGGTACGGCATCGAACTGCACCTCGGAGTGGAAGCCGACTTCCGCCCCGCCCGCAAGGCGCACCCCGGACTGCTCTGGCCCGACCTCGACGCGCTCGCCACCCGGCTGACCGCCGCCGGGTACCCGGTGCGCTGGGCGGACCCCGCCGAGACGCCGGGGCTGCGCCGGTTCCACACCGACGACCCGCACGGCAACCGGCTGGAGTTCCTCGCCGAGCAGTGAGGACGTGAGAGCTGGAGATGTGCAACACGTTGCAGGTGAAGTGCAAATGTAGGCTTCCCCTCAGTAGTTGGGGGTGGTAAGCGATGGCTTCCCAGACGATCGGCTTCGCAATCTCCGACGAGGACCGTGAGCGACTGGACCGGTTGGTCGACTACTTCGGCGGCGGCAACCGTTCGGCGTACCTGAGGGCGACGTTCAAGGTCATGGAGTCGCTCCGGCGCGCGGAGCGACTGCGCGAACTGCAGGCGGCCAATCACCGTCGGCTGGCCGAACAGGGGATTTCCGACGATGACCTGCCAGAGCTGATCGGTGCCGCGTACAAGGGTCACGAGGCGTGAGCCTTTCCGGACCGATCGCCACGCCTGTGGTGTTCGACGTCAATGTGCTGGTTCAAGCCATCGCCTCGGGCAACAGCCCGTACATTTCCTGGCCGTCCCCGCCGCCGACGTCAGGCAACCCGTTCGCCGACTGCCTCGGTGTGATCAACGATGCCGCGGAGTTCGCTTTGTGGCTGTCGCCGCACATCCTGCGCAACACCAGTCGCGTGCTGTCGACCGTTGTCGGTACCCCGAAGGAAGAGACGGACGCCTACCAGGAGATCCTGATCGAGACGGCCGATGCCTGCGGTGGTGGCGTTGTCGATCCACCGAGGACGGTCCACGATTGCCCCGACTACGAGGACAACCTGGTACTCGATCTGGTCGTCGAGGTCGGCGCACTACTGATCGTTTCCGAGGACGCCGACCGGGTGCAGATGTCGCCGTGGCGGGGTGTACCCGTCCTCCGCGCCGCGCAGTTCGCGGCGAACGTCGACGCGGTGCGGCGGCATCGTCGGCGTCGCGGCGGATAGGCACCCCGTAACAACCACTTCGGACCGTAAGTCGGGCGGCGAGCCGGCACCCGCAAGCGCTTTCAAGGGTTTGCGACAGGGTAGCGGCGGCACTGCAAACTCTTGCTGAAACTTTCAGTGAACGGTACGTTGCGGCGGAATCCCCTCCAGGAAGGCCGCCAATGGACGCTCTGCCCGCCGTACCCGGCATCTTCCATTCGTCACCGGCCCACCGCCGCCGTCGCCTGCTCCAACTCGGCGGGGTGCTGCTCGGGCTGATCCTGACCGCGACGCTCGGCGGCGGCGGCGTGCCCACCATCGCCGACGTGCCGACCGCCGGCGTCCACTGGGACTCAGAACCCTCGGCGGCCACCCTCGGCCAGTACGCGCGGCACACCGCCGGGCACGGCGACCAGTTCTACTTCGTGCTGCCCGACCGGTTCGCCAACGGCGACCCGGGCAACGACCGGGGCGGGCTGACCGGGGACCGGATGAGCACCGGGTACGACCCGACGGACAAGGGCTTCTACCACGGCGGCGACATCCAGGGCGTGATCGACAAGCTCGACTACATCCAAGGGCTGGGAACCACCGCGATCTGGCTGGCTCCGGTGTTCAAGAACCGCCCCGTGCAGGGCACCGGCGCGAACGCCTCGGCGGGCTACCACGGCTACTGGATCACCGACTTCACCCAGGTCGACCCGCACTTCGGTACCAACGAGGACCTGCGCCGGCTGGTCACCGAGGCGCACAAGCGGGGACTGAAGATCTTCCTGGACATCATCGTCAACCACACCGCGGACGTCATCAGCTACCAGCAGAACCAGTACGCGTACCGGTCCAAGACCGACTACCCGTACAAGGACGCCAGCGGGCAGCCGTTCGACGACCGCAACTACGCCGACGGCACGCGCGGCTTCCCCAAGGTGAACACCCAGTCCTTCCCGTACACCCCGGTGTTCGCCGACGCCGCCGACGCGCACGCCAAGAGCCCCGACTGGCTCAACGACCCGACCATGTACCACAACCGCGGCGACTCCACGTTCTCCGGCGAGAACGCCCAGTACGGCGACTTCTACGGGCTGGACGACCTGTGGACCGAGCGCCCGGACGTGGTCCAGGGCATGACGAAGATCTACCAGGACTGGGTCACCAAGGGCGGTGTCGACGGGTACCGCATCGACACCGTCAAGCACGTCGACGACGCGTTCTGGCCGCAGTTCACCGCCGGGGTGAGCGGCTACGCAGCCGCGCACGACCGGCCCAACTTCTTCATGTTCGGCGAGGTGTACAGCGCCGACCCGGAGTTCGACGCGCAGTACGTCCGCACCGGAGGGCTCGACGCCACCCTGGACTTCCCGTTCCAGGCAGCCGCGAGCGGCTACGCCGCTCGCGGCGGGTCAGCCACCGACCTGGCGAACCTGTACGCCCAGGACCCGCTGTACCGGGCGCGTGGCGTCGACGCCACCTCGCTGCCGACCTTCCTCGGCAACCACGACATGGGTCGGATCGGGTACTTCATCACCACCGGCGGACAGGACCCGGCCACGTACCTCAAGCGCGACCAGCTCGCGCACGAGCTGATGTTCCTGACCCGGGGACAGCCGATCGTCTACTCCGGCGACGAGCAGGGCTTCACCGGTACCGGTGGGGACAAGGACGCCCGGCAGGACATGTTCGCGTCCAAGGTGGCGGACTACGTCGACGACCCGCAGATCGGAACCACCCGCACCGACGCCACCGACGAGTACGACCCGAGCCACCCGATGTACCGGACCATCGCGGCGCTGTCCGCGCTGCGCCGCGACAACCCCGGGCTGCGCGACGGGGTACAGGTGACCCGGTACGCGGCGAGCGGCGCCGGTGTCTTCGCGTTCTCCCGGATCGACCCGAACCAGCGGGTCGAGTACCTGGTCGCGACGAACAACGACACCGGCGCGCAGACGGTCACCGTGCCCACGTACTCGGCGGGCATGGTCTTCGACCAGATCTACCCCGCCGGCGGACCGCTCCAGCAGACCGGCGCGGACCGCACCATGACGATCACCGTGCCGGCGCTGTCCACCGTGGTGCTGCGGGCCCGCTCCGCGCTGCCCGCGCCGACCGCCGCGCCGACCGTGACCTTGAAGGTCGCCAACCCGGCGGTGACGCGCGCCCGGATCGACGCGGACGTCACCGGCGACCCACTGACCAGCGTCGCGTACGCCTACCAGATCGGCGACGGACCGTGGACCCTGCTGGGCTCCGCCACCAGCGCGCCGTACACGATCTACCACGACCTCGCCGGGCTCGCCGCCGGCACCAAGATCACGTACAAGGCGGTCGCCCGCGACTCGGCGGGACACCTCGCCTCGGTCACCACCAGCACCCGCGTCGGCACCGCCACCGCCGCCGCGCAGCACGACTACGTGGTGGTGCACTACCAGCGTCCGGACGGCAACTACGACCCGTGGGGTGTGTACGCGTGGGGCGACATCGACCCCAGCGCGCAGACCCGGTGGCCGAACGGTCAGCCGTTCGCCGGGCAGGACAGCTACGGGCGGTTCGCCTGGGTGAAGCTGAACCCGGGCGCGCGCAACGTCGGCTTTCTCGTAGTCGACAGGAACGGCGTCAAGGACGTGTCCGCCGACCGTACCGTCGACCCCACCCAGCACGCCGAAATCTGGCTGAAGCCGGGCGATCCGACGATCTACGCGTCGCAGGCCGCCGCGACCGGGGTGGAGACGATCCACTACCACCGCCCGGACGGCCAGTACACCGGCTGGGGTCTGCACCTGTGGGGTGACGGGCTGGCGCCCGGCGCCGGTACCGACTGGGGCAGCCCGCGCGCGCCGGACGGGGTGGACTCGTTCGGCGCGTACTGGCGTGTGCCGATCGGCGACGCGACCAAGCCGGTCAACTTCATCGTGCACAAGGGCGACACGAAGGACCCGGGACCGGACATGTCGGTGGTACCGGCGGACCACGGCGAGTCGTGGATCACCTCCGGCGAGAACGTCGTACATCCGACCAGGGCCGCCGCCGAGCACGTGGCGGTGCTGCACTACCGCCGCCCGGACGGCGACTACACCGGCTGGGGTCTGCACGTGTGGACCGGCGCGGCGAACCCGACCGACTGGGGCTCCCCGCTGCCGCCTGCCGGCACCGACCCGTACGGGGCGGTGTACCGGGTACCGCTCGCCGACGGCGCGACCAGCCTGAGCTACATCGTCCACAAGGGCGACACCAAGGACCTGCCCGCCGACCAGTCGCTCGACCTGGTCGGCGTCGGCAACGAGGTGTGGCTGCTCGCCGGTCAGCAGGACCGTCTGCTGCCGATGGCCGCCGCCGTCAAGCACGACCTGGACCTCACCAAAGCCAAGGCGCAGTGGATCGACCGGAACACCGTCGCGTGGCGCGCCGGACCGACCGACGGGCGAGCGTACGCGCTGGCGTACGCGCCGGACGGCGGACTGCACGTGGTCGACGGGAAGCTGGTCGGGGCGACCGGGGAGATCCGGCTGGACGCCGAGACCGACGGGCTGACCGAGACGCAGCGGCAGAAGTACCCGAACCTGTGGCAGTACACGGCGTTCACCGTGGACCCCGCCGACCGCGCCAAAATCGCCGACGCGCTGCGCGGACAGGTGGTCGCGGTCGAACGGGACGCGGACGGGAACCTGCTGTCCGCGACCGGGGTACAGATCCCCGGCGTGCTCGACGACCTGTACTCGGGCGCCACCTCCGCCGCGCTCGGCGTCACCTTCGCCGACGGTCGACCGACGGTGGCGGTCTGGGCGCCCACCGCGCACACCGTCGCCCTCGAAGTGTCGGCGCAGCCCGGCGCGACACCGACCGTGGTACCGATGACCCGCGACAACGCGACCGGCGTGTGGCGGGCGGTCGGCGACGCGTCCTGGAAGGGGAAGTTCTACCGGTTCCGGGTCAGCGCGTACCAGCCGGCGACCGGCACCGTGCAGAACGTGTCGGTGACCGACCCGTATTCGGTGTCGCTGTCGACCGACTCGCAGTACAGCCAGATCGTCGACCTGTCCGATCCGACGCTCGCCCCGAACGGCTGGTCCGCGCTGCGCAAGCCGGGCATCGCCCAGAACCAGGTCCAGGTGCACGAGTTGTCGGTACGCGACTTCTCCATCGCCGACCCGACGGTGCCGGCGGAGCACCGCGGCACCTACCTCGCGTTCACCGACGCCGACTCGGCGGGCATGACGCACCTGCGCGCGCTGGCGAAGGCGGGCGTCACGCACATCCAGTTGATGCCGGTGTTCGACATCGCCTCGATCCCCGAACGCCGCGCCGACCAGCAGCAGCCCCCGTGCGACCTGGCGGGCATGGCACCCGACTCGGACCGGCAGCAGGCGTGCATCGCGCAGGTCAAGGACCATGACGGGTACAACTGGGGCTACGACCCGTACCACTACACGACGCCGGAGGGCTCGTACGCCACCGACCCCGAGGGCACGCCGCGCATCGTGCAGTTCCGGCAGATGGTGCAGGGGCTGAACGACGCCGGGCTGAAGGTCGTCATGGACGTCGTGTACAACCACACGCCGGCTGCCGGTACCGACAAGTACTCGGTGCTCGACCAGATCGTGCCCGGCTACTACCAGCGGCTGCTCGACGACGGGACGCTGGCGACGTCGACGTGCTGCGCCAACACCGCGCCGGAACACGCGATGATGGGCAAACTGGTCGTCGACTCGGTGGTGACCTGGGCGAAGTACTACAAGATCGACGGGTTCCGGTTCGACCTGATGGGCCACCACCCGAAGGCGAACATCCTCGCGGTACGTGCCGCCCTGGACAAACTGACCCTGGGCCGCGACGGCGTGGACGGCAAGAAGATCGTCATCTGGGGCGAGGGCTGGAACTTCGGCGAGGTCGCCAACAACGCCCGGTTCGTCCAGGCGACCCAGGCGAACATGGCGGGTACCGGCATCGGCACCTTCAACGACCGGCTGCGCGACGCGGTCCGGGGCGGCGGACCGTTCGACTCCGACCCGCGCATCCAGGGTTTCGCGTCCGGGCTGTACACCGACCCGAACGGTGACCCGGTCAACGGTTCGGCAACCGACCAGAAGGCGCGGCTGCTGCACGACCAGGATCTGATCCAGGTCGGACTGACCGGCAACCTCGCCGGGTACCGGTTCACCGACTCGACCGGGCACCAGGTGACCGGCGCGCAGGTGGACTACAACGGCTCGCCCGCCGGGTACACCGGGTCGCCCGCCGAGGCGGTGACCTACGTTGACGCGCACGACAACGAGATCCTTTACGACGCGCTGGCGTACAAGCTGCCCCAGGCGACCAGCCCGGCGGACCGGGCGCGGATGCAGGTGCTCGCCCTGTCGACCACGGTGTTCAGCCAGGGCGTCGGGTTCGTCACCGCCGGGTCGGATCTGCTGCGGTCGAAGTCGCTGGACGGCAACTCGTACAACTCCGGCGACTGGTTCAACGCGATGCTGCCGTGCTCCGAGGGCAACGGATTCGGTCGCGGGTTGCCGCAGGCAGCCGACAACGCCGGCAAGTGGCCGTACGCGAAGCCGCTGCTGGCGGACCCGGCGCTGGTGCCGGACTGCGCGACGATGAGCGCCGCGTCCCAGCGGTACGCCGAACTGGTCGCCATCCGGTCCAGTTCGCCGCTGTTCCACCTCGCCACCGCCGACGAGGTCCAGCATCGGGTGTCGTTCCCGCTGTCCGGGGCGCACGCCACGCCCGGCGTGATCACCATGGTGCTCAGCGACACCGCCGGTCCCCGGCTGGACCGCCACTACCGGTCGATCACCGTGGTGTTCAACGCCACCCCGCACGCGGTCGCCCAGACCGTGCCGGGCTTCGCCGGAGCGGACGTCACCCTGCACCCGGTGCTCGCCGGCTCGTCCGACCCGGTGGTGCGTACCGCGAGCTTCGACACCTCGACCGGCACGTTCCACGTGCCCGCCCGCACGGTGGCGGTGTTCGTACAGAGCTGAGCGGGGGTGGCCCCGGCCGACCGGCCGGGGCCACCCCTCGGCGGGCACGCCGGTGTGCGCTTGCCGCACACCGCCGCCAGCCGGAGATCGCCCCGGTTCGATCGCGGCACACGAGCGGCGCGAGGCGGTTCGCATTCGCGCCGGTGGCGTGTACGGTGGGCGACAGGCCGGTCCCCGCCTTCTGCTGTGAGGGAACGCGACCGGCGGGTAGCGACGGGAGTCGCTTGTGACGATCAACCCCCGTTCCCACCACGGCGCCATCATCGACCCGATGCCGGATCAGCCCGACTCGCGACGGCTGCGCATCTTCCTGTACGGCGAGATCGACATGGCAACCGCCCACCGGGCGCAGTCCGTGATCGACGACGCGCTCGGCGGGTACCCCGACCGGCTCGACATCGACCTCGGCGACGTCAGTTTCCTGGACTCCTCCGGAATCACCATGCTGATGGGGTGCTGGCGGCGCGCCGACGGGCTGGGCTGCCGGCTGTCGGTGGTCAACGCCCGACCCAACGTGTACCGGGTGCTGCAGATCACCGGAGTGCTGGGCGTGCTGGACGTCGCCACGCCGGTCTGAGCTCAGCCGCCGTCCATCAGTTCGCCGCTGCTCACCAGATGGTCGGCGATCTCGCTGAGCTTCACGTTGGTGCGTTGGCTCGCCCGTACCAGCACGGTGAACGCCTGGTCGCCGGTCAGCTTGTGGCGCTCCATCAGAATGCCCTTCGCCTGCCCGATCAGGTCGCGGACGCCGAGCGCCTGGGACAGCTGGGCGAGCCGCTGCGCCCCGGCCATGGCGACCGCGGCGTGCGCGGCGAACAACAACCCGATCTGCTCCGACTCCTCGGTCAGCACGTCCGCCTCACGCGCGTACAAGGTGAGCCGACCCAGGTCCCCCCGGCTGACGTAGAGCTGGAAGGACAGCATGCTGCGCACGCCGAGCGCCACGGCTCGCGCCGTGAACCGGGGCCACCGGGTCTCGGTCGCCAGGTTCGGCAGCCGCACCACGGGATCGCCCCGGTACAGCGAGTCCAGGCAGGGACCCTCGCCAACCTCGTACTCCACCCGGTCGACCCGGTAGACCAGGTCGTGGGTCGCGGCGACGGTGCGTACGGTCCGCCGATGCTGGATCACCGAAATGCCCGAGTACTCGGCGCCGGGCACCGTCTCCACCGCGGCTCGGACGATCCCCTGCAGCGTCTCGTCGACGCCGTCCTCGCCGTCCAGGGACCGTGCCAGCTCGCTCAACCGCGTCGCGAGGCTGTCGCCGGCCATCACACCCGCCCTCCCGTCAGCCGACCGCCGGGAAGGTGCCCAGACCGTACCGCGCTAAAACCGGGTCAGCGCGGCGAGCGTCGCAGCAACCGGACTGCTTGACAGCGGTTCCACCAGCGACGTCTCGCCCCGACAGAACCGGGCGAAGACCCGCCAGCCCGGTGGGGTGGCGAGCGCGCCGTGGAACGCCGCCGGATGCCGCTCGAACGCGCGCAGGATGCGCCGACCCGCCGCCATCTCCGCGCCCAGGGTCCGCTCCACGTCGATGCGGTACCCGTCGAGCGCGTCCTCGACCTCGCCCGGCGTGTCGACGCGCGCCGCCCGCGCGGCGGCGGTACCGGCGAGCGCACCGGAGCGCAGCGCGAAGCTGATGCCCTCCCGGGTCCACGGCTCCAGCAGACCCGCCGCGTCCCCGGCGACCAGCACCCGCCCCCGACGCAGCGGGGAGCCCACCTCGCGGCAGCGGGTCAGGTGCCCGGTGTCGTGGACCGGTTCGATCCCGGTCAGACCCAGCCGGTCCACGAAGTCCCGCAGGTACCGTCGGGTCTGCTCGCCCAGACCCCGGGACGCGATCACCCCCACCGTGAGGCGGTCGCCTTTGGGGAAGACCCAGCCATAAGAGCCGGGGATGGGACCCCAGTCGATCGCGACCAGCCCCGCCCAGCGGCGGCGCAGCACCTCGCCGGCCGGCAGCTCCACCTCCAGCCCCAGGTCGACCTGGTCGCACCGGACTCCGACGTACCGCGCGGTGACCGAGCCGGAACCGTCCGCGCCCACCACGACCCGCGCCGCGACCTCACCGCCGTCCGCGCGGCGCAACACGACCCGGTCGTTCGCCTCGTGCACGGCGCGCACCTGGGACCGTTCGCTGACCTCGACGCCGGCGTCGGCAGCCGCCTTCGCCAGCGCCGCGTCGAACTCCTCGCGGACCACCATGGCGAGCAGCGGCTGCGCCGACTCGCGTCGGATCCGGCGCCGCCCGTCGAGGGTGAACGTCACGGCGTGCACCCGGTCCCGGACCGGCACGTCGAGGTGCGGTTCGACCGCGCGGTACGACGTGCCGAGCAGCCCGCCGCCACACGTCTTGTACCGGGGATGCCGCGCCCGCTCCAGGACGACGGTGCGGGCACCGGCGACGGCGGCGGCACGGGCGGCGGCAAGTCCCGCCGGTCCGCCTCCCACCACCGCCACATCCCAAAGATCACGCGTGGGCATGCCGCAGCGTAACAACCGGCAGCGGTGTCACGGGTCGCGGTCAGCCGGGCAACCGCCCCACGGCGGCGGCCCCGGACGCCAGTCGATCAACTGTCGCCCATCCGACGTGTCCCGGTCGCCGGTGGGGTTCTGTCGAGGACCGGCACCCACCAGATCACTCGGGGAGCCGGGGTCCCGCCTCGCGCTGCGCGGCGAGCCACGTCTCGACCTCGTCGGCGGCGCGCGGCAGCCCCGCCGACAGGTTCACCGCGCCGTCGGCGGTCACCAGCACGTCGTCCTCGATCCGGATGCCGATGCCGCGCAGCTCGGCGGGGACCAGTTCGTCCTCGGGCTGGAAGTACAGTCCGGGCTCGACGGTGAGCACGTACCCCTCGGCGAGCGGTCCGTCCTTGTACCGCTCGCGTCGCGCCGCCGCGCAGTCGTGCACGTCGAGACCCAGCATGTGGCCGAATCCGTGCAGCGTCCACCGGCGGTACACCATGGACTCCCGGCTCATCGCCTCGTCCACGCTCACCGGCAGGATGCCCAGGTCGGCGAGCCCCTCGGCGAGTACCCGCATGCAGGTCTGGTGGATGTGGTCGAACATCACGCCGGGTCGGATCGCAGCGATGCCCGCCTGCTGCGAGGCGTACACGATGTCGTAGACCTGCCGCTGCAGCGGCGTGAACGTGCCGCTCACCGGCACTGTGCGGGTGACGTCGGCGGTGTACAGGTGGACGTTCTCCACGCCCATGTCCATCAGCAGCAGGTCACCGGGGCGGGTGCGTCCGTCGTTGCGGACCCAGTGCAGGATCGCCCCGTGCGCGCCCGCGCCGACGATCGACGAGTATCCGACGGTGTTGCCGTCGTGCCGGGCGCGCAGCCCGAACACCCCGTCCAGCAGCCGCTCGGAGACCGGGCGGTCGGCGGGCAGTACCCGCGCCACGTCCTCGAAACCGCGTACCGTCGCGTCGATCGCGTCGCGCAGCTGCGCGATCTCCCACTCGTCCTTCACCAGCCGCAGTTCGGACAGGTGGGCGGCGAGTTCCTGGTCGCGCGCCGGGTCGGTGGGGCGTACCGCCGCGTCGACCGTCGCGTCCAGCCCGCGCAGCACGCGGGTGCGTCCCGGCGCGAGGTCGTCCAGCACCGCCGGCAGTCCGTCCAGGTGCGCGGTCTCGACGCCCAGCTCGGCGGCCTTCTCGGCGAGCGTGTGCCGGCGACCGATCCACAGCTCGCCGTACGCCCGGTCCTTGAAGAACTCGTCCGTGTCGCGCGGCGACCTCGGTCGCACGTACAGCGTGGCGTCGTGTCCCGACCCGTTCGGTCGCATCACCAGGACCGCGTCCGGGTCGTGTTCGCCGGTCAGCCACACGAAGTCGCTGCCGGGGCGGAACGGGAAGAAGGTGTCGTTCGCCCGTACCATCTCCCGACCGGTCGGAATGACCAGGGTGTCCCCGGCGAACGCGGCGGACAGCGCCGCGCGCCGCTTCGCGTGCTGCGGCGCCTCGTCGCGCGGCGCCACGTCCAGCGTGGTGTCGCGCCAGCCGGTACGCATGAACGCGAGAAACTTCTCCGGGTAGTCCGGGTCGTGCGACCGGGTGCCGTCCGCCTGCTCGCCCATCACGTCCGCCTCCTGCAAACCTGACCGTCAACCGTCGCGGCTCGATACGTCCGGCGCCGTGGTCCGACCCGCGACGGTCGCCCGCGACCCCGGCGGGCCCGCTGTGAACCTACCTCGTGACAAGATGGCGACCATGTGCGGACTGCTCACCTTCATCAGCGCCGGTGGCCCGGCGGGAGCCCAGCACGCGGCGATCGCCCAGGCGCTCGAGTCGCTGCATCACCGCGGCCCCGACGAGACCGGCGTGGAGGTGGTCGGCGACGACGTGGTCTTCGCACACAAACGGCTCGCGATCATCGACGTGGCGTCCAGCCACGAGCCGCTGCCGTACCTCGACGGACGCTACCTGCTCACCTACAACGGCGAGATCTACAACTACATCGAGCTGCGTGAGGAGCTGATCCGCGACTTCGGCGCCCGGTTCGCCACCGCCGGCGACGGCGAAGTGATCGTCGCCGGGTACCACTACTGGGGCGAGGCGGTGCTCGACCGGCTGCGCGGCATGTTCGCCTTCGTCATCTGGGACCGGCAGCAGCGCCGGGTGTTCGGCGCGCGGGACCCGTTCGGCATCAAGCCGATGCACTACCTGCGTACCGCCGACGGGGTGTACTTCGCCAGCGAGAAGAAGGCGCTGCTGCCGTTCGCCCAGTCCGCGTACGCGGGGGACGCGGGGCTGGACACCGCAAACCTGTCGCACTACCTGACCCTGCAGTACGTCCCCGAACCGCGCACCCTGCACCGGGGCATCAACCGGATCGGCTCGGGGGAGTGCCTGACCACCACGCCCGGCGGGGAGATCCGGGTGCGCCGGTACTACCGCCCGACGTTCCGGCCGACGCCCACCGACGACCCGGACAAGCTGTTCGCCCGCATCCGGGAGACGCTGCGCGAGAGCGTACGCATCCACATGCGCTCCGACGTGCCGGTGGGCGCGTTCCTGTCCAGCGGCATCGACTCCACGGCGGTGGTGGCGTTCGCCCGCGAGTTCAACCCGAACATCCTGACCTTCACCGTCGGGTACGACGTGGACGGGTACTCCGAGATCGAGGTCGCCCAGGATTCGGCGCGGCACCTCGGGGTCACCACGATCCCGACGAAGATCGGGCCGCGGGAGATGATGGAGGCGCTGCCCAGGATCGTCTGGCACCTCGACGACCCGGTCGCCGACCCGGCGCTGGTCCCGCTGTACTTCGTCGCCAAGAAGGCGGCCGAACACGTCACCGTGGTGTTGTCCGGCGAGGGCGCGGACGAGTTCTTCGGCGGGTACACCATCTACCGCGAGCCGCTGTCGCTGGCGACGGTGAACGGGTTGCCCGACCCGGTACAACGCGGTCTGCGCAAGGTCGCCCAGGTCATCCCGCAGGGGGTGAAGGGGCGTAGCTTCCTCGAACGGGGCACCACGCCGATCGAGGAGCGCTACTACGGCAACGCGCGGATGTTCACCGAGGACGAGAAGCGCCAGCTGCTGCGGCACTACGACCCGTCGGTCCGGTACACCGACGTCACCGCGCCGATCTACGCCGAGGCGACGGATCTGGACGACGTGACCAAGATGCAGTACGTCGACCTGTACACCTGGCTGCGCGGCGACATCCTGGTCAAGGCGGACCGCATGTCGATGGCGCATTCGCTGGAACTGCGGGTGCCGTTCCTGGACCGGGCGGTGTTCGACGTCGCCGCCACGATCCCGGTCGACCTGAAACTGCCGCCGAAGTCGGTGACCACCAAGTACGCGCTGCGCCGCGCGTTGGAGGGCGTGGTACCGCCGGCGATCGTCAACCGCAAGAAACTGGGGTTCCCCACTCCGACCCGGGTGTGGCTGCGCGGGGAGATGTACGAGTGGGCGCGGGACATCCTGGTCAGCTCGGGTGCCGGAAACCTGCTGGACCTGCCGTACGTCGGTGGGCTGCTGGAGGAGCACCGGGAAGGTCGGGCGGACCACTCGCGCAAGATCTGGACGGTGCTGGTGTTCTGCGTCTGGCACGCGATCTTCGTGGAGCGTTCGCTCGACCCCGGCATCCATCGCAACCAGTCGGCGCTGCTCACCAAGCCGGTGGTCGGCTCGATGGTGTCCTGACCGACGGTGCGCCGAGCGGCCTGCGCCGCTCGGCGGTGCGGGCGGGCGCGACCGGCGGGCCGGCGCTGGTGCCGGCTCAGGCGCGCCCGTCCAGTTCCGCGTACCCCCGCCTGACCGCGACCAGCGAATGCCGCGCCCCGAACGGGGACCGGGCGGCGACCGCCTCGACCGTCGCGCCGTCGCGGTGCCCGTCGCGGATCAGCCACTCCAGGTCGCTGAGGTCGGCGTGCTGGGCGCGGACGAAATCCTGGTCGACGACTCTGCCGTGCCCCGGTACCACCACGGTGCGCGCGGTGGTCAGCCGGAGCAGGGCGGCGAGCGCGTCGGGCCACTCCAGCGGGTACCCGTCGCCGAAGTCCGGCGCGGCGCCCTGCTCGACCAGGTCCCCGGCGAGCACCACGTCCGCGTCGGGTACGTGGACGACCAGGTCGCCTTCGGTGTGACCGCGTCCGAAGTGGTACAGGACGACCCGGCGACCGCCCACGTCCAGGGTCGCCTCAGTGTGTACCGTCCGGGACGGCGGGACGATCGTCACCTCGGCGAGTTCCGCGGCGAGTCCGGGCTCGCGCTCCTGCCACTCCTCGTACCAGATCCGCTGCCAGTGCGCGCCGCGCTCGCGCAGTTCCACGGCGGTCGCCTCGTGCGCCCAGATGTCCGCGCCGTCGGCGAGCGTGGCGTTGCCGAAGCAGTGGTCGAAGTGGTGGTGGGTGTTGACGATCGTCCACGGCGCGTCGGTCACCTCGCGTGCCGCGCGGGCGAACTCGCCCGCCTGCGCCGCCGTGGACAGGGTGTCGACGACCAGCGCCGCGCCGTCGCCGACGACCAGCACCGCGTTGACGTCCAGCACGGGTTGGCGCAGCACGTACACGCCGGTGGCGACCTCCGTCACCGCGCCGGTGCGCCGGTCGTCGCCGGTCACAGCAGGTCGAACGCCTTCTCGAGGAACCGGTGCCGGTCCACGAGCACCCGCTCCACGCGTCCGTCCGCGACCACGGTGTCGCCCTGGCGGACCACCACCTCGAACAGCAGCCGCCGACCGTCGATCTTGGCGAGCCTCGCCTCCGCGGTGACCGACGCGCCGACCGGCGTCGCCGCCCGGTGTTCGAGTTCGACCCGGCTGCCCACCGTGGTCGCGCCGCGCGGCAGCCGGGACGCGGTCGCCGCCACCGTCGCCGCCTCCGCCAGCGCCAGTACCCGAGGGGTGCCGAGCACGGGCACGTCGCCGGAGCCGAGAGTCTGCGCGGTATCGGCGTCGGTCACTGTCAACTCGACCCGTGCGCCGAGGCCTGGCTGCAGGAGTGAGCTGAGTTGATCCATACCCGAAGCGTACGGCCTGGGCTACCGTCGAGCCATGGCAGCGGCTGGCGCGGAGTCGGGACCGGTGGTGGACCTGGACCAGGTAGCGGAGTGGATCCGACAGGCGCAGACGATCACGGTACTGACCGGGGCGGGCATCTCTACTGAGTCGGGCATTCCGGACTTCCGGGGTCCGAACGGAGTGTGGACCCGCGATCCGGACGCCGAGAAGCGCGCCACTCTGCAGGCGTACCTGTCCGACCCGCAGGTACGGGTGCAGGCGTGGCGCAACCGCCGCGAGCACGCGGCGTGGCAGGCGCAGCCGAACGCCGGGCACCGGGCGCTGGTGGACCTGGCGCGTTCCGGTCGGCTCGTCACCATCGTCACCCAGAACATCGACGGACTGCACCAGCGCGCCGGGTCCGACCCGGACCTGGTCGTCGAGATGCACGGCACGCTGTACGAGGTGGCGTGCCTGGACTGCGGCGACCGTACCCCGATGGCGGACACCCTCGCCCGGGTGGACGCCGGTGAGGACGACCCCGCCTGCCTGCGCTGCGGCGGCATCCTCAAGTCGGCGACCATCTCGTTCGGTCAGGCGCTGGACCCGGCGGTGCTGCGGCGCGCGGTCAGCGCCGCCGCGATCGCCGACCTGTTCCTCGCGGTGGGCACGTCCCTCGGTGTACACCCGGCGGCGAGCCTGGTCGACATCGCGGGCAGTGCCGGCGCCCGCATCGTGATCGTCAACGGCAGCCCGACGCCGTACGACCGGGTCGCCGACGCCGTGCTGCGCGATCCGATCGGGCAGGTCCTGCCCGCCCTGGTCGCGCGCGCGATCCGGTGACCGGTCGGCATCGGTTCGCCTGCCGCCCAGTGGTCAGGCGGGCGGCTGACCGGCGACGCGGGTGGCGTCGCGCGCCTGCCGGGCGCGCACGACCAGGTCGGCGGCAAGCGTGTACGCCTCCGCCATGTCGCGGTGACGCGCGACGGCGCGCAGCGCGCCCGCGGTGTCCACGTGTACCGTCGCCAGCCGCAGCCACCGCTGCACCGGCCCCTGGACCACCCGTACGCTCTGGATCCGCTGGTACGGCACGAGCACCAGTTCCCTGGTCAGCCAGCCGTCCCGGCACGCCACCACGGTCGGGTACACGCCGACGCCGAGGACCGGTTGGCGCAGCGGGGCGAGCAGCCGCGCCCGGCGGGGCGGCGGTACCGGGTGCAGCCGCGCCAGGTCGACGCCGGGCAGCACCTCGGCGACGACCAGTCGCGCGGCGGGCGGCTCGGCGACCGGCAGCAGCCGGTTCACGTCGCTGTCGTCCTCGTCGTGGTGGCCGTACCCGGCGACGTCGATGCGGCAGCGCAGCCAGCCGGCGGGTCGCCACAGCAGCGGCCACCGCACCGCCACCGCCTGCACCCGCGCCGGCGGTACCGTCTGGGCGCGCGTTTCCAGCAGCCCGTGGGTGAGCCGCAGCCCGGCGCGGCCGACCGAGATCTGGAAATGCCAGTCGTCGAGGATCCGTCGTACCGGTCGGAACAGCACGCCGACCAGCGCGGTCAGGGTGCTCGCGACGCCGACGAACGTCCACGCCGGATGGATCGCGAACTGGACGACGACCAGCGCCATCGCCACCGGAGCGAGCCATACCTGTCCGGTCAGCAACTGGCTGAGCAGCAGCGTCCGGTTGTCGACCGCGTGGATCAGGCGGTGTCCGTCGTCCGCGGGTACCGCGCCGGCGACCGGCGCCGCGACCGGCGCGGGCGCGCCGACTCCGAGCCCGCCGACGGTGGGTTGTCCGGGCACGGCGACCGCTTCCGGTACCGCCGCTCCCGGTACCGCCGCCCGCGCGGGTGCCGCGAGGTCCAGCAGGTGTTCCCGCAGCGCCGTCGCCTGGCTCACGGTCAGGAACGCCAGCGGCGCCTCGGTCCGGCGCGCCCCGATCACCTCCAGCCGCAGTTCGGCGAGACCGACCAGGCGCGCCAGTACCGGCTGGACCAGGTCGACCGCCTGCAGCCGCTCCAGCGGAATCGCCCGGTGCCGGCGGCGCAGTACGCCTTCGACGATCCGCAGTTCCCGACCGACCACCTGGTACCCGGTCGCCCACCAGCTCACCGCGGACAGCGCGAGCGCGCCGAGCAGGACCACGACCACCAGTTCCAGCCACCGGGGCAGCCCCAGTTCGCTGTACCCCTGCCAGGACACCGCCGCGACGATCACCGCCAGGGTGCGCGCGCCGCGCAGCAGCGGGGTGAGCGGGTGCAGCCGGCGCCGCGCGCCGCCGCCGTCGGTACCCGGATCGATCGTCACAGTCCCTCCGCGCGCACCTCGCCGAGGGCGGTGAGCCGGTCGCGCAGCCGGGACGCCTCGGCGGGCGGCAGCCCCGGAATGCGCGCGTCGCTCGCCGCCGCGGCGGTGTGCAACTGCACCGTGGCGAGGCCGAACAGCCGTTCCAGGGGTCCGGCGGTGACGTCGACGAACTGCATCCGCGCGTACGGCACGATGGACAGCCGACGGATCCACAACCCGTGCCGGACCAGCAGGTCCACGTCCCGTTCGGCGTACCCCCAGGCGCGTACCGACCGGATCACCACCACCGCGCGGGCGGCTGCGGCGACGACCGCCGCGACGGCGACCCACGCCGGGATCGCGGTACCCAGCGCGGTGCCCGCGACCAGGCAGGCGAGGAGGACCGCCAGCAGAGCCCCGGCGAGGCGCAGTTGTTCGATCACGATCAGTCGTCCGGACACGGGTCGCCACACGACCGACTCGGGCCACGGGCGCAGGGGGTCGGCGGTCACGTTTCGAGGGTAGGCGCTCATCGCACCTCGACGATGTCGCGCAGGAACCCGCGTCGGTCGAGGAAGTCGCTGAGGTACGCCCGGTGCTCGTCGCAGGCGAGCCAGGTCTTGCGCCGGTCGGGGGTGTGCAGGCGCGGGTTGTTCCAGCGCAGCGCCCATCGAGCCGCGGCGCGGCAGCCCTTGGCGGAGCAGATCAGGGGATCGTCGTCGGGCACCAGTCGAGTCTGACAGGCCCGGACAGGTTGAGCGCCGGGCGGCCACGGGGGAAGCCGCCCGGCGACGCAGGCATCGTACCCTCAGTGACGCCCTTGGTGTCTACCCCGTACCACGTGCCCGTTCGACCGATTTCCGGGCGCGCCCTGTGGCCAGCCTTTCCGAGCCTCGGCGCGGTCCCCGAGCGTCCCGGCGGCACGGTCGCGCCGCGACTCCGCGCGTCCCGGCGGCACGATCGGGTGCCGTGCGCCGTTCGGGAAGCGTCGGTCTGTCGCGCCTGCGTCGACGGCGCATGGGAGGCTAGGGTCGACGTACCGACGGTGTAGACGTGTGGAGGACCGGTGGCGCAGCCGACCACGCCCTCGAACGGGGACATCCCCGTGACCACCCCCGCGCAGGACGCCAGTCTGCTGGAGCGTGCGCTGTTCGAGGTGAAGCGGGTGATCGTCGGCCAGGATCGGATGATCGAGCGGATGTTCGTCGCGCTGCTCGCCCGGGGCCACTGCCTGCTCGAAGGCGTGCCCGGCGTGGCGAAGACCCTGGCCGTGGAGACGCTGGCGAAGGTGGTCGGCGGCAGTTTCGCCCGCATCCAGTTCACCCCTGACCTGGTGCCCGCCGACATCATCGGCACCCGCATCTACCGCCAGTCCAGCGAGAAGTTCGACGTCGAACTCGGACCGGTGTTCGTCAACTTCCTGCTCGCCGACGAGATCAACCGGGCGCCGGCGAAGGTGCAGTCCGCGCTGCTGGAGGTCATGGCCGAGCAGCATGTGTCGATCGGTGGCGAGCGGTTCGACGTACCGCTGCCGTTCCTGGTGATGGCCACCCAGAACCCGATCGAGCAGGAAGGCGTGTACCCGCTGCCCGAGGCGCAGCGCGACCGGTTCCTGATGAAGATTCTCGTCGGGTACCCGACGGACGTCGAGGAGCGGGAGATCGTGTACCGGATGGGCGTGGCCGCCCCCGAACCGGCGACCGTGCTCACCCCGACCGACCTGCTCGCCCTGCAACGCAAGGCGGACGAGGTCTTCGTCCACAACGCGCTGGTCGACTACGCGGTCCGGCTGGTACTGGCGACCCGCGACCCCGCCGCCTACGGCATGCCGGACGTCGCGCCGCTGATCCAGTACGGCGCGAGCCCCCGCGCCTCGCTCGGCATCGTCCGGTCCACCCGGGCGCTCGCCCTGCTGCGCGGCCGCGACTACGCGCTGCCGCAGGACGTCCAGGACGTGGCTCCGGACATCCTGCGGCACCGGATGGTGCTGTCGTACGACGCGCTCGCCGACGACATCCCCGCCGACCGGATCATCGACCGGGTACTGGCGACTGTGCCGCTGCCCACGGTCGCGCCCCGCCAGCAGGCGGTACCGGCCGGTGTCCCCGGCACGCCCGGTGTGCCGGGCGGGGCGCCGACCAGCCCGGCGGGTACCGGTGGCGGACGCGGATGGCCGGCGCCCGGACGGCCGGCGTGACGGTGCGGCGATGAGCGGTGCGCGGGGACTGGCCGCGCTCGGCCGGCTGCGTCGCCGTACCGGTACCGACCCGGCGGGCGGCACGCCGACCGGCGACACCACGGGGCACGACGACCTGCCGCTGGACGCCGCCCGGTCCGAGGTCGTGCTCAACAAGTTGCAGCTGCTCGTCACCCGCAAGCTGGACGGGCTGCTGCAGGGCGACTACCTGGGGCTGCTGACCGGGCCCGGCACCGAGCCGGGGGAGTCGCGGGAGTACCGGCCCGGCGACGACGTGCGCCGGATGGACTGGCCGGTGACGGCGCGGACCACGCTGGCGCACGTACGGCAGACGGTGGCGGACCGGGAACTGGAAACCTGGATGGCGGTCGACCTGTCGGCGAGCCTGGATTTCGGTACCGCCCGGTGCCTCAAACGCGACCTGGCGGTCGCCGCCGCGGCGGCGACCGCCCACCTCACCGTGCGGGGCGGCAACCGGATCGGCGCGGTGATCGGTACCGGTCGCGAGATCCGCCGGCTGCCGGCTCGACCGGGGCGCAAGGAGGCCCAGGGTCTGCTGCGCGCCGTCGCGCGGACCCGGACCCAGTCGGGTCGCGCCGATCTCGGCGCGCTGATCGAGGCGTTGAACCGCCCGCCCCGGCGGCGCGGCATGGCGGTGGTGATCTCCGACTTCCTGGTACCGCCGCACGAGTGGGACCGACCGCTGCGCCGCCTCGCGGTGCGCCACGACGTGCTCGCCGTCGAGGTCGTCGATCCGCGCGAACTGGACCTGCCGGACGTCGGCGTGCTCGAACTCGTCGACCCGGAGACCGGCGCGACGCACGAGGTACAGACCGCCGACGCCGGACTGCGGCGGCGCTATGCGACGGCGGCTGCCGCGCAGCGCGAGGAGATCGCGGCGACGCTGCGCGGGGCGGGCGCCGCGCATCTGCGGCTGCGTACCGACTCCGACTGGCTGCTCGACATCGTGCGGTTCGTCGCCGCACAGCGACACGCGCGTACCAGGGGGACCACTCGATGATCCGCTTCCTGCAGCCCGCGTGGCTGCTCGCCCTGCTGCCGGTGCTCGCGCTGGCCGGGGTGTACGTGTGGCGACAGTTGCGCCGCCGCGCCTACGCGGTGCGGTTCACCAACGTCGCGTTGCTGCGCAGCCTCGCCCCGAAGGGGTTGGGCTGGCGCCGGCACGTGCCGGCCGCCGCGTTCCTGGTCAGCCTGCTGATCCTGGGTACCGCGATGGCACGCCCGTCGGTCGACACGAAGCAGCCGCTGGAACGGGCGACGGTGATGCTCGCCATCGACGTGTCGCTGTCCATGCAGGCCGACGACGTACAACCGACCCGGCTCGCCGCCGCGCAGCAGGCGGCGAAGGAATTCGTGCAGCAGTTGCCGCCGACGTTCAACGTCGGTCTGGTGTCGTTCGCGAAGGCGGCGAACGTGCTGGTCTCGCCGACCAAGGACCGCGCCGAGATCGCCCAGGCGATCGACGGGCTGCAACTGGCCGAGGCGACCGCGACCGGCGAGGCGGTGTTCACCTGCCTGCAGGCGATCCAGTCGGTACCGGCGGACGGCGCGGCCGGCCCGCCACCCGCGCGGATCGTGCTGCTGTCCGACGGGTTCCGCACGTTCGGCCGGTCGATCGAGGAGGCGTCGGCTGCCGCCGCGGCGGCGAACGTACCGGTGTCCACGATCGCGTTCGGTACCGATCAGGGCACGGTCACCATCAGCGGACAGCAGCAGCGGGTACCGGTCGACCGGCAGGCGTTGCAGAAGCTCGCGGAAAGCACGCGGGGCCACTTCTACGAGGCGGCGAGCCTGTCCGAGTTGAAGCAGGTGTACCAGGACATGGGCAGCTCGATCGGGTATCGCACCAAGCCGCGCGAGGTGACCCAGTGGTACGTGGGGATCGCGTTGCTGCTCGCCCTGGCGGCTGGCGGGTTGAGCCTGGTCTGGACGTCGCGGCTGCCTTGAGGCTCGGGTCCGGGGGGGCGCCCACCGGCTGCGGGGTCGGGGGCGGCCCGACCGACTCTGGGGGTCGGGGGCGGCCCGACCCACTCTGGGCGGTCAAGCTTGATCCCGTCGTGGGTCGGGCCGCCCCCGACCTGGGCGCCCCCGACCTGGGCGCCCCCGACCTGGGTGCCCCCGACCTGGGCGCCCCCGACCTGGGCGCCGCGTCGGGGTGCGCCGCGGCGTCAGCACGGGTTGTCTGACCGGCGGTGACGGCGGGCTCAGGCGGTGCCGCTGACCAGGACGAAGATGACGACCACCCAGACGGCGGCCAGGGTGAAGCAGACCGGTACTGCGTAGCGACTCATCGACGGCTCCCGGAGAGGCAGGGGCGGGTGGGCAGGCCGTGGTCGAGTCGTGGCAGGGCACTCATGGGCGCGCGCCGTGGCCGGAAAGGCACACGGCGGCGACGGAGCGGTCAGCGTTGCTGTCCGCCGGCCCGGCCACGACTCGGAGGATCGCTATCTGGCACAGCGATCACCTCCGTACGTCGTTCCGGGCTTTGGCGAGGGCGATGGTACACCCCGTGACCGCCTGTCCGATTCGGGGGCGAGCGCCGGAACGCGCCGACGCCGCGAGATGTGTCATCACAGTCGACATCGCGGACGATGTGCGCACATCGCGAACGAAGTACGCATCGCAGGACGCTCACAACCGCTGTGACGTCCGCACATCCCCGTCGGTACAGACCCCTGGCGACACACCGCCGGCCACGCCCGGCAACCGTCCGGGTCCTTCCGACAACCGTCCGCGTCCTGCCGACGGCGACACGCGCCACCCTCGGTTCCCGGTACCGACCGGTAGCGCCTAGTCTCCACACGTCCGCACCGCGTAGACAGCAGCGAACCGAGGAGGCGCCGTGCCACGAACCGTGCTTGTCACCGGGGGTAACCGAGGCATCGGCCTGGCGATCGCGCAGGCGTTCGCGGCGCAGGGCGACCGGGTCGCGGTGACCCATCGGGGCAGCGGCGCACCGGACGGGCTGTTCGGCGTCGCCTGCGACGTGACCGACCCGGCGGCGGTGGACGCCGCGTTCGCGGCTGTCGAGGCGGAGCTCGGTCCGGTCGAGGTTCTGGTCGCCAACGCCGGCGTCACCGACGACACGCTGCTGCTGCGCATGTCGGAGGAGCAGTTCAGCCGGGTTCTGGAGACCAACCTCGCCGGCTCGTGGCGGTGCGCGAGGCGCGCGGCGGGCAAGATGCTGCGCGCCCGGTGGGGTCGCATGATCTTCATCTCGTCGGTGGTCGGCCTGTCCGGCGGCGCGGGTCAGGCGAACTATGCGGCGAGCAAGGCGGGACTGATCGGGCTGGCCCGGTCCATCACCCGCGAGCTGGGCAGCCGCAACATCACCGCGAACGTGGTCGCGCCGGGGTACGTGCAGACCGACATGACCGCGAACCTGCCCGACAAGCTGAAGGAGCAGTACCTGGCGACGATCCCGGCGGGCCGGTTCGCCACCGCCGACGAGATCGCCGGGGTCGTCACGTGGCTCGCCGGCGATGCCGCCGGGTACGTGTCGGGCGCGGTCATCCCGGTCGACGGCGGCCTGGGCATGGGTCACTGAGGGGAGAGGTACGAGTGTCTGGACTGCTCGCCGGCAAGCGGCTACTGGTCACCGGGGTCATCACCGACCAGTCGATCGCGTTCTCGGTCGCCCGGATCGCCCAGGAACAGGGCGCCACCGTGGTACTGACCGGGTTCGGACGGCTGTCGCTGGTCGAACGGATCGCCAAGCGGCTGCCGCAGCCCGCGCCCGTGATCGAACTCGACGTGACCAACAGCGACCACCTCGCGTCGCTGCCCGACCGGGTACGCGAACACGTCGACGGGCTCGACGGAGTGGTCCACTCCATCGGGTACGCGCCGCCGAGCTGCCTCGGCGGCGGGTTCCTCGACGCGCCGTGGGACGACGTGGCGACCGCGCTGCACGTGTCGACCTACTCGTACAAGTCGTTGGCGACCGCCTGCCTGCCGCTGATGGGCCGCGGCGCCGCGATCGTCGGGATGACGTTCGACGCCACGGTCGCCTGGCCGGTGTACGACTGGATGGGTGTGGCGAAGGCGGGGCTGGAGTCGGCGAACCGGTACCTGGCACTGCACCTGGGCGAGCACGGCATCCGGGTGAACCTGGTTTCCGCCGGGCCGCTGCGCACCATGGCCGCCAAGTCGATCCCCGGCTTCGAACAGTTCGAGGACTCCTGGCAGCAGCGCGCCCCGCTGGGCTGGAACCTGACCGATCAGGAACCCGCCGCGCGCGCGGTGCTCGCTCTGCTGTCCGACTGGTTCCCGGCGACGACCGGTGAGATCGTGCACGTCGACGGCGGGTACCACGCGGTCGGCGCGTGACGCGATCGACGCGGGTCACGGGGGGTCCGGGCGGTCGCGGCAAGATGGAACCCATGGGGTACGACGCGTTCCTGCTGGTGTCGTTCGGCGGACCGGAGGGTCCGGACGACGTCATGCCGTTCCTGGAGAACGTCGTCCGGGGCCGGGGCGTACCCCGCGAACGGCTGCTCGAGGTCGCCGAGCACTACCGGCACTTCGGCGGGGTGTCGCCGATCAACGCGCAGTGCCGGGCGCTGCTGGACGCGGTCCGTGACCGGTTCGCCGTCGAGGGCATCGACCTGCCGGTGTACTGGGGGAACCGGAACTGGCACCCGTACCTCGCCGACACGCTGCGCCGCATGCGCGTCGACGGGGTGCGCCGGGCGCTGGCGTTCGTGACCAGCGCGTACGGGTCGTACTCGTCGTGTCGGCAGTACCTCGACGACATCGAGCGGGCTCGTGCCGAGGTCGGCGAGGACGCCCCGGTCGTCGACAAGATCCGGCACTACCACGATCACCCGGGGCACATCGAGCCCCACGTCGACGCCGTACGCGACGCCCTCGCCGCGCTGCCCGGCGATCGGCGCGGCAGCACCCGGCTGGTGTTCACCGCCCACTCGATCCCGGCGACCATGGCGGCGACCAGCGGACCGACCGGCGGCCGGTACGAGGCGCAGCTGCGCGAAGCGGCGCGTCTGGTCGCCGACGCCGCCGCCCCGGACCTGCCCTGGGACCTGGTCTGGCAGAGCCGCTCCGGACCGCCGCAGGTGCCGTGGCTGGAGCCGGACGTCAACGACCATCTCGAGGCGCTGCACGGCGCCGGGGTGAGCGGGGTCGTGGTCAGCCCGATCGGGTTCACCTCCGACCACCTCGAAGTCCTCTGGGACCTCGACAACGAAGCCGCGCAGACCGCTGCCAAGCTGGGCTTGGGCTATGCCCGGGCAGCCACGCCCGGTACCGACCCGCGGTTCGTGGCGATGGTCGCGGAGCTGGTCCGCGAACGGCTCGACGATTCGCGCTCGTCGGCGCCCGACCACCGCGCGGCGACGCCGCGTCGAGCGTTGGGCACGGTACCGACCTGGGACACCTGCCCGGCCGGGTGCTGCCCGGCGCCGCGACGCCCCACTGCCACAATGCGTTCATGACCGAACGCAAGCCGGTGGAGTCCTGGCTGACCGATATGGATGGGGTACTGGTCCACGAGGGGCAACCGGTACCCGGCGCCCCCGAGTTCATCGGTCGGCTGCGCGAGAGCGGCAAACCGTTCCTGGTACTGACCAACAACTCCATCTACACCCCACGCGACCTGCACGCCCGGCTGAGCCGGATGGGTTTCGACGTACCGGAGCACCGGATCTGGACCTCGGCGCTGGCGACCGCCCAGTTCCTGCAGAATCAGCGACCGGACGGCACCGCGTACGTGATCGGTGAGGCGGGGCTGACCACGGCGCTGCACGCCGTCGGGTACATCCTCACCGACCACCAGCCCGACTACGTGGTGCTCGGCGAAACCCGCACGTACAGCTTCGAGGCGATCACCACCGCGATCCGCCTGATCAACAACGGAGCGCGGTTCATCGCCACGAACCCCGACGCGACCGGTCCGTCGAACGAGGGCGCGCTGCCGGCATGTGGCTCCGTCGCCGCTTTGATCTCGAAGGCGACCGGCGTCGAGCCGTACTTCGTGGGCAAACCGAACCCGATGATGATGCGCTCGGCGCTGAACACGATCGAGGCGCACTCGGAGACCACCGCGATGATCGGTGACCGGATGGACACCGACGTGCTGTGCGGTCTGGAGGCGGGGCTGGAGACGATCCTCGTGCTGACCGGGATCAGCCAGCTCACCGACGTGGACCGGTTTCCGTACCGCCCGTCCCGCGTGGTCAACTCGGTCGCCGACCTCATCGACGAGATCTGACGGCTGGGCGAACCGGGCGCGGCCGGACCCGCGTCAGCGCAGCGGGGCGTTGCAGGCGGCGACGAGGGCTTGACGGCAGGCGGCGAGCAGCGGGCGCAGCACCTCGTCCCGGCGGCGCGCCTCGTACCCGGTGACCGCGCCACCCGGCGCGGTGTGGCTGGCCAGCACCAGCACCCGGTCGAGCAGGCTCGCCCGCGCGTACAGTCGGCGTGCCCGCGGGTCGTACCCCGGCGGCAGGTCGCCGCCGTTGCCCGGGCGGCGCAACGCGGCCAGCGCGCCAGCCAACTCCGGCCGCCACTGGGCGACGTCGAGCCGGGTCAGTTCGCGGGTCGCCTCGACCAGCGCGGTCGACAACTCGGCTTCCGCCTCGGCGGTGCCCGGCTCGTAGCCGCGAGGCAGGACCGTGGGCAGTTCGTACATCCGCCACAGCACCGTCGAGAACGTGTCGCCGGACCCCGACGTGTGCGTGCGCACCTCCGGCACCAGCCCGTACACCCCCGCCAGGGCGCCCTCGCCCGCCAGCAGCGCGGCGGCGGTGAACGGTCCCGGTCCGGGCAGCCCGCGCGGGTCGCCGGGTACCGGCAGCACCAGCCGGATCTCGTCGGGGTGGATCTTCGACAGCGCGCTCAGCGCGTCCCGCAGCGACACGTCGGTCCAGGTGCCGGGCGCGTCCGCGACCATGTGCTCCTCGCCGCCGGCGATCTGTTCGGCGAGCTCGTCGTACGGCACCAGCCCGGCGCGCCACGCACGCGCCCAGGCGACGAGCCGGACCGACCGGCGCGTGCCGAGCGTCGTGACATCGGCGGCGAACGACATGCAGGCAAGGGTACGTGCTGACAGCGGCGGTGTCGCGTGACGCGACACCGCCGCCCGGCGCGCCGCCGTGAGCGGGTCGCACCGTCGGGCTAGGGTCCGGTGACGTGGGGGGCTGGTACTCAGACGACGTCCTCGCCGGGGACTGGCGCCGTCGCCGGGTGGTACCGGAGGTCGACGCCGAACCCGATCTCGTGGTCGAGGACGCCGAGTCTGGTTTCTGCGGAGCCGTGGTCGGATTCGACTCCGGTGCCGTGGTCCTGGAGGACCGGTACGGCAAGCGACGGTTGTTCCCCCTGCTCCCGGCGGCGTTTCTGCTGGACGGCGAGCCGGTGACGTTGCGCCGGCCGGTCGCCGCGCCGGCGGTGCCGGCGCGGCGACGCACCGCGTCGGGTTCGATCGCGGTACCGGCCCAGCCGGCGCGGGTCGCGAGGGCGAGCCGGATCTGGGTCGAGGGCATCCACGACGCCGCCCTGGTCGAGCGGATCTGGGGTGACGATCTGCGGATCGAGGGCGTGGTCGTGGAGCCGCTGGACGGGATCGACGCGTTACCGGAGGCGGTGCGCGGCTTCGTGCCGGGGCCGCGCCGGCGGTTGGGGGTACTCGTCGACCATCTCGTGCCCGGCTCGAAGGAGAGCCGCATCGTCGCGTCGATCACCTCGCCGCATGTGATGGTCACCGGGCACCCGTACGTCGACATCTGGCAGGCGGTCGAGCCGGCGCGGCTGGGCCTGCGCGAATGGCCTGAGGTGCCGCCGGGTCGACCGTGGAAGGAAGGGGTGTGCGCCGCCGTGGGCGTGGCGGAACCGGCGCAGATGTGGCGACGCATCCTCGGTACCGTCCGCGACTTCCGCGACGTGCGGACGCCTCTGATCAACGCGATGGAGCGCCTGATCGACTTCGTCACCGAGCCTGGCGAGTAGCCACCACGGGTCGGGCTGTTCTCGCGTCGAATCGGCGCGCGGGCCGGGGGATGTCGCGGCAGGCGTACCGCCCTCGTGATGTACGCACATCACCAGGGTTGTAGAGCGTCGACAATATCCCACCGCCGGTCGCGGGCATATGTCCGGTATGGCGAGGCGCGGGTCCGCGACGCCGACTCGCATGCGAGGACCGACCTCGCGCACGCTAGATTCGCTTCCCGTGCATCGCCTTCACCAGCCGCACCATGACGGCTCGCCGCTGTACGTGTCGACCATGACCCCCAGCCTCGGCGACACCGTCACCGTGTGGGTACGGGTGCCGGCGGAGGTAGGCGTGCACGCCGTGTACGTCCGCGTAGTGTCGGACGGCGAGCCGGTCTTCCACCAGGCGCACGTCGACCGCGACCGCACCGGTCGCCGGGTCGCCGGGTACGGGGAACTCGACACCTGGTGGCTGGTCGAGATCGAGGCGCGCAATCCGGTCGTCCGGTACCGGTTCTACCTGCTGCGCGACGACGGCGAGCCGTGGTGGCTGACCGCGACCGGCACCAGCCGCTCCGACGTGCCGGACAGCGAGGACTTCCGGCTGGTCACGTACGCCCCGCCACCCGGCTGGCTGGGCGAGGCGATCGTGTACGAAATCTTCCCGGACCGGTTCGCCCGGTCCTCGGCCGCCGGACCCCTCGACCCGGCGAGCCTGCCCGACTGGGCGATCGCCTGCGACTGGGACACCGACCCGGTACAGCCGCACGGTCCGGCCACGCCCCGCCAGGTGTACGGCGGGAACCTCGACGGCATCGTCGAGCACCTCGACCACCTCGCCGACCTGGGCGCCAACACCATCTACCTGCGACCGGTGTTTCCGGGCGGGTCCAACCACCGGTACGACGCGTCCACGTTCGACCGGGTCGACCCGCTGCTCGGCGGGGACGCGGCGTTGCGCCGGCTGTCCGACGCGGTACACGAGCGCGGCATGCGCCTGCTCGGCGACATCACCACCAACCACTGCGGCGACCGGCACGAATGGTTCCAGGCGGCGAAGGCGGACCCCGACGCACCGGAACGGTCGATGTTCTACTTCGACGGCGGCGGCTACGAGGCTTGGTACGGCGTGCCCAGCCTGCCGAAACTCAACTGGGGCAGCGCGTTGGTCCGGGAGCGGATCACCGGCGTGATGCGGCGCTGGCTCGACGTGTACGACGGGTGGCGGGTGGACGTGGCGAACATGACCGGTCGCCGCGCCGGTGAGGACCACAACCACAAGATCGCGGCGCACCTGCGGCGCGCCGTCACGGCGGCCAATCCGCAGGCGGCGCTGATCGCCGAGCACACCCACGACGTCACCGCCGACCTGGACGCCGACGGCTGGCAGGGCACGATGTACCAGGCGGGTTTCACCCGTCCGATGTGGACCTGGCTGCGCGGCGACGACCTCGACCTGCCGGACTTCATCGGGGTACCGGGCGGAGTGCCGCGCCGCGACGGGCGCAGCGTGGTGCGCACCATGCGCGCGTTCGCCGCTCGCACGTCGTGGCGGTCGCGGGTCCACTCGTGGCACTACCTCGACTCGTACGACATCGCGCGGTTCCGCACCGTCGCCGGGTCGCGGGAGCGGCACCTGGTGGGCGTCGGCGTCCAGATGACCCTGCCAGGCACCCCGATGATCTGCGGGGGCTCGGAGTGGGGGCTGACCGGGCGCAACGGCGAGCACGCCCGGACCCCGATGCCGTGGCACCGCCCCGGCGACCGCGACGAGCAGACCTACGCGGCGCACCGGGCGCTGATCCGGCTGCGGGCGAGCGAACCGGCGCTGCGGCACGGCGGGCTGCGCTGGGTGTACGTGGGCTCCGACGCGATCGCCTACTTCCGGGAGACCGCCGACAAGGCGCTGCTGGTCCTCGCCGTCCGGGCGACCACCGACCCGATCACGCTGCCGCTCGACGCCACCCTGACCGGGGTGTACGACGCGCCGACCGTCACCCCGGTGGACGGCTGGGTGACGCTACCCGGCGACGGACCCGCCGTGCGGGTCTGGCGACTGGGACACGCCGGATGAGCGACGTCGTGGTGCTCGGCGGCGCGGGCGTCGACACCGTCGTGTACGTGCCGGAACTGCCGCTGCCGTACCGGGACAGCTACCTGGTACCCGCGATCGAGACCCGAGCCGGGCAGACCGGCGACAACGTGGCGATCGGGCTGCGTGCGCTCGGGCTCGCGGTCACCCACATCGACGTCCTCGGCGACGACCGCGAGGGCGACCTGGTCCGGGACCTGCACGCGCGGTACGACGTGCCGCTGGTCGCGGTGCCGACACCCGCCGGCACCAAGCGCGCGGTCAACCTGGTCGACCCGCAGGGTCGGCGGCTGTCGCTGTACGACGGCAGCCGGGGCGACGACGGCGACCGGCTGCCGCCCGAGGTCGTCGCTGCGCACGCGGCGACCGCCCGACTGGTCCACGTCAGCATCACCCACCCCTGCCAGCACGCGGTCGAGTCGCTGGCGGACTCGCCCGCGACGATCTCCACGGACCTGCACAACTGGGACGGCGAGGACCCGTACCACGAGGTCTTCGCGCGCGGTGCGGACCTGGTCTTCCTGTCCGCGACCGCGCTGACCGACCCGGTCGCCACCGCACGGCGGGTGCTGGCCGCCGGCCGCGCCCGGATCGTCGTCGTCACGGTCGCCGCCGAGGGCGGATTCGCCCTGGTACGCGGCGAGGACGAGGCGTACCGGTACCGTGCCGTCACCCCGCCCGCGCCGGTGGTCGACTCCAACGGCGCGGGCGACGCGTTCGTGTCCGGCTTCCTGTACGGGTGGCTCGCCGGTGCGCCGGTCGCCACGTGCCTGCGGTACGGGTCGGTCGCCGGAGCGCACGCGTGCACAGTTCCGAGTACGGTGATCGACCCCATCGACCGGGACAGCCTGCTCAGTCAGTCGGCGAGCCCGGCGGCGCGTCGCGCCGCCACCACCACCGGATTGTCCGGCGGTGCCCAGGCGACCTCCCAGTAGTTGTCCTCCGGATCGGCGAAGTACGCGGAGCGGCCCTCGAAGAACTCCGCGTCCGTCGGCGCCTTCGTGATCCGCGCGCCCGCGCGCGACGCGCGTTCGACGATCTGGTCGACCCCTTCAGGGGTGTCGACGTTGACGATGATGCTGAACCGGATCCCGCCGCGACCCGGGTCCGGCGCGGCGTGACCGTCCGCCCCCAGTTTGTCGACAGGGAACAGCGCCAGGACCGCGCCGCGCAGTTCGAACGCGGCGAAGTCTTCCCCGTCGAAGACCAGCGACCAGCCGAGGTCGAGGTAGAAGCGCCGTTGCCGCGCGAAGTCGGTGACACCCAAGGTGATGGTGTTCGCAAGGGGTGGCTGCTCGCCCACCTGGTACCTCCCGTGAAGACGTCGGTCCGGCATCCCCGTCGACGGCGCGGTCGCCCGGCATGCCCACGTCCATCCTCACCTGGACCGCCGACAGATCGCGCTCAGCCGCGCCGACGCGCCGTGACCAGCAGGTACTCCCACGCCATCCGCCCGGACCCGGTCGCGTGGCGGTCGCCCAGCGCCGCGAGGTCCCGGTCGAGCGCCGCGACCCGGTCGGCATCGTCGGCGAGGTACCGGTACGCCGCCACCGTCGGTCCGTAGTTCGCCTTGAAGAAGTCGCGGAACGCCGCGCCGTCGGCGAACCGGTCGACGGTGACGCTCCGGCGCTCGATGGCGAGGAACCCTTGACCGTGTCGACCAGCGGCCGACCCAGCGCCGGACCTTCGACGCTCAACGCCTCAATCGCCTGGCTGGATGAGCATCAGGGTGCGCCGGTCGGTACGGCGTGGTTGATGCAGCCAGGACAAGGCGGGCTCCACCACGAGCACGGACCATGCCACGACCACTCCCGTCCTGGATATGACGGTGACGGAATATGCTGCTCGCAGCATATTTGCTCCAGGCCGGCGGACCCTCGATTGCAGTCGCCGCGGTCGAACCTGGTCGCACGATCGGCGGTGGCGGTCGCTGCCGGCGGCATGTCGCCGGGCGTCGTCGCGATCCAGGCCCGACGCGCTGTGCCAGGCCATCGTCCAACAGGTGGTCCCACCTCGGCATGTACACCTCGTGCCGTTGCGGTGCCTGCGACCCAGGGCGGCAAGTTGGCGTCGTCGGGGTGGCGTCGGCGTGTCACGATCGAGGTGTGCCTCTTGTATGGCTCGTCGCCGGCATCGTCCTCGCGATCGCCGAAGTGTTCACCACGACGTTCGTACTGATCATGTTCGCCGCCGGGGCGTTCGCCGCTGCCGCCGCCGCGGCTCTGGGCGCGGGGCTGGTGTCCCAGTCCATCGTCTTCGCGCTGGTGTCGGTGATCGCGCTGGTCGCGGTACGTCCGACCATCCAGCGCCACCTGGCGGAAGGGCGGCATCCCGGCCGTACGCCGGGCGTGGAGGCGATCGAGGGCGCCTCCGGGCTGGTACTCGAACGCGTCGACCCCGACCACGGACTCATCAAGATCGACGGGGAGTTGTGGACCGCTCGACCGTACGACGCGACCCAGGTCTTCGAGGCGGGGGAGCGGGTCCGGGTCATTGAGATCAAGGGCGCGACAGCCCTGGTGTGGAAGGAATAGACGTGAATCCCGCAGAGCTTTTCGCGATCGTACTGGGTGCGGTCGTCGCGCTGTTCGTGGTGATCACTCTGCTGCGTTCGGTACGCGTCGTGCCCCAGCAGCGCGAGGATGTGGTCGAGCGACTCGGTCGGTACAGCCGCACCCTTCATCCCGGTCTGAACCTGCTGGTGCCGTTCATCGACGCGGTCCGCAGCAAGGTCGACATGCGCGAGCAGGTGGTCAGCTTCCCGCCGCAGCCGGTGATCACCTCTGACAACCTGGTCGTGTCGATCGACACGGTGCTGTACTTCCGGGTCGTCGACCCGGTCCGGGCGACGTACGAGATCGCGAACTTCCTGCAGGCGATCGAGCAGTTGACGGTCACCACGCTGCGGAACGTGATCGGCTCGATGGACCTGGAGAAGGCGCTGACCAGCCGCGACGAGATCAACCGCCACCTGTCCGGGGTGCTGGACGAGACCACCGGCCGGTGGGGGATCAAGGTCACCCGGGTGGAGATCAAGGCGATCGAGCCGCCGCCGAGCATCCGCGACTCGATGGAGAAGCAGATGCGCGCCGAGCGCGACAAGCGGGCCGCGATCCTGAACGCCGAGGGCCAGAAGCAGGCCCAGATCCTCACCGCGCAGGGCGACCAGCAGGCCGCCGTGCTACGGGCCGAGGGCGAGCGGCAGGCCCGCATCCTGCAGGCAGAAGGCCAGGCCAAGGCGATCAGCACCGTGTTCGGCGCGATCCACGCGGCCAACCCCGACTCGAAGGTCATGGCCTACCAGTACCTGCAGGCGCTCCCGCAGATCGCACAGGGCCAGGCCAACAAGGTGTGGATCGTGCCGGCGGAGCTCACCCGGGCGCTGGAGGGCATCGGCGGGGCGGTAGGTGGCCTGATCGCGCCGAGCGGCAGCAA
>DASUXA010000093.1:0-2133 GCA_036378155.1 Micromonosporaceae bacterium | reverse complement strand
AGGCCTGCTCCTGCTGGTCGCTGTAGCTCTGCCACGACGCGGCGTCCCAGATCTCGATCCGGTTCATCGCGCCGATCACGATGCAGTCCTTCGACAGCGACGCGTACTCCCGCAGCATCGGCGGGATCGTGACGCGGCCCTTCGGGCGTTCGCCCGACGCCCGACCGCGTTCCAGGGCGGTTCAGTCGCCAGCCCGTGCGCCGGTCACGGACCAGGCGGCGATCGTTTCGTGGACCGGGTGCGGGCCGAGGGTGCTCCGGACGAGGTGGATCTGATCTGCCGACCAGCGTGGTCCGTGGTACCTGTCCAGGGTCGCGATGTCCTCGGCGATCGCTTCGGCGCTGATCCGGTCGCCGGGTCGGGCGATCGTCAGGTGCGGGCGGAACGGCTTCTCGTCGTATCGGACGCGCGCCCGGCGCAACTCGCGACGTGCCCGCGAGGCGAGCGCGGACAGTTGCGGTACCTCGCCCCGCAGTCCTGCCCAGAGCAGCGTGAACCGTCCCCGACCGAACCTGCCGCCGCCGCCGACCGCGAGGGTGGGCGGCTGCGCGCCGGTGCCGTCCGCCGCGACGGCAGCGTCGAGCGCCGCGTGTACCCGAGGCAGCCGCTGCTCGTCGACGTCGCCGAGGAACGCCGCGGTGACGTGCCACAGGGGGCGACGGATCACCCGCGCGTTCACGCCCCGCTCGGCGGCGCGGCTCACCGCGAGGGTGCGTACCAGACGGCTGAGATCGTCGAGCGCTTCGGCGGACGGGTACACCGCGATGAACAGCCTCATCGGGCGTCCGGTCGCCAGCCGGCGTCGACATCCCGGTGGATCAGTCCCGCCTCCTGAAGCAGTCCTTCCAGGCGTACCCGTTCGATCTCCCGATCGAGTCCGGTGAGTTCGCCCAGGTACTCGTCGACGCCGAGGACCCGGCAGCCGAGGCTGAGCCGATCGTCGTAGGCGTTGTCGATCGCAGACTGCCAGACCGCGGACCGGGTCGCCAGACCTGTCCGTTGCCGTCGCAGCCGGCGCAGGTCGGCGGCGATCCGCTCGATCGGCGGGTGGGTCGGCTGCGCGGTAGCGAGATCCTCGGGCAGCGGCAGCTCGCCGACCTGCGCCACGGTGCGCCGTACCGACCGGTGCCGCGCCCACCGTCGCCGCGCGCGGCGGACGCCGCGCCCGACCGCGTCGCACGCGTCATCGACGACGACGATCACGGCGATGAGGCCCGGCAGGCACGCCATCGCGACCAACGCCAGAACGGTGACGAACACGTGGACGACGGCCACGCCTCGAAGGCTAGGCGCGCCGGATATCCGATTCCACCGGTTTGGACGTGCCGGCACAGATGACGAAGGCGACCGCGTCGCACGCGGCAGGCAGCCCTCGACTGCCCGCCGCTCCCGACGTGCCGCTGCCCGCCGAGTCGCCTACTGGGTCGCCGCGCGCAGCAGCGTGCGCAGTTGCTCCACGGCGGCAGCCGAGCCCTCGATCGTGACTCCGGTGTCGACCCGTCGCCACAACCACAACAGCATCAGATCGGGCTGCCCGGTCACGGTCGCCTCGGCGGAGCCGGAGCCGTCCGGTGTCACGTCGACCCCCTCCGGACTGGGCTGGACCAGCCACGACGACCCGCCCACCGCGACCCGTACCGGCAACGCCTGCGCCTGCCGCAACGTGTCGCCGAACCCTTCCGACCAGCGCTTCGACAGATAGTCCAGGAACCGGGTCAGTACCTCGTCGACCCCGTCCACGGCGAGGTCGTCCGGGATCGGGGCGAGCGTGTCGCCGGCGGCGAGCTCGGCGTCCACCCGGTGGATCACGGTCTCCTGCGCCATCCGCCGGTGCCAGAAGCCGACGGTGCGGTCCGGGCGATACCACGTGCGGGTGGCTTCCTCCGGCGCCCGGCGCGCGAACTCGCCGGTCAGATCGGCGTATGCCCGGTCGAGCAGCGCGATCGGCTCCTCGTGCTCGATGCCCTCCGGCGGCCACGGGGAGGGCCACGCCCCGAGTCGCATCGCCGCGACCTTGTGCAGATAGATCTCGGCGACGTGGCGCACCAGGTCGGCTGTCGTCCAACCGGGGCAGGTCGGTACCGAACTGGACAGATCGCGGCGGGCGACGTCGCGCAACCGCGCGACGTCGCC
>DASUXA010000092.1:0-18191 GCA_036378155.1 Micromonosporaceae bacterium | reverse complement strand
CCGCAAGCTGCTGCGCAAGACCCGCGTCCAGCGTCGTCGTCTCGGCAAGTAAGCGGCCGGCAACGGCCGCGGGACCACCCGAAGGCTCAAGGCAATGACGCCTCCTGTGGTGGTGGTGACCGGCGTAAGCCGGTACATCGCCGCGCACGTCGCCGCCCGACTGGCCGCGGACCCGGCGGTCGGCCGGGTCGTCGGCATGGACGGCGCCGACCCGCTCGCGGAGCTGGCGCCGCTGCTGGAAGAGGTCGAGCTGATCAGCGTCGACCTGCGCGCGGCCGGTCCGGCGATCGCCGACCTGGGCGCCGAAATGGTCGCGCACCTCGCCGTGGTGACCGCGCCGGACGGCAAGTCCGGCGGGCGGCCGGCGATGAAGGAACAGAACGTGATCGGCACCATGCAGCTGCTCGCGGCCTGCCAGCAGGCGCCGCGGCTGCGCAAGCTGGTGATCCGCTCGTCGACCGCGGCGTACGGCGCGTCGTTCCGCGACCCGGCGGTGTTCACCGAGGACACCGAGCCTCGCGAGGTGCCGCGCGGCGGGTTTGCCCGCGACGTGCTCGACATCGAGGGGTACGTGCGCGGGTTCCGGCGTCGCCGCCCCGACGTGTGCGCGACGATCCTGCGCTTCGCGCCGTTCATCGGGCGGCTGGCGAACACGTCGCTCACCCGGTACTTCGCCCAACCCGTCGTGCCCACCGTGCTCGGCCGCGACCCGCGACTGCAGTTCGTCCACGTCGACGACGTGCTGGAGGTACTGCACCGGGCGGTCGTCGAGGACCACCCCGGCACCTTCAACGTCGCCGGACCCGGTGTGCTGACGCTGTCGCAGGCGGTACGTCGCGCCGGGCGGATCCCGATGCCCATCGCCGAACAGGGGCTGTCCGTCAGCGCCTCGCTCGCCCGTACCGTCAGCCTCGACCAGCTCGACCTGTTCGTCCACGGTCGGGTCGTCGACATCACCCGACTGGTCCGCGAGTTCGGCTACCAGCCCCGGTCGACCGCCGACGCGTTCGACGACTTCGTCCGCGGTCACGGCGAGGTGCTGCCCCGCGACGCGGTACACGCCGCCGAGCAGGTGATCCTCGCGCAGATCCGGGCGGTACGGCGACGGATGAGCGGGGTACGGGCATGACCGTGCACGACGACAGCGGGAGCGAGCGGCGCGACGTCTGGGACGAGCGGGTCGCGAACGCGCTCGCCTTCCTCCGCCGCCGGGTGACCGGGGACTACGAGGTCGACGAGTTCGGCTTCGACCGCGAGCTGACCGACCACGTCCTGCACCCGATGCTGCGTCCGCTGTACCGGGACTGGTTCCGGGTCGAGGTGACCGGCGTCGAGCACCTGCCCGGCGACGGACCGGCGCTGGTGGTGGCGAACCACTCGGGAACCGTCGCGATGGACGCGCTGATCCTCGCGCTCGCCGTGCACGACGAGCACCCGAACCACCGGTACCTCCGCCTGCTGGGCGCCGACCTGGTGTTCCGGCTGCCGTTCGTGTCCGAACTCGCCCGTAAGACCGGCGGGACGTTGGCGTGCAACCCCGACGTGGAACGGCTGCTGGAAAAGGGTGAACTCGTCGGCGTGTTCCCGGAGGGGTTCAAGGGCATCGGCAAACCGTTCCGCGACCGGTACAAGCTGCAGCGGTTCGGCCGGGGCGGGTTCGTGTCGGCGGCGCTGCGCACCAAGACCCCGATCATCCCGGTGTCCATCGTGGGCGCGGAGGAAATCTACCCGCTGATCGGCAACATCAAGCCGCTCGCCCGGCTGCTCGGCACCCCGTACTTCCCGGTCACGCCGACGTTCCCGTGGCTGGGACCGCTGGGTCTGGTACCGCTGCCGTCGAAGTGGCTGATCGAGTTCGGCGAGCCGATCCCCACCGACGACTACATCGACGCCGCCGACGACCCGATCGTCGTGTTCAACCTCGCCGACCAGGTACGCGAAACGATCCAGCACACGTTGTACGAGTTGCTGCAGCGCCGCCCCGACCCGTTCGAACCCTGACCGGTCGCGCGCCGCCACCGTGCCGACGCCCCACGGACGCGGCGACGGCGAGACGGTGAGCCCGCTGCCTTCGTTTCAGCCCGCCGGGCGCCGCCGGCGCGCCGCCACGGTCGCCATCGTCACCCCGGCGGCGAGTCCGATCCCGAGCGCCAGCGGGGCGGCGACCTTCGCCGCCTTGCGGCCGGTACGGAAGTCGCGCACCTCCCAGCCGCGCTGTCGTGCCTCGCGACGCAGCGCCGGGTCCGGGTTCACCGCCACCGCGTGCCCGACCGCGCACAGCATCGGCAGGTCGTTCGCCGAGTCGCTGTACGCCGTGCAGCGCGACAGGTCCAGCCCCTCGGTCACCGCCAGGGCGCGGATCGCGTCCGCCTTCGCCGCGCCGTGCAGCAGGTCGCCGACCAGGCGACCGGTGTACTTGCCGTCCTCGACCTCGGCGACGGTACCGAGCGCGCCGGTCAACCCGAGCCGGGCGGCGATGATCCGGGCGAGCTCGATCGGCGCGGCGGTGACCAGCCACACCCGCTGCCCGGCGTCGAGATGGAGCTGAGCCAGGGCGCGACTACCGGACCAGATCCGTTCCGCCATCAGCTCGTCGAAGATCTCCTCGCCGAGCCGTTCGATCTCGCTGACCCGCCAGCCGGCGATGAAGGCGAGCGCCGCCTGCTTCGCCTGCGACACGTGTCCCGCGTTCTCGGTGGCGAGCAGCCGGAACCGCAACTGGCCCCAGGCGAACCGCGCCAGGTCGGCGGTGGTGAAGTAGTCGCGGGCGGCGAGACCACGCGCGAACCAGTAGATCGAGGCGCCCTGCATCATCGTGTTGTCGACGTCGAAGAACGCCGCCGCGGTCGGGTCCGGTGGCACGGTCAGAGCCTGTTCGAGCTCGGTCGCGGCCCACCCGGTCGCGACCGGTTGCACCTGTCTGCGCCTGGTACGCGCCGTCATTTCGCCTCCCCTCCGCGCTCAGGTCATCCTGACCGAGGGTATCGGCGATGCCAAACCGGCAGGTGGCTCAGCGGTGACCGGTGCTCGAACCGGGCGTGGCGCCGGGAACCGGACCGGTACAACTGCCCGGAATCGGTCCAAGGTCGTCGACGCCCCGGTCCGGCGTGGTACAGGCGAGCGTCGGGCGCAGCGCGGCGGTGCGCTGCTGGATCGCGGTGAGCAGACCCAGCGACGTCAGTACCCGCGACCGTGACTCACCGGCGAGCCCGGTGAGCAGGCGGTTCACGTCGTCGCGCTGCTCGGCGACGAAACGGTCGACGACGTCCAGCGGGGTCGCGTCGCGCCGGTCCTCGGCGGCTTGGGTGAGCAGCCGGGTACCCAGGGACGTCTCGTCGTCCATGTCGCCCAGCACCGCGGCGAGACCAGCCGGGTTGTCGCGCACGGCGCGCGCCTCGCCCAGTCGGGTCCGGGCGAACTCCAGGTACAACTGCCCGCGGGTGACCTGCGAACTGGTGATCGCGAGGTGCGCCTTCTCGGTGGACCGCTTCACCGTGTACAGGGCGTCGCCGGGGATCGCCCCGCCGCTCGCCGCCGACATCCCGGACAGCGCGATCGCGCCGGCGGCGAGACCGACGACGATCGCCGCCCGGGTACGGGTCCGTTGCGGCGTGACCGGGCGCAGCGCGGCACCGGACCGGGGCGGAGCAGCGGGTACCGGCGCCTCGGTCGATCCGACGCCGTCCCGTTCCACGGCAGCCACCAACATGGCGCGCAGACTCGTCCGGAACTCGTCGTCCGGTCGCGCGTCGATGGGCAGCGCGCTCACCCGACGGCTGATCGCCACCAGGTCGCCGAGATCCTCGTCGAGAGGTGACCGACTGTGCCGGTGCCGCCCACCGTCGGCCGCGTCGACCAGTTGCGCGAAGCGCTCGGCGCGGCGACGGTCTGACAAGGGGGTCATCGCGCGCACCTCCCATCGCGGTCAGGGGTGGTCTGCCGGTAACCCGCTGCCGTCGCTGAAGCTCCCGGCAGTGGCACACGGTTTAACGCCGGTCGCGGTGGCGGGATACGGCCGGGTTGCGGAAATCGCTACGGACTGTATCGAGCGTCACGGTTGGAAGCCCTCGGGTAGCAGCCGGGCAAGAGTGCGGACGGCACGGTACTGCAGCGCTTTGATCGCCCCCTCGTTCTTACCCATCGCCTGTGCCGTCTCGGCGACCGAGAAACCCTGCAGGAACCGCAGCACAATGCATTCCTGCTGCTCCGGGTTCAGCTGCTTCACCGCGGTCAACAGAGTGACGTTCGTGATGTGGTCGACCACGGCAGCTTCCGGGCTGCCCTCCGGACCCCCGTCTTCGCGATCCGCGTCGAGCACGTCACCCGTCGTCACTTCGAGGCGGTACCGTCCCGACTTGAAGTGGTCCGCGACCAGGTTGCGGGCGATCGTGACCAGCCACGCGCCCAGGTCGCGACCCTGCCAGGTGAAACTGCCGATGCGCTTGAGCGCCCGCAGGAACGTGTCGCTGGTCAGGTCCTCCGCCAACTGCCGGTTGCCGACCCGGAAGTAGATGAACCGGAAAACGGTTTCGACGTACCGGTCGTAGATCAGCCCGAACGCCTCGCCGTCGCCCGCCTTGGCCCGCTCGACCAGCGCCCACACCTCGGCGGCGGCGTCGCTCGGATCGGGCCGGTCCGGGAACCCGCCCGACGGTCCCGCAGCCTCGTCGATCCTCTGCATGACCGCCGTCGGCGCGTCGTTGAGTTCGATGACCTGGGTCGGTACGTCGTCGACCGCGGGTTCCGCCGCGACCGCGTCGACGCTGCCCGCATCGAGCGTCGCGTCGCGGTCCCCGTCGCGCACCGGGCGTCGACTGGACGGCAGCAGCCGCTCCTGCGTCCGGTTCGCCGTGCCTGCCGCGCCGTGCCGGGGCGACGAGTTGTCGTGCGGTCGGGTGCGAGTCGTACGCGTGTCGCCGCCCAGCGCCCCGGCGAGGACCTGGACCGCCGATCCGAGCGCCGCCAGCCCGTCGGCGAGCGCGAGCCGTGGGTCGTGCGGATCACGGCCGGTCATCTCGTACGCGCTCACGCCGCCCCACCTTCGTTCGCGGCTGCGGGGCTGCGCTTCGCTGCACTCCTCGCGCTCGGGTTACCCCATTGGTTCGCGGCTGCGGGGCTCCGCTTCGCTGCACTCCTCGCGTTCACGGTGCCGGCTTTGTTCGCGGCTGCGGGGCTCCGCTTCGCTGTACTCCTCGCGCTCACGGTGCCGGCTTTGTTCGCGGCTGCGTGGCTCCGCTTCGCTGCACTCCTCGCGCTCACGGTGCCGGCTTTGTTCGCGGCTGCGGGGCTCCGCTTCGCTGCACTCCTCGCGCTCACGATGCCCCCTGAGCAATGGATTCCTGGCGGGATTGCCTCACTTGCTCCTCCTCCGCGCGTCCGGGCCGCCACGTCTGTGCGGCGTGGCTCGGCGGCGCGGGGGGACACCGCCGTGCTCAGGACACGTACGCGATTCCGACCCACGCCCGTGAGGTGCTCGCTCGATCCGAAATCGGACATCGAGGCCTCCTCGGGTGAGGGGTGTCGAGTCACGGCGAAAACGGGTGAGCCGACCCTGCGATGATAGAGCCGACATCACCCGCTCGTGCGGACTCTGTTACTGAGAGGCGAAGTATTTCTGTCGGCGGCTGGTACCCGTCGGACATGTTGTCCGATGCTTGGGCGCGACAAAAAGCGGCAAATACGACAGTACAGGTCGCATTGGTCGTCGTCATGCTTGGCGCCGCCGCTCCTGGTCCCGCACGCATTTCGGCGCAGGAGCAACTGGTACGGATAACAGCAAGAGCGACATATCGACCAGAGGAACCAGGTATCCCGATCCGGCACGAACCCGCGTCGGGCTGGCCCGAGACCGACCCCGCGATCCACGCTCCGTCGAGCGTGCGAAAGGCCCCGGGCCGTCGCGTCGACCGGCACCCGTCGACCCCGTCGGACCCCGCCGCCGGTCGACACGCGCCGGGCGTCTGGGGGGAGGTCAAATTCGCCGGTATGTGGAAGACTCGGCGTCCGTGCGGGAGCCACACAACCTCGCTGATCTTGTCCGCCGAGCCGCCGCGACGCGACCCGCCCGCGCCGCGCTGATCTGGCAGGACCGCGCACTGACCTGGTCCGACCTGGATGCGAAGGTCGATGCGGTGGCACGCGGGTTGGTCCGCCTCGCCCTCGGGTCGACCGACGGCGGCGCGCCGGCGCGCGTCGCGATCGCGCTGCCCAGCGTCCCCGAGTTCGCCGAGGCGTACTTCGGCGTGCTGCGCGCCGGGCTGGTCGCGGTACCGGTCAACCCCGGCTACACCACCCGCGAACTGCGTCACGTGCTGCGCGACTCGGGGGCGTCGGTACTGCTGGGCACGCCCGAGGTCGTCGACGCGCTGGCTCCGGTCGCCGCCGACCTGCCCGCGCTCGCGCACCGGTACACCCTCGGCGCCTCCCCGTCGTCCGACGCGCGGCGCTGGTCCGAGTTGTACGCGTCGGGCGAGGACCAGGTCGACGCGTCCACCGGCGGGGAGGATCTGGCGGTCCTGCTGTACACCTCGGGCACCGAAGGCGACCCGAAGGGCGCGATGCTCACCCACCGCGCGCTGATCGCCAACCACGTCCAACTCGCCGCGATCGAGCCGACCCCGTTCACCGGCGACGACGTGATGCTGCTCGCCCTGCCGCTGTTCCACGCGTACGGCCTCAACTCGGGGCTCGGCGCGGTGGCATACCACGGCGCGACCGGGGTGCTGGTGGAGCGGTTCGACCCGGCGGACACCGCCGACCTGATCGGCCGGCACCAGGTGACCGCGGTGATCGGGGTACCGCCGATGGTGGTCGCCTGGTCGCTGCTGCCGGATCCGGGCGACCGGTTCGGCTCGGTACGCATGGTCGTCTCCGGCGCGGCGCCCCTGGACCCCGACGCCTCGCGGCGTTTCCTGGACGCGACCAGCCACCACGTGTTCGAGGGGTACGGGCTGACCGAGACCGCCCCCGTGCTGACCTCGACCTTGGCGAGCCCGGTACCGAAAGCCGGCTCGATCGGTCGACCCATCCCCGACGTCGAGTTGCGACTGGTCAACGCGGCGGGCGAGGACATCGGGCTGGACGAGGAGGACCTCGACGACCTCGCCCAGGGGTCGCCGGGCACCGACCCGGGCGAGATCGTGGTACGCGGACCGAACCTGTTCTCCGGGTACTGGCCGGACGGGCGCGGCGGACCCGACGCCGACGGCTGGTGGGCGACCGGCGACGTGGCGTACGCCGACGCCGACGGCGACCTGTTCCTGGTCGACCGGATCGGCGAGCTGATCCTGGTGAACGGGTTCAACGTGTACCCGAACGAGGTGGAGAAGGTGCTGACCAGCCATCCGGCGGTCGCCGAGGCGGCGGCGGTCGGGGTGCCCCACCCGTACACCGGACAGACCGTCAAGGCGTACGTCGTCACGGTCGGCGACGTGACCACCGAGGACCTGCTCGGCTACTGCGAGCGCAACCTCGCCCGGTACAAGTGCCCGACCGCGATCGAGTTCGTGCCGAAGCTGCCGCACTCGCCGATCGGGAAGGTCCGCAAGACGGTGCTGCGTGGGGGACCCGGCGATGAGTGACCCGCGATTGACCCTGCTCACCCGGCCCGGCTGCCATCTGTGCGAGGAGGCGAGGGCGGCGATGGACCGGGTCGCCGCCGCGTCCGGCGAGGCATGGACCGAGGTCGACGTGGAAGGCGACCTGGAGTTGGAGCGCGAGTACGGCGACCGGCTCCCGGTGATCCTGCTGGACGGTCGTGAGCACGGCTACTGGCGGGTCGAGGAAACGCGGCTGTTGCGTGATCTGGGAGCGTGAACCGTGCGGTTCTAAGGTGTTGGGCGTGAGTACGCCACACCTTGTCTGGGACTGGAACGGAACTCTGCTCGACGATCTGTCCATCGTGGTCGCCGCGACGAACCGCGCGCTGGCGGCGGCGGGCGGTAGCCCGGTGACCGCCGACGAGCACCGACGCGACTTCCGGCGACCGATCTCGGAGTACTACGGGTACGTGCTCGGGCGCAGCATCGACGACGCCGAGTTCGCGCTCCTCGACCGGGTGTTCCACGACGCGTACGGTGAGAGCCTCGCCACATGTGCGCTGTCCGCCGGCGCCGAGGACGCGCTGCGCGACTGGCCCGGTAGCCAGTCATTGCTGTCCATGTGGTTCCACGACGACCTGGTGCCGACCGTGAAGCGGTTCGGCATCGCGGACCACTTCGCGCGCGTCGACGGGCTGCGCGACCCGGTCGGTGGCGGGTCGAAGGCGCCGCACCTGGTCGCGCATCTCGACGCCCTGGGGCTCGACGGACGCGACTGCGTACTGATCGGCGACTCAGTGGACGACGCGCACGCCGCCGCGTTCGTGGGCGCCCGCGCCGTGCTGTACGAGGGCGGCTTCACCCACCCGGAGCGGCTGCGGGAGACCGGGCTGCCGGTCGCGTCGTCACTTGCCGAGGCGGTACGGCTCGCCCTCGGCTGACCGTACGGAGGCGCATACCCCGAGGTCACCGGTGTCGACCCGAGCCGACTGTCCAAGATCGCGATTTGTGCAGCACTTCACAAGCGCCTAGTCTGTAGGCGCGGCCCCCGCTAGCACACCCCCGCGTCCCGGGCAATATCACCGTGGACGCGGATTCGCCCAGGATGTCGGCACGGAGTCAGATGAGCCAGCAGCGCAACGGTCAGTCGCCCGCCATACCTGACGCTGCGGACCTCCCGGATCTTCCGAAGGCCACGGTCGCCCGGCTCCCGGAATATCTGCGTGCGCTGCACCACCTCGCGGAAGCCGGGCACGACACCATCTCCAGCGAGGCGCTCGCCGCGGCGGCGGGCGTCAACTCCGCGAAGCTGCGCAAGGACCTGTCGTACCTGGGTTCCAACGGCACCCGGGGCGTCGGGTACGACGTCGCGCTGCTCATCGAGATCATCGAGTACGTGCTGGGTCTCAGCCAGCACCGGGCGGTCGCTCTGGTCGGTGTCGGTAACCTCGGTCACGCCTTGGCGCGGTACGCGGGATTCAGCTCGCGCGGCTTCCACATCGCGGCGCTTTTCGACGCGGACGAGTCGCGCGTCGGCGAGACCATCGACGGGCTGGTCATCCGGCACGTCGACGAACTGCCCCGAGTGGTCGCCGAGGAGTCGATCTCGATCGCGGTGATCGCGACCCCGGCGAGCGCCGCCCAACTCGTCGCGGACCAACTCGTCGCGGCGGGCGTGACCAGCATCCTCAACTTCGCCCCATGCGTGCTGAATGTGCCTGACGGCGTCGACGTGCGTAAGGTTGACCTGGCTATTGAGCTGCAGATCCTGTCCTTCCATGAGCACCGCAAGGCCTCGCTGACCGCGCTGCCCGGCGGTTCGTCCGGCGTCGACGCGGCCGGCGGGCGCGCCCCCGCCACTGCGACGTCCGGCGACGAGCTGCGCCGCAAGTCCCGATCGGCCGGGCGTACCGGGCTCGGGCCCGCCCAGGAGGCGGTTGGCACGTGAATCTCATCGTCGTCGGAGTGTCGTTCCGGACCGCTCCGGTCACCCTGCTGGAGCGGCTCGCGGTACCGGCTGGCCAGACGCCCGCCCTGCTCGGTCAGCTGCTCGCCCAGGCGTACGTGGACGAGGCGGTCGTGCTGTCGACGTGCAACCGCGTCGAGGTGTACGCGGGCGTGGTCGCCTTCCACGGCGGGCTGTCCGACGTGGCGGCGGTGCTCGCGGCGCGCGCCGGTTGCGCCCCCACCGATCTCGCGCCGCACCTGTACGTGCACTACGGCGTCGACGCGGTACGACACGCGTTCCGGGTCGCCGCCGGACTGGACTCGATGGTGGTCGGCGAGGCGCAGATCCTCGGTCAGCTGCGCGACGCGTACACCCTGGCCGCCGAGCACGACGCCGCCGGGCGCACCCTGCACGAGCTGATGCAGCAGGCGCTGCGGGTCGGCAAGCGGGCACACGCCGAGACCGGGATCGACCGCGCCGGGCAGAGCATCGTGACCGCCGCGCTGGACCTCGCGGTACGCGAGCTGACCCCGCCCGGTGCCGAACCGGACGCGCCGGTGACCGGAAGCGGTCCCGCCGGGGCGCTCGCCGGTCACCCGGCGGTCGTGGTCGGCGCCGGGGCGATGGGTTCGCTGGCGCTCGCCACCGTGCACCGGCTCGGCGCGGGTCCGCTCACGGTCGTCAACCGGGGCGTGGAACGGGCGTCGCGACTGGCGGTCAACTACGGTGCCCGCACCGTGCCGTTCGACGAGCTGTCCGCCGTACTGCCAGGCGTGGACCTGGTGATCTGCGCCACCGCGTCGTCCGGTCACGTGCTCGACGTCGACCGGGTCGCTGCCGCCGGGCGTCCCCTGGTGATCCTCGACCTCGCGGTACCGCGTGACGTCGATCCCGCCGTGTCCGACCTGCCCGGCGTGGTCCTCATCGACATCGAGCAGCTCGGCGAGGCGCTGCGTACCGGCGACGAGCCGCAGCGCAGCGCGGCGTCCGAGGCGGCCGCCGTCGAGGCGATCGTGACCGCCGAGGTCGACGGGTTCCTGAGCTGGCTGCGCGGCACCGAGGTGGCTCCCACCGTGGCGGCGCTGCGCGCCCGCGCCGAGGAACTGGTCGGGCAGGAGTTGCGCCGGCTCGCCCAGCGCTGCCCCGACCTGACCGACGAGCAGCGGGCCGAGGTGAGCCACGCCTTCCACCGGGTGGTGCAACGGCTGCTGCACGCCCCGACGGTACGGGCTCGACAGCTCGCCGCCGGACCGGGCGGCGACCGGTACACGGTGCTGCTGCGGGAACTGTTCGACCTCGACGTCCCGCGTCCGGCCCTGGGTGACGGCATCCCGGAGGTGGACCCGTCATGACCCTGCGACTCGGTACCCGTGGCAGCGCCCTCGCGCGCGCCCAGTCCAGCGTCGTCGCGCAGGCGGTCACCGCCGCCACCGGGCAGCCGGTGCAACTGGTCGAGATCGTCACGCCGGGCGACCGGTCCGCCGCGCCCATCGCGCGGCTCGGCGTCGGCGTGTTCGTCTCGGCGCTGCGTGACGCGCTGCTCGCCAAGGAGATCGACTTCGCCGTCCACTCGTACAAGGACCTGCCGACGCAGCCCGCGGCGGGGCTGGTCGTCGCGGCGGTACCGGGTCGCGAGGACCCACGGGACGCGCTGGTCGCCCGGGACGGGTTGACGCTTGCCCAGTTGCCGACGGGCGCCCGGGTCGGTACCGGCGCGCTGCGCCGGGTCGCACAGTTGCACGCGCTGGGACTCGGACTGGACGTGGTACCGGTCCGGGGCAACGTCGACACCCGGCTGCGCAAGGTCGCCGAGGGCGACCTGGACGCGGTCGTGCTGGCCCGTGCCGGGCTCGCCCGGATCGGGCGAGCCGACGAGGTCACCGAGATCCTCGACCCGATGCTGATGCTGCCCGCCCCCGCTCAGGGCGCGCTGGCGGTGGAGTGCCGGGCCGACGACACCGAGTTGGTCGAGGCGCTCGGCGCGCTCGACGACCGGGCGAGCCGCGCCGCCGTCGCCGCGGAGCGGGCGCTGCTCGCCGAGTTGGAGGCCGGCTGCTCCGCGCCGGTCGCCGCCCTTGCCGAAGTCGCCGAGCCCGATCCGGCGACCGGCTCGGGCCCCGATCACCTGGAGATCTATCTGCGCGGTGCGGTGTTCAGTCCGGACGGGCGGTTCTGCGTCCGGCTGTCGCGCACCGGAACGCTCGCCGACGCCGTGGAGGTGGGTCGCCTGCTGGCGGTCGACCTCCTGGAGGCCGGCGCCGATACCGTACTGGGAGTGCACGTATGACCCGCACCCGTAAGTCCAACGGCCGGATCAGCTTCGTCGGGGCTGGACCCGGCGATCCCGGACTGCTGACGCGTCGCGCGTACGACGCGCTGACCAGCGCCGACCACGTCGTGTACGACCGATCGGTCCCGGCGAACCTGCTCGACGCGGTGCGGGCTGCCGGGCGCGCGGACGCCGAGTACAGCCCCGCCGAAGGGGTGCCCGGCGACGTGGCGAAGGTGCTGCTCTCCGGCGCCCGGTCCGGTCTGCACACCGTGCACCTGATCGCGGGCGACCCGTTCGCGCACGAGTCGGTGGTCAAGGAGGTACAGGCGGTCGCCCGTACCAACGTGCCGTTCGAGGTGGTTCCCGGCGTCACGCAGGCTGCCGGGGTCGCCAGCTACGCCGGGGTACCGCTGACCGGGGTGCGTACTGTCGCCGACGTGGACGACGTCGCGTCGCTCGACTTCGAAGCTCTGGTCGCGGCGGTCGGCAGGGGATCCGCCGCGCTCACCGTGGACGCCGGGGAACTCGGCTCGGTACGCGACGGGCTGCTCGCCGCCGGTGCCGACCCGGACACCCCGGTGGCGATCACCGGTGACGGGACCGGCGAGACGCAGTACACCGTGACCTCGACCGTCGACGCCGTCGTCGCCGCCTCGCTCGGCTTCACCGGCCGGGTGGTGCTCGGCATGGGTCCGGGAGTCGCGCACCGGGACAAGTTGGGCTGGTGGGAGAGCCGCCCGCTGTACGGGTGGAAGGTGCTGGTACCGCGCACCAAGGAGCAGGCGGGCGCGATGAGCGAGCGGCTGCGCGGGTACGGCGCGATCCCGTGCGAGGTGCCGACCATCGCCGTCGAGCCGCCGCGTACCCCCGCCCAGATGGAGCGGGCGGTCAAGGGGCTGGTCGACGGTCGGTACGCCTGGGTGATCTTCACTTCGGTCAACGCGGTACGCGCGGTCTGGGAGAAGTTCGCCGAGCACGGGCTGGACGCCCGGCACTTCGGCGGCGTGAAGATCGCGTGCATCGGCGAGGCGACCGCGGACGCGGTACGCGCCTTCGGCATCCAGCCTGAGCTGGTACCGACCGGCGAACAGTCGTCGGAGGGTCTGCTCGCCGAGTTCTCGCCGCACGACGAGGTGCTCGACCCGGTGGGTCGGGTGCTGCTGCCCCGTGCCGACATCGCGACCGAGACGTTGACCGCCGGGCTGACCGAGATGGGCTGGGAGGTCGACGACGTCACGGCGTACCGGACGGTCCGTGCGGCGCCGCCGCCGGCGGAGATCCGCGACGCGATCAAGTCGGGCGGCTTCGACGCGGTGCTGTTCACGTCGTCGTCGACGGTACGCAACCTGGTCGGGATCGCCGGCAAGCCGCACGCCCGTACCGTGGTCGCGGTGATCGGGCCGAAGACGGCGGAGACGGCGACGGAGTTCGGTCTGCGTGTCGACGTACAGCCGGCGCACGCCTCCGTGCCCGACCTGGTCGAGGCGCTCGCGTCGTACGCGGTGGAACTGCGCGAGAAGCTCGCGGCGATGCCTGCCAAGCAGCGTCGGGGCTCGAAGGTGCAGGGCCCGACCGCCCTGCGGTTCCGGTAGGAGGAGCAGGTGGGGTACCCGGAGATCCGCCCCCGTCGGCTGCGGACCAGCGGGGCGGTGCGCCGGCTGGTCGCCGAGACCACGCTCGCGCCGCGCGAACTGGTGCTACCGCTGTTCGTGCGCGAGGGGCTGACCGAGCCGCGCCCGATCACGTCGCTGCCCGGCGTCGTGCAGCACACCCGCGAGTCGCTGCGCAAGGCGGCGGCGGAGGCGGTCGACGCCGGAGTCGGCGGGATCATGCTGTTCGCGGTGCCGGCGACGCGCGACGAGGTCGGTTCGGGTGCCACGGATCCGGACGGCGTCTTGAACGTCGCGATCCGGGATGTGGTCGCCGAGGTCGGCGACGCGACGGTGATCATGGCGGACCTGTGCCTGGACGAGTTCACCTCGCACGGACACTGCGGGGTACTGACCGCGGACGGTCGCGTCGACAACGACGCCACGCTCGAGCGGTACGCCGAGATGGCGTTGGCGCAGGCCGAAGCCGGGATCCACATGGTCGGACCGAGCGGCATGATGGACGGTCAGGTCGGCGTGATCCGGCGGGCGCTGGACGGGGCGGGGCACACGGATGTCTCGATCCTCGCCTATTCGGCGAAGTACGCGTCGGCGTTCTTCGGCCCGTTCCGGGAGGCGGTCGAGTCTGCGTTGCAGGGCGATCGGCGCACCTACCAGCAGGACCCGGCGAACCTGCGGGAGGCGCTGCGCGAGGTGGCGCTGGACGTCGCCGAGGGCGCCGACCTGGTGATGGTCAAGCCCGCCCTGCCGTACCTGGACGTGGTGTCCGCGGTCGCCGCCTCGGTCGACGTGCCGGTCGCGGCGTACCAGGTGTCGGGGGAGTACGCGATGGTCGAGGCGGCAGCCCGGAACGGGTGGCTGGACCGGGAGCCCGCGATCGTCGAGACGCTTACCTCGATCCGGCGGGCGGGTGCGCAGGTGATCTTGACGTACTGGGCGGTCGAGGCGTCCCGCTTGCTGCGGGCCGGGTACTGAAAGCGACATGCGAGCGTCCCGGTCGTCGGCGCGAACTACCGGGACGTGCGGCTGAGGCGGGCGAGCAGCGGCGGCAGGTCCGTCTCGTACTCGCGCCACTCGCGGTCGACGACGAAGCCGAGTTCCGCGTTGACCTTGCGCAGCGCCTCGTTTTCCACGGCGTTCCAGGTCTGTACCTCGGCGAGCTGCGGCTCTGCCGCGCGCAGTTCGAACAGCATCCGCGCCTTTATGGCGCGCCCGAGGCCGTACCCCCGGTGTTCCGGCACCACCACGGTGTCGTACTGGTCGGCGCGGGTCGGATGCTGCGCCGGTACCACCACCTCGGTGAGCCCGGCGACCTGCCCGGTGCGCTCGTGGACGCCGACCACGATGTACGGCTTCATGCCCCGCGCGTGTAGCGTGGCGAGGCTCGCCTTGACCTGCCCGGAGTCGTGCGGCAGCGGGTCGGCGCCGACCGCCGTGCGGACCGCCCACTTCGCCTCGGCGTACTGCTCGTACAGGTCCTCGGGCGGTCCGCCCGGATAGCAGTGGATCGAGTAGCCCGCCCCGACACCACGGGCCTGCTCGCCCAGCCGCGCCCAGTCCACCGACGCCAACCGCAGCACGCTGCGCACTTCGACGAAGTCGCATTCGAAGCCGAGCGATTCGTAGAAGCCGACTGCCGGGGTGCCGCCGACGACCTCGGCGCTGATCGAGGACAGACCTTCGGCGGCGGCTCGACGGGCGGCGGTCTCGATCAGCGCGCGGCCGATCCGGTCGCGTCGCGCCGCGGGATGTACCAGGACCTCGACCACGCCGGTACCGCCGAGCAGCAGGACACTGGCGTGACCGAGCGGATGTTCGCCGTGCCCGGCGGCGCCGGGGCGGGCCTCGGCGAGCCAGCAGATCCGGCGTTCGCCGGGCATGGTGACCGACAGGTACTCGCGGAACGAGTCGACCGCCCATTGCGGGTCGTCGGGGAGATCAGCGGCGAGTACCGCGTTGAGCGTGCCGAGCACCGCGTCGATCTCGGTCGGTGACGCGGTACCGGGGTCCCACTCGCGCAGCATCACTGGTCTAGCTTGCCGGCAAGGGTCCGCGGCGGGAAAGCGTTTCCGAGCCCCGATTTCACCGACCGCCACGGCGTCGCCGACGCTATGTCACCGAGCGGCTGCGTCGACCGTAGTCGTCGGCGGCGGCGAACACGTCCTGCGCGTACTGCTGGATGGCGTTGTACGAGAGCACCGCCGGCCACCATCCCGCCGGCGTCGACAGGTCCCGTCCTCCGGAGCAGAGGTAGTTGGCGGCGGCGAGCGCGGCGTCGTTGACGTCGTTCGGGTCGGCGGTTCCGTCGCCGTCCGCGTCGATCTGGTACAGCTGCCAGGTCCCGGGCAGGAACTGCATCGGTCCGACCGCGTGGTCGTAGGTCTGGTCGCCGTCCAGCCGACCGCTGTCGGTGTCCCGGATCAACTGGTTGTTGTGGGTACCGTCCAACGCCGGCCCGATGATCGGCGGCAGGACGTGACCGTCGGGTTGTGGGCTCGCTCCGTGGGCGCGACCGTGATCCGATTCGATCTTGCCGATGCCTGCCAGGGTGGTCCACCGCAGCCGGCAGTTCGGCTGTGTCTGGGCGAGGACCAGTTGGGCGTACCCGTACGCCGCCATCGCGACGGGCGGGATGTCCAGCCGTGCTCCGACGGTACGGGCCCAGTCGCCGAGGGCGTCCGCCGGTCGCCCGCCCGGTGACTGCCCGCCCACCTGCGCGTCGACGCCGCTCAGCCCGGGCGACGGGGTGTCGACCGGTCCACCTGCGCCGGGTGCGGCGGGTGCTTCGGGTACCTTGCCGCTGATCCGCGCGGCGTCGCCGGTTCGCGACGGTTTCGGTGCGGCAGCCGGTACCAGGTATGCCCCGGCGGTGCCGGACAGCGATACGAGCGCGAGCAGCGCGACCGCGGACAGCGTGAACCTGCCGCTCGGGCGCCTCGCCCAGCGGGCGACGACGCGAGGGGTGCCGGTCACCGAGCGACCGACCCGAGCCGCGGTCCGGGCGACCCAGCCGCGACGGGGCGTGGGCTCGGCGGGCTGGGCGGGACTGTCCGGGGTTTCGGTCGCGATGTCCGGTACCGCTGGTCGCAGCGGCGTCTGCCTCGATTCGCCGTCGCCGGTCATGACGTGAAGTATTCCACTGACTACCCTGTTCTCATGCCCCGCTACGAGTACCGCTGTCGCCGCTGCGGCGACACGTTCGAGGTGAACCGTCCGATGGCGGAGTCGGGCGCGCCGGCGACCTGTCCGGCGGGTCACGACGATACCGTCAAGTTGCTGCCGGCGGTGTCGGTCACCGGCGCCCGTGGCACGACGACCCGACCGAGCGGCGGCGGTGGCTGCTGCGGCGGCGCGTGCGGCTGCGGCGCCGGCTAGACACTACGGGGCTGGACGGCTGGACCGTTCGGCTCGGACAAAGCGGTATTGATCAGGCATTACTCTCCGTCCAACTCGGTCGTTTGGCTATAGCGAAGACCTGACGGGCGGCTGGGAGCAGACTCCGGCGGCGGTACCGACGTCGATCCTCGGGTGGTCCCCGGCCGTCCGTTTCCCCGATGTGCCCGCTTCCGCGCGTGCGGCAGCATGAGGGCGGCTTCCAGGGGGCGGAGGTTCAGTGTCGGTACGGATCCACCTGCCACGAGGCATGGTGACCTTCCTGTTCACCGACATCGAGGGCTCGACACGGTTGGCCCAGATGCTCGGCGACGGGTACCGCTCGGTCCTGACCCGACACCGCCGGCTGCTGCGGCGCATCCTGACCGCGCACGGCGGCACCCCGCTGTTCAGCGAGGGCGACTCGCTGTTCGTCGCGTTCACCGACCCCGGCGCCGCGCTGACCGCGTGCGTCGAGGCGCAACGCGCGCTCGCCGGGTACGACTGGCCCCATCCGCAGGCGCGACCACGGGTACGGATGGGTCTGCACACCGGCTGGGCACAACCGCGCGCCGGCGAGTACGCCAGCCCCGAGGTGCACCGCGCCGCGCGGGTGTGCGCCGCCGCGCACGGCGGGCAGGTCCTGTGTACCGGCGCGACCGCCGAGCACGCCGTCGACCTGCCGGGAGAGGCGGCGCTCCTCGACCTCGGTCTGCACCGGCTCCGCGGGTTCGATCGTCGGGAGCGGCTGTACCAACTGGTCGCACCGGGTCTGGACCGGCACTTCCCGCGCCCACGGACCCCGGACGCGGTGCCGCACAACCTTCCGGTACCGGTCACCTCGCTGGTCGGCAGGGTCGTCGAGCGTGCCGACCTGACCGCCCTGGTCGAACAGTGCCGGTTGGTCGACGTGGTGGGACCGCCCGGGGCCGGCAAGAGCCGCCTCGCGTTGGAGATCGCCGCCGGGCAGGTCGACGCCTACCGCGACGGCGTGTGGTACGTGGACCTCGCCGCGCTCGCGGGCGCGACGGACGCGCCCGTGGCGGGTGGGACGGGCACGCCCCTGGCGGGCGGGAGGAGTGCGCTGCCGGCGGGCGGGACGGCTGACGAACTGGTCGCCGGGAGCGTCGCGGCCGGGCTCGGGCTGCGGCCCGAGCCCGGCCGTCCGGTCCTCGACACGCTCGCCGAGTACGTCGCGCCCAGGCGGGTGCTGCTCGTCCTGGACACCTGCGACGCCCAACCGGTCGCGACCGCCCGAGTGGCGACCCGGCTGCTCACCGCCGGCCCGGCGGTACGGGTACTGGCGACCGGTCGCGAACCGCTCAAGGTGCCCGGCGAGGTCGTGTACCGGGTCGCGCCGCTGTCGCTGACCGGCTGCCCTGGCGGCGGACCGAGCGAGGCAGGAACCCTGCTGCGGCAGCGGGCGGCGGCCGCCAGGGGCGGCCGCCGCC
>DASUXA010000091.1:0-42480 GCA_036378155.1 Micromonosporaceae bacterium | reverse complement strand
GCCGCGCGGCGCGGCAGGATGTTCCGTATGGGCGAATACCGCGTCGAACGCGACACCATGGGCGAGGTCCGGGTACCGGCTGACGCACTGTGGCGGGCGCAGACCCAGCGGGCGGTGGAGAACTTCCCGGTGTCCGGTCGCGGGCTCGAACCGGCGCACGTCCACGCCCTGGCGCGGATCAAGGCGGCTGCCGCGGGAGTGAACGCGGAGCTGGGGGTACTCGACCGGGCGATGGCGGAGGCGATCGAAGAAGCCGCCGCCGAGGTCGCCGACGGGCGGTACGACGACCAGTTTCCCGTCGACGTGTTCCAGACCGGCTCCGGTACCTCGTCGAACATGAACATGAACGAGGTGCTGGCGACGCTCGCCAGCCGGGCGCTCGGGCGGGCGGTACACCCGAACGACCACGTCAACGCGTCCCAGTCGTCGAACGACGTGTTCCCGACCTCGATCCGGCTGGCAGCGGCGTCCGCCGTGTCGCACAACCTGGTACCGGCGCTCGAACACCTCGCCGCGACGCTGGAGCGCAAGGCGCGGCAGTGGCAGGACGTGGTCAAGGCGGGGCGTACCCACCTGATGGACGCTACCCCGGTGACGTTGGGGCAGGAGTTCTCCGGGTACGCCGCGCAGGTGCGGTACGGGGTGGAGCGGTTGCAGGGCAGTCTGCCGCGCCTGGCCGAGTTGCCGCTCGGCGGTACCGCCGTCGGTACCGGGGTGAACGCCCGTCCCGGCTTCGCCCGGATGGTCATCGAGCGGCTCGCCCGCGACATGCGGCTGCCGGTGTCGGAGGCGCGCAACCATTTCGAGGCTCAGGGCGCGCAGGACCCGTTGGTGGAGACGTCCGGTCAGGTACGGACGATCGCGGTCGGACTGTACAAGATCGCGAACGATATCCGTTGGATGGGTTCCGGACCCCGCGCCGGGCTGCGGGAACTGCACATTCCCGACCTCCAGCCCGGTTCCTCGATCATGCCGGGCAAGGTGAACCCGGTGGTGTGCGAGGCGGTACGCCAGGTCTGCGCACAGGTGATCGGCAACGACGCGGCGGTCGCGTTCGCCGGCTCGCAGGGCGACTTCGAACTCAACGTGATGCTGCCGGTGATGGCCCGCAACCTGCTGGAGTCGATCAAACTGGTGGCGAACGTGGCGCGTCTGCTCGCCGACCGGTGCGTCGCCGGGCTGGAGGCGAACGTCGAGGTGCTGCGGGAGTACGCGGAAAGCTCGCCGTCGATCGTCACCCCGCTGAACCGGCACCTCGGGTACGACGAGGCAGCCGCCGTCGCCAAGCAGGCGCTTGCCGAGGGGCGGACGATCCGCGAGGTGGTGATCGGTCGCGGACACGTCGACGCCGGGCGGATCAGCGAAGCCGAACTCGACGAGGTGCTCGACGTGCTGCGCATGACCCGCCCGTGACAGGCTCGTCGGTGGTCGGCGCGTCGCTTCGGGCGATCATGCTTGGTCCCTTCGCGACGCATCCGGCCACCTACCTGCGGGCGGGCTGGCGTGCGGAGGGTCTCAGGGGACGAGCGGCTCGCGGATCAGCGCGATCCGCTGTTTCGCCGACGCCTTGTGGATCAGACCGTGAGCCGCGAGCCACTCGATGGCGTGGCGCAGCAGCCGCGCCTCGTGGAACGTGTCCCACACCGGTGCCAACGCCGGGTAGCTGTGCAACACGATGCGGAACCGACGTTCCGCCTCCGCGCCGGTGATCGCCTGGGTCAGTCGTTTCGCGGCGTCCTTGTCCCGTACCTGCCGGATGAAGTCGATCATGTCACGCCGGCGGATCGTCGGCGGCAGCGGATCGATCGGTACCACATCCAACCACTCCAGCGGTACCGGCTCGGTGCCGCTCAATCCGCCGCTGCTCGTCCACAGCAGGATCTGCCCGGTACCCGTGTCGAACAGCCAGCGATGTTCGCCCTGCTCATCGTCGGTGAGGGCGCGCATCACCTGGTACAGGTCGATGGACTCCAGATCGAACAAGGATCAACTCACCGGGTCGGGGGCCGAGGAGCGTGGAACCCCACTGTGGCACAGCGGTTCAGTCCGCGCACGCTCAAGCGGTACCGGTCAATATCGCTGTCACGACAGCGCGCGCGCCACGGCGGAAGCGGCTGCCTCGACCCGCGGACCGACCGTGTCGCCGTCCAGCGCGGCGAGCGCGACCACTCCGACGCTCGCCTCCAGCCCCTCGACCCCGAGCACCGGCGCCGCCACCCCGTGCGCACCCTCCTGAAGCTGCCCGGAGGTACCCACCCAGCCGGTTTCGCCCCGGCGCCCGGCGAGGATCGCCTGACCGGCGGCGCCGAGCCGCAGTGGGTGCCGGGAACCGGTCCGGTATGCGACATGAAACTGCGTCCAGGTGGGTTCGACCACCGCCAGGGCGACCGCCTCGCCCCCCTCGACCACGGTCAGGTGGGCGGTCGCGCCGACATCCTCGGCGAGCCGGCGCAGTTCGGGCAGCGCCGCCTCGGCGACCAGCGGCTCCGCGCGGCGAGCCAGGTGCAGCACCGCCGGACCGAGCCGCAGCCGACCCGACGCGTCGCGCCGTACCAACCGGTGCTCGATCAACGTGCCGGCGAGCCGGTACACCACCGCCCGCCCCACCCCGAGATGGGCGGCCGCCTCGGTCATGGTGACCCCGTTCGGGGTGTCCGCGACCAGGTGGAGCAGGCGAAGTCCACGGTCCAGGGTCTGCGCCGTCTCCGGCCGCCCTGCCGCTCGCCCGTCCACCTGACCTCCCGTTCGTGGTACCGCCCTGCGCGCGGGAAATCGCTTCCGGCTCACCGCGCGAGGCGTCGCCGCGCGACGGATACCCTTTCAGGGTGACGCTGCGCCTGTACGACACCGCGACCCGATCGGTGCGGGAATTCATCCCGCGCGAGCCCGGCAAGGTCGGAATCTATCTGTGCGGCCTCACCGTACAGTCCGGGCCGCACATCGGGCATCTGCGCTCCGGCGTGAACTACGACGTGCTGCGTCGCTGGCTGCTCAACCGCGGCTACCAGGTGCGCTTCATCCGCAACATCACCGACATCGACGACAAGATCCTGGCGAAGTCCCTGGAGTCGGGGCAGCCGTTCTGGGCGATCGCGTACCGCAACGAGTTGGTCCTCGGCGCGGCGTACCGGGCGCTGGGTGTGCTGCCGCCGACCTACGAGCCGCGCGCCACCGGCACGATCCCGGAGATGCAGGAGCTGATCAAGGAGTTGATCGCGGGCGGGCACGCGTACGCCGCGCCCGACGGCTCCGGCGACGTGTACTTCGACGTCGCGTCGTACCCGGAGTACGGCGGGCTGTCCGGGCAGAAGCCGGACGCGGTGCAGCCGTCCGAGGACGGCGACGCGCGAGGCAAGCGCGACCCGCGCGACTTCGCGCTGTGGAAAGGCGAGAAGCCGGACGAGCCGCGGGACGCGTACTGGCCGAGCCCGTGGGGTCGGGGTCGACCGGGCTGGCACATCGAATGCTCGGCGATGTGCCGGAAGTACCTCGGCGACGAGTTCGACATCCACGGCGGCGGCGCCGACCTCGTCTTCCCGCACCACGAGAACGAAGCCGCGCAGTCCCGCGCTGCCGGGCTCGGGTTCGCCCGGTACTGGGTACACCACGGCCTGCTCAATCTCGGTACCTCGAAGATGAGCAAGTCGGTGGGGAACGTCATCGACCTCGCGGCGGTCGAGGGGCTCGGCATCCGCCCCGTCGAACTGCGGTACTACCTGTCCACGCCGCACTACCGCTCCACCATCGACTACTCCGAAGAGGCGCTGCGCGAAGCGGCGGTCGGGTACCAGCGGATCGAGGGTTTCCTGACCCGCGCCGCGGAGCGGGTCGGCGTGCTCGATCCGGGACCGCTGCCCGACGAGTTCGTCGAGGCGATGGACGACGACCTGAACACCTCGCGCGCGATCGCCGCGGTGCATCAGGCGGTACGGGACGGCAACGCGGCTCTGGCGGCGGGCGACGACGCCGGCACCGGGCAGGCGTTCGCCGTGGTACGCGCGATGCTCGACGTGTTCGGTCTCGACCCGTTCGTGGCCCCTTGGGCGGAGCAGGAAGCCGGTGAGGACCTGCGCTCGACGGTGGACGCGCTGGTCACGCTCGCCCTGGAACAGCGGGCGCAGGCGCGGGCGCGCAAGGACTGGGCAGCCGCCGACGCGGTACGCGACCAGCTCAAGCAGGCCGGTGTGGTGGTCGAGGACACGCCGCACGGGCCACGTTGGACGATCGACACGGGGGAGCGCCACTGATGCCCGGAAACTCGCAGCGCCGGGGTCGGCGTACCACCAGCAAGAAGGGCGCGTCGGTCGGTTCCGGCGGGCAGAACCGCAAGGGGCTCAAGGGGCGTCCACGCACCCTGCCCGCCGACGAGCGTCCCTGGCACAAGGCGTACTCCGGCGACGAGCCGCTGCCCGAGCGCACCGCCTGGAAGCAGGAGAAGGAGCGCCGTGCGGCGGCGGCGGAGGGACGGGTACCGAAGGTCGGCAAGCCGGGCAGCAAGCCGACCGGCGGCAAGGCGGGCGCCGGGCGGGGCGGTACCGCCAAGGCGGGACCGAAGGTGGCTCCCGGTCGCAGGTCCGCGCCGCCGAAGGACGCCCCCGAGTTGCTCGTGGGACGTAACCCGGTGGTCGAGGCGCTGCGGGCGCACGTACCGGCGACGGCGTTGTACGTGGCGCTCGGTGTCGACGTCGACGAGCGGGTCGCGGAGGCGGTGCGTACCGCCGGGGACCGGGGCATTCCGCTGCTCGAGGTGAGTCGCGGCGAACTGGACCGGATGACCGGCGGGGTGCTGCACCAGGGCGTCGGGCTGCAGGTACCGCCGTTCGCGTACGAGCCGTTCGAGGACCTGTGCTCGGCTGCCCTGGAATCGCGTACGCCGCTGTTGGTGGCGCTGGACGGGGTGACCGATCCGCGTAATCTCGGCGCGGTGGTCCGGTCCGCCGCCGCGTTCGGCGCGCAGGGTGTGTTCCTGCCGGAACGCCGGTCGGCGGGGATGACGGCGACCGCGTGGCGCACCTCGGCGGGGGCGGCGGCGCGGGTACCGATCGCGCAGGTCGTCAACCTGACCCGGGCGATCAAGGCGTGCCAGGAGCGGGGTTTCCTGGTGGTCGGGCTGGACGCCGACGGGGAGATTCCGGTGTACGGGCTGGACGCGGCGCTCGGTCCCCTGGTCGTCGTGGTCGGCTCCGAGGGACGTGGGCTGTCCCGGCTGGTCAGCGAGACGTGCGACATGCTCGTGTCGATCCCGATGGCGAGCGATGTCGAGTCGCTGAACGCCTCGGTCGCGGCGGCTGTGGCGCTGGCCGAGGTGGCGCGGGTGCGTGCCTCGCCGCCGACGCCCGCCTCGCTCGGTCCGGTGTCCGCTCGCAAGCACGGATAGCGCTGCGGTCGCGGCTCGCTCGGGTGTGCCGCTGAGGACGTAACCCCCCGCCCCGCGCAGCTGCGCCCCGCCTCGCCCCGCCCCGCCCCGCCCCGCAAAGCTTGCCCGGAGGCGGTTGTGGGCGGCCACCCTGCCGGGTGGCCGCCCACAAGGCTGTACCAGCTCAGATACGCTCGCCGCTCACCGCGTGGAACGCGTGGTGGTGCCCCGTGCGCGGCTTGACGTACACGACGTCGCCCATCTTCGGGGTGTTCCGGCCGTCGGTACGCACCACGAACCGCTCGGACGTGCCGTCCAGGTCGGCGGTGCCGTAGACGTACGCGTCGGAACCCAGCTCCTCGACCAGCTCGACGGTCACCGGCATGCCGCCCTCGGACTCGCCGACCAGGTCGCAGTCCTCGGGGCGGAAACCGATGGTGACCGTACCGTTGCCGCCGTTGCCCCGGGCCGCCTCGACCTGCTCGCGGGTCAACGGGAGCACCATCGCCGCGAACGCGGCGCCGTCGTCCTTCAGCGGTACCGTCTTGATGTTCATCGCCGGTGAACCGATGAACCCGGCGACGAACACGTTCGCCGGGTTGTCGTACAGCGCCCGAGGCGTGTCGACCTGCTGCAGCACCCCGTCGAGCATGACCGCCACCCGGTGACCCATCGTCATCGCCTCGACCTGGTCGTGCGTGACGTACACCGTGGTGATGCCGAGGTTCGCCTGCAGCGTGGCGATCTGCGAACGGGTCTGCACCCGCAGCTTGGCGTCAAGGTTCGACAGCGGCTCGTCCATCAGGAACACCTGCGGTTCGCGCACGATCGCGCGGCCCATCGCGACCCGCTGACGCTGGCCACCGGAAAGCGCCTTCGGCTTGCGGTTGAGGTACTCCTCAAGCTGGAGCAGCGCGGCTGCCTCCTTGACTCGCCGGTCGATCTCCGACTTGGGCGTCTTGCGCAGCTTCAGGGCGAACGCCATGTTCTCGTACACCGTCATGTGCGGGTACAGCGCGTAGTTCTGGAACACCATCGCGATGTCCCGCGACTTCGGCGGCAGGTTCGTCACATCGCGGTCGTCGATCAGAATCGCGCCCGAATCGACGTCCTCGAGACCGGCGAGCATGCGCAGGCTAGTGGACTTTCCACAGCCCGACGGGCCGACCAGGACGAGGAACTCCCCGTCGCCGATCTGGAGGTTCAGCTTGTCGACCGCGGCGCGGGTGGTGCCCGGGTAGATCCGGGTCGCGTCAGCGTAGGTGACCGTAGCCATGCGGGGGCAATCCTTCCACCGGCAGGAACGTGCCGGACGATCCGAGTAAAAGGGGCGGCCACCGGTCCCGCGACCAGCGGCCTGGGTGCCCCTTACCGTAGAGGTCAGACGCCACCCTGCCAAGACCACGCGCGGCGGCGGTCGGGTGAGCACCCGCCGCGCGCGGCGTCCGGCGTAACATTCACAGGGCCCCGATCCGGGGGTACCGCCGACGTGGCGCAACTGGCAGCGCACCCGACTTGTAATCGGAAGGTTGCGGGTTCAAGTCCCGCCGTCGGCTCCAAAGCCCCGCGAGGACGCGCAGATGGTTATGCCCTTTGCGGGCCTCCATCGGTCAATTGTCGGCGGAATGTCACCAGCGCCTGTCAGCTTGGCGGAGCATCGCGTCCTGTTCGGGGTCGGGCAGGAGTTCGCGGACTTCTTGCGCACAGCGACAAGCGGTGGCGATCTTGGCAGCCCACGCCAGTGCCTCTTCGCGTGCGGGCACGTCGACGATCGCGAGCCCGCCGATGACCTCCTTGGTCTCGGGGTAAGGGCCGTCGGTGACCATCCCGTCCGTGGCGACGACGCTCGCCCTCTGGCTTTCCAGTCCGGCGCCGAACACCCATACGCCGGCGTTCACGGCTTCCTGGATCACCGCGTGCGCGGCCCTGTCCACGTCGGGCATGTCCTCGGCGGGGATGTGGTCCATCGCCCCGGCGTCGAACGAGATCAAGTACCGCGTCATGCCACGACTCCCTTGTCCCGGCGGCCTTCTCCGGCCGCCTCTCGCCTGTTCTACGAACGACTCGCCCCGGATCCGACGCGATGCCGACAGAATTCCTCACGAAACCTCCGCCGCTAGGGGCCTGTGTTCCGCGGTCGTACCCAGGAGCGCTGGCATCTCGCGACGGTCGTGTCGCCTCAGCTGACCCAGATTGTTAAGCGTCCACTTGACTGTTGCTGCCCACGGCGCATACAGTCAAGCATGTGCTTAACCATGAGGTGAGCCTGGACCGCGTCTTCCACGCGGTGGCGGACCCGACGCGACGGGCGATCGTGGAGCGGTTGACTCGCGGTCCCGCCTCGGTCAGCGACCTGGCGAGGCCGTTACCGATGTCGCTGGCCGCCGTGGTCCAGCACCTCCAGGTACTGGAGGGCAGCGGACTTGTCCGGTCGGAGAAGGTCGGCCGGGTGCGTACCTGCCGACTCGACCCCGCCGGGCTGCGGGCGGCCGAGGACTGGCTTCACGGTCGGCGCACCGACTGGGAAGACCGGCTCGATCGGCTCGGCGACGTACTCGCCGACGAGCCCCGAAGCGATGAGGGAGCAGCGCCATGACAGTCCTGCACTCGACGTTCACGCTCGAACGCACGTACCCGGCGACGCCCGAGCGGGTGTTCGCCGCCTGGGCCGACCCGGCGACGAAGGCACGCTGGTTCACCGGTGGCAAGGGCGAACACCGCTTCGACTTCCGCGTAGGCGGACGGGAAACGGTGGTCGCCGAAGGTGGCGACGGTCGACCCGCACTGCGCTTCGAGTCGGTGTACCACGACATCGTCGAAGGCGAGCGGATCGTGTACACGTCGGTGCTCTACGCCGACGATCGACCCGCGACCGTGTCCCTCACGACGGTGCAGTTCAGTCGGGAAGGCGACACGACCCGGCTCATCCTCACCGAACAGGGAACGTTCCTCGACGGCGAGGAGCCGCCGAACTGGCGCGAGCAGGGGACGCGCGACCAGTTGGACGCCCTGGCGGCGGCACTCGAGCCGTCCACTACCGACGACCGTCACTGAAAGGAGTTGTCGGATGTCTGTGACGAAGGTTCTGTCCGTGGTACCGGTCTCCGATTTCGCGGGGTCGATCGAGTGGTACGAGCGGCTCTTCGGTCGCGCCGCCGACGCCCAACCCATGCCGGGACTCGCCGACTGGCATCTCACCGACAGCGCCTGGGTGCAGGTGTACCGGGACGCCGACCGCGCCGGTCACACCGCTCTGAACTTCGCCGTCGACGACCTCGCCGGGCATGCGTTCGAGTTGTCCGGTCGGGGCATCACCCTCGGCGAGGCCACCACGACCAACAAGAACGCCAGGCTGGCGTCCGTCGTCGACCCCTCCGGCAACACCATCACGTTCATCCAGAACCCGTCCGTCTGACGTGGGCACGACCCGTCCATTGCCGTGTACGAGTGTGGGTCAGTCGGACTTCGGCAGCGGGATCTCGACCTCGCTCAGTTTCGCGGTCAGTTCGGCGCGTAGCGCCTGGGCGAGCTCGCGGTCGCTCGCCTCGTCGAGGGACTCCACCGCGTCGGCGATCGCCGCGAGGCGGACGGCTGCGAGCCCGCGTACCTCGTGCAACTTCATGATCGGCTCGCCGGGGCGGGGCTCGCGCCAGCGTACGTACCGGGTGCGCAGGTCATGCCAGTGCTGCTGGCAGCGCTGTTCCTCTTCGAGCTTGTCGGGCGGCCAGAAGTCCGCCTCGCCGCTGATCCTGACCGTGATCGACGGTCCGTACTCGATCTCGTCGCCGTCCTCGCGCACGTACAGCACCTGCGCGTACACCCGGGTCTGCTTCGTGCCGGGTGCGCTGACGAAGGAGATCTTGTGTTGCCGTCCCTCCGCCGGCCAGATGTACCGGACGCCCGGCGCGGCGGGTACCGGGCCGCTCGTCGGCGCGCCCGGTCCCGGGTAGAGCACCTCGCTGTTCTGCAACTTCCAGAACACGTTGAGCCGATCCGGGTCGTGCTCGAACGAAATGGTGACGGTCTCGGAGTAGTAGTTGGCGAGGCCGATCCATACGCCGTGCCGGCACAGCGCCGGGTTGGCGCCGTAGTCCTCGAACGCGATTCCGCTGCCCGCCTCGGCACGGGACCGCGAGATCTCCTCCAGCGTGTACTGCGTCATGGCGGCATGCTATTGCGCTCGCTATGGCATTTGTCGGAAAAGTCTGTTACCGGACTGGGCGGCGGGCACTCGTTCACCCTGCGGGACGTGCCAGCCGCGTGCCCCGGCGTCCTCCACGATGCTGTGGACGGTCGCTGCCGCGACGGCGAAATGCGTCGCGCGAGCAACCCGGTACCGATCCGGCTCCGTTTTCATGGCGACAGATGGGGAGGCCGGATCTTGGCGATGGATGTCGCGGGTTACCGCGAATACGTGGCGGTCCAACTCGACCCGTTGCGACGAACGGCGTACCTGCTCTGCGGCGACTGGCACACGGCTGACGATCTGGTATCGACCGCGCTGATCAAGCTGTTCAGGCGCTGGAAACGCGTGTCGCAGATGGAGAACATCGACGCGTACGCCCGGCGTGTGCTGTTCCGCGCGTGGTTGGACGAACGACGACGCCCCTGGCGGCGCGAACGGTTCACCGACACCATGCCGGAGCCCGGCGGGACCGGGCCCGTCACGGAGACGTCGGTCGTCGACCGGCTGGCGCTCGCGGCGTACCTCGCGGAGTTGCCGCCGCGCCGCCGGGCGGTGCTGGTGCTGCGGTACTTCTGCGACCTGTCCGTCGAGGACACCGCTGAGGTGCTCGGTTGCAGTACCGGGACGGTCAAGAGCCAGACCGCGCGCGCCCTGGACACGCTGCGCGAGCGCATGCTCGCCGCCGTTACGGCATCGCCCGTGACCTCGAGGAGGCACTGACGTGGAACCGCTCAGCGAAGCGCTGCGACAGGTGGCAGCCGACCCACCGCCGACCACCATCGACGTGGACCGCATCGTCGCGGCGGAACAGCGCCGTGCCCGCCACCGGCACTGGGCTGCCGGTACCGCCGCCGTGGCGCTCGCCGTCGCCGTCGTGATCTCCGGCGGCTCGATCGTGGGTACCAGGGCGCTGGTCGCCCGGTACGGCAGCACGGTCAACAAGGTCGACGCCCTGCCGACCCACCCCGGTCGGGCAGCCCTCAACGGGCCGGTCAACTTCCTCGTGGTGGGCATCGACGGGCGGAACGGTCCGAGCGGGCTGGTCCGGTCCGACACGATCATCGTGGTACACATTCCGGCGAGCCATGATCGGGCGTACCTGGTCTCGATTCCACGCGACACCGCGGTGGAGATCCCGGCTTTCCCGCCGACCGGGTACCGGGGCGGGCACGACAAGATCGACGCCGCGTACGCCCTCGGCAGCATGGGCAACGGCGGCCGAGCGGGCGGTCTGAAACTGCTCGCCGAGACGATCCGGCAGATGAGCGGGATCACCGTCGACGGAGCGGCGGTCGTCGACTTCGCCGGCTTCCGCAACGTGGTCGAGGCGCTCGGCGGCGTGCACATGTGCGTCGACGAAAAGACGGTGTCGTTGCACATCGGCATCGACCGGAACGGCAGGTACGCCCCGCCGTTCACGACGGCGGGCGGGCAGTTCACGCCCGTGCCCGGGGTGACGCCCGTCGTGTACGAGCCGGGCTGCCGTGATCTGGCGCCGTGGCAGGCGCTCGACTACATCCGCCAGCGCGTGTTCATCCCCGACGGCGACTACGGTCGGCAACGGCACCAGCAGCAGCTCCTCGCCGCGATCGCGACGAGGGCGATGAGCAGCGGCGTACTGTCCAACCCGGCGAAACTGGACGCGCTCGTCAGGGCGGCCGGTGGCGGGCTCACCGTCGACTTCGGCGGCGCCGACCTGCTCGACTGGATGGCGACGCTGAAAAGCGTCGGCCCGGACGACATCGTCATGATCAGGACCAACGGCGGACACTACCAGCCGGTCAAGGTGGACGGTGTGTACGGGGAGCAGTTGTCGCCGGACAGCAGGCAACTGCTGCAGGCGGTACGGGACGACACCGTCGCCGACTTCCTCGGTCGGCATCCCGACTGGGTCGTCGAGGACCGTTGACGCTCACCTGCCCCGCCAGGCGGGCGCCCTGATCGCGGAAGCGGTACCACTCGTGGGCGAGCGCTCAGATCGCGCGCTGGAAGGTCGTCGCGATGGCGGCGCGGTCGGCTCCGCCGGCGAGGAGCAGGGTGAGCAGGACCCGCGACTTGTACGGGTCGAGCAAACCCGCGCCGACGAGACCCCGGCAACGCAGATCCGATTCGGACCCGGTGAAGCCGTAGGTGTGCGTGAACACCGGTCCGGCACCGGTTCGCGACGCCAGTACCACCGGGATCCGCGCCGCGAGTTCGCCCAGCGGGTCCGCCAGCGCCGCCGGTACGTGCCCGACACCGAACCCGGCGACCACGAGCCCGGCGTACCGGTCGCCCAGCCCGGCGAGCAGCCCGCCGTCGTCGCCGAGCGCGACTGTGACCAGGGCGACCGGGTGCCTCGCGACGCTCGCGGGTCGGGGCAGGGTCAGCCGCTCCGGCGGTCGACTCAGCAGCACCGGTACACCTTCCGCCAGGTACCCGACCGGGCCGCTGGTCGGTGACGCGAACGTCGCCGGGCTGGCGCTGTGCGTCTTGCGCACGTACCGCGCGGCATGTACCTCGTCGTTGAGCACCACCAGGCAGCCCAGCCCCGCGAATCGCGCGCTGCCGGCGACCTGTACCGCGGCGAGCAGGTTGGCCGGCCCGTCCGGGCCGGCCAACGTCGGGTTGCGCATCGCCCCGGTGACCACGACCGGCGCGTCGTGCGGCCAGACCAGGTCGACGAGGTACGAGGTTTCCTCGATCGTGTCGGTGCCCTGGACGACGACGATGCCGCACGCGCCCGCGGCGAGCCGAGCCTCGGCAGCGGAGACCAGGTCGAGGACGTCGTCGAACGACAGGCAGGCGCTCGGTACCGCCCGGAAGTCGTGCGCCTCGACGGTGACGTCGAGGTCGGCGAGGTGCGGTACCGCCGCCAGCAGGTCGTCCGCCCGCAAGCGTTGGACCACGCCCCCCTGGTGCCCCGCCATCGCGATCGTCCCGCCGAGGAAGAACACCGCCACACTGCTCGCCATGGCCGAAGACTACGGTGCGTGCCACCGCCGAGACAGCCGCAACGTCCGCCGCCGAGGCGCCCATGCCGTCGACACCGGCTGGCCCTAGATCACCGACCAGCCGCCGTCGCTCGCCAGTACCGCGCCGTTGACGTTGCTCGCCTCGTCGCTGAGCAGCCAGCAGATCACCGCCGCGACCTGCTCCGGGGTCGCCAGGGGCGGCAGGACGAGTTGCATCAGGGGACCGACGAGCCGGGCGGCGTGCTCCGATTTCATCGGCGCCTCGATGTTCGTGGCGACGGGTCCGGGGGCGACGGCGTTGGTACGGATGCCGTTGCCGGCGTAGAAGAACGCCGTGCTCCTGGTGATGCCGACCACGGCGTGCTTGGACGCGGTGTACGCCACGCCTGCCGACGAGCCCCGCAAGGCGGCTTCGGACACCACGTTGACGATCGCGCCCCGACCCGCCTCGATCATCAGCGGCAGTACCGCCCGACTGAAGCGCAGGGTGGCGGTCACGTTGACGGCGAACACCCGATCCCAGGTCGCGTCGTCGACTTCCGCCGTCGGCAGGAATCCGTCCATGATCCCGGCGACGTTCGCCAGCAGATCGACCCGCCCGTCGGCGGCGGCGAGCGCCTGCTCGGGCGCTTGCGCGCCGGTGATGTCCGCGACGATCGGTACCAGGTCGAGATCAGGGTGTGCGGCGGTGAGGTCGTCGAGCCGTTCGCGGAGCAGTTCGACGCAGACCACCCGCGCGCCCTCGACGGCGAGTCGTACCGCGGTCGCCCGGCCGATACCGGAGCCCGCGCCGGTGACGATCGCGTTGCGCCCGGCAAAGCGGTCGCCGCCGTCCATCGCGTTGCCCCTTCCCGCCGACGTGGTCGGACAACCACAGCCTGACCGGTACCGCGGTCGGGTCGGGCGGGATCGGCGTGACGATCACGTTCCGGTGGGCGCGTCCGTCACCCGTACGAGGTGGTCGACGACTCTCCGGCTCAGCGCCGCGAGCGCGTCGATCTCGGTGTCGTCGAGCAGGTCGATCATGTGACGTCGTACCGATTCGACATGGCTGGGCGCGGCGTCGGTGATGGTGCGTAGACCCTTCTCGGTGAGCGCGACGACCGAGCCTCGCGCGTCGTCGGCGCACTCCTCGCGGCGGACCAGCCCCCGCTGTTGCATCCGGGTGATGTGGTGGGACAGCCGACTCTTCGTCCACAGCATGTGCGCGGCGAGTTCGGTCAACCGCAGCCGGTGTCCGTCGGTCTCCGACAGGTTCGACAGCACGTCGTAGTCGGCTTCGGACAGTCCGCTGTCCCGCGCCAGGTCGCGGGCGAGTCGCAGGTCGAGCAGGGCGCGCATGCGGCGGTATCCGCGCCATGCCGCCGCCTCGCGTTCGTTGAGCCACCGTGGTTCAGCCACAGCCGTACGGTACCCCGATTTGGTTGACGCGTCACCAACACTGGGCTAGCTTTGGTGACACGTCAACAATTGGAGGCTGACCGACATGCCGATCCTGACCGTGATCGTCGCGAGCACCCGTCCCGGACGGGTCGGTCGCGACATCGCCGACTGGTTCGTCGATCTCGCTCGCGAACACGGCACGTTCGAGGTACGCGTCGCCGACCTCGCCGAGATCAACCTGCCGTTCCTCGACGAGCCGCACCACCCGTCCGAGGGGCGGTACGTGCACGAGCACACGCTGCGCTGGAGCGGCATCGTCGCCGAGGCGGACGCGTTCGTCTTCGTGATGCCGGAATACAACTACGGCTACTCCGCGCCGCTGAAGAACGCGATCGACTACCTGTACCACGAGTGGCGGTACAAGCCGGTCGGGTTCGTCAGCTACGGCATGACCTCAGCCGGGCTGCGCGCGGTACAGATGATCAAGCAGGTCGTGACGACACTGAAGATGATGCCGGTCACCGAGGCGGTCGTGGTCCCGCTGCGGCAGACCGTCGGCGACGACGGTCGGTTCACGCCGAACCCGACGATGTCGGCTGACGCCGCCGGCATGCTCGACGAACTGGCGCGTCTTACCGAGGCGTTCGCGACGATCAGGGCGTCGGTATGAACCTCGCGCTGTGGCGGCTGTTCGGGGACACCGGGCGAGGCGTGCTCGTCACCCTGAAACGGGACGGTCGTCCGCAGCTGTCCAACGTCGACTACGTCGCCGACCTGGACGGTCAGACGATCCGGGTGTCCACCACGGACGACCGGGCGAAGGTACACAACCTGCGCCGCGACCCGCGCGCCAGCTTCTACGTCACCTCTCCGGACGGGTCGGCGTACGCGGTCGCGGAGGGGATCGCCGAGTTGTCGCCACCGGCGGGCGACGTCGCCGACGCCGTCGTCGAGGAACTGGTCGAGGTGTACCGGGGCGTGCAGGGCGAGCACCCCGACTGGGACGACTACCGGCGGGCGATGGTCGCCGACCGCCGACTGGTCGTCCGGATCCGCGTCGACCGGCTGTACGGGTGGCTGCCGCACCGGTAACGGTCGCCTCGGTCGACGCCCCGCCCCGGCTCGGACTCGCCCCCGGTCGCCGGACCTGTCGAGCCCCGATACGGCGGGCCCCGGCCCCTCCGAGGAGGGGCCGGGGCCCTCATTCACCCGCACCCGTCGTCAATCGGGTACGTTCTCGCGGCTCGTGGGCCGCATCGGGACGATCAGTACGTGGTGGTGTAGCAACCGGTCGAGTCGGAGTACAGAGCGTGGGCGTCGACGGGCCGGTTCGCATCCGGGTTGATCACGATCGTCACGTTGCCGTCCTGCGTCATCTGGTTCTCACAGGCGACGACCCCGGGCTGGGTACTGCCGCCCATGTACAGGTCCACGCGCCACTTCCCGTTCGACCAGTCGGAGTCGCACTCCGCGCAGTCGTCTTCCATCACGAAGTACTTGCGCAGCCGCGGTACGTAGATCTTGGTGCCGGGGGCGATCTCCGACTTGTCCGTCGCGAACGTGATCGGGTCGGCGAAGGTACCGGTACCGCCCGCCTGCTGGTGCAGGTCGGGGTAGGCGATCGCCGGGCTGCCCGGCGGGTCGTTGTCACGCGCCGCGTAGAAGGTGACGTACGCCGCCTGCTCGCGACCCGAGGTGGCACCCGACGTCGACGGGCTCGGGCTCGCGGTCGGTCCCGCCGGGCTCGGAGCGCTCGTGGTCGACGAGGCGGTCGACCCCGCCGGCTTCGGCGCCGGAGCGCTCGACGTGGTACCGGACGCGCTCGGAGTCGAGGAGCCCGCCGTCGTCGCGGACGCAGCCGGCGACCCTGGCGCGCTGGTCGAGCCGGACGGCGACGTCGGGTCGGGCGACGGCGAGGGCGACGGTGACGCCGGGTCGCCGGACGGCGACGCCGGGCTGCCCGACGGGGTCGGGGCGGGCGTACCGCCCGCGGTACCCGGCTGGGCGACCGTGAACTTCTGCTTGGGCGCCAGGTCGGTCCAGTGGCCGTTCTTCTGGTACGCGAACCAGTAGGTGTACGTGCCGGCGTGGTCGAACGCCCGCGACGCCTGGTACACCCGCTGGTGCGTGCCCTGCCGCCACTTCCTGGTCACCGGGAAGTCGGCGTGGTGACCCTGCTCGTCGCGTACCGCGAAGACGACCGCGTCGAACCACTGGGTGTGCTCGGCGACGATCTTCGCCCCGGCGCGGACCGGCTGACCGACCGTCGGGTTCTGGTTGTCCAGTCCGAGCGCCTGCACGGTGACCGGCGAGGCGACCCGGTAGTGGATGGAGTGGGCGACCGGCGACGCCATCGCGACCGTGCCGAGCAGCAGAGGGCCGGCGACGAGGGCGGGGACCAGACGCCACCGCTTCTTCGCGGACGACTGTTGCGGCGCCGCGTGTCGTGGCTGGCGCCGGGCTTTGCCGGCGCGGTGGGTCGTACCCGGACTGTCGCCGGGCGCGTTGTGTTGGAGCACAGCTCGTCCCTTCGGGACGCCTGCGAGGTGAGCTGTCGGGTTCGGGCGCGAAGGACGCCCGGCCGGAAGTACCGGCTTCACCCCAAGACGGTGTCTGACCAGGGGGAGGACTGGTCGACCGCCGATGGTGGTTCCCCCGCTCCTGCCCGTTACCCGCACGTACACAGGGGGTCGCACCGACCCGGCGGGCAGGACTCGGCGTGACCGGGCGGCGCACCGGCGGGGTTGAGCCGGCACACCTTGGTAACACACCGCGACTGGTCGTCGCTGGGCATGACGATCTCGACATTTCGTTTCGGCAGGTCGAGAAGATGTTTCGATGTTCCGCGCGCCCGAATTGCCGTCGCGCTGCGTAATCGCGACTTCGTTGGCGCGTGTAACCGCGCCCGATTTGCCCCGTGACTCAGTTCACACCGCTAATTCGCGGTACGGCGCATCACCGCTGCTCAGGACGGGTGTCTGGGGTCACGGCTGGATCGGGGTCGGCTGCGGCGACCAGGTCGCCGCCCGCCACCCGACCACCCCGCAGCCGACTGCGATCGGTACCTCGAACACGATCGCCAACAGCCAGGCGATCGTCGAGTCCAGCCCCGCCGGCGCGGTGGTCACGTCGAACCACGCGTCGACCAGGAACAGCGCGGCGGTCGCGCCGGCGACCGGCGCGACCCGAGGGTCCCGCCGCAGCACCAGCAGCCCGGTCGCGGCGAGCGCCAGCGCCTCCATGGTGTCCAGCCCCACCCAGGCGTTCGCCCAATGCCGCACGCTCGCCTCCCCGGGCAGGGTGGCGGCGAGCACCGCGGTCCAGGCGCCGACGCCAGCCGCGCCGAACAGCAACGCGCGGGCCAGTCGCGCCGGCTCCCACCAGCGCGACCGGCCCGCTTCCCCCCGCGTGTCCCCCATACCGACCACGCTAGGGGCGGCGGTCGGCGTAGACCTCCGGGAAAGCCTCGGATGTACCCCGAGTTTCCCCGGATCCGGTCGGTCGGCTACCCGTTCGCCGCCGCCTCGGCGCGGTCGGCATTGGCGTGGATCGCGTCGCGCACGTACCGCGCCAGCCCGGCAGCGACCCGCTCGTAGTGCTCGGTGAACCGCTCGTCAGCCACGTACATGTCGCCCAGTCCCCGGTGCATCGCCGGGGAGCAGTCGTAGAAGTACCGGCTGAGGTGCTGCCGGTGCTCCTCGGCGACATCCATCGCGGGCGTGCTGTCCGGGGCGGTACCGGACCGCAGCGCCTCGGCGAACCGGCGCTCGATGTCCCCGCTCGCCGCCACGATCTGCTGCCAGTCCTGCTTCGTGTACCCGGCGGTGCGCCGCCGCGACTCGCGGTACGCCTCGGTGTCGCCCCACCGGTCGCGCGCCTCGTCGGCGTATTCGCTCGGGTCGAAGCCGCCGAATACCTCCAGGCGTTCCTCGGGCGTCAGTGACATGCCCATCTGTCGTGCCTCCAATGCCAGGTCGACTGCCGCCACCATCGACTCGAGCCGTTTGATCCGCTGGATCAGCAACCGGCGTTGCCGACACAGGTGCGCGACCGCGTCGGTGTCCGGGTCGTCGAGAATGGTGGCGATCTCCTCCAACGGGAACCCGAGTTCGCGGTAGAACAGAATCTGTTGGAGCCGCTCGATGTCTGCCTCGCTGTACCGGCGGTAGTTCGCCGCGCTGCGACCGCTCGGCGACAACAATCCGGTCTCGTCGTAGTGGTGCAGCGTGCGGACCGTCACACCGGCCAGCCGAGCGACCTCCCCGACCGCGTAACTCACCGTTCCTCACCTCCGCCGACCAGCCTGGAGCCTCACGCGACGTCAGAGTCAACGCCGAAACGCGGTACCCGGCGGGTCGTCGGCGTGTGAACCGTCGCCGCGCCGGGCACAGCGGGGACCATGAGTCACGTCCTCGCCCGGCTCCTCGACCTGCCGCCCAGCATCGTGTACCTGGTCGTCGGTGGTCTGGTCTTCGCCGAGGACGCGCTGTTCTTCGGGTTCGTGGTACCGGGCGAGACCGCCGCCGTGCTCGGCGGCGTCGCCGCGAGTCGGGGCATGACCTCGGTGTACGGGATGGCGGCGGTGGTCGTGCTCGCCGCCGTGGTCGGCGACACCGTCGGGTACGAGGTCGGTGCCCGGGTCGGTCCGAAGATCCTGAACACCAGGGCGATCCGGCGGCGCGGCAAGCGCGTCGACGAGGCGCGCGAACTGCTCGCCCGGCGCGGCGGCGTGGCGGTGTTCCTCGGGCGGTTCGTGGCGTTCTTCCGCGCCGTGATGCCCGCGCTCGCCGGACTGTCCAGGATGCCCTACCTCAAGTTCCTCGCGTACAACGCGGCGGGCGGTCTGATCTGGGGCGTCGGGTGCGTGCTGCTCGGGTACCTCGCCGGCAACTCGTACCAGGCGATCGAGAAGACCGTCGGGCGCGACGCCGCCATCGCGGTCGCCGCGATCGTGGTGCTCGCGCTGGTCGGGTGGGCGGTACGCCGGCACGTACGCGCCAACCGCAGCGAGCACAGCAGCACCTGAGTTCGTCGAGCGTCGATACCATCCAGGGGTGTCGACACGATCGTGGTTGCCCCGCCCCAGGCGTACCCCGCTGCCGACCGACGCGCATTTCGTGGTGTGCGGCGACGACCCGCTCGCGTTGCGGGTCTGCGACGAGCTGGTCACCCGGTACCAGGCGAAAATCACCGTCGTGCTGTCCGCCGCGCGGGTCAACTACGGTCCCCGGATCGCGGCGCTGCCCGGGGTGCGGATCGTGGAGGCGCCGCGCCTGGACGCCGAGGCGCTGAACGCCGCCGGTATCGGCAGGGCGACCGCGATCGCGATGGTCCGGCAGGACGACGTCGGCAACATCCAGGCGGCGCTGCTGGCACAGGAACTCAACCCGGGCGTACGGGTCGTCATCCGGATGTTCAACACCAGCCTCGGTCACGCGGTCCGGCGACTGCTGGGCGACTGTACGGTGCTGTCCGACGCCGAGATGGCGGCGCCCGCCTTCGCCGCCGCCGCGCTCGGACGGGTCACCCCGACCTCGGTACGGCTGCCCGGACGCACCCTGGTCGTCGCGCGTCGCGACGACGTCTCGCCCGGCGACGTGGTGTGCGGGCTCGCCGACACCAGCGGTACCGAACCGGTGCTGCTGCCGACCGACCCGTCGCGCGCCGACCTGGTCCTCGCCGTCGCGTCCGGCACCAGCGCGGACGCCGGTACCGGACGCCGGCGGCGACCGTTCGCAACCGGTCTCGACCTGCTGCGCTCCCTGGTCAGCCGCAAACTCAGGGTCGCCGCCCTCGCCCTCGCCGGGCTGCTGGTCGCCGGTACCGCCCTGCTCGCGACGCTGGACGACAAGCTCAGCGTGTGGGGCGCGGCGTACGTCACCATCCTGACCGCGGTCGGCGGCGGTAACGCCGACCTCACCCTGTCCGCGCCGGAGAAGCTGCTCCAGACCGTGATCACGCTGGTCGGACTCGCGATGATCCCGGTGATCACCGCGGCGGTGGTCGACGCGGCGGTCAACGCGCGACTGGCGCTGGCGCTCGGTCGGCTGCGCGGCCCGGTCTCCGACCACGTGGTGGTGGTCGGGCTCGGCAACGTGGGCACCAGGATCATCCGGTACCTGCACGAAACCGGTGTCCAGGTGGTGGCGATCGACCGGTCGGCGACCGCGCGCGGCGCGGGGACCGCACGCGAGCTGGGCATCCCGCTGATCGTGGGCGACGCCGGTCGCGAGGAGACCCTGCGCGCCGCCTCGGTACGCACCGCGCGTGCCCTGGTCGTGGTGTCCACCGACGACGTGACGAACCTCGAAGCGGCGCTGACCGCCCGACAGTCGCGCGACGACCTGCGGGTCGTCCTGCGCCTGTTCGACGGCGACTTCGCGCACCGGGTCGAACGCACCTTCGGCATCACCAGTTCGCGCAGCGTGTCGTACCTGGCGGCACCGGTGTTCGCGGCAGCCATGCTGGAGCGCGACGTGATCGGCACCGTACCGGTGGGTCGCCGCCTGCTGGTCATCGCGCAGGTCCTGGTGGCGGCGGATTCGGTGCTCGACGGCGCGCCGTTGTCGGTCGCGTACGCCATCGCCGAGCTCCGCGTGATCGCCCTGCTCAGCGCCGACGGTCGCAGCGCGGTGTCGGCTCCGCCGACCGACCGGCGGCTCAGCCCCGGCGAGCGCCTGGTGGTGGTCGCGACCCGCGCGGGACTGGGCGCCTTGGTCGGACGGACGATCACCGGAACCGGGCGGGACGAACCGCACCGGGACGACGCGCTCGACACCCCGCCCCCGGCTGGCGGTACCACCTGATCACCGCTCGCTAGGGTGGGACCGTGGGTGCCGCGCTCAGGATCGCCGTCGGTGTCATCGCCGGGCTCCTGCTGCTGTGGCTGCTGATGATCGCCGCCCTGGCGGTGGTACGCCCGCGCGGCGTGTCCCTGTCGACCGCCCTGCGCCTGCTGCCCGACCTGCTCCGGCTGGTCGGGCGGCTGACCGCCGACCGGTCGCTGCCGGGCGGCGTACGGGTACGGCTGGCGCTGCTGGCGGCGTACCTGGCGATGCCGATCGACCTGGTACCCGACTTCGTGCCCGTGCTCGGGTACGCCGACGACGCGATCGTGGTGGCGCTCGTGCTGCGCTCGGTCGCCCGGCGTGCCGGGGTCGAGGCGCTGCGCCGGCACTGGCCCGGTACCGCGGACGGCTTCGCCGCGCTGTGCGCGCTGTGCCGCATCGACCCGGTGGGCACGTCGTGACCGGCACCCGGACCACGCCGCGCCCGGCGCGGCGGATCGCCTGGCGACCGGTACGCCCGACCGGCTGGTGGTTCGACGCGCTGCTGGTGGCGGCGCTGGTCGCGCTCACCGCGATCCTCGCCACCGGTGCACTGACCAGCGTGGACGTGGCGGTACGCGACTGGTGCCAGGCGCACTGGTCGAGCGTCGGGTTGTTCCTGGCGAAGGTCGGCAACCGGCTCGGTCAGGGCGGCGCGCTGGTCGCGGTGTCCTTGGCGATCGCCGGGTGGTTCGCGTGGCGGCGTCGCACCATCCGACCGCTGCTGCCGGTCCTGGTCGCGTTCGCGCTGACGTACGGGCTGCTCAAGCCGTTCAAGGATCTGACCGATCGACCCGCCCCGCACAACATCCAGGTCGCGCATCCGGAACTGTTCGGCGGGGGCGGCGACTCGTACCCGTCGGGTCACGTCGCCAACGCGATCGTCTGGTACGGGGTCCTCGCCCTGCTGCTCGCCCCGTGGCTGTCCGACCGACTGCGCGTCGCGCTGCGGGTGGCGCCGCCGACCGTGCTCTGCGTGACCACCGTGTACCTCGGGTACCACTGGTTCACCGATACCGTCGCCGGGCTCCTGACCGGGCTGATCCTCGACCGGATGATGCGCCGGGTGCCGTGGGACGAGCCGGCGCCCCGCCAGGCGCACGCCGACGAGCCGGCACCCCGGCAGGCGCGCACCGACGAGCCGGAGGCACGGACGTGACCACGTTGGAGCGCCGCCTCGGCATGCGTGACGCGGTGGTGCTCGGGCTCGGCTCGATGCTCGGCGCCGGAGTGTTCGTCGCGTTCGCTCCCGCCACCGCCGAGGCGGGCGGGCTGGGCATGCTGATCGCGCTGGCGGTCGCCGGGGTGGTGGCGTTCTGCAACGCGACGAGTTCGGCTCGGCTGGCCGCCCGGTACCCGGAGTCCGGCGGCACCTACGTGTACGGTCGGCGACGCCTCGGCGACTGCGCCGGTTTCCTGGCGGGCTGGGGTTTCGTCGCCGGCAAGACCGCCAGTTGCGCGGCGATGGCGTTGACCGTCGGGGAGTACCTGTGGCCCGCGCAGGCGCGCCCGGTCGCGATCGTCGCGGTGATCGTGGTCACCGCGATCAACCTGCTCGGGGTCGCGAAGACCATGACCGCCACCCGTTGGCTGGTCGCGCTGACCCTGCTGGTACTCGTCACGGTCGTGGTGCTCGGGCTGAGCGGCGGACACCCGACCGGGGTCGGCGGCGGGGTCACCGGTCCGCGCGGCGTGCTCGGCGCCGCCGGGCTGTTGTTCTTCGCGTTCGCCGGGTACGCCCGGGTCGCCACGCTGGGCGAGGAGGTACGCGATCCGGAGCGCACCATTCCGCGCGCCGTCCCCACCGCGTTGGGTGTCGTGCTCGGGGTGTACCTGGTGGTCGGGGCGACCGCCCTGGCGGTGCTGGGACCGGCTCGGCTGGCGGCGGCGACCGCCCCGCTGGCCGACGTGGTACGGGTAGCCGGGCAGCCGGGTCTCGCCTGGCTGGTCCGGGTGGGCGCCGGTGTCGCGGTCACCGGGGTACTGCTGGCGCTGCTCGCCGGGGTCGCGCGGACCACCCTGGCGATGGCGCGGCGACACGACCTGCCGCGGGTGCTCGCGGCGGTGCATCCCCGGTACCGGGTGCCGCACTACGCCGAGATCGCGGTCGCGGTCGCCGTCCTCGGGCTGGTCGCGTTCGGCGACATCCGCACCGCGATCGGGTTCTCGTCCTGCACCGTGCTGGTGTACTACGGGATCGCGAACCTGAGCGCGTTGACGCTGGGTCGCGAGCCGGGTCGTCGGCTGCCGGTACAGGCGCTCGCGGCGCTCGGTCTGGTCGGCTGCGCCGTCCTGGCCCTGTCGCTGCCGTGGCACAGCGTGCTCGCCGGGGTCGCGGTCCTCGCGGTGGGCAGCGTCGGTTTCGCGGTGCGCCGCCTCGCGACCCGCTAGCCGCAGGACAGCTCGCGCGACAGCGACACATCGCCGAGGCGGTTCAGACCCAGGTCCCGCCCCGCATCACCCGCAGTACCCCCAGGTCGGCGTCGAGTTCGACGAGGTCCGCGCGCAGCCCGGCGACGAGCGCCCCGCGATCGGTGAGCCCGATCGCGGCAGCCGGGGTGGTGGCGGCTGCCCGGCAGGCGTCGGTCATCGACAGTCCGGCGTGTACCGCGCGGCGCAGCGCCGCGTCCATCGTCAGGGTGCTGCCCGCGATCGCCCCGTCGCGACTCAACCGGGCTACTCCGTCGGCGACGGTGACCCGCTGCCCGCCCAGGTCGTACTCGCCGTCCGCGGCTCCGGCGGCGGCGATCGCGTCCGTGATCAGGGCGGTGCGGCGCGGACCGGCGACCGACGCGGCGAAGGCGAGCGTGCCGTCGTGCAGGTGTACCCCGTCAGCCACCAGTTCGCAGGTCACCTGCGGCGCGCCGAGCAGCGCGTACACCGGACCCGGCTGACGGTGGTGCGGCGGACGCATGCCGTTGAAGACGTGGGTGCCGACCGTGGCGCCCGCGGCGACCGCCGCCAGGGTCTGCTCGTACGTGGCGTCGGTGTGCCCCACCGCCGCCACCACACCGTGTGCGACCAGCCAGCGGATCGCGTCCAGCGCGCCGTCCCGCTCCGGCGCGACGGTCACCATCCGTACCGCGCCGGCACCCGCTTCGACCAGGTCGGCGAGTTCGGTCAGCGACGGGTCGCGCAGGTGCTCCGGGTTCTGCGCGCCGCACCGGACCTGCGACAGGTACGGCCCCTCGTAGTGCACACCGGCGATCACGCCCTCGCCGACCAGCGCCGCGAACGCCCTGGTCGCGGCGAGCATCAGCGGGTACGGCGAACTGACCAGGCTGGCGAGCAGCGTGGTGGTGCCGTGCCCGAGGTGGAACCGTGCCGCCTCGCGAGCCGACTCCGCGTCGCCCGTGGTGAACGTGTGCCCGCCGCCCCCGTGTACGTGGATGTCCACGAAGCCCGGTACCAGCCAGGTGTCGCCGCCCGGACCGTCGTCGCGCACCGCCGTGATCCGCTCGCCGTCCACCTCGACGACACCGGAGTCGAGCACCCCGTCCGGCGTCACCACCCGGCCGGTCGGTACCTCGGTCATCGCTCCTCCTCGATCAGCGACAGGGCGAGCAGCCCGGCGCCGAGGCAGCCGGCACGATCGCCGAGTTCCGCGCGGACCAGTTCCGGCATGCGCTGGAAGGTGAGCCGCGCCTCGACCGCTCGGCGCAGCGGCGTGAGCAGCAGGTCGCCCGCCTCGGCGAGCCCGCCGCCGAGGACCACGACCGACGGGTCGAGCATCGTCAGCCCGACGAGCAGCCCGTCCGCGAGAGCGTCCACCGCTTCCCGCCACACCTCGACCGCGTCCGGTTCGCCGTTCGCCGCGCGTGCCGCGACCTCGGCGGCGGTCGCCGGTCGCCCGGTGCGCGTCGTGTACGCCCGACCCACAGCTGCCGCCGACGCGACCGCCTCCAGGCAGCCGCGCGTGCCGCACCCACACCCCGGTCCGCCCGGTCGTACCACCACATGCCCGATCTCGCCGGCCGCGCCGTGCGCCCCGGCGTGCCCGCGACCGCCGACGAGGTGTACCCCGGCGATCCCGGTGCCGATCGCCACGAACAGGACGTGCCGCGCCCCGCGTGCCGCGCCCAGTCGCGCCTCCGCCAAGCCGCCGGCCCGCACGTCGTGACCGAGCGCGGTGGGTACCCCGAGCCGCTCGGCGACCAGATCGCGCAGCGGTACCTGGCGCAGCCCGAGGTTCGCCGACCAGACCGCGACGCCCTGCTCCTCGTCGACCACGCCCGGTACCGCGACGCCGACGGCGACCGGGGCGAAGCCGAGGTCGCGGGCGGTACCGGCGAGTTCGCTGCCCGCCTCGACCACGGTGTCGACGACCGCGTCCGGTCCACGCTCGGCGCGGGTCGGGAACCGTGCGGTGTGCCGGACCGTCCCGGCTGGGTCGATCAGGGCGCCTTTGATGCTGGTACCGCCGACGTCGACCGCGATCGCGACCGGCGGGCGGGGCGAATCCCCGATCTGCCCCACGCCGCCTCCGTGCTGGTTCGAGCCCCGCCCGGGGCGATTCTGCTCGTACCGGCGCGTGGACGCCGGTTCGCGCGCATCATTCTGCATGCGCCGCGCATGGTACGCCAGCAGGCGGAACGTCTTCGCGCACCGGGTTCGACGTTGGCGGGTTCTTTCGCGCATGATTGTGCAAACATCAGTCGCGCGCTGCGCGGGAGAGAGGGCGTCATGGACCGGTACGCGCGGTGGAACGCGCTGCTCGAGTTGCTCACCGAGAGCGGCCGGGTCACCGTCGAGGACGCGGCCGCGAAGCTGGGTGTCTCCCAGGCGACCATCCGGCGCGACTTCGACCAGCTCGGACAGCAGCAGATGATCACACGGACCCGGGGCGGGGCGGTCGCCAACGGGGTGTCGTACGACCTGCCGCTGCGGTACAAGACCGCGAAGCACTCGGCGGAGAAGCAGCGCATCGGCGCGGCAGCCGCCGCGCTGGTCTCGCCCGGCATGGTGGTCGGGCTGAACGGCGGTACCACCACCACCGAGGTCGCCCGCGCCTTGGCAGTCCGCCCCGATCTCGCCAGCAACGCCGACGGCCCCCAGTTGACCGTGGTCACCAACGCTCTCAACATCGCCAACGAGCTGCTGGTCCGGTCGCGGATGAAGGTCGTGGTGACCGGCGGCGTGGTACGCCCGCAGTCGTTCGAGCTGATCGGCCCGCTCGCCGGAAGCATCCTGCGCGAGATCACCCTGGACATCGCGCTGCTCGGCGCGGACGCGTTGGACGCCACGCTCGGCGCCGCCGCGCACAACGAGGGCGAGGCGGCGATGAACAGCATGATGGTCGCCCGCGCCCGGCGCGTCGTGATCATCGTGGACAGTTCGAAGCTCGGTGGGCACGCGTTCGCCCGGATCTGCCCGACCGACCGGATCGAAACACTGGTCACCGACTCGAACGCCAGCGACGAGACGGTCGCCGGGTTCGAGGCTGCCGGGGTACGGGTTATCCGAGCCTGATCACCCGGGCGGTCGACGCCTCGCCGATCCCGGTCGGCCCTGGGCATGATTCGGCAGGAGACGTACGTACATCACGGCGGGTGTGGGCACGACTTGCGACATCTTCGAGAACTCGGTCGTTACGTCGCCCGCGCGTCCAAGCTCCCGCAGGCGTGCGTCGGTGCCGGCGCGTGCCGGTAACCGTCGAGACGACGGCCGCGCGCCAAGTTGCGAGGGGAGCCGGCGAGGCTAGCCTGAGAGGTCCGACCGCCCCCCGAGGAGCCCGATGGACAGCGCACCGGCCGAGACCACCGACGAGGTCGTCACCGGGTCCAGCCCCGCGACGGTACCGGGTGCCCGTCGACCGGTGGACGACGAGCCGGACGGCTGGCTGGAATCCGACGCGGTCGACGACCCGCAGCCGGGCGTACCGACCGCCGGGGAACCGGGCGCCGCGGTCGACGTCGGTGACGCCCTGACCGAGCGTGAGCGTCAGGTGCTCGCGTTCGAGCGCCAGTGGTGGCGGCACGCCGGGGCGAAGGAGCAGGCGATCCGCGACCTGTTCGGCATCTCGTCGACCCGGTACTACCAGACGTTGAACGCGCTGCTCGACAAGCCGGCGGCGCTGGCGTACGACCCGGTGCTGGTCCAGCGGCTGAGGCGGCTGCGCGCCACCCGTGCCCGGGCGCGCGGACGTACCGCGCGCTGACATTCGCGTGCCGCCCGCGGTACGCGCGGTTGATGTCCGGGTATCCCCTGAGGTTCGGGTTCACGATCGCGACGTACCGTGACCCCCATGCCGTCCGCGCTCCCGGCGCGCCTCCGTCGCGCCCTATCGAGGCCCCGCATGACCCGGCGCAGGGTCGTCGCCGCCTCGGTGATCCTGGTGCTGGTCGTCGCTCTGATCGGCTGGGCTGTCCGACCGAAGTCGGACAGTTGGCGGACCGAGAGCCGGATGCTGACCGTCCAGACCGGACCGACCGGTACCGTCCCGATCTCCCTCGACACCACGCTGTACCTGCCGAAATCGGCGAGTGCCGAGCATCCGGTACCGGCGGTGCTGATGGCGCACGGGTTCGGCGGCACCAAGGACAGCGTCGCGTCGGACGCGGAGGACCTGGCTGACCACGGGTACGCGGTGATGACCTGGACCGCCGAGGGCTTCGGTCGCTCCGGTGGCGAGATCCACCTGGACAGCCCCGACTGGGAGGTCAAGGATGCCCAGCGGCTGCTCGACCGGCTCGCCGCGCGACCGGACATCGTCAAGGACGCGCCGGGCGACCCGCGGGTCGGCGTGGTCGGCGGCTCCTACGGCGGTGGGCTCGCCCTGCTGCTCGCCGGGTACGACCGGCGGGTCGACGCGATCGTGCCCATGATCACGTGGAACGACCTGGCGACGGCGTTCCTGCCGGAGGCGACCGGCAAGTCGCCGACCGACGGGGTGTTCAAGAAGCAGTGGGCGGGGCTGTTCTTCGGCAGCGGCGGCGAGTCCGGCGGCGTGCCCGGCAGTTCCGGGGACACCGGTGCGGACGCCGGAACCGTCGGCAACGGGTCCGTCCCCTCCCGAGGCGTGCCCGGCAGACCGGCGGTGAACCCGCAGTGCGGGCGCTTCGCGGCGGACATCTGCGCGGCGTACCTGTCGATCGCGAGCACCGGACACGGCACCGACGAGGCGGTCGCGTTGCTCCGCCGGTCCAGCCCCGCGTCGATCCTCGACCGGATCAAGGCGCCCACGCTGCTCGTGCAGGGGCAGGCGGACACGCTGTTCCCGCTGGACCAGGCGGACGCCAACGCGCGCGGCATCGCGGCGACCGGTACCCCGGTCCAGGTCGCCTGGTTCACCGGCGGTCACGACGGCGGTCTGGGACCGCAGTCCGACCAGGACCGTACGAAGTACCTGATGCTGCGGTGGCTCGACCACTACGTGAAGAAGCAGCCCGGACCCGCGCCGGACACGAGTTTCACCTACTCGCGGATCTCCGGGCTGGACGCGAACACCGACGGGGTGGTCGCGCTCGGGTACTCGGTACCCAGCTATCCCGGACTGAACGGGCAGTCGCGCACCACCGTCGACCTCGCCGGTCCGCCGCAGCCCGCGGCGAACCCGCCGAACGGCACGCCCGCGGCGATCACCTCGCTGCCCGGCGTCGGCGGCGGCGCGCTGTCCTCGCTGGTCAGCGGACGTGCCACGGAGGTACCGGGTCAGCACGCCAGCTTCGTGTCGCAGCCGCTGTCCGCGCCTTTCGACGTGGTCGGTTCGCCGACGGTACAGATCAAGGTCGCCTCGCCGACCGGCGAGGCAGTGGTCTTCGTCAAGTTGTACGACGTCGACCCGCACTCCGGACCCACGCTGCCCGATTCGCTGGTCGCCCCGGTACACCTGACGAACCTGCCCCGGTCGGTCACCGAGGCGACCCCGGTGACCGTGACGCTGCCCGCGATCGATCACCGGTTCGCCGAGGGACACCGGCTGATGCTGTCGGTCGCCACGTCCGACCAGGCGTTCGCCACGCCCGCCCAGCCCACCGTGTACACGGTGGCGGCGGCGTCGGGCGTCACCCTGCCGGTGGTCGTCGGTACCCCGATCGCCTCGCCGAACGTGATCTGGCGGTGGGTCCTGCTCGCCCTGGTGATCGTGCTCGCGGTCGGCATCGCCACGGCGATCCTGGTCGCGCGGCGCCGGCGCCGTCGCGGCGACCTCGCCGTGGTCGCCGGGTACGCGGACACGCCGCTGGTCGTCGACGGGCTGCGCAAGGAGTACGCGGACGGGTTCGTCGCGGTGTCCCGGGTCGATTTCCGCGTCGAGCGCGGGCAGGTCGTCGGGCTGCTCGGACCGAACGGCGCGGGCAAGACCACGTCGCTGCGGGTACTGATGGGGCTGACCCAGCCGACCGCCGGCGCGATCTACGTGTTCGGGCACCGGTTGGTGCCCGGCGCGCCGGTGCTGTCGCGGCTCGGCGCGCTGGTCGAAGGACCCGGTTTTCTGCCGCACCTGTCCGGGATCGACAACCTGCGGCTGTACTGGCGATCGACCGGTCGACCGGAGGCGGACGCGCACTTTGAGGAAGCCCTGGACATCGCGGGACTGGGCGACGCGGTGTACCGGAAGGTCAAGACGTACAGCCACGGCATGCGGCAGCGGCTCGCCATCGCCCAGGCCATGCTCGGGCTGCCTGAGCTGCTGGTACTCGACGAGCCGACGGACGGCCTCGACCCGCCGCAGATCGCCGAGATGCGCACGGTGCTGCGGCGGTACGCCACCGGTGGACGCGCCGTGCTGGTCTCCAGCCACCTGCTGGCGGAGGTGGAGCAGACCTGTACCCACGTAGTGGTCATGCACAAGGGCGAGAAGGTCGCCGACGGACCCGTCGACGACATCGTCGGCGATTCGCCGACGGTACAACTGGACGTGTCCGACGTGGACCGCGCCGAAGCGGTCCTGGACGGGCTCGGTGTGCGCGGCGTCGCGTGGGACGGCAACGACCGGCTGGTCGTCGACCTGGACGGCACGCCCCGCGCCGACGTGGTCGCGGCGCTGGTCAAGGCGGGGGTCGGCGTGGACCGGGTGGTACCGCGACGGCGGCTGGAGGACGCGTTCCTGTCGCTGGTCGGCGGGGACACCAAGGCGAGCGGAGAACGCTGATGGCGACCGAGACGACCAGTCACCCGGCGGGCACCGACCCGGCGACCGGCGCGACAGCGACGGCGGGCGGCCCCAGCGCGCAGGGCGCTGCCCAGGGGTACCGGGCGCATCGCACGCTGAGCTTCGCCACCGAGTTCCGCCGGCAGGCGACCCGGCGACGCACCCAGCTCGCGCTGGGCTTCATGGTGCTGCTGCCGTTGATCATCCTGATCGCGTTCGAGGTCGGTAACCGGGACCGGTCCAACCGGCGCGGTCGGGACGGCTTCGCCGCGCTCGCGGACATCGCGACCTCGGGCGGGCTCAACTTCACCCTGTTCACTCTGCTCGTCTCGGCGGGCTTCCTGCTGGTCGTGGTCGTCGCGCTGTTCTGCGGCGACACCGTCGCCAGCGAGGCGAGTTGGGGGAGCTTGCGGTACCTGCTCGCGATCCCGGTACCGCGAGCCCGGCTGCTGGGCATCAAGTTGCTCGTCGCGCTCGCCTACTCGGCGCTGGCGCTGCTGCTGCTCACCGCGACCGCCCTGGTCGCCGGTACCGCCCGGTACGGCTGGCACCCGCTGCGCACCACTGTCGCCGAGGAGATTCCCGCCGGTACCGCCCTGGTGCGGGTGCTCGGCATCGCCGGGTACATCGCGGTGACCCTGCTGGTCGTGGCGGGGCTGGCGTTCCTGCTGTCGGTGTCCACCGACGCGCCGCTCGGCGCGGTCGGCGGGGCGGTACTGCTGCAGATCCTGTCCAGCATCCTGGACCAGATCACCGCGCTCGGCTCGCTGCGCTCGTTCCTGCCGACCCACTACAACCAGGCGTGGTTCGGGCTGATCTCCAGTCCGGTACAGACCGACGACATGGTCAAGGGAGCGATCGTGTCGCTGTGCTACGCGACGGTGTTCTTCGGGTACGCCTGGTGGCGGTTCTCGCGTAAAGACGTGGTGAGCTGACCCGCCTTGGCTGTCGATCCTGGCAGGTCACTCTCGTGATCTCACAATACGAGAAGTCAGGAAATGTCACGCCCCAGGACCCACTATCGTCGCGTCGTGTCGCAGTGGCCCTCGTCTCTTTCTCAGTTTGTCAAGCTCGGCAAGCGGCTATCGCAACCGGCTGACGCGTCGCCGGCTGATCTCGCACTCCTGGAGGAGTGGCTTCTTGCCTACGACGCGCCGCTGGCGTACGTGACACAGTAGGGAAGCGTTGCGCGCTCGGTTTGCTGAGGAGCGACGTCACCGCGAGGACGCTGATATTGAGGTAGTCGTGCTCGCCGGCGAGTCTGAGGAGCAGCTTCGGTCCACGCATGGCCGGTACTTTGACCAGGTCCACGACCTGTTGGTGAAGATGCACGGCTAGCCACGAGTCCGCCTCCTGGCAACGATCAGCGCGTCCTGCCGCCATTTCGCGCGGCGGACGCTGTGTACTCGGGGATCGAGCGCATGGGTGGTCGGTCCGGCCAGAAGATTTCGTGGTCCTCGGGCATGATCTCGCCGTTCGGGGCGCGGCGGAACTGGGTCAGTCGCGGGTACGGGACACCCGGTACGGACGCCCGGTCCAGCACCGTGTGCAGGATGGTCGCCGCCATCCGACCGAGCGCGGCGGTGTCCTGGTGCCCGTGGGTACGGTTGCCGAGATCGACTTGGGCGATCACGTCCAGCCCGTAGTCGCGGGCGGTGTCCATCAGTAGCCCGGTCTCCACGCCGTACCCGGCGGCGAACGGCAGCGCCTCGAGCAGTTCGCGGCGCGCGGCGTACTCGCCGGCCAGCGGCTGTACGACCCCGGCGAGTTCGGGTCGCAACGCGTTGAGCAGCGGGCGTGCCATGAGTTCGGTCACCCGACCGCCGCCGGCGGGTGAGGTGTCCAGCAGCGGACGGTCGTAGAACGCCTTGACCAGGCTGACCGTCGGGTCGGTGAGCAGCGGCCCGAGCAGCCCGGTGATGTAGTGCCCGCCGAAGTCGGTGAGGTCCGCGTCGACGTACACGAGGATGTCGCCTCGGGTCGCGGCGAGCGCCTTCCACAGCACCTCGCCTTTGCCGGGACGGGAGCCGTGGTCCGGCAGGATGTCGTCGCGGTGCCGGACGGTCGCGCCGGCGGCGCGCGCATGTTCGGCAGTACGGTCGACCGAACCGGAGTCGATCACCACGATCTCGTCCACCAGTCCGGTGCGCTCAGCGAGTTTCCGTACCCCGGCGACGATCGTCCCGACGGTGCTCTCCTCGTCCAGCGCGGGCAGCACCACACTCACGATCGCCGATCCCTTGGCGGTCATCAGGAGTTCCTCGGGCCAGTCCGCGGCGCGCGAGGTACGGCGGGTGAACCAGGCTCGGGCGGCAGGGTGCACCGGACCACGCTAGAGCAGGTGCCGGGCATCCGGTACAGTCAGCCCCACAACTGAACACCTCATCCAGAGGGGCAGAGGGATACGGCCCGACGAAGCCCCGGCAACCACCGCGCACACCTCGACGGCGAGGCCGAGCGCGGCGTGGTGCCAAGTCCGTCCGGCGCTGCCGGAAAGATGAGAGGAAGGCCTCGCATGACGTCGATCGCCGACGCGTCCGTCCCGTCCCGCTCCGCCGCCTGCGCCCTGGTCTGCCGAGGCTGCGGCGCCCGGTACCCGCTCGCCGCGCAGCACGCCTGTTACGAGTGCTTCGGTCCGCTCGAGGTGGGGTACGACCCGGACGCCCTGCGCCGGGTGACCCGCGAGCAGATCGCCGCCGGTCCGGCGAATCTGTGGCGGTACGCGCCGCTGCTGCCGGTCGGTCAGGACCCGGCGACCCGGGTCACGCTGAACCCGGGCGGTACCCCGCTGGTCCGCGCGGACGCCCTGGCCGCCGCCGTCGGGCTGCGGGCGCCGCTGTACGTCAAGGACGACTCGGCGAACCCCACCCATTCGTTCAAGGACCGGGTCGTGTCGGTCGCGCTCACCGCTGCCCGGGAACTCGGTTTCACCCGGTTCGCCTGCGCGTCCACCGGCAACCTCGCGAACTCCGTCGCCGCGCACGCCGCCCGCGCCGGGGTGCCGTCGATGGTGTTCATCCCCGCCGACCTGGAGCCAGGCAAGGTGCTCACGACCGCGGTGTACGGCGGGGACGTGGTCGCCATCGACGGTTCGTACGACGACGTGAACCGCCTGTGCGCGGAGCTGACCGAAACCGACGAGTTCGAGAAGACCGCTTTCGTCAACGTCAACATGCGGCCGTACTACGCGGAAGGCTCCAAGACCCTCGGCTACGAGGTCGCCGAGCAGCTCGGCTGGCGGTTGCCGGACCAGGTGGTGGTACCGATGGCGAGCGGCGAACTACTCACGAAGATCGACAAGGCGTTCACCGAGCTGGTCGAGATCGGGCTGGTCGAGCCGAAGGAATGGCGGGTGTTCGGCGCGCAGTCCGCCGGGTGCAACCCGATCGCGACCGCGCTGCATCAGGGCAGCGACGTGGTCACGCCGGTACGCCCCACCGGCATCGCGAAGTCGCTCAACATCGGCGACCCGGCGTCCGGGCTGTACGCGCTGGAGGCGGTGACGCGGACCGGGGGCTGGATGGACTTCGCCGACGACGACGAGATCCGTGACGCGATCCAACTACTCGCCGCGACCACCGGGATCTTCGCGGAGACGGCCGGCGGGGTGACTGTGGCGGTACTGGCGAAGCTGGTGGCGAGCGGACGGCTCGACCCGGACGCCGAAACGGTCGTGTACAACACCGGAGAAGGGTTGAAGACCCTGGACGCGGTCGCTGGTCGGGTCGGTCCGACGTACCGGGTCGCGCCTTCTCTGCGGGCGATCCGCGACGCCGGGCTCGTGGCGTGACGCCGGGTGCGCGTCGCGTGCGGAGGACGGCGTAACTATTTGGAATAGATCGTCACGCACGGTAATCGAAGCTGCGTACGCCGGTACTGCCGAGTAAGCCGGTGCTGACTTAACGTGACGATCAGTGCGCTCTGGGTAGGAAGCGGACGGGAAGACCTCTTGACGACGCCCTCTCGCCGGGCGCAGGATGCTCGGTGCGGGAGGACGCTTCGCCGCTGCGCATCGACCTCGTCGGGGTGCAGGCGACCCAGTGCCGGAGGTGCTGTGCGAGCGTCCTCTCGACCATGTTCCGGGTCCGACCGGCGCGCGCTCGAGCGGCGCGAGGTCCACAGTGGAGGCAGGCGCCGGTTCGCCCGGCGCTGCCGCGCCGGGCCGATCGACTTCCCGGCACGCGTCAGTCGCGCAGCGCGTCCGGGTGTACCGCGACGAACAGCGAGTACGCCCGCCCGCTCGGGTCCATCTGGCGGGCGGCGAACTCGTCGAGCAGTTCGCCCAGCCGGTCGCGCAGCTCGGCCAGTTGCTTCTCGTCCAGCCGCAGCCCGAGCCGCCAGGTGTGTACCTGGTCCGGATTGCTCAACCGGACCTCGTCGACGAACGCGTCGATGGTGGCTCGCGCCTGATCCCCGGCGTGGGACTCCTCGACGTCCAGCGTCCAGGACTTTCCGGTGGCGAGGTACGGCACTTCCCGCGCGCCCCGGGCGCCGCGCCGCTCCTGCTGGGCGGCGAGGAACCCGGTCGCGACGAGGCGACGGACGTGGTGCAGGGTGGTCGCCGGGTGTACCCCGAGCCGGGCGGCGATCTCCTTGTTGGTGAGCGGCCGGTCGAGGCACAGCCGGAGAATCCGCAGCCGGAACGCGGAGGCGAGGACACGTACCTCTTCCTCGGTCGCCGGGCGGCTCTTGCGGTGTGCGGCGGGCGGCATGGTGCGACCAGCGTAGAACAGGTACTCCCCGGCCCGGGTAAGTGGTTGACATTTCCCAACCAGTCAGCCAGGCTCCCGCCGTGCGCGTTCCACGATTCGGTCTGCTTCACGACCACGACTTCCGGCAACTCTTCGCCGCCGACACGGTCAGCCAACTCGGTACCCAGGTCAGCCTGCTCGCCCTGCCCCTGGTCGCGGTCGTCGCCCTGAAGGCCACGCCGTTCGAGGTCGGTGTCCTCACCGCCGCCGAGACGCTCGCCTTCCTACTCGTCGGACTGCCCGCCGGGGCGTGGGTGGACCGGATGCGCCGGCGCAACGTCCTGCTCGCGGGCGACATCGGGCGCGCGCTGGTCCTGGGCAGCGTGCCGCTCGCCTGGTGGGCGGGGGTGCTCACGATGCCTCAGCTGTACGCGGTGGCGCTGCTGAGCGGCGTGCTCACCGTCTTCTTCGAGGTGGCGTACCAGAGCTACCTGCCGCACCTGGTCGGGCGGGAACACCTCGTGGAGGGCAACGCGAAGCTCGAAGCGGTACGCGGCACGAACCAGATCGCCGGACCCACCGTCGCCGGGCTGGTCATCCAGTGGTTGACCGCGCCGTTCGCCGTTGCCGTGAACGCGGTGACGTTCCTGTGCTCGGCGATGTTCGTCGGGCTGATCCGCAAGCGTGAACAGAAGCCGGAGCGCACGCCGGACGCGCACCTCGGTCGAGAGATCATGGAAGGTCTGCGGTTCGTGCTCGGCAACCGGATGCTGCGCTCGATCGCGATGTGTACCGGCTCGTCCAACCTGTTCAGTGCGGTGACCGCGAGCATGTGGGTACTGCTGCTCGCCCGGAACCTGCACCTGTCCGCCGGGATGATCGGACTGGTCAGTTCCGTCGCGTCGATCGGCGGGCTGATCGGCGCGTTCACCGCGACGCGGGTGTCGCGGCGGCTCGGGCAGGGTCCGACCATCTGGGTTTCGATCGCGGTCACCGCGCCGTTCGCGCTGCCGGTACCGTTCGCGCAGCGCGGCTGGCTGCTGTGGGCCGCGGCGCTGGGCATGGCGGTCTGGTCGTGGGGCGCCGTGGTGTACAACATCACGCAGGTCAGCTTCCGCCAGGGGTTGTGCCCGGAGCGGCTGCTCGGTCGGATGAACGCGACCATGCGGTTCCTGGTCTGGGGCACCATGCCGCTGGGCGGCTTCCTGGGCGGCGTGCTCGGTCAGTTCGTCGGTGTCCGCCCGACGCTGCTGATCGGCGCCGTCGGCGGGTTGTTCGCGTTCCTCCCGGTCCTGCTGTCGCCGCTGCGTAGCCTGCGCGAGTTGCCGTCGGCGACCGAGGAGGACGTGCCGCCGGTCGCCGTGGCGACGACATGATCGTCCTGCGCGGGGAGGAGCGCACCGCAGCGGACCCCCGTACGGGCGAACTAAGGTGACGGCATGACGATGACGCAGGGCGCGGAGCAGCAGGCCGGCGCGACCCGCCACCCGCTGTACGCGAAGCATGAGGAGCGGCTGACCCGCGCGCTGACCGCGATCGCGGACCGCGGCTACTGGTCGGCATTTCCCGAGTCGCCCAGCCCGAGGGTGTACGGCGAGAACGCCGCCGCGGATGGCAAGGCGGCGTTCGAGGCGTACCTCGGCAGCGACTTCCCGCTCGACCAGGCGGGCACGTCCGACCGGGTGGCGACCGAGGCGTCGCCGTACGGCGTCGAACTCGGCGTGCGGTACCCGCACGCGGGTGTCGACGAGTTGATCGCGGCGGCCCGTGCCGCGCTGCCGGCGTGGCGGGACGCCGGTCCGCAGACCAGGACCGGGGTCTGCCTGGAGATCCTCGACCGGCTGCACCAGCACGTGTTCGAGCTGGCGAACGCGGTACACGTCACCACCGGGCAGGCGTTCGTGATGGCGTTCCAGGCGGGCGGTCCGCACGCGCTGGACCGGGCGCTGGAGGCGATCGCGTACGCGTACGCCGAGATGACCCGGCAGCCGGCGGCGGCGACCTGGGAGAAGCCGGCGGGCCGGGGCGAGCCGCTGCGGATGAGCAAGAACTTCCACGTGGTACCGCGCGGCGTCGCGCTGGTGATCGGCTGCAACACGTTCCCGACCTGGAACTCGTACCCGGGTCTGTTCGCCAGCCTGGTCACCGGGAACCCGGTCGTCGTCAAGCCGCACCCGCGCGCCGTCCTGCCGCTGGCGATCACCGTGAAGTACGCCCGCGACGTGCTCGCCGAGGCAGGGTTCGACCCGGACCTCGTGCAGCTCGCCGCCGAGGCGCCCGGCGAGGGGCTCGCGTCGACGTTGGCGACCCGACCGGAGGTGAAGATCATCGACTTCACCGGGTCGACGACGTACGGCGACTGGCTGGAAGCCAACGCGCGCCAGGCGCAGGTGTACACCGAGAAGGCCGGCGTCAACACGGTGCTGGTCGACTCGACCGACGACTTCGCCGGCATGTGCCGCAACATCGGCTGGTCGCTGACCTTGTACAGCGGTCAGATGTGCACCACCCCGCAGAACATCCTGATTCCCGAGGGCGGCATCGAGACCGAGTCGGGACACCGATCGTTCGACGAGGTGGCGGCCGGGATCGCCGAGGCGGTACAGGCGCTGACCGGTGACCCTGCCAAGGCGGTCGAACTGACCGGGGCGATCGTCAACGACGGTGTGCTGGAGCGCCTCGACGAGGCTCGCTCGGTCGGCGAGGTGGTGCTCGACTCGCGGACCTTGGCGCACCCGGCGTTCGACAACGCGGTGATCCGTACTCCGCTGATCGTGAAGCTGCCCGCCTCGGCGGCCGACACGTACAGCCGGGAATGGTTCGGACCGATCTCGTTCGTGATCGCCACCGGCTCGACCGGGGACAGCCTGCGGATCTTCGCCGAGACGGTGGGCGCGAAGGGCGCGTTGACCGCGTCGGTGTACTCCACCGACCCGACGGTGCTCGACGCCACCGAACAGGCGGCGATCGAGGCAGGGGTACATCTGTCCTGCAACCTGACCGGCGGTGTGTTCGTCAACCAGTCGGCGGCGTTCTCGGACTTCCACGCGACCGGGGCCAACCCGGCGGCGAATGCCGCGCTCACCGACGGGGCGTACGTGGCGAGCCGGTTCCGCGTGATCCAGTCGCGTCGGCACATCTGAGCGTTCCGCCTCGCGTGGAGACGGTGCCCTGGCCGGGACCTCCCGGCCAGGGCACCGTCCGACGAACCCGGGCGGTCACGCGTGCCGGATCATCTCGATCTCGGTGAGCGTGGCGACCGTGAGGTGGGGCACCCGCACCCCGGTGTCGTGGAAGCCGAGTCGCTCGTACGCCCGCCGGGCGCGCAGGTTGGACGAGACCACGGTCAGCGCCAGCCACTGCCGGTGGTACGCGAGCGACCACTGCGCCGCCGCGTCGACCAGCGCGTCCAGCAGCCCGGTACGTCGATGGCTCGGCGAGACGTACACCGAGACCAGCCAGGTCCTGCCGGCGCTGTCCGCGAGCGCGCCGACGTGACCGACCAGGCGACAACCCGCGTCCGCGACGAAGCGTGCGGAATGCCCGCCTTCGGCGCTTGCCGCGACCCGCGCCTCGAAGTCGGCGTGCGGTCGTTCGGCGGCCTGGGCGAGCGTTTCGATGAACGCGAGCGGAGCGTCGGCGAGCATCTCCATCCGGATCGCGCGGACCTTCCCGGCGTCGCCGGGTACCACGCGGCGCACCGTCACCGCATCACTGGTCACCCGGCGCATGTACCCAATCGTGGCGGCTCAAGCCCCCGACCGCAGGTCGCTGATCAGCCGCTCGGAAGGTTGCTGATCAGTCGCCGGGCTGCGTCCGCCATCGATGGACGAGGCAATTTATCCGTCCTTTTCCAGGGGAGTGCGGGGCGGGGTGCGCTCGTGTAGCGTGCTGATCGGTCGTTGTTCTTCGACCGGGGCCGGCAGGCCCAGCACCATCGAAGTGAGGAAGTGCACCGTGGCACAGGGCACCGTCAAGTGGTTCAACAGCGAAAAGGGCTACGGCTTCATCGCGGTCGACGGGGGACAGGACGTCTTCGTCCACTTCTCGGCGATCGAGATGGACGGCTACAAGTCGCTGGATGACGGTCAGCGAGTCGAGTTCGAGATCGCGCAGGGGCAGAAGGGCCCCCAGGCGGAGAAGGTACGCCTTATCGCCTGAGCATGTCGGCCTGCGCGGGCCGGATCAGACGTGGCTGTCGCGGGGCACTCCCACATCGGGTGCCCCGCGCTTCGCTTTCTCCGGGGGTCTCCGGCTCTCATCGCCGTCTATTCCCTTTTCGTACCTGTCACAGCGTCTGCAGAGCCAGGCCGGACAGTCCGACCACGAGCGAGAGCACACCGCCGAGCGCGAGCGGGCGCAGTCCCGCGCGGCGCAGGTCGGCGAACCGGACCGACATCCCCACCCCGGCGAGCGCCACGGCGACGCCGTACCCGGCGACCTGGGCGGCGGCGGACCGAACCGGTGCCGGCAGCGGTACCACCGAGTCCACCGCGGCGGCGAGCAGGAAGAACACCAGGAATGGCGGTACCAGTCGGTGTGCGCGCACCCGTCGCGTCCGGCGCAGCGCCAGCCCGGCCACGATCGGGATGATCATCAGGGTTCGGGTCAGTTTGACGACGATGGCGTACCGTGCCGCCGCGCCCCCGAACGACGCCGCCGCCGCGACCACGCTCGACGTGTCGTTCACGGCGGTACCGGACCACAGCCCGAACGCGGCGGCGCTCATGCCGAGCAGGTGACCGAGGATCGGGTACACCACGGCGGCGGTCACGTTGTACACCATGATCGTCGAGATCGCGTAGGCGGTTGCCGCCTCGCCCGCCTCGATGACCGGGGCGGTCGCCGCGATCGCCGACGCGCCGCAGATGCCGGTACCGACCCCGATGAGCGTGGTCAGTTCCCGGTCGGTGCGCAACAGCCGTCCGAGCAGCCACGCGCCGCCCAGACAGGCGGCGAGGGTACCGATCATGACGGGCAACGCGTGTACGCCGACCCGACCGATCGCCCGCAGCGACAGCCCGAGCCCGAACAGCACGATCGCGCCCTGCAGCACGTAGCGACCGGCGAACCGGGCGCCGGGGGTCAGGTGTACCAGCGTCTCGCCGGGTAGAGACGAGCCGAGCAGGACACCCAGCGCGACGGCGACGACCGGGGCACCGAGCACGGGGGCGGACCGGGCGACCACGGTCGCGACCGCCCCGACGGTCAGGGCGAGGAGCAGACCGGGGAGAGTACGACGCACGAGTCCCGAGCCTGCGCCGGTCAGGACGGCTCTGCCAGACGGTGATCCGATATGGCGGCATAAGCTCAGGTGATGGCTATCGACTCGGGGGAGCTGGCTGGGCTGCGGCTGCTCGTCGAAACGGTGCGCGCCGGGAGCCTGTCCGGCGCGGCTCGCGCGCTGGGTACCAGCCAGCCCGCCGCGAGCCAGCTGCTGCGCCGGCTGGAACGTCGAATGGGACTCGCGCTGCTCGTGCGTACCCCGCAGGGCAGTCGACCGACGCCCGCCGGCGAGCGGCTGGCGGGTATCGCGTCGGACGCCCTGGCCGCGCTCGACCGGGTACACGTGGAGGCCGCCGCGCTGCGCGCGGCGGCCCGCGGGGAGGTACGGGTCGCGGCGAGCCTGACGATCGCCGAGTACGTCCTGCCGCCCCGACTCGCCGAGCTGCCCGACGTCACCGTGAAGGTGGCGGTGACCAACTCCGACGAGGTGATCGCCCGGGTGCGTTCCCGCCAGGTCGACCTCGGTTTCGTCGAGGGCCCCGTGGACGTGGCGGGACTGCGGGTGCGCCGGATCGGCGAGGACGAACTCGCCGTTGTCGTCGCCCCCGGCCACCCGTGGGCGCGGTTGGCTGCCCACTCTTCGGCGGCGTCCCGGCTGCCCGCCGCCGAACTCGCGGCGACCGCGCTGCTGCTACGCGAGCGGGAGTCCGGTACCCGACGTACCTTCGCCGACGCGCTGACCCGTGCCGGTCTGGTCGGTGTCGAGCCGCTGGGCGTGTTGACCTCGACCGAGGCGCTGAAGGCGGCGGTACGGGCGGGGGTCGGCGCGACCGTGGTCAGCCGGCTGGCGGTCGCCGAGGACGTCGCCGCCGGGCTGCTGGTCGAGGTACCGGTCGAGGGTCTGGACCTGCGGCGTCCCCTGCGGGCGGTGTGGCTGCCCGGTGGCTGCGGCCCGGCGGGGCTGGCGCTGGTACGGGTGGTTTCCCTGGGCGGACCGGGTGCCGGGGCGTGATCCTCGCGGCTTGTACAAATCCCCCACAGTGGGCGCAAGGCGCTTGCACTCAGGGTAGGTGAGTGCTAAACAAGTCATTGGCACTCGCCGACGGTGAGTGCCAAATGGTCGGGGCGGTGTGGCTACCGGCCGCGTCGGGTCTCCGGCACGGCACGGTGCCAGTCGTCGCGGGCTATCCGGCCCGGCCGGCGGCAGGCGGCAGCCTGCCGGACCGTGCGTAACCCATACGGTGCGCCCGTGGAACAGCGAGCGCGCCGGGATTGTCCAGGAGGACAACGCCGAATGGCCAAGATGATCGCGTTCGACGAAGAGGCGCGCCGCGGCCTTGAGCGGGGTATGAACACCCTCGCCGACGCCGTCAAGGTGACGCTGGGCCCGAAGGGCCGCAATGTCGTCCTCGAGAAGAAGTGGGGCGCTCCCACCATCACCAACGACGGTGTGAGCATCGCCAAGGAGATCGAGCTCGAGGACCCGTACGAGAAGATCGGCGCTGAGCTGGTCAAGGAGGTCGCGAAGAAGACCGACGACGTGGCCGGTGACGGCACGACGACGGCGACCGTCCTGGCCCAGGCTCTGGTGCGTGAAGGTCTGCGCAACGTCGCGGCCGGCGCGAACCCGATGGCCCTGAAGCGGGGCATCGAGTCGGCGGTCTCGGCTGTCGCCGAGGAGCTCGCCAAGCTCGCCAAGGACGTCGAAACCAAGGAGCAGATCGCCTCGACCGCGTCGATCTCCGCCGGTGACACCACGGTCGGCGAGATCATCGCCGAGGCGATGGACAAGGTCGGCAAGGAAGGCGTCATCACCGTCGAGGAGAGCAACACCTTCGGCCTCGAGCTGGAGCTCACCGAGGGTATGCGCTTCGACAAGGGCTACATCTCGCCGTACTTCGTCACCGACGCCGACCGGATGGAGGCCGTCCTCGACGACCCGTACATCCTGGTCGTGAACAGCAAGATCTCGGCGGTCAAGGACCTGCTGCCCGTCCTCGAGAAGGTCATGCAGGCCGGCAAGCCGCTGGCGATCATCGCTGAGGACGTCGAGGGCGAGGCCCTGGCGACCCTGGTGGTCAACAAGATCCGCGGCACCTTCAAGTCGGTCGCCGTCAAGGCGCCGGGCTTCGGCGACCGCCGCAAGGCGATGCTGGGCGACATCGCGATCCTGACCGGCGGTCAGGTCATCAGCGAAGAGGTCGGCCTCAAGCTGGAGAGCGTCGGGCTCGACATGCTGGGCCGCGCCCGCAAGGTCGTGGTGACCAAGGACGAGACCACCATCGTCGACGGCGCCGGTGACGCCGACGAGATCAACGGCCGGGTGAACCAGATCCGCGCCGAGATCGAGAAGAGCGACTCCGACTACGACCGCGAGAAGCTGCAGGAGCGCCTGGCCAAGCTGGCCGGCGGTGTTGCGGTGATCAAGGTCGGCGCGGCCACCGAGGTCGAGCTCAAGGAGCGCAAGCACCGCATCGAGGACGCCGTGCGCAACGCGAAGGCGGCCGTCGAGGAGGGCATCGTCCCGGGTGGTGGCGTCGCGCTGGTGCAGGCCGGCAAGACCGCGTTCGACAAGCTGGACCTGGTCGGCGACGAGGCGACCGGCGCTCAGATCGTCAAGATCGCGCTGGACTCCCCGCTGCGGCAGATCGCCGTGAACGCCGGCCTCGAGGGCGGCGTCGTGGTCGAGCGGGTCCGCACCCTGGCCGCGAACCACGGCCTGGACGCGGCCACCGGCGAGTACACCGACATGCTCGCCGCCGTCAT
>DASUXA010000090.1:0-14284 GCA_036378155.1 Micromonosporaceae bacterium | reverse complement strand
GCGTCCGCCCCACATCCATTCAGGAGACGTTGACCGCGGTGTCGTCGACGACGAACGAGGTCTGCAGCGAGCTGTCCTCGGTGCCGGTGAACTTGATGGTCACCGTCTGTCCGGCGAAGCCGGACAGGCTGAAGGACTTGTACACGTAGCCGCTGTTGTGGTTGAGGTTGGAGTAGGTGGCCAGGGTGGTGCTGTTCGCCTGCACGGTGAGCTTGTCGTAGGCGTACGAGCTGGTCGTCTCGGACGTGTCGATGTGCAGGTAGAACCCGAAGGTGTAGGTGCTGCACCCGGACGGCAGGGTGATGGTCTGCGACAGGGTGTCGGTGTGGCTGGTGCCGTAGCCGTCCAGCCACGCGTCCCAGCTACCGGAGTGGGTCGGTTCGCTGGCGCCGTACTGACCGATCACACCCGACGTCTCGGACCACACCGTGGCACCGGACTCGAAGCCGGGGTTGCCCAGCTTCTGACCGCTGCTGGTGCAGCCGCCGCCACCGCCACCGCCGCCGCCCGCGGCGAACGCGGCCGTGCCGTTCGGGGTACCGAGCCCGGTCGGGCCGTCCCAGCCGCTGCCCGCGGTGCACATCGGCGCGCCGCAGCTGCCGTTGTTGCCCGAGGTCACGTCGAACAGGTTCGACTGGTGCGAGTACGGGTACGCCGCCGGGTAGTCCGACGAGCCCGGCGTGCCGGCAAGGGCGTACACGGCAGCGATGATCGGCGCCGCCGCGCTGGTGCCGCCGTAGACGTTCCAGCCCGAAGCGCCGTACGTCACGTACACCGCGACACCGGTGTTCGGGTCGGCGACCGCGGACACGTCCGCCTCGGCGCGCCGGGAGCAGCCGGTCGACACGGTCTGCCAGGACGGCTTCGAGTCGTACGCGGAGCAGCCCGAGCCGGCGCCGTTCCATGCGGACTCGGTCCAGCCGCGGGTGTTGCTGGCGCGCGACAGGGAGGTACCGCCGACCGCGGTCACGTACCGGGACGTCGCCGGGTACTCGGCGCCGTAGCCGTTGTCACCGGAGCTGACCGTGATGGCCACGCCGGGGTGGTTGAAGTAGGAGTCGTCGGTGGTCTGCGACGAGGACTCGCCGCCGCCCCAGCTGTTCGACACGTACTTCGCGCCCATCGCCACGGCCCGGTTCTCCGCGGTGTACAGGTCGGAGTTGCTGTTCGAGTTCGCCTCGACGAGCAGGATGTGGCAGTTCGGGCAGATCGCCGACACCATGTCCAGGTCCAGCGCGATCTCCCCGGCCCAGCCGGTGTTCGCGCTCGGCAGCGGGCTGGTCGAGCCGTTCTGGTTCACCTTGCGGAAGCAGCCGTTACTGGTCGTGCACGACGGCAGGCCGTACTGCGAGCGGTAGGTGGCGAGGTCCGACTCCGCGTTCGGGTCGTCGTAGGCGTCCACGATGGCGACCGTCGCGCTGCTGCTGCCGGTGCTGGTCAGCTTGTACGCGCTGCGCAGGTCGGACGGTCCGTAACCGGACGGGGTGGCGTTGGGGACGATGCCCTTGCTCTGCATGATGTCGGTACGACGCAGCGCATAGCAGGTCATCACGCCCGGCTGGTTGGCACGCGGACAGGCGCGGGCGACGTTCGCCGGCGTCGACGGCGCGGGGGCGGCCTGTGCCGTACCGGCGAAGGCCGGCGCGGCTGCGGCGAGCCCGAGGCTGGCCGCGAAGGTCAGCAGGGCCCGGGCAGGCCAGCGTCGGAAACGGGGGGTGTGTCTCATTGCGGTCCTTTCTCTGGACCAGTTCAGGGGTGGGTGCGCCGACGATGCCGAGGAAACGCGGCAGGGCCGGCGACAGAGCCGCTGGAGGCAGCGCTGTCGCCGGCATCCAACATCGATAGAGATAACTGAGTCAAGAACCCGCACATGATCGCGGGGTGACCGCAAGGGTTGCCGTTACGGGCGCAGAGGGTCTTCACGTCGTCGATGCCGTCGATCCACACCACATGCCGACGGACAACCCGAGTCCGACCGGTACCTCGCCTCGCCGAGCCACCTAATCGAGCAGCGCCGCGCGCAGCCGAGCCAGCGTCGCGTCGTCCAGTCCCAGCCCCGCACGCAGGTACCCGTCGATCCCCCCGTACACCCGGTCCGCCTCGTCGTACGCGGCGTCCAAATAGTCCGGTCGCACCTCCAGCACCGGACGGACATGATCGAGCTCGGCGCCCCGCGCCGCGACCGCCCGCATGATCTTCTCGTTGACCGTCGCCGACCGCTCGTTGCTGAGCAGATAGTCCTCGGTGATCACGGCACGGTCCACGTCGAGCACCGTCAGGACCAGCGCGGTCAGCCAGCCGGTACGGTCCTTGCCGGCGCTGCAGTGGTACAGCAGCGGCAGGCTCGCCGGGTCGGCGACCCGCCGCAGCGCCGCGGCGAACGCCGTGCGCGCCGACGCGCCGCTGACGAACCAGCGGTAGATCGCCCGCATCGCCGCCGGGGTACCGTCCGCGACCAGCCCCGAGTACGCGCTGATGTCGTGACCCAGCATCACCGCCGACACGTACGTGAACACCGGGTGCTCCGGGTCGTAGATCGGCAGGTGCACCGCGACGGCGCCGTCCGGCAGCAGGTCGGGCGGGGCGACCGCGATCTCCCGGTCGTGCCGCAGGTCGAGCACCTGCCGCAGCCGGTACCCGGACAGCACCGCGACGTCCGCGTCGATCAACCTGCCCAGCGCGCCGGAACGCAGCAGCCGACCCGGACGCACCAGCCGCCCGTACCGGTTCACAAGCCCGCCGACGTCACGCGTGTTCGGCGCGCCGGCCAGCGGCACCGTCCGGTCGGTCATGCCTCCCCTTCCCCACGCCACCCTGTGCCCACCTCCGCCACACCGCGGCTCCGGCTGCGCTCAGACAGGCTCGCACCTGCCGATAGGGTGCCGTACGTGCCGATCACCGCCGTACGCACCCACCGCATCTCCGCCGAACTGCACACCCCGTTCGTCACCGCGTTGCGCCGCGCGACGACCGTCGAGACCCTGGTCGTCGAGGTCGTCGACGAGGACGGCCGATCCGGGTACGGCGAGGCGCCGCAGGTGTGGCAGGTGACCGGCGCCTCGATCGACGGCGCCCGCGCGTGTGTGGACGGCATCCTCGCCCCGCTGCTGACCGGCCGGGACCCGGACGACCTGGTGGCGCTGTGCGCCGCGGTACGCCGTGCGGTCGCCGGTAACGAGTCCGCGAAGGCAGCCGTCGACGTGGCGCTGCACGACCTCGCGGCGCGCCGGCTCGGGGTACCGCTGGTGCGGCTGCTGGGCGGCACGGCGCTGTGCGTACCGACCGACGTGACGCTGTCCGCCGGAGCCGCCGCCGACCTCGCCGCCGCCGCGAAGCACCGCGTCGACGACGGGTTCACGGTCCTGAAGATGAAGGTCGGCACGGACGCCGCGACCGACGTGGCACGGGTACGCGCCGTCCGCGAGGCGGTCGGCCCGGACGTCGTCATCCGGCTCGACGCGAACCAGGGCTGGACGCCGCGCGAGGCGGTACGGGTCATCCACGGGCTCCAGGACGCCGACCTGGGAGTCGAACTGGTCGAGCAGCCGGTACCGGCGTGGGACCTGGACGGGCTGGCGTGGGTCAGCGACCGGGTGGACGTGCCGATCCTCGCCGACGAGGCGGTGTACTCGGTGCGCGACCTGGTCGAGGTGATCCGGCGGCGCGCCGCGGACATGGTCAACGTCAAGCTCGCCAAGTGCGCCGGGCTCGCGCCCGCACGCACCCTGCTCGACCTGGCGGCGTCGTACGGCATGGGCGCCATCGTCGGTTCGATGATGGAAAGCCCGATCGGCGTCGGCGCGGCGGCGAGCCTGGTCGCGGCGTACGGCACCAGCGCGGTCAGCGACCTGGACGCCGCCTGGTGGCTCGCCTCGTCGCCGGTGACCGGCGGTCCCGAGTACCACGACGGCACGATCGCGCTGCCGGACGCCGCTGGGCTCGGGCTCAGCCTGTGACGCCGGCGGGTCGCGGGGCGATAAGCCGTTGGGTTGCGTCGTGTGACCCACTTCGCGTTACGACAGTAAATATTCGCTGCCTGTTGTGGTGGCGGTGGAAAGTTTCGTAGGGTTTCGCCGGGGAAGTCCGGACAGCGAGGAGCGACGATGGTGGCAGCAGGCCAGAAGGCGCGGGTATCAGTGGCTGTCGCCACCTTGTGGACGAGTCCGGCGAACGTACGGGCTTTCGACGAACCGGCGCTGCGTGTCCCGGCGAACGTGCGCGGCTGGGTCGCCGGAATGTCCGAAGCCGACCGCGCCGGCTCCGACGGGCCCGCCCTGAGCCAACTGCTGCTCGGCGACACCGTCCTGGTCGAAGAGGTCGTCGACGGCTGGGCGCGGGTCGTCGCCGCCGACCAACCGAAGCCCGACCTCGACACGCGCGGCTACCCCGGCTGGCTGCCCGCGACACACCTGACCGACCGCGGACTCGACGCGGGACCGACCCACGTGGTCGATGCCACCGCCACCGCGCTGCGCGACGCGCCCCACGGCGACGTGGTGCTGTCCGGGGTGACCGTCGGTACCAGGTTGACGGTGGTGGGCGCAGCGCACCAGGGTTGGGTTCCGGTGGCGGTACCGGGCAGCGACGAGCCGCTGTGGGCGATCGAGCGCGACCTCGCGCCGGTACCGTCCGAGGCGCCCGACGCCGGCGTCCCGCTCGCGATCGCCGAGCGACTCATCGACGTGCCGTACGTGTGGGGCGGGCTGTCCGCGTACGGGATCGACTGCTCCGGGCTGGTACACCTGGCGTGGCGGCGAGCCGGGGTGGTGCTGCCGCGCGACGCGGACGACCAGGCGCGCGCCACGCAGCCGGTACCGCTCGGCGACGAGCGCCCGGGCGACCTGTACTTCTTCGCCCGACCGGGAAAGCACGTACACCACGTCGGCTTCGTCGCCGCGCCGCCGGAACCCGACGGTACGCGGCACCTGCTGCACGCCTGCGGCAGCGTCAACTACCGCGTGGTACGCGAGCCGGTCCAGGGCGAGCGCGCCGAGACGCTGGTCGGCGCGCACCGCGTCACCCAGCCCTGACCGCGGGACACGCGACCGTTTCGGGCGGCGCGCCGCGCGGGACGCGCCGCCCCGCCCGTCGGGCTTTCCGTGCGGCGCGGCGGCTGTCCCGCCGCCCACGCGACGCGCGGTGCGGCGCGCCTACCCGGCCAGCCGCTCGGCGTGTTTCTCGTCCCGGCGCGCCTTCACCACGCTCGCCGCTCCGGCGACGAACAGGGTGCCTCCGATGACGGTCAGCGACAGCCAGATCGGCACGTGTGGTGCCCACGACACCGGCTCGCCGTGGTTGAGGAACGGCAGGTTGTTGCCGTGCAGCGCGTCGAGGACGAGTTTGACGCCGATGAAACCGAGCACCACGGCGAGCCCGACCGAGAGGTACACCAGCCGGTCGAGTAGCCCGCCCAGCAGGAAGTACAACTGGCGCAACCCCATCAACGCGAACACGTTGGCGGTGAAGACCAGGTACGGCTCGCGGGTCAGACCGAAGATCGCCGGGATCGAGTCGAGCGCGAAGATCAGGTCGGTGGTACCGATCGCGATCATCACGATGAGCATCGGTGTGAACAACCGTCCGCGTCCGTCCTGCCGAGTGGTCATCCGCGCGCCGTCGTACCCGCGTGAGATCGGCAGCACCCGACGCGCCCAGCGGATCAGCACGTTCTCCCGGAAGTCGGACTCGTCGTCCTCACCGTGCCGCAGAAGCTTCACGGCTGTGTAGATCAGGAACGCGCCGAACAGGTAGAAGACCCACTCGAACTGGTTGATCACGGCGGCTCCGGCGGCGATGAACGCGCCGCGCATCAGCAGCGCCAACGCGATACCGGTGAGCAGTACCTTCTGCTGGTACGCCCGCGGCACCGCGAACCGGGCCATGATGATCACGAAGACGAACAGATTGTCGACCGAGAGGCTGTACTCGGTGAGCCAGCCGGCGAAGAACTCCCCCGCGTACCGTCCGCCGTACCGCATGAAGATCATCGCGCCGAACGCCCCGGCCAGCGCGATGTAGAACGCGACCCAGGTCAGCGACTCGCGGATGGTCGGCTCGTGCGGGCGTCGACCGATGATGAGCAGGTCGACCGCGAGCAGCGCGACGAGGCCGACCAGCGTCGCGATCCACATCCCGTACGACAGATCCAATGTCAACCTCCGGTAGGCACAGTCAGGCCCCGGAGGTCTCTCCCGCCACCAGGTCACCCGGTGACCGACGGCGCCGGGCGAGAGCCCGCCGGATCATGTCCGGACCGGGCGTCGACCGTGCTGACGACGCCGTCGCGAGGGAATACTCCCCTCCAACGTGGCTCTCATTGTCCCCTATTGACGCCGCTCAGCACAGCGCACCCGGTTCGCTGTGGATAACGGTCACCTCGCGCAGAGCATCCTAGGAGGCTAGCTGGACCGTCGGTCGGGCTCCGGTAGGGCGCGACCACGCCGTCCTGAGCCCGGAACTGTCGCTCGCCTACCGGCGGCCGCTTCGTCGACCCGACGAGCCCGCCGTCGCCGTCGATCGACCACGCCGACCGCGCCCCGCCCCGGAGTCGCCGTCGTCGCCCGCGCCGCGGGCGGGCGCGCTCATCCCCGCCGAGTCCATGACCCGCAACTCCTTCTTCAGCTCCGCGATCTCGTCGCGGATCCGTGCCGCGAGTTCGAACTGCAACTCGCGGGCGGCGGCGAGCATCTGGTCGGTGAGGTCCTGGATGAGCTGCGCCAACTCGGCGCGCGCCAGGCCCTCGTGCGCCAGCGGCGCCCCCGACTTCGCGCGGCTGCGGGTCTCCGGTACCGGCGCCTTGCCGCGCGACATCTGCCGACCGGCGCCGCCCACCAGCGCGGCGTCGGTGTCCTCGGCTTCGCGGTAGATGTCGTCGAGGATGTCGTGGATCTTCTTGCGCAGCGGCTGCGGGTCGATGCCGTTCGCCTCGTTGTACGCGACCTGCTTGGCCCGCCTGCGGTTGGTCTCGTCGATCGCCGACGCCATCGACGGAGTGACCTTGTCGGCGTACATGTGGACCTGACCGGACACGTTGCGCGCGGCGCGACCGATGGTCTGGATCAGCGACGTGCCCGAGCGCAGGAAGCCCTCCTTGTCGGCGTCCAGGATCGCGACCAGCGACACCTCGGGCAGGTCGAGACCCTCACGCAGCAGGTTGATCCCGACCAGCACGTCGAAGTCGCCCCGGCGCAACTCGCGCAGCAACTCGACCCGGCGCAACGTGTCGACCTCGGAGTGCAGGTACCGCACCCGGATGCCGTGTTCCAGCAGGTAATCGGTGAGGTCCTCGGCCATCTTCTTGGTCAGCGTGGTGACCAGCACACGCTCGTCGCGCTCGGCGCGCACCTGGATCTCGTGCATCAGGTCGTCGATCTGCCCGCGCGTGGGCTTGACCACGATCTCCGGATCGACCAGACCGGTCGGCCGGATGACCTGCTCGACGAACTCGCCGCCGGACTGCCCCAGCTCCCACGGTCCCGGTGTCGCGGACAGGAACACCATCTGCCCCACCCGCTCGAGGAACTCGTCGAACCGCAGCGGGCGGTTGTCCTGCGCGGACGGCAGCCGGAACCCGTGTTCGACGAGAACCCGCTTGCGGGACGCGTCGCCCTCGTACATCCCGCCGATCTGCGGCACCGTCACGTGCGACTCGTCGATGACGGTGAGGAAGTCGTCGGGGAAGTAGTCGAGCAGACAGTGCGGCGGGCTGCCCGCCTCACGACCGTCGATGTGCCGCGAGTAGTTCTCGATGCCGGAACAGAACCCGACCTGTCGCATCATCTCGACGTCGTACGTGGTGCGCATCCGCAGCCGCTGCGCCTCCAGGAGCTTGCCCTGCCGCTCCAACTCGGCGAGCCGCTCCTCCAGTTCCGCCTCGATGTCGCGGATCGCCCGCTCCATCCGCTCCGGACCGGCCGCGTAGTGCGTGGCGGGGAACACCAGCAGGCTGTCGGTCTCCTGGATGATCTCGCCGGTGAGCGGATGCAGGTAGTACAGCCGTTCCACCTCGTCGCCGAAGAACTCCACCCGCACCGCGAGCTCCTCGTACGCCGGGATGATCTCCAGCGTGTCGCCGCGGACCCGGAACGTCCCGCGCTGGAAGGCCACGTCGTTGCGGGTGTATTGGATGTCGACCAGCCAGCGCAGCAGCTTGTCGCGCTCGATCTCCTCGCCGACCGTGATCTTCACGGCGCGGTCCAGGTATTCCTCAGGCGTACCCAGACCGTAGATCGCGGACACGGTCGCCACCACCAACACGTCCCGCCTGGTCAGCAGGCTGCGGGTCGCCGAGTGACGCAGTCGCTCGACCTCCTCGTTGATCGAGGAGTCCTTCTCGATGTACGTGTCGGTCTGGGGGATGTACGCCTCGGGTTGGTAGTAGTCGTAGTAGCTGACGAAATATTCGACCGCGTTGTGCGGCATCAGCTCGCGGAACTCCTTGGCGAGCTGCGCGGCGAGCGTCTTGTTCGGGGCGAGCACCAGGGTCGGTCGTTGCAGGCGCTCCACCAGCCACGCGGTGGTCGCGCTCTTGCCGGTGCCGGTCGCGCCCAGCAGGACCACGTGCCGCTCGCCGGCCCGGACGCGACGCTCCAACTCGTCGATCGCGGCCGGCTGGTCGCCCGAGGGGCGGTAGTCGCTGACCACGGTGAACCTGTTGTCCAGGCGCGGGATGTCGAGTGGCATGAGCCCACCGTACGTCAGCGGTAGGACGCTTCCGCCGGGTCGCGGCTCGACCGTGCCGATCCGGCACGAGAACGCGATTGTGTGGCAGAGGTCACCGCGCTACCGTCAATGCGTAGGCCGCTCGCGGCGGCCGTCCGGGAACTCGATCGGACCCCAGTGGTCCCGTCAGTCTCCCGGCGCGGAGGGCTGCAGCCCCGGCGTCACAGCTGGCGAGGCGCCCCGACGTGGTCGCACCGACGGTGCAGACCGACCGCCGCGAGCGGCCTTTCTGTGCCACGAACCCGACCGCGTCAGCCGCCCTGACCGGCCGCCGCCGAGCCCGGTCGGACGTACCGCTCAAGGCGCTCCCGCCACACCTCGTCCACTTTGCCGACCAGGTCGACCAGGCTCCCGTCGTTCCTGATCACCACGTCGGCGACCGCGCGACGCTGCTCGTCGGTGGCCTGGGCGGCGATCCGGGCGCGGGCTTCCCGCTCGCTCATCCCCCGGTACCGCACCAACCGCTCGACCCGCACCTCGGGATCGGCCTCGACCACGACGACCAGGTCGAAGCCGGCGGCAAGACCGCTCTCGACCAGGAGCGGGATGTCGTTGACGATCACCGCGTCCGGCGGTGCGGCGGCGACGAGTTCGGCGGTACGTCGCCGGACTCTCGGATGGATGATCGCCTCCAGCCTGCGGCGCGCCGGTTCGTCGGCGAACACCAGCCGACCGAGCGCGGCGCGGTCCAGGCCGCCCTCGACGTCCAGGACGGACGGCCCGAAGGTCGCCACGATCTCCGCGAGTCCGTCGGTGCCGGGCGCCACGACCTCCCTGGCCAGCCGATCTGCGTCGATCACGACCGCGCCCAGTTCGGCCAGTCGTTGCGCGACCGCGCTCTTGCCGGCACCGATACCGCCGGTGAGACCCACCATCACCACGCGTCCAGTGAACCCGATCGCCGGTCTTCCCGCCGCACCGGGAGCGCCCACGCGTCGCGACCGGAGACGCCCCGCGCCGCGCACGCCACGTTGTGAGACCGGTCATACGCGATTACACAATAGAGCTTGTAAAAACTAGTTTGTCAGTGAGAAACAATCCCTCAGAAGGGAGGAGATATGGCGCGAACCAGCGGACTCGCCCTGGCGATCTCGTTCGCCGCGGCGATGGCGGTACCGGTGTGGGTCACCTCCGCCGGCGCCACCGGCGAGCCGGAGGCGACGTCTCCCGCCGGGCAGACCGCCGCCGCGCCCGCGCTGAGCCACGGCGCGGCGAACTCGACGGACTGGCAGACCATGGACGCCCAGATGGCCAAGCGGGACCGGTCGTTCCCGGCGGCCACCAAGGGCGAAGGCGGTCAGGTGCTGCAGCCCACCGCCGTGCTGCCGGACGGCACCAAGGAGTTCCACCTGACCGCAAAGGTCGCCAAGTGGGAAATCGAGCCGGGCAAGGTGGTCGACGCCTGGACCTTCAACGGCACTGTGCCGGGCCCGACGCTGAAGTTGAACGTGGGCGACAAGGTCAAGATCGTGGTCGACAACAAGCTGCCCGAGTCGACCAGCGTGCACTGGCACGGCATGCAGGTACCGAACGACATGGACGGCGTGTCCGACGTGACCCAGGACCCGATCAAGCCGGGCGAAAGTTTCACGTACACCTGGACCGCGACGCGGCCGATGGTCACCTGGTACCACTCGCACCACGACGGCACCAAGCAGGTCACCAGCGGGATGTACGGCGCCATCGAGGTCGGTGACATCGCGACGCCGGACAACATCAAGCCGAACCAGGTCGTGCTCATGCAGCTGCAGGACGCCGGCACGATCGGCATGACGATCAACGGAAAGTCGTTCCCGGCGACCAAGCCGATCGACGCGCGCCTCGGCGACTGGGTGGAGATCACGTACATCAACGTCGGGACGATGGAACACCCGATGCACCTGCACGGCGTCGACCAGTTGGTGATCGCCAAGGACGGCTTCCCGCTGCCCGCGCCGTACAAGGCGGACACGGTCCCCGTGTCACCCGGCGAGCGCTACACCGTCCTCGTCCACGCCGACGCCAAGGGCACCTGGGCGTTCCACTGCCACATCTTCCCGCACTCCGAAGGCGCGCAGGGAATGTTCGGCCTGTTCACCGAGATGCGCATCTCCTGAGTTCGGCGCGTTTCGTACCCCCTCGTGGCACGCACTGAGAAACGGAGGTTCACCGTGCCCGTCCCCGCACCAGACATCCCTCCCGCGGGTCCCCCGCGTCACGACATCGGTACCCGGGTGCGGTCGGCGCTCAGCCGACTGGCTCCACACTCCCCCACCATCACCAGCGGCGTCGCGCTCGGTCTGCTCGCCGGGTTCGTCCTGGTCGGACTCGTCCGCCCGGACGGCGAGATGACCGCGACGTCGGCGAGCGCGTCCGGCCACGGCGCGAACGCGGTGGCAGCCGGCGCCGGCAAGAAGCTCAGCTTCGACATCGAAGAGGGCGACATGTACGTCAAGCCCTCGTCGATCGACGTACCGGCGGGCGCGGACGTCACCGTGCACGTCACGAACAAGGGCAACCAGCAGCACACCCTCGCCCTGGAGGGCAAGGACACCCCGCTCATCGACCCAGGTAAGGACGCCACCTTCCACTGGGGAGTGATCAGCACGTCGACCGAGGCGTGGTGCCTGGTCGCCGGGCACAAGGACGCCGGGATGGTCCTGACGATCAACGTATCCGGCAGCCAGGGCGACACGAAGAGCACCGGCGGCGGCGGTACCGCCACCGCGAACAGCGGTGACGCGAAGATCGACGCGAGTGCCAAGCCGGCGGCCGACTGGAAGCCGATGGACCCGACGCTCAAGCCGGTCGACGGCGGCACCACCCACGACGTCACGTTGCACGTGCAGGAGCTGGTGCAGGAGGTCGCGCCGGGCGTCAAGCAGATGCGCTGGACGTACAACGGCACGGCGCCCGGTCCGATCCTGCACGGCAGGGTGGGCGACGTCTTCACCATCCACCTGGTCAACGACGGCTCGATGGAGCACTCCATCGACTTCCACGCCTCGAAGGTGGCGCCGAACGTACAGATGCGGAAGATCAAGCCGCACGAGTCGCTGGACTACCAGTTCAAGGCACAGTTCGCGGGGATCTTCACGTACCACTGCGGCGCCGACCCGATGATCTACCACATGGGCAACGGCATGTACGGCGCGGTCGTGGTCGACCCACCGACCCTGGACAAGGTCGACAAGGAGATCGTGCTGGTCCAGTCGGAGCTGTACCTCGGGCCGCAGGGGCAGCCGGGCGACCTGAAGAAGATGATGGCCGGCACCGACGACGCCGTGGTGTTCAACGGGTACTACAACCAGTACGCCTTCGCCCCGATCAGGGTGAACCCCGGTGACCGGGTACGGGTGTGGCTGGACAACGCCGGTCCGAACGAGAACATGGCGTTCCACGTGGTCGGCACGATCTTCGACACGGTGTGGAAGGAAGGCGCGTATCGGCTCACCCCGGACAACCCGAACCACGGCGGGTCGCAGACGCTGGACCTGCAGCCCACCCAGGGCGGTTTCGTGGAGTTCACGCTGCCGGACGCCGGGACGTACCCGTTCATCACGCACAAGATGATGAACATGTCGCGCGGCGCGCTCGGCGTGTTCCAGGTGGGAGGCGACAAGTGAGCGCGACGATCGCCGGGCGGGCGGCTCGGGCCCCGTACGTCGCGGCTGTGATGTCGGTCGTCGCGGGTCTGGCGCACTACGCGGTGGTACCGGAGCACCGGGCGGAATGGGTCTGGTACGCGGTGTTCTTCACGGTGCTCGGCGCGTTCCAGGTGATCTGGGCGGCGCTGGCGTGGACCGGCGACCGGCGCGTACTGCTCACCGGTGCGCTGGTCAACCTCGCCGTCATCGGGTTGTGGGCGGTCAGCCGTACCAGTGGGCTGCCGGTCGGACCGGACGCCGGTGAGCCGGAGGCGGTCGGCGCCCTCGACGTGGTGTGCGTCGCCGCCGAGGCGATCATCGCGGCGTGCGCGCTGGTGGGGATGCGCGCCAGGGGCTGGCTCGCCGAACCGGGTACCGCCCGGACGGAAACGGACCGGACGGGCTCGGACCGGACTGCCGCCGCGACGCTCGGGGAGCCCGCCACGGCGGACTGACCTCGGCACAGCTGAAGGCCCCGACCGGGCATCCGGTCGGGGCCTTCAGCGTAGGTGACGCGCGACGGACCGCCGTCAGCCGCGACCGCCAGCCAGCTTCTCGCGCAGCGCGGCGAGAGCCTCGTCGGTCGCCAGCGTGCCGGCCGGCTCCTCCTGCTGCTGCCGGGTCGGCGTCGAGCTCGACACGTTGCCGGTGGTGCCGGTCTCCGCCGCCGACTCGGCGGCACGCGCCGACTGGACCTGCTTGGTGTGCGCCTCCCAGCGCGCGCGGGCCTCGGCGTACTGCCGCTCCCACTCCTCGCGCTGCTTCTCGTAGCCGGGCAGCCACTCGCCGGTCTCCGGGTCGAAGCCCTCCGGGTAGATGTAGTTGCCCTGCTCGTCGTACGTCGCCGCCATGCCGTACAAGGTCGGGTCGAAGTGCTCCTCGCCCTCGACGAAGCCCTCGTTGGCCTGCTTCAGCGACAGCGAGATGCGCCGGCGCTCCAGGTCGATGTCGATGACCTTGACCATCACCTCGGAGCCGACCTGTACCACCTGCTCCGGGATCTCCACGTGGCGCTCGGCCAGCTCGGAGATGTGCACCAGACCCTCGATGCCGTCGTCGACGCGGACGAACGCGCCGAACGGCACCAGCTTGGTGACCTTGCCCGGCACGATCTGCTGGATCGCGTGGGTGCGGGCGAACTGCCGCCACGGGTCTTCCTGGGTCGCCTTCAGCGACAGCGAGACCCGCTCGCGGTCGAGGTCGACGTCGAGCACCTCGACCTCGACCTCCTGGCCCACCTCGACAACCTCGGACGGGTGGTCGATGTGCTTCCAGGACAGCTCGGAGACGTGCACCAGACCGTCGACGCCGCCGAGGTCGACGAACGCGCCGAAGTTGACGATCGAGGAGACCACGCCCTTGCGGACCTGGCCCTTCTGCAGCTTGTTGAGGAACTCGGTGCGCACCTCGGACTGGGTCTGCTCGAGGTAGGCACGACGGGACAGCACCACGTTGTTGCGGTTCTTGTCCAGCTCGATGATCTTCGCCTCGAGTTCCCGGCCGACGTACGGCTGCAGGTCGCGGACGCGGCGCATCTCGACGAGCGAGGCGGGCAGGAAGCCGCGCAGCCCGATGTCGAGGATGAGGCCACCCTTGACCACCTCGATGACGGAGCCGCGAACGACGCCGTCCTCCTCCTTGATCTTCTCGATGGTCCCCCAGGCGCGCTCGTACTGCGCCCGCTTCTTCGAGAGGATCAGCCGCCCTTCCTTGTCCTCCTTCTGGAGAACCAGGGCCTCGATGTGGTCACCGACCGAGACAACCTCAGCAGGGTCGACGTCGTGCTTGATCGACAACTCGCGCGAGGGGATGACGCCCTCGGTCTTGTAGCCGATGTCGAGCAAGACCTCGTCTCGATCGACCTTGACGACAGTGCCCTCGACAATGTCGCCGTCGTTGAAGTACTTGATCGTCTCGTCGATCGCCGCGAGGAAGGC
>DASUXA010000089.1:0-37176 GCA_036378155.1 Micromonosporaceae bacterium | reverse complement strand
GGCGCGCCGACACGGCGCGCCGCCCCCCTCGTCTCGTCGGTCAGGCATGCGCCAGTTCACCGGCGACCTGGTCGAACAGCGACAGCATCTCGTCGCGCCCGACCATGCAGGTCTCCCACGAGAAGTCCTCGATCAACATGTTGCCCTTCATCAGCATCTTCCGGACGTCCTCGCGCATGGTCAGCTCGAAGATCGCCGGCGCTTCGCCCTGGACGAACCAGATGCTTTGTCCTTTGCTGGACCACAGCCAGGTCGGTTCGCTGCAGGCGCCTTCCCGGGCCCGCGCCAGCCAGAACTCGTCGACGTCCCGTGCGTAGCTGATCGATTCCCGCTCGTGACCGGGCCTGGCCGCGCCGTACATGACGACGATGGCAGCCTTCATCGCACACCCCCCGTTCGCATCGGCATCTGTCCGGGACTGATCCGGCATACGCCGCTCCCAGATCCACCATCCGGGTCGGCGAACTGGTCGGTCCAGGGCCGAAGGTCCCGGCGGGAGGTGCGAGCGTCTGCGCGTACGGATGCTGTTACCGGCGCGTAGCCCCCGCTAGCATCTCCGCTCGTGACCCAGGTGAACCCGGACGAGCCGACCGAGGCGACCAGCGACGCGCCGCCCGCCGACGGCGAAACGAGCGGTGCCGCCACCGACGGCGAAGCGACCGGCGGTTCGGCGCGCGCCGCCGACCGCGACGCGACCAGCGGTACCGCCCGCGCCGCCGACGCCGGCACGACGGTCGAGGTGGCACCCCGACGACGTCGGGGTCGCCGCGTCGCGGTGTGGTCGCTCGGGGTCCTGCTGGTATTGCTGGTCACGGCGAGCGTGGGCGGGGTGTGGGCGGTGCGCCGCTCGTTTCCTGGGTACGCGGGACAGGTGCGGCTGCCGGGGCTGTCCGCGCCGGTCACCGTGTACCGGGACCGGTACGGCATCCCGCAGGTGTACGCGAGGACAGCCGACGACCTGTTCCGGGCGCAGGGGTACCTGCACGCCCAGGAGCGCTTCTGGGAGATGGATTTCCGCCGGCACGTGACGTCGGGGCGGCTCGCGGAGTTGTTCGGCAAGTCCCAGGTGGAGACGGACGCGTACCTGAGGACGATGGGCTGGCGCCGGGTCGCCGAGCAGGAGTGGAAGATCATTTCGCCGGACAGTCGCCGGTACCTGACCGACTACGCCGACGGGGTGAACGCCTGGCTGGCGGCGACCGGCGGCACCTCCGCCAGCGGCGTCAAGAGCCTGGAGTACACGGTCCTCGGCGCGCAGAACCGCGACTACGTGGTCGAACGCTGGGACCCGGTGGACAGCCTCGCCTGGCTCAAGGCGATGGCGTGGGACCTGCGCGGGAACATGCCGGCTGAGATCACCCGGGCGGCCCTGTTCGCCGCCGGGCTCAGTCGAGCCCGCATCGACGAGTTGTACCCGCCGTACCCGTTCGACAAGAACCAGCCGATCGTGACCGGCGGTACCGTCGCCGACGGGCGTTTCGCCGCGACGTCCAGTACCGACGGCGCGGGCGGCGGCGGACCGGCGACGGACCGCGACCCGGCCGCGGCTGCCGCCGCGACGAGCACGGACCCCGCGACCGACAGCGCGCTGCGGCAGGCGACACCGGCGCTGCGGGCGATCGGGGCGGCGCTGGCGGGACTGCCCGCGTTGATCGGCGACGCCTCCCCCGGCATCGGCTCCAATTCCTGGGTCCTCTCCGGCAGGTTGACCGCGACCGGCAAGCCGATCCTCGCCAACGACCCACATCTGAGCCCGTCGATGCCCGGCATCTGGTACCAGATGGGTCTGCACTGCGACTGCCCGTTCAACGTCGAGGGCTTCACGTTCTCCGGCATGCCCGGCGTGATCATCGGACACAACGGTCGGATCGCCTGGGGGTTCACCAACCTCAACCCGGACGTCACCGACCTGTACCTGGAGAAGCTGGACGGCGACCGGTACCTGGTCGACGGGCAGTGGCGCGACCTGGCGGTACGCAAGGAGACGATCAGGGTCGCCGGGTCGGCTCCGGTCACCCTGACCGTGCGGACCACGAACAACGGTCCGCTGCTGTCCGACGCGTCGGAGGAACTGCGCCGGATCGGGGCGAAGCCGCCGGTCGACGGTACGGGGTACGGCGTGGCGCTGCGGTGGACCGCGCTCGACCCGGGCCGTACCGTCGACGCGCTGTTCGCCCTGGACGCCGCCACCGACTGGGCGGGGTTCCGGCAGGCAGCCGCGCTGTTCGAGGTACCGGCACAGAACCTGATCTACGCCGACGTGGACGGCAACATCGGCTACCAGGCGCCCGGCAAGATCCCGGTACGCGGCAAGGGCGACGGACGGTGGCCGGCGCCCGGCTGGGACTCCAGCTACGACTGGAAGCGGTACCTGCCGTTCGACGAGCTGCCCAGCGAGTACAACCCGGAGCGCGGCGTCATCGTCACCGCGAACCAGGCGGTGATCGGCCCGACGTACCCGCGCCTGCTCACCACCGACTGGTCGTACGGGTACCGCAGCCAGCGGATCAGCGACATGATCAGGGCAGCCGGTACCGGCATCACCGTCGCCGACGTCGAGCGGATGCAGTTCGACGACACCAACACCATGGCTGCCCTGATCACCCCGGCGCTGACCTCGGTACCGCTGACCGGTTTCGCCGCCACGGCACAGGCGCTGCTGCGCGACTGGGACTTCCGTGAGCCCGCCGACGGCAGGTCCGGTACCGCCGACGCCCGGAGCAGCGCCGCCGCCGCGTACTACAACGCGGTGTGGCGGCACCTGCTGTCCCGCGTCTTCGACGAACTTCCCGCCGGGTACGGGGCGGACGGCGGCGACCGCTGGTGCGAGGTCGTGCTCAACCTGCTGCAGCAGCCGGACTCGGCGTGGTGGGACGAGCGCGGCACACCACGACGGGAGACCGCGCGCGACGAGATCACCGCCGCGATGACCGACGCCGCCGCCGAGCTGCGCCACTCGCTCGGCGACGACCCGTCCGACTGGCGATGGGGCAGGCTCCACACCCTGACGCTGCGCAACGCCAGCTTCGGCGAGTCCGGCATCGCGCCGATCGAGTGGCTGTTCAACTACGGTCCCGCGCCGGTGTCCGGCGGTTCGGCGATCGTGGACGCCACCGGGTGGGACGCTGCCAGCGGCGGGTACGACGTCACCGCCGTGCCGTCCATGCGCATGGTCGTCGACCTGTCCCATCTCGACGCCTCGCGTTGGGTGCAGCTCACCGGCGAGTCAGGGCACGCGTTCAGCGCCCACTACCACGACCAGTTCGACCTGTGGCGCACCGGACGTACCCTGCCGATGCGCTGGGACGAGTCGAACATCCGGCACGAGGCGGTCGACACGCTGACGCTCGAGCCGTAGCCGGTCGGACCCGGTCGCCGAGGCTCGATCGCCCGGGACTCATCGCCCGGTCCCGCGTGGACGCGGTGTGTCGCGACCCCTGTACACCGCTCGTGGTGTGGGCACACCACCGGCGGTGTGAGCATCCTGAGACGCTCACCCGGCTCGGGGTGTCCGCACACCGCCGGGCGTGTGGACTTCGACCGGCACCCCACGGCGGAGGGCGACGTCGGGCGCGGTGCGACATCCGCCGCGGGCGGGCGTCCTCAGCGCTTCAGCCACGCCAGGGCGGCCACGACCAGCGCCTGTACCCCCACGGTCAACGTCGGTTGGATCAGCGGCGCGAAGTGCGGCGAGTGGTTGGCGGGGATGTCCTGGTCGGTGGTACCGCCCGCCTCGGCGGCGGCGAACGCCTGCGGATCCCAGCCACCCAGGAACCAGAACACCGAAGGCGCCTTCGCGGCGGTACCGATCACGCCGAAGTCCTCGCTGCCCATGATCGGAGGGATCTCGCGGACCTGCGCGGTACCGAAGAACGACCCGAACGTCTCGACCAGCCGCGCCGTCGCCGCCTCGTCGTTGACCGTCGCCGGGAAGCTCTCCATCACCTCGATCTCCGGCTCGCGGGGCGCGCCGAACGCCAGTGCCTCGGCCTTCGCCATCCGCTCGATCGCGGTCAGCACCCGCGCCCGTACCGCCGGGTCGAAGCTGCGGACCGACAGCTTCAACTCAGCCGTCGCCGGGATGATGTTCTCCTTCAGCCCCGCCTGCAACGATCCGACCGTGACGACCGCGGCGTCGCCGGCCGCGACGTGCCGGGACACGATGGTCTGCAGCCGCATCACCAGTGCCGCCGCCATCACCACCGGGTCGACGCCCGCCTCCGGTCGCGACCCGTGGCTGCCCTTGCCGTGCAGGGTGATCCGCAGCGAGTCCGCCGCCGCCATGGCGGCACCCGCCCGGTAGTTCAGGGTGCCCGCCGGCAGCGCGGTGACGTGCTGCCCGAGCACCACGTCCGGGCGGTCGAACAGGTCCAGCAGCCCGTCGTCGAGCATCGACTGGGCGCCGCCGCCCACCTCCTCCGCCGGCTGGAACAGCGCGACCAGCGTGCCCCGCCACCGGTCGCGGTGCTCGGCGAGCACCGCCGCCGCCCCGGTCAGGCACGTCACGTGCACGTCGTGACCGCAGGCATGCATCACCGGTACCTGCTGCCCGTACCGGTCGACGCCGGTCGCGCGGCTGGCGTAGTCGAGTCCGGTCTCCTCGCGTACCGGCAGCGCGTCCATGTCGGCGCGCAGTACCACGGTGGGACCGTCGCCGTTGCGCAGCACGCCGACCACGCCGGTCCGCCCCACCCCGGTGGTCACCTGATATCCGAACGCGTCCAACCGGCGGGCGACCTCGGCGGCGGTACGCACCTCCTGGAAGGACAGTTCGGGGTGTTCGTGCAGATCGCGGTAGAACGCCTCCAGGTCCGGCATCAACTCGTCGAGTCGCCGGGACATCGTCACGCCCACCTCGTCGGCCATCGCACCCCTCCCGCTCGTTACCTGCCCAGACGCTAGTCGGGATCGGCCGGCGACTCCAGTGCAGGTCCGACGAGGGATGACTCACACGCGCCCGGGGCGCGGACCTCGTGGGACGGCGCACGCCTCGGGCGCGGACCTCGTGGGGCGGCGCCAACGGTCGCGGACACCGTCGTGGGGCGGCGCCGCCAGGCGCCGCCCCACGACATCCGACTCAGAGTTCCGATACCCAGTACGGCTCGACGTACATCCAGCCGTTGCCCGCCGCGCCGTTGATCCGGCCGGAGGTCGTCGTCGCCAGCGTGTACCACGAGTCGACGTAGTCGGGGTCGTCGGTCCACCACGAATCCGGTATCGCGTCGAGGATGGCGTTCACCAGCGGGATGTACTGACCCTGGTCGGCGATGCTGAGCAGGGCGTCGCAGATCGCCGTCGCGAGCGCCTGGTAGTTGGTGTCGCCGTCGTCCTCCATCATGACCACGTCGGCGAGGTTGTACTTGTACCGGTTCCAGTACACGAGCAACTGGTTCGGGTAGTACACCTGCCCGTCGTAGTCGAGGTACGGCATCTGGACGATGTCGGCGACCCGCGCCACGCCGTCGTAGTCGAAACCGCCGACGATGGAGTAGATCTCGGCGGCGCCCTTCACCCAGGGCTCCTCGTCGTTGCTCAGGTACACCGAGTCGATCTTGGTGGCCCAGAAGCCGCCGGTGGTGCTCAGCGTGGTGTACCCGCTGTCGCCCACGCCGCGCTCGGCGAAGATCGTCCGCATCACGTCGATACCGGCCGGCAGCGCCTTGGCGGTGTCCACCTCGACGAGCAGCACCGGGCGGGTCGGCACCGTGGCGGTGGACAGCACGACCACGTCGCCGGACGTGGTGTACGCGGTGATGTCGCTCGGCACGTCGTCGGTCGGCGTCGCCGCCACCAGGGGCACCTCGCCCCGGTTCAGCGCGGCGACCATGCTCTGGTCGCCCAAGCGGACCTGCAGCAGGGAACCGACGGTGGAGGGCAGGCCCTTCGCGGCTACGACGGTTCGGTTCGCGGCTCGGACCCGCTGCGCGAACGCGGTTCCGGGCGCCACGGTCGCCAGGTCCACGGGCGCGGTGACGACGGCGGACGCGAGGCTGCGTTCGATCGCCGGATCGGCGAAGGTACGGGCGAGGTCGCGCGCCAGGTTGTCGGTGGTCGACGCGATCACACCGGCGTGGGCGGCGGGGACGGCGGTCGCTGCGGCGTCGGAATGCGCGTAGGCGGGGGGGGTCACCGCCGCGGCCAGCATCGCTGCCGCCACCGGCAACGACAACAGGCTGCGGCGGACGGTACGTGATAACACAATGACTCCTCGGATGGGGGGAACGCATCGACCCGCGCGAGTCTGAAATTGATTCACGCATTAACGTAGATGATTGTCAATAAGTACGGGTCGACGCGTGCGCCCTGCGTCACGCGCGGGTGCCGCACCCGGCCCGTCAGCCGCCGAACACGCGCTCCACCGCGTGCCTGGCCCGGCGCGCGGTACGCAGATAGTTATCGACGAACTCGCCGGGATCGTCGGCGCCCAGCAGGAGCGCCACACCCGCCAGTACCGGACCCTGCCGGGGCAACTGGTCCATCGCCCGACCACGGACCAAGGTCAGCGCGTTGCGGACCCGCGACGCCAGGCGCCACGCGGCGTCGAGTTCCGCCGCGTCGTCCGGCGCGATCAACGCGGCGTCCCGAGCCGCCGCCAGCGCGTCCGGCGTGCTCGTGGTCCGCAGCGCCGGTACCTGGTGCCCGTGGCGCAGCTGAAGCAGCTGTACCGCCCACTCCACGTCGGCGAGCCCGCCGCGCCCCAGCTTCGTGTGGGTCAGCGGATCCGCGCCGCGCGGCAGCCGTTCGCTGTCCACCCGCGCCTTGATCCTCAGGATCTCGGTGACCTGCGCGCGGTCCAGCCCCGAGCGCGGGTACCGGACCCGGTCGGCGACCTCGAGGAACCGGGCGCCGACGTCCGCGTCGCCCGCCACGAACCGGGCACGCAGCAGCGCCTGCGCCTCCCACACCTTCGACCAGCGGTCGTAGTACTGCCGGTACGCCGCGAGGCTGCGGACCAGCGGCCCCTGCCGTCCCTCGGGGCGCAGGTCCGCGTCCACCTGCAGCGGCGGGTCGGGCGCCGGAGCCGCCAGCAGGTGGCGGACCTGTTCGGCGATCCGGTGCGCCACGCCGCTCGCCTCGTCCTCCGGCATGCCGGGCGGCGGCTGGTACACGAACAGCACGTCGGCGTCCGACGGGTAGCTCATCTCGCGACCGCCCAGCCGCCCCATCCCGATCACCGCGAACCGCACCCCGCCGTCGGACCCGCCGCCACCCGCGCCGTCCGGGCGCTGCGCGCCGACAGCCGCGTGCAGCGCGGCGGCGAGCGTGGCGTCGGCGATGTCCGCCAGCGCCTGCCCGACCCGCAGGACGTCGAGCGGCGGACCCCCGAGCGGGGCGAGATCCCCGCCGACGGACGTCGTGACGTCGGCGCTGGACACCCGGAACAGTTCCCGACGGCGCAGCGCCCGTACCGCGGACACGGCGGCGAGCGGGTCGCCGTGCCGGGCGGCTGCCGCGGTGAACCCGTCCACCAGCACGTCGCGTGCGCGCGGTACCAGTTCCGCGTCGTCAGCCAGCAGTCGCAACGCCTCCGGGTCACGAGCCAGCAGATCCGTGGCGTACCGGGACAGCCCCAGCAGCCGCGCCAGGCGCAGCGCCACCGGCCCCTCGTCGCGCAGCAGCCGCAGGTACCACGGGGTGCCGCGCAGCGCCTCGGAGACCTGCCGGTACGCCAGCAGCCCGTGGTCCGGCTCCGGCACGTCGGCGAACTCGCTCAGCAGGACCGGCAGCAGGGTGCGCTGGATCGCGGCGTACCGGGACACCCCGCCGGTCAGCGACTCGATGTGGCGCAGCGCCCCGGCGGGGTCGGCGAACCCGAGGACCTCCAGCCGGGCCCGCGCCGCCGTGGGCGTCAGGCGCAGGTCGTCGGTGCGTACCCGGGCGACCGCCGCCAGCAGCGGGCGGTACAGCAGCTTGGCGTGCAGCCGACGCACCTCGCCGGCGTGCGCGACCCAGTCGGCGCGAAACGCCTCGACCGCGTCGCGGCGGGAGTCGGAGTGGTACCCGAGGGCATGCGCCAGCCAGCGCAGCCCGTGCGGGTCGGCGGGCACGGTGTGGGTGCGCCGCAGCCGTTGCAGTTGCAGCCGGTGCTCGACGGTACGCAGGAACTCGTACGCCCGCGCCAACGCGTCGCCGTCCTGCCGACCGACGTACCCGCCGGCGGTCAGCGCGCGCAGCGCCTCCAGCGTCGACGGGGTGCGCAGCGACTCGTCCGCCCGCCCGTGCACCAGTTGCAGCAGCTGTACCGCGAACTCGATGTCGCGCAGCCCGCCCGGTCCGCGCTTGATCTCGCGGTCGAGTTCGCCTCGCGGTACCGCGTCGACGATGCGTCGCCGCATCGCCCGGATGTCGTCGACCGCCTGCGGACGCTCGGCGGCATGCCAGATCAGCGGCTGCAACTCGGCGAGCCACCGGGCGCCGAGGTCCAGGTCGCCGGCAGCCGGTCGGGCCTTCAGCAGCGCCTGGAACTCCCAGGTGCGCGCCCACTTACGGTAGTAGGCGAGGTGGCTGGCAAGGGTGCGGACCAGCGGTCCCCGCCCGCCTTCAGGGCGCAGCGCGGCGTCCACCGGCCAGGCGACCCAGGTGCAGATCTCCATCAACCGCACCGCGATCGGCGTGGCGGGCGCGAGGTCCTCGTCGGACCCGGCGACGAAGATGACGTCCACGTCGGACACGTAGTTCAGCTCGCGACCACCGCACTTGCCCATCGCGATCACCGCGAGCCGGGGCGGCGGGTCGCCCGACGCCGACACGTGCGCGCCGGCCAGCCGGTACGCGGCGGACAAGGTGGCGTCCGCCAGTTCGGACAGCCGGGACATCGTCGTCTCGACGCCGTCGACGCCGGTCAGATCGTCCGCCGCGATGCGCAGCAGCCGACGCCGGTACGCCAGGCGCAGCGACGGCACGTCGGACGGCTCGTCCCCGGAGCCGGTACGCAACTTTGCCGCGTCGGCGGCGTCCGGCTCGTCGCGCAACGCCGTCCACTCCCCCGGCTGCGCGACCAGGTGGTCGCCGAGCGGGGCGCTCGCCCCGAGCACCGCGATCAGCCGCCGCGCCAGCGCGCCGTCCGCGCCGAGCGCGGCGTGCAGGTCCGACCACCGCGGCCCGAGCGCCTCGGCGAGCCGGGCGAGCTGGCGCAGCGCGAGATCCGGGTCGCCTGCGGCGGCGAGCAGGTCGAGCAGGTCGCCGGCGACCGGGTCGGTGGGCGCGCCCGACCCCTCGTCCCACAACCGCAGCTCGATCAACTGCTCGCTGGCGCGGGCGGCGTCGGCGAACCGGTACCTGGCCAGCCGCCCGGTGGTGGTCACCGTCCGGGCCGGCGGACCGGCGGCGCGGGGCGTGCCGTCCATCACTGACCGAGCAGCGGCAGCTGACGTACCCCGGGTTCGAGCTCACCGCGTACCACGGCGGCGAAGCGTCCGGCGAACGGTCGCCACACCTCCTCGATGTCGCCCATCACCGCGTCCACGGCGGCGACCAGCTCGTCCGGTTCGTAACCCAGCTCGTCCAGCAGGTCCAGGCTGTTCGCCGCCCACCCGGCGACCATCGCGGTGTCGCACTCGATGTGGAACTGCACGCCCCAGGCGCGGTCGCCGAGGCGGAACGCCTGGTGCGGGTACCTGGGCGAGGCGGCGAGCAGGGTCGCGCCGTACGGCAGTTCGGTGATCTCGTCGAGGTGCCACTGCAGCACGTCGGGGGCGAACGGCACCTCCGCCCACACCGGGTCCTTTTCCGCCGCGTCGCGCCGGGCGACCAGCCGAGGTCCGATCTCCGGGCCCTCGGCGCTGCGCGCGACGGTACCGCCGTGCGCGGTGGCGAGCAGTTGGGCGCCGAGGCAGACGGCGAGCGTGGCGACCTTGTGCCGTACCGCCTTGCGCAGCAGCCCCTCCAGGGCGGGGAACCAGGGCGCGCCGGGCTCGCCGTCGACGGTCGGGTAGGCGCTCTGCTCGCCGCCGAGCACCACCAGTCCCGCGTACCCGTCGAGGGTCTCCGGCAGCGGCTCGCCCCGGTGCGGGCGTACCACCCGCAGGTACAGCCCCGCGTCGGTGAGCCAGTCGCCCAGCCGCCGGGCGTCGTCGGTCGGGTCGTTCTCGATCACCAGGGTTGCGGTCACGTGTCGAGGCTAGTACGCCGGGGTGCGGCGGTGGCGTGACCGCCCCTAAGCTGGCGGATCGTGCTCGACGAGTTGTCCCGGCGCGCGCCGGCACTGCGACCGGGCGACACCGTGATGCTGGTGTCGCCGTCCGGACCGACCCGCCCGGAGCGGGTGGCGCGGGGCGTGGACCTGCTCACCGGCTGGGGGCTGAACGTGGTGCTCTCCCCGCACGCGTACGCACGCGACGGGTACCTCGCCGGTACCGACGCGCAGCGGCTCGCCGACCTGAACCTCGCGCTGTCCGACCCGGCGGTACGCGGGGTGTTCTGCACCCGGGGCGGGTACGGCGCGCAGCGCATCGTCGACGGGCTGGACGGCGACGCGGTGCGCGCCGATCCCAAAGTGGTCGTCGGCTTCTCCGACATCACCGCGCTGCAACTCGCGCTGTGGCGGGTGGCGCGGCTGGCGACCGTCCACGGGCCGGGGGCGGCGTGGCTGGACGACCGCACCCCCGCCTCCTCCGAGGCGTCGCTGCGCGCGGCGGTGACCACCACCGACCCGGTCACCGTCACGGTGAACCCGGCGGAGGAGACCGCCCCGGTGCGGGTACCCGGTCCGCCCGTGCGCGGCACTGTGCTCGGCGGCAACCTGTCGCTGCTCACCTCGTCCGTGGGTACCCCGGACCTGCCCGACCTGACCGGCGCGATCCTGCTGATCGAGGACGTCGAAGAACCGCCGTACAAAGTGGACCGGATGCTCACCCACCTGCGTCGCGCCGGCGCGCTGCGCGGCCTCGCCGGGGTCGCGGTCGGACAGTTCACCGGATGCGCCGACGGCTGGGCGGTCACCGTCGCCGACGTGCTCGCCGAGCGCCTCGGCGACCTGGGGGTGCCGGTGCTCGGCGGGCTACCGGTCGGGCACGGCACCGGGCAGGTCACCGTGCCGCTCGGGGTACCGGCGACGCTGGACGTGTCCGCCGGGACGCTGGTCGTCGACCCGGCGGTGCGCTGATCTCACGTCCGGCGTTACGCCGGTCCCGCCTTGCGCTTCCGACGTCGCCGGTACACGACCGCGGCGGGAGCGCCCAGGATCGCCGCGACCGCCCAGAAGAAGATGATCGCGATCACGGCGTCGAGTCCGGGGTCGGTGAGCGCGGTGATGGTGACCGCGATCGCGAACAGGGCGGCAAGCCCCCCGGCGACACCGGACACCGCGAGGACCGTCATCTCGAACCCGTTGCGCGCCGGTGACACCGTCACCGGCTTCGGCTTGGGCTTGGGCTGCGGGATCGCGTCCGGCTGACGGGCCGGCATGGTGATCACCTGGTGCGGGGGCAGGGCGGCGTCGAGGATCGCGAGCGCCTGCGGCGGTACCTCCCACAGCGTGGGTTCGACCCGGACCACGAACGCGTCGTGTCCGATCAGTTCCCGGGCGCCGTCGGGCCAGGCGAGCATCGCCGAGCACCGGTCGAACCGGACGGTGCTGCCGCCGGTCGCGGTGACGATGCCGACGCCCTGCTGACCGATGACCAGCGACACGTCGTCGTGCTCACGCGACGGGTACGCCGGACCGTCGATCCGGTCGGTCGACTGGCACGGCGCCTCGGCGTACCCCGCCCAGTCGGCGCAGTGCCCGCGCGGCACCATCAGCAGCCCGGAGTTCGACGCTTCGACCGCGACCTCGTGGACGTCGTCGACGGTGACCGCGCGCAACTCGTCGCGCAGCTCCTCCAGGGTGCGGTTCGGGTACCCGGTGAGCATGTTCACCGCGACCGACGCCAGTCGCGCCGCCTCCGCCTCGGGATGCCGCAGCGACTCGTCGCCCTGACCGACCACCGCCTCGACGTCCGCCTTGTCGATCCGTCCGACCTTGAGCCGGGCCAGTACGTCGACGAACCCGCCGAGGACCGCGCTCTGCTTCTCCGGCAGCGCGTCGGCCAGCGCGGTGACGATCGCGACCTGGTTGTCGCGCGGGTCGTACGAGGCGTCGACGGTGTACGAGTAGCCGCCCTCCTGCCGCAGGTCGCGGAACAGCTCCCGCTGCAGCACGCCGGTGAACACGGATGCGGCGGTACGCCGCCGGACCACCGCGTCGAACACGATGCTCTTGGACGGTCCGACGAAGTACGCGGGCGTCACCGGCAGCGCCGACGACGCGGCCGGTACCGGTCGCCGCGCGCCGCTCGGCAGTCGCAGCGACAGCCCCGCCGGTACCCCGTCACCGGCGATCCACAGCACCGCGTTCTCGCGGGTGAACCAGGTGCGTGCCCACCACTCGACCTCCTCGGCGGTCAGGCTGGACACGCCCCACTCCTCGTAGCTGAGCAGCCCGTAGTCGCGCGCGCCGTACCGCCACAGCGGCATCTGCTCGTTCGCCGGCGACGTGCGGCTCGACCACTCGGTGCGCAGGATCTCCTTTTCGGTCGCCAGCCGGTGCATCGGCAGGTTGGCGAGCGCCGTGCACACCCCGGTCAGGAACTCGACCACGGCGCTTTCCGAGCCGCTCATGTGGAAATGCGTGACGGTCGGACCGGTCGCGCCATTGAAGTGGTAGTCGGTCAGACCGTGCCCGTGCAGGGCGAGGTGCTCGACGAGATGGGTGAGACCGGACCGGGCGAGCGTTTCGTCGGCTCGACCCACCCGGAACACCAGACCGGCGTGCATCGGGCCCTGGGTGGGCGCGACGACGGTCGGTACCCCGTCGACCTCGGTCTCTTTGATCATCGCGTCACCCCTGTACCGAGCGCCCGATCCCGGTGCTCAACGAAGTTCCTGGTCGGTTCGCCCAGATAGCCCCACACGAACCGGTCGCCGTACGGACCGACGGCGCGGAAGTGGACCGCCGCGGCGGCGTAGTCCCCGGCGAGGCTGAACAGCGCGGCGAACAGGTTGTGCGCCCAGTACCACTTGTAACCGCGCTCGTGCGCAGGGTGCAGTACGGACCGGCCACCGGCCCGACGGATCTCCTGCTGCACCTCGGGGCGGCGCAGGAACGCCGCCGCCTCCGCCTTGTCACCGAAGTCGAGCCAGCGTTCCAGGTAGTAGTCGGCGACGAGCGCGGCGTTGATCGCGCCGTCCGGGGCGGCCTCGGCGCACTCGCGGGCGAACGCATACGCCTTGTCGAAGTCACCGCTCCACTTGGGGCACAGCTGCTGCAGCATCCGGGACTGGGCGAAGAAGCAGTGCGGCGCGTACCGGGCGACGTGGTCGTACCGTCGACGGGCCTCCGCCTGCCCCAGTTCCAGTCCCAGCGCGGTGATCTGCCGCAGCGCCCATGCCAGCACGTTGTCCGGTTCGCGCGCGGTGATGTCGATGAGCAGCTGCTCCGACCGGCGCAGGTAGTCGTGGAAGACCTTGAACTGCTCCCGGCTGACGTACTTCGCGCTGTAGCTCGACCGCACCGCCCAGCCCGCCTCGATCAGGCTGGCGGCGTACAGCACGCGGATCAGCGACGAGTCCGGGTTCGCCGCGACCAGTTCGGCGAACCACTGGTCCGCCCCGTCGACCTCGGCGGCGGTCCGCACCGCGACGTTGCGCCGGTCGGCGTCCGGCAGGCGGTCGAAGAACGCGGAGATGCTCGGCCAGTCGCGGGCGACCACCGCGCCACGCAGCGCCGCCAGGTCCGGGTACGCGTGGGTGAGGTCGAAGTCGGGCGGCGGGAACGGCGACGGATTCGGGGGCACGGCGAAGGATCATAGGCGAGCGGACCGACCGCCGTGATCCCGCTTTCGGCTGGTCGGCGCGGAGCCGACGGCACCGGTCGGCAGGAGTCTTCGACACCGCACACCGCCGCCGGTGTGGGTACACCGCGAGGCAGGGCTCGCCGCTACAGCGCGTCGAGGTAGCGCTGGCGCTCGTACGGGGTCACCACGCGCCGGTACTCCTCCCACTCCGCGCTCTTGTTGCGCAGGAAGAAGTCGAACACGTGCTCGCCGAGCACCTCGGCGACCAGTTCCGAGCCGGACATGACCTCGATCGCCTCGCTGAGGTTCTGCGGCAGCGGCTCGTACCCCATCGCCTTGCGCTCGGCGTTGGACAGCGCCCACACGTCGTCCTCGGCGCCGGGCGGCAACTCGTACCCCTCCTCGATGCCCTTGAGCCCCGCGCCCAGCAGGACCGCGAACGCCAGGTACGGGTTGCATGCCGAGTCGAGCGAGCGCACCTCGACGCGCGCCGAGTTCGGCTTGCCGTACGCGGGCACCCGGACCAGCGCGGACCGGTTCAGGTGACCCCAGCAGACGTACGCCGGAGCCTCGGTGATCCGGTTCGGCAGCGGCTGCGGAAACAGCCGCTTGTACGAGTTGACCCACTGGTTGGTGATCGCGGTGTACTCCCGCGCGTGGGTGAGCAGCCCGGCGATGAACGCGCGTCCCACCTTGGACAGCTTGTTCGGGTCGCTCGGGTCGTGGAACGCGTTGCGTTCGCCCTCGAACAGCGACAGGTGGGTGTGCATGCCGCTGCCCGGCTGGTCGGTGAACGGCTTGGGCATGAACGTCGCCTGTACCCCTTGGGACAGCGCCACCTCCTTGACCACGTGCCGGAACGTCATGACGTTGTCGGCGGTGGTCAGCGCGTCCGCGTACCGCAGGTCGATCTCCTGCTGGCCGGGCGCCACCTCGTGGTGGCTGAACTCCACCGAGATGCCGATCCGTTCCAGAGCGAGCACCGCCTGCCTGCGGAAGTCGCGGGCCACCGCGTGCGTGGTGTGGTCGAAGTACCCCCCGGAGTCGACCGGCTTCGGGTCGGTGCCGTCGCCTGGGAACGACTCGAGCAGGAAGAACTCGATCTCCGGGTGGGTGTAGAAGGTGAAGCCCTTCTCCGCCGCCCGGGACAGCGCGCGACGCAGCACGTACCGCGGGTCCGCCCAGGACGCCGATCCGTCGGGCAGCAGGATGTCGCAGAACATCCGGGCGCTCTCGCCCGACCCGCCGCCCTCGAACGGGAACACCTGGAAGGTCGTCGGGTCGGGCATGGCGACCATGTCCGACTCGTACACCCGGGCGAAGCCCTCGATAGCCGAGCCGTCGAAACCGATGCCCTCGTCGAACGCCGCCTCCATTTCGGCGGGCGCGACGGAGACGCTCTTGAGCGTGCCCAGCACGTCGGTGAACCAGAGCCGGACGAACCGGATGTCACGCTCCTCCAGGGTGCGCAGCACGAACTCCTGCTGACGGTCCACGATCATCCCCCGGTACGCGCGAACAGTACGGATGAAGTCTTCCCCCGTGGTGTTACGGCGACGTTACGCCCATCCGCGCGTCCGGAGGCGCCGGTGCCCGCCTCCGCCGTGAGCCGCCCTCACGTTTCCTGATACGCCCCCCATATCCGGATAGCTGAGTAGTGTCCCGGATATGGCCTCGTAGGTGTCCTACCTGCTCCGGCAGACCCCAGGTGACAAGGAGGCATCGATGCAACCCGATCTGGTTCGTCGGCTCATCGCGGAGGTCGTCGGAACGGCCATTCTGGTCGCGTTCGGCGCGGGCTCGGTCGTCGCCGCGCTCACCCTCGCCGGCGGCACGCCGAACTCGACAATCAACTACCCGGCGCTCGGGATGATCGCGCTGACCTTCGGCCTGGCGATCGCAATCGCGATCTACGCGTACGGCACGGTCTCCGGCGCGCACATCAACCCCGCCGTCACGATCAGCCTTGCCGCCGTCCGCCGCTTCCCGTGGGCGGAGGTGATCCCGTACATCATCGCGCAGCTGGTCGGCGCGTTCGCCGGCGGCCTGTTGATCATCGCGGTCTTCGGTACCAACGCCGCCAACCTCGGCGCCGACGGCGGCACGAAACTCGGCACCAACGTCAGCTGGGGCGCGGGCATCGTCGCCGAGCTCATCGGTACGTTCCTGCTGGTCCTGGCGATCATGGCGCTGGCCGTCGACCGCCGGGCGCCGAGCGGCTGGGCAGGACTGATGATCGGGTTCGCGGTCACCGCCGCCATCCTCATGGTCGGACCGTTGACCGGCGGCTCACTCAACCCGGCACGCACCTTCGGGCCGTACCTGTCCGCGACCATCTTCGGCGGATCGGTGCCGTGGAGCGACTACTGGGTGTACATCGTCGGACCGATCGTCGGCGGTCTCCTCGCCGCCGCGTCGTACGAGTACGTCGCCCGCCCGGCACGCCCCGAGGTGGCGATCGAAGGCGCCGAGGGTCCGGTGCGCGGGCGCAAGGAACCGGTACCGACCGAAGCCGGCGGCGCGACCGGCAGGCACGTCTGACCCCGGCGCACACCGCAAGCGTCAACAGGAACAGGTAGAGCCCAACGTGGCACAGCCACGCGGGAACGACACACCATCCCTACCCGCAGGAGGCAACGATGCCCGACAACAAGGCCGTCACCTACATGGGCCCGGGCAAGGTCGAAGTACATCCCACCGAGTACCCGACGTACGAACTGAAGGAAGGGCCCGGCGTCAACCCGGCGAACGTGGGCCGCAAGACCAACCACGGCGCGATCATCAAGACCATCGCGACCAACATCTGCGGCTCCGACCAGCACATGGTGCGTGGGCGTACGACCGCGCCCGCCGGGCTGGTCCTCGGGCACGAAATCACCGGCGAGGTCGTCGACGTGGGGCGCGACGTCGAGTTCGTCAAGGTCGGCGACATCGTCTCGGTACCGTTCAACATCTCCTGCGGCCGGTGCCGCAACTGTAAGGAACGCCGGACCGGTGTCTGTCTGAACGTCAACCCGGACCGACCCGGCTCCGCGTACGGCTACGTCGACATGGGCGGCTGGATCGGCGGTCAGGCGCAGTACGTGATGGTCCCGTACGCGGACTGGAACCTGCTGGTGTTCCCGGACAAGGACCAGGCCCGCGAGAAGATCCTCGACCTGGCGATGCTGTCGGACATCTTCCCGACCGGGTACCACGGCTGCTACAGCGCGGGCGTGACCACCGGGTCGACGGTGTACATCGCCGGCGCGGGACCCGTCGGGCTCGCCGCCGCGACCGCGGCGTTCCTGCTCGGCGCGGCTATCGTGATCGTCGCCGACCTCAACGAGGACCGGCTGAACCAGGCGCGCAGCTTCGGCTGCGAGACGATCAACGTGTCGCAGGGCGACCCGCTCGACCAGATCATGGAAATGATGCGGCCGTGGAAGCCGGCGATCGGCGAGCCGCTGGTCGACTGCGCGGTGGACGCCGTCGGCTTCGAGGCGCGCGGCCACGGCGAGCAGGCCCGCGAGGAGCACCCGGCGACCGTGCTGAACACCGCCATGCAGGTCACCCGCGCAGGCGGCGCGGTCGGCATCCCCGGCCTGTACGTCACCGGCGACCCGGGCGGCGTGGACGAGGAGGCGAAGATCGGCTCGCTGCGGATGCGCCTCGGTCTCGGCTGGGCGAAGTCGCTCGGCTTCATGACCGGACAGTGCCCGGTGATGAAGTACAACCGCGACCTGATGATGGCGATCCTGACCGACCGCGTGCACATCGCGCGCAACGTCAACGCCACGCCGATCCCGATCGACCAGGCACCCCAGGGGTACCAGGACTTCGACAAGGGAGCCGCGAAGAAGTACGTCCTCGACGCGAACGGCGAACTCGCCGGAGCCCACCCCGCCTGATCCCAGGTAGATCGTCCGTGGCTGGCCGATGACTGCTCGTCGACGTCCGGCAGCACGCGGGCGACGGACATAGGTGGACAGGTCGGGGGCCGGGTGCGGCGCGTAGGGATCAAGCTTGACCGCCCGAAGCGACGCAACCGGCCCCCGACGGCTGCCCGGAGCACACGCCGCCCCCGACCCCGCACCACATCGACCCCGACCGCAGGTCACGCGACGTCGAGCATGACCTTCAGCGCCGAGCGGTCGTCCATCGCCGCGTACCCCCGCCCCACCTCGGACAACGGCAGCCGCACGTCGAACACCGGACCCGGGTCCAGCCGTCCGGCGAGCACGTCGGCGAGCAGTTCCGGCAGGTACGCGCGAGCCGGCGCGACCCCGCCGCCCAGCGCGACGTTGCGGTTGAACATCTGCCGGATGTCGATGTCGACCACCTCGTGCGGTACGCCGACGTAGCCGACCCGCCCGCCGTCGCGAGCCAACCCGATCGCGGTCGCCATCGACTGCTGGGTGCCGACGCACTCCAGCACCGCGTGCGCGCCTTCCCCGCCGGTCAACTCCCGTACCGCCGCGACCGCCTCGTCCCCGCGCTCGCCCACCACGTCGGTCGCGCCGAACCGGCGGGCGACCGCGACGCGCGCCGGGTTCCGCCCCAGCGCGATGATCCGCCCCGCGCCGAGCCGGTGCGCGGCGAGCACGCCGCACAGCCCGACCGCCCCGTCGCCGACGACGGCGACCGTCGCGCCGGGTCGCACACCGGCGGCGCGCGCCGCGTGGTGGCCGGTACCCATCACGTCGGACAGCGCGAGCAGCGCCGGTACCTGCGCCGGGTCGACCTCGCCGGGCACCGCGACCAGCGTGCCGTCGGCGTACGGCACGCGCACCGCCTCGCCCTGACCGCCGTCGCTGCCCCCGGAACCCCAGAATCCGCCGTTCACGCAGGACGTCTGCAACCCTTCGCGGCAGTAGTCGCAGGTACCGTCGGACCACACGAACGGGGCGATCACGAAGTCGCCGGGTCGCACGGTTCGCACCTCGGACCCGACCTCCTCGACCACGCCGACGAACTCGTGACCGATGCGCTGTCCCGGCTCCCGCTTGGCGACTCCCCGGTACGCCCACAGGTCGCTGCCGCAGATGCACGCCGCGACCACCCGCACCACCGCGTCGCCCGGCTCGCGTACCACCGGGTCCGGCACCTCTTCCAGCCGGACGTCACCCGGACCGTAGATCTTCGTCGCACGCACCCGCGTCCTCCTCACTGTCCGCCCTGGCGATCGTGGCATGCCCGGTGACCAGGGATTGCGCCGCCCCGCGCGGCGACCGGGCAGCCCACACGACGCGCCCGGCACACCCCGGCGCCACCCCTCGGGCGCCCTCGGCGGGTCTGCGCCAAGATAGGGGGTATGCCGACCCTGCGCATCGCTCTCGCCCAGGCCAATTCCACGGTTGGGGATCTGACCGGCAATGCGGCGGTGGTCCGCGACTGGACCCGGCAGGCTGCCGAGCACGGCGCGCACCTGGTCGCGTTCCCGGAAATGCACCTCACCGGCTACCCGGTGGAGGACCTGGTGTTCCGCGAGTCGTTCGTGTCCGCCTCGAAGGCGGCGCTCGAACGTCTCGCCGCCGACCTTGCCGCCGACGGGCTCGGCGAGGTGGCTGTGGTCGTCGGGTACCTGGACGCGGACGGTCCCGCCCGGCTCGGCTCCAACGTCACGTTGGAGGGCGTGCTGGACCACGGTGCTCCGGCGGCGACCGCCGACCGGGGTCCGCGCGACGCGCTCGCGCTGCTGCACGGCGGGCGCGTGGTGTGCCGGTACTTCAAACACCACCTGCCCAACTACGGCGTGTTCGACGAGGACCGGTACTTCGTGCCCGGCGACACGCTGCGGGTGGTACGGATCGGCGGGGTCGACGTGGCGCTGACCGTGTGCGAGGACATCTGGCAGCCGGGCGGACCGTTCGCGGTCGCCGGGAGCGCCGGGGTCGGTCTGGTGGTGAACATCAACGCCTCGCCGTACGAGCTGAACAAGGACGACGTACGGCTGGCTCTGGTGTCCCGCCGGGCGCGTGAGGCGGGCGCGCCGGTGGCGTACGTGAACATGATCGGCGGGCAGGACGAACTGGTCTTCGACGGCGACTCGCTGATCGTCGACGAGCAGGGTCGGCTGCTGGCGCGCGCGCCCCAGTTCACCAGCCACCTGATGATCCACGACCTGCGGCTGCCGGCGGCCCGCGAGGCGGCGCGTACCACGACGGTGAGCGCTCCGGACGACACGTTCGACGACGAGGTGGACAGCGACGCCGCCCAGTTCACCGTGTCCGAGCCGGGTGTCGAGGGGATGCGGGTCGAGCGGCTGTTCCTGTCCGACGCGCTGCCGACCCCGCCCGGACCGGAGGCGTTCGGCGGCATCGCCGACCGGGTCACCGACGAGGCGGAGGTGTGGCAGGCGCTGGTGCTGGGCCTGCGCGACTACGTCGGCAAGAACGGTTTCCGTTCCGTGGTGATCGCGCTGTCCGGCGGCATCGACTCGGCGGTGGTCGCGGCGATCGCCTGCGACGCGATCGGTCCCGAGCGCGTGGTCGGGGTGTCCATGCCCAGTCAGGTCTCCTCGCAGCACTCCAAGGACGACGCCGCCGACCTCGCCAAGCGCACCGGGCTGGACTACCGGGTCGAGCCGATCCAGCCGATGGTGGACGCGTTCCTGGCGAACCTCGCGCTGTCCGGGCTGGCGGTGGAGAACCTGCAGGCGCGGGTACGGGGCGTCATCCTGATGGCGCTGTCCAACCAGGAGGGCCACCTGGTGCTGACCACGGGCAACAAGAGCGAACTGGCGGTCGGCTACTCCACCCTGTACGGCGACTCGGTCGGCGGGTTCAACCCGCTGAAGGACGTGCCGAAGACGATGGTGTGGCGGCTCGCCCGGTGGCGGAACGACGAGGCGGAACGGTTGGGCGAGGTACCGCCGATCCCGGAGAACTCGATCCGCAAGCCGCCCAGCGCCGAGTTGCGCCCCGGTCAACTGGACACCGACTCGCTGCCCGACTACCCGGTCCTCGACGCGATCCTCGCCGGGTACGTCGACGGCGACCTGGGTCGCGACGACCTCGTCGCGACGGGCCACGACCCCGCTGTCGTGGACCGGGTGCTGCGCATGGTGGACCTCGCCGAGTACAAGCGGCGGCAGGCGGCTCCCGGTACCAAGATCTCGATCAAGGCGTTCGGTCGCGACCGTCGGCTGCCCATCACCAACCGGTACCGCGAGGCAGCCCAACCGGCGCCCGAGCCCAGCCACGACGCGACGCGCCAACCGTCGACGCCGGGCGTCCGGTACACCTGACCCGACCCGCCCGGCCCGCCCGACCGCCGTCGTCGCGGCGGTCGCCGCCGCGACGACCCTCGACGCTCCCGGTCACCCGACCGGGCTCGGCTCGGCTTCGGTCAGTTCCTCCAGCGCGGCGTGCAGCGCGGCGACGGTGGGACGGCGTACCGGGTCGACCTGCCGGCACTGCTCGATCGTGCGCGCCACGCGGTCGGGCAGTTCCTGCCCGTCGGACGCCTCGGCGAGCACCGTCCCGATCCCCCACACGTCCGTGGGCGGTCCCAGTTCACCGCCGTGCTCCTGTTCGGGCGCCCGGTACCCCTCGGTACCGAGACCGCCCCGGCACCGCCCCGGACGCCGCGCCAGGCTGAGGTCGATGAGCTTCGCCCGCCCGTACTCGGCGATGATGTTGCTGGGCTTCACGTCCAGGTGCAGGTACCCGCAACCGTGCAGGTACCGCACCGCCGAGCACAGGTGCTGGCCGAGGAACCCGAGTTCGGGGCCGGCGAGGCGGACCGACTGGTCCAGCAGGTACCCGAGGGTGTCGCCGGCCAACGTCTCCAGCACCAGGACCGGCGGCTGCCCCTCGCCGGTGACCAGCTCGTACGCCCGTACCAGGTGCGGGTGGGTCAGGGACAGCAGCAGCCGACCCTCGTGGAGCAGGTGCTCCGACGCGTGCGCGTCGTCGTACCGGTCGGGTCGTAGCGTCTTGACGAAGCAGAGGCAGTACCGCCGGTCGCTCCACACTTCGTAGCAGTCCAGGTCCTCTCCGCGCCGGACGTGCTCGACGACCTGGTATCCGGGTGCGATCTCGTAGCCGGGCGGCAACTGGGCCGGACCGTTCAGTTCTCGCCCTGCGGTCACCGTGTCCACGCTGGCTCCTGTGGCGCTGCGACGGGGATTGGTTCGTGTTGGTGCAGCCGGTACAGCCGCGCGTAGTCGCCGTCGCGCGCCATGAGTTCGCGGTGGCTGCCCGCCTCGCTGACCCGTCCCTGGGTGAGGAACAGGATCAGGTCGGCGTTGGCGGTGGTGAGCAGGTCGTGCGAGATGACCAGGGTGGTGCGGCCCCGCATCAGCCGGCGCAACGGTTCGAGGACCCGCTGCTTCGAGGCGGCGTCCAGACCGGTGGCGGGCTCGTCGAGCAGCAGTACCGGAGCGTCCCGGATCATCGCGCGGGCGATGGCGACCCGCTGACGCTGCCCGCCGGACAGTTGACGACCGCGCTGACCGACCCGCGTGTCGTACCCGTCGGGTCGCTGCGTGACGAAGCCGTGCGCGTCCGCCGCCATCGCCGCGCGCACCACGCCCGCTTCGTCGGCGTCGGGCCGACCCCACCGGATGTTGTCCCGGATCGAACCGTCCAGTACCAGGGTCTCCTGCATCACCACGGCGATGTTGCGGCGCAGGTCGACCAGGTCCAGCGTCCGCAGGTCGTGACCGTCGAGGCTGATCGAGCCGCGGTCCGGGTCGTAGAAGCGCAGCAGCAGCTTGCCGAGGGTGGACTTGCCGGCTCCGCTGGCGCCGACGATCGCGACGGTCTGTCCGGGGCGGACGGTGAAGGTGAGCCCGGACAGCGCCGGGTGCCGGCTGCCCGGGTAGGTGAAGCTGACGTTGTCGAAGCTCAGCACGCCTTCCGCCTGCGGCAGCGGTACCGGACGGGCGGGGGTGCGTACGTCGGGCTGCTGGTCGAGCAGGTCGATGACGCGTTCGGCGCTGGCGCTGGCGGAAGCCGCCGTGTTGGACAGTCGCCCGAAGCCGCGGACCGGGCGGTACAGCTGAGCCAGGTAGGCGAGGAACACCAGCAGTCCGCCCAGGGTGATGCGACCGTCGGCGAGTTCCCCCACGCCGACACCGACCACGATCAGCACCCCGACCGTCTCGAGCAGGTCGATCACTCCGCTGAACAGTCCGCTCAGCCGCGACGCCCGGACCTCGGCCTGGAAGCTGCCCAGGTTTTCCCGCTGGAACCGGTCGGCTTCGGCATCCTCCTGGTTGTACGCCTGGGTCAGCATCAGGTTGCCCAGGCTCTCCTCGGCGACCGCGCTGATGGTGCCCGAACGCCGTCGCGCCTCCCGCGCGACGTTGCGGATACGCAGCGAGAAGTACTTCGCGAGCAGGAGGAAGATCGGGGCGGCGAGCAGGGACACCGCGGCGAGCCGCCAGCTGAGGTAGAACAACAGCCCGGCGTACAGCGCGATGCGGAACGAGTAGGAGACGAACCGTGCCACGCCCGCCACCACCAGCCGCTCGATGGCGGCGATGTCGCTGGTCAGCCGGCTTATCGTGTCGCCCAGCGGTCGGCGTTCGAAAAAGCTGAGCGACAGCCGCTGGAGATGCCGGAAGACCCGACCGCGCAGGTTGAGCAGGAACTTCTCGGCGACCCAGGTGGACAGGTAGCCGTCCGCGAAGGACACCAGCCCGGCGGCGACGGTGATTCCCACGAACGCGGCGGCGAGCGCCGGGAACAGTCCGTAGTTGTGCGGGGTGAGCACGTCGTCGACCAGGATCTTGAACAGCCAGAGGTCGCCGGCGTCGAGCACCGCCGCGACCGGTACGAGCAGGAGGCTGACCGCCAGCCAGCCGCAGAACGGGCGGACGTCGGGCCAGAACCGGCGGAAGATGTCGACGAGCCGGACGTGCGGCGCCGTCGTCGGGTACTGCTGGGTGTCCTGCTCGCGCACAATGTCCGGCTTCCGGGAGGTGACGAGGGCCAGCGACGCCGGCCCGCGGGGCGGGTGAGGTCGCTGGCCCGAAGTCGGCTAGCCGCTCCTAGTGGTGTGTGGTGTGGTCATGCTTGGTGTGGTGGTGGTGGCGGCCGTGGGTCGTCGTCTTCGACCTGCTGGTGTCGTGGCCGTGACTGTGGTGCGCCGCCTTTACCGCCCTGAACAACGAGCTGGCCATCGTGACCACTCTCCTTCCGTACGATCACCGGAGCGCTCCTAGTTGGAGATAACGCAAGTCAACTCCGCCCGGTTCGAGCGCGTCCCTCCTTTCTGGAAATTCGTTACTCGCTGTAGTCGGTTATGCCGTGGTCCTCGACGCCGTTGCCCAAATTGCCGGTGCCGCGCGAATAGTCGCATCTTGGTGCGTTAGATTGGCGTCGTCACGTCATCCGCCGCCGGGTCGCTGCGCCCGCGATCGCCTGTCCCGCTGGACTTTTCCCCTGCTGTACAGCACGGTTCGAGCCGCGCCGTCCACGAGGAATTAGCCGCGATGATTCGGACGCGAGGCACGCGCGGATGGCGCCGTTCCGGCGCTTTCCCACTGATCGCGCGGTTACCGTCGCGGGCGGTACCACCGACGAAAAGGGGACAATTCCAGGAACCGGTCGGGGTCGATCTCGGCGGTTCCCACGAATCGGCACCCGTGCCCTTCCCGGATGCGACGACAATGGCGGGGTGCCATTCCGTTCCTCCGTACCCGCGTGTCGGACAGGTGGCGTGACGGCGCCTTTGCGGCGGATGTCCGGCTGTGACATCTCGCACTGGGCTCTGCCGTCGTCGTTCGACGCGGTGGCACGATCGGCACAGACCCGGGGACCGCATCGGCGCGGCCTCGAGGACCAGAGGAGATCACCATGTCACAGCCAGACGTGCCGTCGCTGTACGGCGGGCCCGCCACCAGACGGGTACGCACCCGCGACCTGATCGCCGCCAAGGAACGTGGCGAGAAGTGGGCGATGCTCACCAGCTACGACCAGTACACCGCCCGGATCTTCGATGACGCCGGCATCCCGGTGCTGCTGGTCGGCGACTCCGCCGCCAACAACGTGTTCGGCTACGAGACGACGCTGCCGGTCACGGTCGACGAACTGCTCCCGCTGGTACGCGCGGTGGTACGCGGGACCCAGCGCGCTCTGGTCGTCGGCGACCTGCCGTTCGGCTCGTACGAGGAGGGACCTGCCCAGGCGTTGCGAACCGGGGTGCGGTTCCTGAAGGAAGGCGGCTGCCACGCCGTCAAACTGGAGGGCGGTCGCCGGGTCGCGGCTCAGGTCGCCGCGCTGACCCAGGCGGGCATCCCGGTCATGGCGCACGTCGGCTTCACCCCGCAGAGCGAACACGTCATCGGCGGGTACCGGGTGCAGGGGCGGGGCGACACCGCCGAGGCGGTGGTCGCGGACGCCCGCGCGGTCGCCGAGGCGGGCGCGTTCGCCGTGGTACTGGAAATGGTGCCGGGCGAGGTCGCCAAGCGCATCACGCACGAGTTGCCGGTACCGACCATCGGTATCGGCGCCGGACCGGACACCGACGCGCAGGTGCTGGTGTGGCAGGACATGACCGGGCTGCGCACCGGCAAGGCGCCCCGGTTCGTCAAGCGGTACGCCGACCTCGCCTCGGTGCTCACCGAAGCCGCCCAGCGGTACGCCGAGGAAGTCCGCGACGGCGTCTTCCCCGCCGCCGAGCACACCTTCTAAGGCTTCTTCGCACCGCTTGGGCGGTCCGGCAACCGCCCCCGGACCGGGTGGGTCGCCGTCGGCGTACAACGGTCGTGGTGTGCGTACACCACCACCGTTGTACGCCTCTGGCGAGGCATCTCCGCTCGGCTGCCGTCCCACCGTCCGCGCCTGCCGCGCTCAGCGGCGCACCCACGCAGCCGGCGCCAGTTGCCGGGACAACACCTCCCGCGCCCGCGCCAGCGACGGCCCGTACCAGGTCAGATGCCGACCCGACACCAGCGCGCAGGGCAACCCCGCAAACGCCTCCGGACCGTCGTCCGCGCTGAACCGGTACGGCTCGTCCGGCAGCACCACCAGGTCCGGTCGCCAGCCGGTGATCTCGGTCAGCGACGGGCGGGGGTAGCGCTGCCCGCCGCCACCGTCCAGCACCGCCACGCCCAGCCGGTACAACACGTCGGCGGCGAACGTGTCGCGACCGAGCACCACCCACGGGCGGCGCCAGACCGGTACCACCGCACGCCGCGCCGGCCCACCCGGCGGCTCCGCCCAGACCCGCTCCGCCTCGCCCAACCAGCCGGGCGCCTCGAGTCGCAGTACCGCGAACATTCGGCGCAGCGATCGCAACGCGTCCGGCACGGTCGTCGGGAACGTCACCCACACCGGTACCCCGGCGGCGCGCAGCGCCTCGACGTCCTCGCGGCGGTTCTCCTCCGCGTTCGCGAGCACCAGGTCCGGTCGCAGCGCGAGAACCCGGTCCACGGTCGGATACTTCGAGCCGCCGACCCGCGCCACGTCCAGATCCTCCGGATGGGTGCAGTAGTCGGTCGCGCCGACCAGCACACCCGGCGCGCTCGACGCGACCGCCTCGGTGAGCGACGGCACCAGCGACACGACGCGCCGGGGCGGCGCCGCCACCGCGACGTCGGTACCCAGGTCGTCACGCATCGACGCGGCGACGCCTCACACGTCGGTGATGCGCAGCCCGGCGTGTGCCCGGTACCGCTTGTTGATCGCGATCAGGTTCGCGGTGAGCGCCTCCACCTGCCGCGCGTTGCGCAGCCTGCCGGCGTACACCCCGCGCATCCCGTCGATCCGGCACGCCAGCGCCTGCACCGTGGCGACCGCGTCCCGGTCGTCGCCGACCACGAACACGTCGAGGTCGATCCGATCGACCGACGGGTCGCTCAGCAGGCTGGCGCTGACATGGTGGAACGCGGCGCACACCCGCGAACCGGGCAGCAGCGCCGCCGCCTGCTGGGCGGCGCTGCCCTCGGGTACCGGCAGCGCGTACGGACCCTGCTTGTCGAAGCCCAGCGGATTGACACAGTCGACCACGATCTTGCCGGTCAGCGGACCGGCGAGCGAGCGCAACAGGTCACCGTGACCCTCCCAGGGCACCGCCACCACGACCACGTCCGCCTTGCCCGCCACGTCGGCGTTCTCGCCCCCGGCGACGACACCGGTCACGCCGGGCAGCGCCGCCAGTTCCTCGGCTGCCCGCCGGCCACGTTCGGTGGTCCGGGAACCAATCGTGACCGCCTGCCCGGCGCGGGCGAACCGATACGCGAGGCCGCGGCCCTGGTCACCGGTACCGCCGAGAATGCCTACGGTGAGCCCGGAGACGTCGGGCAGCGTCGAAAGGTCCAGTGCCATGGCCGACATCCTTTCAGACCGGGTGGCGCCTGCCGATGTCGTGCGGATCACGCTTTGAGCTCGGGGAAGTCCTCCTCCCAGTACTCGTTCGGGGCACGACCAGCCTGCTGCCCGGCTCGCTCGGTCTCGGCTCCGCGCAGTTCGACCCGCCGGATCTTGCCGGAGATCGTCTTCGGCAACTCGGCGAACTCGATCCGCCGCACCCGCTTGTACGGGGCGAGCCGTTCCCGCGAGAACTTCAGGATGTCGAAGGCGGTCTCGGCGGTCGGCTCGAAACCCAACGCCAACGTCACGTACGCCTTCGGTACCGCCAGCCGCACCGGATCGGGCGACGGCACCACCGCCGCCTCCGCCACCGCGATGTGCTCCAGCAGCACGCTCTCCAACTCGAACGGCGAGATCCGGTAGTCCGACGCCTTGAACACGTCGTCGGTCCGCCCCACGTAGGTGATGTACCCGTCGGCGTCGCGGGTCGCCACGTCGCCCGTGTGGTACAGCCCGCCGCGCATCGCCTCGGCGGCGCGGTCCTCGTCCTCGCGGTACCCGAGCATCAGACCCATCGGCCGCTCCGCCAGGTCGAGGCAGATCTCCCCTTCGCCGCCGAGATCGCCGGTGAGCGGATCGGCGAGCACCACCCGGTACCCGGGCAGCGGGCGCCCCATCGAGCCCAGCTTGAGCGGCTGCCCCGGCGGGTTCCCGATCTGCGCGGTCGTCTCGGTCTGCCCGTACCCGTCGCGGACGGTGATCCCCCACGCGGTCCGGACCTGCTCGATCACCTCCGGGTTCAGCGGCTCCCCGGCGGCGACACACTCCCGGAACGGCACCTGCCACGCGCCCAGGTCAGCCTGGATCAGCATCCGCCACACCGTCGGCGGGGCGCAGAACGTCGTCGCGCCGCAGCGCACCGCCGCGTCCAGCAGCGGACCGGCGGCGAACCGCGCCTGGTTGACGATGAGCACGGTCGCCGCCGCGTTCCACGGCGCGAACACGTTGCTCCAGGCGTGCTTCGCCCAGCCCGGCGAGGAGATGTTCAGGTGGACGTCGCCGGGGCGCAGCCCGATCCAGTACATCGTCGACAGGTGCCCGACCGGGTACGACACGTGGCTGTGCTCGACCAGCTTCGGCTGGGCGGTGGTACCGGACGTGAAATACAGCAGCAGCGGGTCGCCGGCGGCGGTCGGGCCGTCCTCACTGGAGTCGTCCGTCGAGGCGTACGCGTCGTCCCAGCGCAGCCAGCCCGGTACCGGATCGCCGACCGCGATGCCGGTCCAGTCGCCCGGCACCTCGGCGAACTTGGCGGCGTCCTCAGACCGGGCGATGACGTGCGTGACGTTGCCCCGCTGTACCCGGTCGGCGACGTCGGACGGACCGAGCAGGGTGGTCGCCGGGATGATCACCGCGCCGAGCTTCATCGCGGCGAGCAGCGCCTCCCACAGTTCGACCTGGTTGCCCAGCATCACCAGGACCCGGTCGTACCGGCGCACCGTGTGCGACCGCAGCCAGCCCGCCACCTGCGAGGAGCGCTCGGACAACTCGGCGAAGCTGAGCTTCTCCTCGCTGCCGTCCTCCTCGACGACCCACAGCGCGGTCTGGTCGCCGTGCTCCACCGCGAGTACCCCGTCGAACCAGTCGCGCGCCCAGTTGAACCGCGCCAGCTCCGGCCACCGGAACTCGCGGTACGCCGTGTCGTAGTCCTCGCGCTGGGCGAGCAGGAAGTCGCGGGCCGCTCGGAAGGCCCCAATGTCGTCCTCGGTCACGGTCGCCGTACCCCTTCCGCTTCCGGCCAGCCGCGTCGCGCCACCGGCCCTGGCACAACCTCAATCCCACCCGACGCGCCACCGCGCGTCAGGCGAACCTCCCACCTGACGCGCCACCGCGCGTCAGGCCAATGCGAACACCACCGTCCGCCGCTCGGGGTCGGCAGTGGTCAGCCGGACCCGTACCCGCTCGCCGAGCGGCAGGTCCCCCTCGCAGCGCGCGCGTACCGCGGGCTCGTCCAGCGCGACCGTGCCGCCCGCCGGGCGCTTCGGCGCGCCCCCGTTGCCGTGGCTGCCGGTCGCGTGGCTGCCGGTCGCGTCGTTGCCGGCTTCGCGGTCGGCGTGACGTCCCTGGTCGACGTCGACGACCGCCGCCTCGAACACCTCGCCGACCCGCCCGGCGAGCAGGACCGCCTCAGCCAGGTCGACCGCCGCCCGGGTGGCGGCGGACGACCGCCGACCGGTGCTCGCCATGACGTCGGGCAGCTTGGGCAACGCCTCGCGCGCCCAGTCCGGCACCTCCCGTCCCTCGTAGAGAGCCAGGCAGACCTCGGTCGCGTACCGGTCCGCCAGCCGTCGCAACGGCGCCGTGACGTGCGCGTACGACCCGCCGACCCCGGCATGGTCGGGCTGTGCCGGGGCGGAGCCGTCGAAGGCGGTGTACCCCGCGCCGCGCATCAGCTCGGCGGCTTGGTCGAGGAAGGCAGCCGCGCGCGGGTCGCCGGGGTCCACGGCGGCGATGACGGTACCGACGGACGCGCCGTCGGGCCACGCGATGCCGAGCGCCCCGGCGGCGGTACGCAGCCGGTCGACCGCCTCCGGGCTGGGCGGCGGCATGGTCCGCAGCAGCCCCACCCCGCCGGCCAGCATGATGCCCGCCGCGCACGCCCCGGTCAGCAGCGAGATCTGGGCGTTGTACTCCTCGACCGGTACCGGGGCGCGCAGCACCAGCCGCCAACCCGTGCCGTCCGGCTCGATCTCCTGCTCCGGAATGGGCAGGTTGACCGCGCCGCGAGCCAGACCGCGCGCCACCAGCAGCTTGCCGATCTCGGGCAGCAGGGCGACCGGCTCCGGCGCGCGCCCCGCGTCCACGTCCGCTTGTACCCCCTGATAGGACAGCTTCGCCCGGCTGCGCACGGCGGCCCGCTCGACCCGGACGGCCGTGGTCGCCCCGTCGGCGTCCAGGTCGATCGTCCACAGCGCGGCGGCGCGCACCTGGTCGGGCAGTAGGCTCGCGGCGCCCTCGCTGAGCGACAGCGGGTGCAGGGGGATCTTTCCGTCCGGAAGGTACACCGTCTCGCCGCGGTTCCACGTCTCCGCCGCCAGCGCCCCGTCCGCCGGTACGTACGCGGCGACGTCGGCGATCGCGTAGTGGACCCGGTAGCCGCCGCCCTGCCGGCGCGCCAGGCATACCGCCTGGTCGAGGTCGCGCGACGTGGGCGGATCGATGGTGACCAGCGGAAGGTCGGTGCGATCGGTCGGCGGAAGCGGCGGGGGCGCCGCCGCGGTCCGGTCGGCCTCGCGTGCGGCGTCCGGCGGGAAGTCGTCGGGCAGGCGCAGCTCGCGCCGGATCGGGGTGAAGTCGATGCGCGGCGCCCGGACGCGTCTGATGGTCACGGCACAGTCTTACCAGCGCGGCAACCGACGCGACAGACGCCAGGCCGGTCGAGATCCGACCCGGACCCGGCGTCCGAACGTGCGTCAGCCACGCCCGCCAAGCTCACTCGGCGGTCGTGCCACCCCTGGTCCGGGTACCCGCGCCCCGGCTGCCGGCCGCCTTCTTCGCCGGCGCCCTGCGCGTCGGTGCCGTCTTCTTCGCCGCCGTCGACTTCTTCGCCGGCGCCGTCTTCTTTGCGGTCGACTTCTTCGCCGGAGCGGTCTTCGTCGCCGTGGTCGTCTTCCTGGTCGGGGCCTGCTTCGCGCGCGTCGCCGCGGTTGTCGCCTTCTTCGTCGCGGTCGCCCTGGTCGCCGCCCCCGTGGTCTTCTTCGCGGCGGTCGCCTTGGCGGCAGCTCCCGTCGTCTTCTTCGCGGCGGGCTGTCGCGCCGCCGTCGTCTTCGCAGCCGTCTTCTTCGCCGGGGCCTGCGCCGTGCGGGTCGCGCGCGTCGCGGTCTTCTTCGCCGGCGCGGTCGTCCCGGCGGTCGTCTTCCTGGCGGTGGTCTTCGCCGGCGCCGCCTTCTTCGCGGTGGTCTTCCTGGCAGCCGTGGTCTTCGTCGCCGTGGTCGCCTTGGTGGTCGCGGTCGCGCGGGCGGCGGTCGCCGTCTTCTTCGCCGGAGCCGTCTTCGCCGTCGTCTTCCTCGCCGGAGCCGACTTCGCCGCGCTCTGCCGCGCCGTCGTGGTCTTGCGCGCCGCCGTCTTCTTCGCGGTACCGGTCTCGGCCGCCGTCGTCGCCTTGGCGGTCGTCTTCTTCGCGGTACCGGTCTCGGCCGCCGTCGTCGCCTTGGCGGTCGTCTTCTTCGCGGTCGTCTTCTTCGCGGTGGTCTTCTTCGCGGCCGTGGTCCGGCCCGCCGCGCTCGCGCCGGCCGCGCGCTTCGCGGCCGGTCCCGTGGTGGCCTTCTTCGCTACGGCCATGGTGTCCTCCTGCACAGACGAGCCGTCCGGCTCGTCACTCGCCGTTCCAGCGGGCGTCCTCGGCGTCCCACTCGGCGTTGCGTTCCGCGACGCGTTCCAGCGCGTGCTCCGCCTCTTCCGAGGTGGCGTACGGCCCGAGCCGGTTGACCGACGCGCACTTCGTCTCGTCGGTCTCGACCCGGTGGTGCTTCAGGCACCAGTAGTACCGGGCGCCACTCCCGCTGCTGGTCATGCCATCACTGTGCATCTCAAACCTCCCAACCGCTACCGATTCGCACGAAATAGGGAGAACTTCCACAATGGACCCTCCCTGCCCCACCCGCTACCCGACGTGGATCGCTTGTTCCACAACGGATTCGTCAGCAAACCACAACTCGGCGGTACCGCGACCCGACCGGTGCCGCGCGTGTCGATCCGCTCGGCTGGGCGAGGATCGGGGCATGACCATCGCCCCGGACGGCAGCCCCGTCGCCCTGTACCGTCGCCTGCCCCCGCGAACCGGGGACGCGGAACTCGTCCACGGTCTCCTGCCGCCGGGCGGTCGCGTGCTGGACCTCGGCTGCGGTACCGGTCGGCTCGCGGAACCCCTGGCCCGGCTCGGGCACCCGGTGACCGGCGTCGACAACGAGCCGGACATGCTCGCCGAGTTGCGCCTCGCCCGACCGGTACCCGCCGACCTCGCCACAGTCGACCTCGGCGAGCGCTTCCACGCGGTACTGCTGATGAGCCACCTGGTGAACACCGCCGACCCGACGTTCGTGGCGGCGGCGCTGCGCACGGTACGCCGACACGTCCGCGACGACGGCTTCGCCGTCGTCGAACGGCACGCCCCCGGCTGGGTCGCGACCTGCGCGCCGTCCGTCGTCGAGGTGGACGGCGTCCGGTACACGCTGACCGACCTCGACCGGCGGGACGACGTGCTCACCGCGACGGTGCGGTACGAGTTCGACGGACAGCGCGTCGACCATCCGTTCTCGGTACGCGACGTGACCGACGAACGGCTGACCGCGCTCGCCGCCACGGCGGGGCTGCGGTTCGACTCGACGCTGGACGATTCCGGGCGGCTGGCGCTGCTGCGCCCTCGTATGAGCTAGCGCAGCCGCGCCCGGACCGCGGCGCGCAAGGCGACGCGTACCGCCTCAGCGCCCGGCGACCTGCCGGTTCTGCCCGCCGCGCAGATCCTCCTCGATCAGCCGCGCGGCTTCGAGCAGCGCCGGGAGCAGTTCTTTGCGGATCGCCTCGGAACTGCCCCGGCTGGCGTGCGCCGACACGTTCATCGCCGCCACCACGGCGCCGTCCGCGTCGCGCAGGGGTACCGCCATGGACCGCAGCCCCTCCTCGAGTTCCTGGTCCACGAGGGCGAACCCCTGGGCGCGGATGCGCGCGAGGGTGGCGCGCAGCTTCTCCGGATCGGTGACGGTGCGCCGGGTGATGGGGCGGAACTCCGTCTGCGCCAGGTACTTGTCGAGCCACTCCTCGGGCTGCGCGGCGAGCAGCACCCGCCCCATCGACGTGGCGTACGCCGGGAACCGGGTGCCGACGCTGATCGCGACCGTCATGATCCGGTGCGTCGGCACCCGTGCCACGTAGACGACCTCGTCGCCGTCGAGTACCGACACCGAACAGGACTCGTGGACGCGGGCGACCAGTTCCTCCATGTGCGGCTGGGCGATCTCGGGCAGGGACAGGCTGGACAGGTACGCATACCCGAGGTCGAGGATGCGCGGCCGCAGCGAGAACAGCCGCCCGTCGGTACGCACGTAGCCGAGTTCGACGAGGGTCAGCAGGAACCGGCGCGCCGCGGCACGGGTCAGTCCCGTGGCGCGCGCCACCTCGCTGAGGGTCAACTGCGGATGGGTGGCGTCGAACGCCTTGATGACCGCGAGTCCTCGTTCCAGCGACTGCACGAACTCGACCCGCGTCGGCTCCCCGGTCACCCGTCCTCCTGCTCCCGCAGAATCCGCTGCGCGACCTTGAACGCTCGGTTCGCCGCCGGCACGCCAGCATAAACGGCGACGTGCAACAGCACCTCGCCGATCCGGTCGGGATCGAGCCCGTTGCGCAGCGCGGCGCGCACGTGCATGCCGAGTTCCTCGTCGTGCCCGAGCGCGGCGAGGATCGCCAGGGTGACGCAGCTGCGGGTACCGCGGTCCAGACCCGGCCGGGTCCAGATCTCGCCCCAGGCGTACCGGGTGATGAAGTCCTGGAACGGCGCGGTGAACTCGTCGGTGTCCGCCACCGCGCGGTCGACGTGCTCGTCGCCGAGCACCTGCCGACGTACCGTCGTTCCGGCGTCGCGCCGCTGCCCGTCGTCCATCCGCCGGCTCCTCACCTGGGGTCGAGATGGTCGAGCAGCAGCTCGGTGACCTGCGACGGCTGCTCGACGTTGGCGAGGTGGGCCGCGTCGTGCACCACACTCAGCCGGGCGTACGGGATGCGTTCGACGATCGCCTCGGCGTGCCCGACCGGCGTGGCGGCGTCGTCGGCGCCCGCGACGACCAGCGTCGGCGCCTGGACGCTGGGCAGGTCGGCACGCAGGTCCATCGCGGCGATCGCCTCGCAGCAGGCGGCGTACCCGTACGCCGGCGTCGCCGTCAGCATCGCCCGGTGCGCGGCGACGACCTCGGGGTGTGCCGCCGCGAAGCCGGGCGTGAACCATCGGGCGACCACGGTGTCGGCGACCGCCGCGGTTCCGCCGGCGCGTACCGTCGCCGCCCGGTCGAGCCAGCCCTCAGCCGGTCCGAGCAGGGCGGACGTACACAGCAGCACGAGCCGGTCGACGCGGTCGGGGGCGTGTGCGGCGAGCCACATGCCGACCATCCCGCCCAGCGACAGTCCCGCGTACGAGACTCGCGGTACCGCGAGGTCGTCGAGCAGCCGCAGCACCTCGTCGCCGAGCGACGCGACGGTACAGCAGTCCGACGGCGGCGCGGAGCGTCCGTGCCCGAGATGGTCGTACCGGACCACGCGGAAACGCTCGGCGAGCGCGTCGACTTGGGGTCGCCACATCTCGCCGGTGGTGCCCAGCGAACTGCCGAGGACCAGCACCGGCGCGTCGGGCGGCCCGTCCACCGTCGCGTACAGCCGGGACGTCACGACACTCCCCTTGCCGAGACGCCGCTCGCCGGCACGGCACGGTCGGGGCGCGCCGCTGGGGGACGGTCCGCTCGCGCGGCGCGGTATGTCCGCAGCGCCCGGTCCACGAAGGTACCGGCGCAGCCCAGCCATTCGCGCGGGTCGAGCGCCGCGTCGACGTCGCGTTCGCTCAGGTGCTCGCGTACCGCCGGGTCGGCGAGCAGCGCGGCGCGGAAGTCCGGCTGGCGTGCGGCGCGCGCGACGACGTCGTGTGCGCCGCCGCGTCCGAGCGCCGGAGCCAGCCGGTTCGCCACCGACTCCGCCATGACCAGCCCGCCGGTCGCGTCGAGATTGGCGCGCATCCGGTCCGCCCGTACCTCGAGCCCGTCGAGCAGCCGACGGGTGTGTCCCGCCGCGCCACCGGCGAGGCGGAGCAGGTCGAGCAGTGGTTCCCACTCGGCGTGCCAGGCTCCGGCGGCGCGTTCGTGTTCCTGCGTCGCGGCGGCGTACATGGTGGCGAGCAGACCCGGTCCGCGACGCGCGGCGGCGGCGACGAGGACCGAGTCGACCGGGTTGCGCTTGTGCGGCATCGCCGACGAGCCGCCGCGACCCTCGCCGCCCTCGGCGACCTCGCCGACCTCGTTCTGGGCGAGCAGTTCGACGTCCAGCGCGACCTTGCCCGCGGCGGCGAGCAGCCCGGCCAGCGCGGCGCTCAGGTCGAGCAGCGGCTGTCGCCGGGTGTGCCACGGTACGTCGCTGCCGGCGAGCCCGAGTCGCGTCGCCAACCGGTCCGCCACGTCGGGACCCGCCGCCCCGTACACCGCCAGCGTGCCGACCGCCCCGCCGAGTTGGACCGGCAACGCCCGCCGCGCGACCACCAGCCGTCGCCGCGCGTCGAGCAGCCCGAGCAGCCAGTTCGCCGCCTTGAGCCCGAACGTGGTCGGCGACGCCTGCTGACCCAGGGTACGGGCGACCATGACGGCGTCCCGGTACCGCCGCGCGAGCCCGGCGCACGCGTCGGTCGCGGCGTCGACGTGCCGCAGCATCGGGTCGCTCGCCCGTACCGCGACCAGCACCAGCGCGCTGTCGAGGATGTCCTGGCTGGTCGCTCCGTGGTGGACCCACGGCTTGGCGTCCTCGGCTACCGCGCGGGTCAGCGCCCGGACCAGCGGTACCACCGGATTGCCGGCGGATTCTGCGGCGCTTGCCAGGTCGGCAAGGTCGAACCGGTCGAGGTGGCACTGCCGGGCGATCGCGTCGGCGGCTGGGCGCGGTACCACCCCGGCGTCAGCCGCCGCCTCGACGAGCGCCGCCTCGACGTCCAGCATCGCCCGCAGTACCGCCTCGTCGGTCAGCTCGGCGTCGATGTCGGGAGCGCCGAACAGTCCGAACAGCGCGGAGCCGACGCCGTCAGATGTCGAAGAAGACGGTCTCATGTTCGCCCTGCAGGTGGATGTCGAGGACGAATCCGTCCGGCGCCGGTGCCGCCACCAGGGTGGACCGGCGCGCCGGGTCGACGGTGCGCAGCACCGGATCGGCGCTGTTGGCGTCGGGCTCGTCCGGGAAGTAGAGCCGGGTGACGACCCGGTGCAGCAGCCCGCGCGCGAACACGGACACGTCGAGATGCGGCGCCTCCGTACCGCCGTCCGGGGCGGGCAGCGGTCCCGGTTTGACGGTAAGCACGGCGTACCGGCCGTGCTCGTCGGTGGCGCTGCGACCGAAGCCCCGGAAACCGGGCGGCGACGCGGCACGCGCGCCGCGCGGGTCGTCCGGATGGTCGAATCCGCCGTCCGGGTCCGCCTGCCACGTCTCCACCAGGGCGTCGACGACCGGCTCCCCGGCGCCGTCGAACACCCGACCGCGGATCCAGAACGCGCCGGGGGTGCCGTCCGGCACCACGTACGGCCCGTCGGGCCACAGCAGACCGATGTGCAGGTACGGACCGACGGTCTGGGCGGGGGTGAGCGCGAGGCGTTCAGTCATCGTCGTGGTCGCTCTCGAACGGGGTGCTCTGCCGACCGCGCAGCACGATGTCGAACCGGAACCCCAACGCCCACTCGGGTTCGGTCGCGGTGTGGTCGTACCGCGAGACGAGGCGCTCACGGGCGTTCGGGTCGGGTACCGAGTTGAAGATCGGGTCCTGGAAGAACAGCGGGTCGCCCGGGAAGTACATCTGGGTCACCAGCCGCTGGGTGAACGCCCGGCCGAACAGCGAGAAGTGGATGTGCGCCGGCCGCCACGCGTTCGGGTGGTTCCGCCACGGGTACGCGCCGGGTTTCACGGTGGTGAAGCGGTACCAGCCGTCGGCGTCGGTCACCGCGCGTCCGCAGCCGGTGAAGTTCGGGTCCAGCGGAGCGGGCCAGGTGTCGACCGGGTGCCGGTAGCGGCCGGCCGCGTTCGCCTGCCACACCTCGACCAGCGTCTCCGGCACCGGCCGGCCGTCCCCGTCCAGGACCCTGCCGTGCACGGTGATCCGCTGCCCGAGCGGCTCCCCGTCGTGCTGGCGGGTGAGGTCGGCCTCGTGCGGCAGGGCCCGGTCGGCGCCGAACAGCGGTCCGGTGACCTCGGTCAGCCGCTGCGGCAGCACCACCAGCGGACGCGTCGGGTGCCGGAGCGCAGTGCTCCGGTACTCGGGCGAGTCCAACGGCGGATGCACCCCCGGCTCGCGCCGGTACTGCGGGAGCGCCACGAGCCCTCCTCCTGCCGTGCGTGCGCGCCGCTCCACCGTCGGTGCAGCCTGC
>DASUXA010000088.1:0-8049 GCA_036378155.1 Micromonosporaceae bacterium | reverse complement strand
CATCGAGGCGGCGGCGACCGCGACGGCGAGGATCACGATCGGGGTGGCGTGCCCGTACCCGAACAGGATGAGCCCGAGCGCGGCGGCGCCGACCAGCAGTCCGACGCCGAAGCCGACCGCCAGCCGGGGCAGCGACCGCGCTCGGAGCGTACCGCCGCGCCGGGCGACCAGGTCGAGCGTGGCGACGCTGGTCGCGAGACCGGCGAGCAGGCTCGCCGAGACGATCACCGGGAACGCGTCGGCGGCGGTACTGAGCGCGACGCTCTGCGCCCCGGCCGTCACGATCGAGGCGTGCGCCGACCACAACATGCCGGCGAGCCAGGCGAGGCCGAGGACGCCCAGGACGAGGCTCGCCAGCCACGGCGCCCTGGTGGGACCGGTCTCGCCCGCCTCCGTGCTGGTCGCGTCGGTCGTGTCGACCGAGGAGCCGGTTTCGTCGACCGAGGACGCGGTCCCGTCGGTCGTGTCGACCGGGAGCCCGGTGTCCGGTCGGGCGCCGTCCGACCCCGCCACGCGCGCGATGGGCTCGGTCATCTGGTCTCCTCCGCTGCCGCCTGTCCGACCTGTCAGGGTACGCGCGTACGCTGGCCGCGCCGCTCGCCGCCCGCTCCCCGTACCGGGACATATCGACGGAGCGCACGACGTGGCAGGATTGGTCGAGAACTCGTCGACGACGCCGAGGAGCCCCGATGGACGCTGTGACCGCGGTACCGGAACCGCGCAACGAGCCCAACCGCAGCTACGCGCCCGGTAGCGCCGAGCGCGACCGCATCGCCCGCCGGCTGGCGGACCTCGCCGGCGAACGCGTCGACCTCACCATGACCATCGACGGCGAGCAGGTCATGGGCGGCGGAGACCCCATCGAGGTGGTACAGCCGCACAAGCGCCGGCACGTGCTCGGTGTGATGCGCAACGCGACGACGCAGGACGCGAGCCGGGCGGTCGCCGCCGCGAAGAAAGCCGCCCCGATGTGGCGCGACCTGCCGTTCGACGAGCGCGCCGCGGTCTTCCTGCGCGCCGCCGACCTGTTGTCCGGGCCGTGGCGCGACACCCTCAACGCGGCCACGATGCTGGGCCAGTCGAAGACGGTCTTCCAAGCCGAGATCGACGCCGCCTGCGAGTTCATCGACTTCCTGCGGTACAACGTCTTCTTCGCGCGCAAGCTGCTCGGCGAGCAGCCGGTGTCTTCGCCCGGGGTGTGGAACCGGTTCGACCACCGGCCGCTGGAGGGCTTCGTCTACGCGATCACGCCGTTCAACTTCACCGCCATCGCGGGCAACCTGCCGACCACGCCGGCACTGCTCGGCAACACCGTGATCTGGAAGCCGTCGCCGACCCAGCAACTCTCGGCGCACTACACGATGCGACTGCTGGAGGCGGCGGGGCTGCCGCCGGGCGTGATCAACATGGTGACCGGCGACGGGCTCGCGGTGTCCGAGGTGGCGCTCGCCGACCCCGACCTCGCCGGCATCCACTTCACCGGGTCGACCCGCACGTTCCAGACGCTGTGGCGGACCGTCGGCGAGAACATCGACCGGTACCGCACCTATCCGCGGCTGGTCGGCGAGACGGGCGGCAAGGACTTCGTCGTGGCGCACTCGTCCGCCGAGGTCGACGCCCTGCACACCGCGTTGGTCCGGGGCGCCTTCGAGTACCAGGGGCAGAAGTGCTCGGCGGCGTCGCGGGCGTACCTGCCCCGCTCGCTGTGGACGGGCGGGCTGCGTGACCGGCTCGCCGCCACCGCCGACGCGCTCACCTACGGCGACGTGACCGACTTCGCCAACTTCGGCGGCGCCGTCATCGACCACCGCTCGTTCGGTCGGCTCGCCGCCGCCCTGGACCGGATCAAGAACGACGGCTCGTGCACCGTGCTCGCAGGCGGTAGCTGCGACGACAGCGAGGGATACTTCGTCCGCCCGACCGTGGTCGAGTGCACCGACCCGACGAACGAGGTGTTCACCACCGAGTACTTCGGACCGGTCCTCGCCGTGTACGTGTACGACGACGACCAGTTCGACGACGTGGTGCGACAGGCCGAGTCGGTCGCGCCGTACGCGCTGACCGGTTCGATCTTCGCCACCGACCGGCGGGCGATCGACCGGGCGACCGCCGCGCTGCGGTTCGCCGCCGGCAACCTGTACATCAACGACAAGCCGACCGGCGCCGTGGTGGGGCAGCAGCCGTTCGGTGGCGGACGGGCGTCCGGCACCAACGACAAGGCGGGCTCCTGGCAGAACCTGGTCCGGTGGATGTCGCCCCGGACGATCAAGGAGACGTTCGTGCCGCCGACGGAGTACACCTACCCGCACATGGGCTGACCGGGCTCGGTGCCCGGTCCGCACGCGTGGTCGGGCGGTCGCGGGTCGCCGCGGTTCTCGCCGCCGTCCGGGCGGGGGTCTCGTTCGAGCCGTACAACGCTCGTGGTGTACGCACATCACGAGCGTTGTACGACCGCGGCGACACCCGTCTCCGGCGGCGAGGCGGGGGTCGGCAAGCCGAGGCACGCGGCGAGGACCCCGCCCCCGGAGCCGGGTCCGTTACAGCCGGACGTCGACCGACGACACTCCCGGAGAGGTCGCGTCCAGCCAGAGCCGTCCGCGCGCCATGCCGTCCCGGTACAGCGCCCAGCGCAGGAAGTCGATCGTGGCGGCGACGCTCTGCTCGAAGCCGGCGTGCCCCGGCGCGAGGTAGTCGCCGTGACCCTGCCCGAAGAACGTCACGAACGCCTTGGGCCAGGGGCACCGGTCGAAGGTGGCGCGACCGCGGGCGTACGAGACGATCCGGTCGGCGTTGCCGTGCAGGAACAGCACCGGCGCGACCGGGCCGTGGAACGCCGCGGTACCCATGCCCGCTCCGGCCATGATGATCCCGGCGCGTACCCGGCTGTCCCGGCGGCTGCTGAGCAGCCCCGCGGTCGTGTACCCGCCCGCCGAGTGCCCCGCCGCGGCGACCAGGCGAGGGTCGAGGTGCCCGGCGAACGGGTCGCCAGATGTGTCCGCCAGGCGCAGCAGTTGCGTGATCACGTACGACGCGTCGGCGGGCTGGTTCGGGATGTCGGCCCGCTCCACCTTGGGCGCCAACGTGCTGGTGTGCGGGTACGTCGGCGCGGCGACCACGAATCCGGCGTGAACCCACCGCCTCGCCAGCGGGTCGAAGCTTTCCGGCAGCCCGTACAGACCGTGGCTGAGCAGGATCAGCGGAAACCGCCCCGGCGCGACGGTGGACAGCTCACCGGGCGGCGCATGGGGGCCGGTCTTGACCGTCGGGTACCAGACGATCGTCGGCAGCGGTCGGGTGGCGCCCCGGCTGAGCGCCAGATGCCGGACGCCCACCTGGTATCCGCCGGCTGGGATGGTCGGCGGACCCGGTACCGGGTCGCGCGCGAGCGTGAACGCTCGGATGCCGGACGACCGGGCCGCGCTACCGACGGGCGGCGTGACGCGTGGCGGGGCGGCGGCGACTGGGGGCGTGGCGTGGGCGACGGCGACCGGGGTCACGCCGCGCGCGGCGGCGTCGATCGAGGTCAGCAGTGGTGCTGCGACCACCACGGCGACCAGACCGGCTGGTACCAGCCGGTTGCTGCGACCACGAGCGGGCATGATCGCCCATTGTGATCGCGGGGACGGCGCACTACCTCCCCCGTTCCGGCCGAATTGCCGCTATCGGGGTAGCAGACGGTACCGCCTGTCCGCCGGTTCTGATCCTCGGCAGGAAAAGGAGTTGGGTGGGGACGTGAAGTACTGGTAGGTTCCACACGACCGTGACACCGAAGGAGGTGAGACCCATGAACGCTGTATCGACGTGGGTGCTCCCACTCGTCGTCACGGTCCGGCGATGACATAGGTGTCGCCGGGAGCGCCTCGACACCAAGGCACTCCCGAAAGGCAACAACCTGTGCATTCTCTGCAGTTCACCGCCGAGTCGTCGGCGAACGGCGTCATGGAACGCGACTTCACCGTGGGCGAGATTCCGGGCGTGCTCTGGTCGCCCGCGTCCGGCGCGGATCGCGCGCCCCTCGTGTTGATGGGGCACGGCGGCGGCACGCACAAGAGGTGGCCCGCGATGACCGGTCGTGCGCACCGCCTCGTGACCGAATGCGGTTACCACGTCGCCGTGATCGACGCGCCCGGCCACGGTGACCGACCGCGCACCGCCCACGACGAGCAGGAGATCGCCGCGCTGTACCGGGCGAGGGCGATGGGCGACCCGGAAGGCCCGGTCGTCGTCCGCTACAACGCCCACCTCGCCGAGCGCGCCGTACCCGAGTGGCGGGCGACTCTGGACGCCCTTCAGGAACTTCCCGAGATCGGCGTCGACGGGCCCGTGGGGTACTTCGGGTTGAACATGGGCACGGCGATCGGGGTGCCGTTGACGGCGGTCGAGCCCAGGATCAGCGCCGCTGTCTTCGGTCTCCACTGGCCGGACGCCCTGGCCGAGGCGGCGAAGCAGATCACGATCCCGATCGAGTTCGTGCTCCAGTGGGACGACGAGCACATCCCGCGCGAGTCCGGTCTGGCACTGTTCGACGCCTTCGCCTCGAAGGAGAAGACGTTGCACGCCAACACGGGCAGGCACAAGGAACTGCCCCGGTTCGAGGTCGACAGCGCGGTCCGGTTCTTCGCCCGGCACCTGGGCCGAGCGGTCGATTCGTCGGCGTGAGCCGAACGGTAGCGGCACCCGGTCTGCGCACCGGGTGCTGCTACCGCAGCCTCGCCCGCGAACCTCGGGTATCTCGGCGGCGTCGGCTGCCGGTACGCCGGCACCCGACGACTGGGAACAGAGCCTCAGTCGTCTTCGTCGTCCAACCGGGCCAGCCAGGTCGCCAGCCGCTCGACGGCGATCTCGAACTCCGGGTTGAGGTCGACGAAGTCGCGTAGCCGTTCGGCGAGCCACTCCATGGTGACCGTCTCCTCGCCACGTCGGGTGGCGAGTTCCTCGATACCCCGATCGGTGAAGTACACATTCGCTCCTGCGGGACGGGTCGCGGGTCGCCGGCGTCGTCGCTGTCGCGACGATGCCGGCGACCACACGCTCATGCCTGAGGGAAGGTCGCCTCCAGCAGGGCCGCCTGCTCGGCGTCGTGCATCTTCTGCGAGCCGACGGCGGGGGCGGCGGCAGCCGGCCGGGAGATCCGGCGCAGCCGTACCCCGTCGAGGTGCTCGAGCAGGTTGAGCGCGATGAACGACCAGGCGCCCTGGTTCGCCGGCTCCTCCTGGACCCAGGCGAAGTCCTCGGCGTTCGGGTACCGACCGAGCGCGGCCCTGACCTCGTCCACCGGCAGCGGGTAGAGCCGCTCGACCCGGACGATCGCGGTGTCGGTGACGTTGCGCTGCGCGCGTCCCTGGATCAGGTCGTAGTACACCTTGCCGGAGCACAGCAGGACCCGCTTGACCGCGGTGGGGTCGACCGGCGAGCCGAGCGCGCCCTCGTCGGGGATGACCGGCTGGAAGCCGCCGTTGGTGAAGTCCGCGATGTCCGACACGCACAGCCGGTTGCGCAGCAGCGACTTCGGCGTGAAGACGACCAGCGGCTTCTTCTTCGGCGACAGCGCCTGCCGGCGCAGCAGGTGGAAGTAGTTCGCCGGGGTCGACGGTACCGCCACCCGCATGTTGTCCTCGGCGCACAGCTGCAGGTACCGCTCCAGCCGACCGGACGTGTGGTCCGGGCCCTGACCCTCGTGCGAGTGCGGCAGCAGCAGGGTCACCGCGGTCCGCTGCCCCCACTTCGCCTCGCCCGACGAGATGAACTCGTCGACCACGGACTGCGCGCCGTTGGCGAAGTCGCCGAACTGCGCCTCCCACAGCACCAGCGCGTCGAGGTTCTCCACCGAGTAGCCGTACTCGAAGCCCATGGCGGCGAACTCGGACAGCAGCGAGTCGTACACGAAGAACCGCGCGTCGTCCGCTGCCACCGCGTTGATCGGCAGGTAGTCCGCGCCGGTCTTGGCGTCCACGATCGCCGCATGCCGCTGCACGAACGTGCCGCGCCGGGAGTCCTGCCCGGACAACCGGACGGTCACGCCTTGGGCGAGCAGCGTGCCGAACGCCAGGATCTCGCCGAAGCCCCAGTCGATGCCGCCCTCGACCGCCATCTTGGCGCGCCGTTCGAGAAGCTGCGCGACGCGCTTGTGCGGGGTGAAGCCGTCCGGCAGGGCGACGTGCGCCTCGCCGATCCGCTTGATGATCCCGGCGTCGACGCTGGTGTGTACCTGCGGCTCGGGCTCCGGCTCGCGACGGCGCGGCAGCCGGGTCTCCGCCTGCGTCGCGTCGCGGGTCGCCTTGAACACCGTCTCCAGCTTCTCCTGGAAGTCGCGCAGCGACTCCTCGGCTTCCTCGACGGAGATGTCTCCGCGTCCGATCAGCTCCTCGGTGTACAGCTTGCGAACCGAGCGCTTGGTGTCGATGATCGCGTACATCTCCGGGTTGGTCATCGACGGGTCGTCGCCCTCGTTGTGTCCGCGCCGGCGGTAGCAGACCAGGTCGATGACCACGTCCTTGTTGAACGCCTGGCGGTACTCGAAGGCGAGCCGGGCGACCCGGACCACCGCCTCGGGGTCGTCGCCGTTGACGTGGAAGATCGGCGCCTGCACGGTGCGGGCGACGTCGGTGGCGTACTCGCTGGACCGGCCGGCCTGCGGCGCGGTCGTGTAGCCGAGCTGGTTGTTGACGACGACGTGCACGGTGCCGCCGGTGCGGTAGCCGCGCAGCTGCGACATGTTCAGCGTCTCGGCGACGACGCCCTGGCCGGCGAACGCGGCGTCGCCGTGCACGAGCACCGGGAGGACCGTGAAGCCCTCCTCGCCGCGGTTGATGACGTCCTGCTTGGCGCGCGCGATGCCCTCGACGACCGGGTCGACGGCCTCGAGGTGGCTCGGGTTCGACGACAGCGACACCTTCACCTGGGCGCCACCCGGGCCGCTGTAGGTGCCGTCCGCGCCGAGGTGGTACTTCACGTCGCCGGAGCCGTGCGCGGTGCGCGGGTCGATGTTGCCCTCGAACTCGCCGAAGATCTTGGCGTAGCTCTTGCCGAGCACGTGCTTCTGCTTCTCGCGGTCGGGCTGCTCGTGCTTGACCTCGATCCGCTGCTGGAGCCACTCGCGCTCCTCGGGATCGGTGATGTGCATGTACTCCACGCCGACGGTGCGGCAGTAGGAGTTGCGCAGCACGCCGAGGATGTCGCGCAGCGCCATGACCTTCTCGCCGGCGAACCCGCCGACGGGGAAGACGCGGTCGAGATCCCACAGGGTCAACCCGTGCTCGAGGATGTCGAGGTCGGGGTGGCTGCGGACCTTGTACTCGAGCGGGTCGGTGTCGGCCATGAGGTGGCCGTTGCGACGGTAGGCCTCGATGACCTCGATGACCCGGGCTTCCTTGTCGATCTGCCCCTCGCGCGTGATCCGCACGTCCGGCATCCAGCGCACCGGCTCGTAGGGGATCCGCAGCGAGCGGAAGACCTCGTCGTAGAAGCCGTCCTCGCCCAGCAGCAGCGCGTGCAGCCGGCGCAGGAAGTCGCCGGACTGGGCGCCCTGGATGATCCGGTGGTCGTACGTCGAGGTCAGGGTGATGATCTTCGAGACGGCCATCTCGGTGAGCGCGTCGGGGTTCATCCCCTGGAACTCGGCCGGGTACTCCATGGCGCCGACGCCGATGATCGCGCCCTGCCCGGCGGTCAGCCGCGGCACCGAGTGGTTGGTGCCGATCGTGCCCGGGTTGGTCAGGCTGATCGTCGTGCCGGAGAAGTCCTCGAGGGTGAGCTTGCCCTGCCGGGCGCGCCGGATGATGTCCTCGTAGGCGGCCCAGAACTTGGCGAAGTCCATCTCCTCGGCGGCCTTGATGCTGGCCACCACGAGGGAGCGCGAGCCGTCGGGCTTCGGCAGGTCGATGGCCAGACCGAAGTTCACGTGCTCGGGCTGCACCAGCACCGGCTTGCCGTCGACCTCGGCGTAGGCGCTGTTCATGTTCGGGAAGGAGTCCAGCGCTCGCACCAGCGCGTACCCGATGAGGTGGGTGAAGGAGACCTTGCCGCCGCGCGACCGGGCGAGGTGGTTGT
>DASUXA010000087.1:0-17795 GCA_036378155.1 Micromonosporaceae bacterium | reverse complement strand
ACAAGTCCTTCAGCCTGTCCGGCTTCGCCGGACAGACGGTGACCATCAAGTTCACCGGCACCGAGGACAGCTCGCTGCAGACCTCGTTCGTCGTCGACGACACCGCGGTCAACGTCTCCTGAATGGATGTGGGGCGGACGCTCGCGTCCGCCCCACCTCGCGATCGAACGGTAGCGATCCGCTGACCGTGCCGCCCGGGTACGCCGCCGGGAGCCGCTCGGCCGGCTTCGGCGTCGTCGTACCCGGGTCAGCCGGTCACGCCGTGACCGAGGTTCTGCCGGTCGGCCCAGCTCGCGGCCGCGATCCGGGCGAGCAGCCGGCAGGCGGGGTCGCCGCCGGCACCGTCGCCCGACCCGTCCGCCAGCGGCGTGGTGGTACAGACGACCAGCGTGTACTGCGGCGCGTCGGTCGGGTAGACGATCGCGGCGCTGTGCCGTACACCGTCGATCCAGCCGTTCTTGTGCGCGATGCGGGTACCGTCCGGCAGTCCGGCGGCAAGATCGTCGCGGTGTTCCTGGGCGGCGAGCACGTCGAGCATCTCGCGGCACGATCGCGGTCCGGCGAGCGGTTCGCCGTCGCCGACGGTCGAGGGGTCCGCGCCGGTCGCCAACGCGCCCAGCAGCGCGGCGAGGTCGCGCGCGGTGACCAGGTTGTCGATACCGGCGTCACGCGCCGCGTAGTCCTCGATGCCCCGACCGACCACGCTGGTACGCGCTGCGCACACCCGCCACACGTCCGCGACCGCGCCCAGCCCGACGGCAGCGAGCAGGACGTTCGTCGCCAGGTTCGACGACCGGGTGATCATGCGACGGGCGAGCCAGCGGGGGGTGGCGGTACCGTCGACCCGCTGCCACACCTCGTCGTCGTTGTCGTACCCCTGGTCGCAGCCGAACGTGCCCGCCCCGTCCAGCGCCGACACGAACTCGTTGCGTACCGGGATCTCGGCGTCCAGGTCGAGCCCGCCCGCCTCGGCGGTGCGGTACAGCGCCGCCAGCACCGCGACCTTCATCGTGCTCGCCGCGTAGTGCGGTTCGTCCTCCAGCCGGGCGTACGCCGGGATCGGGTCGTCGACCGGGCCGCACCACACGGACACCGTGCCCGGCACCTCCGCCAGTTCGTCGTTGAGGTCGGCGAGGTGATCGGCGGTCATGGCCTGCGACCGTACCGACTCGGCGGCACAGGCGAAAGCCGGAGCCCGGTCACGAGCGGTCGCGGCGGCGCGCCATCCGTCCCCGCGCGGCGGCGTCCAGCACCACCTTGCGCAGCCGTACCGCCTCCGGGGTCACCTCGACGCACTCGTCCTCGCGGCAGAACTCCAGCGCCTGCTCCAGCGACAGTTTGCGCGGCGGGATCAGCCGCTCCAACTCCTCGCCGGTGGACGAGCGCATGTTGGTCAGCTTCTTCTCCTTGGTGATGTTGACGTCCATGTCGTCGGAGCGGGAGTTCTCCCCGACGATCATTCCCTCGTACACCTCGGTCATCGGCTCGACGAACAGCGAACCGCGTTCCTGCAGGTTGAACATGGCGTACGAGGTGGCCAGCCCGGCCCGGTCGGCGACCAGCGACCCGGTGGGACGGGTGCGCAGGTCGCCGAACCACGGCTCGTACCCCTCGAAGACGTGGTGCGCGATGCCGGTGCCCCGCGTCTCGGTGAGGAACTCGGTCCGGAACCCGATCAGCCCCCGCGCCGGTACCAGCCACTCCATGCGCACCCAGCCGGTGCCGTGGTTGACCATCTGCTCCATGCGCCCCTTGCGGGTGGCCAGCAGTTGGGTGATCGCGCCCAGGTACTCCTCGGGCGCGTCGATGGTCAGCCGTTCGACGGGCTCGTGCCGCTTGCCGTCGATCTCGCGGGTGACCACCTGCGGCTTGCCGACGGTCAGTTCGTACCCCTCGCGGCGCATCTGCTCCACCAGGATCGCCAGCGCGAGTTCGCCGCGCCCCTGGACCTCCCAGGTGTCCGGGCGTTCGGTCGGCAGCACCCGCAGCGACACGTTGCCGACCAGTTCCCGGTCCAGCCGGTCCTTGACCAGCCGGGCGGTCACCTTGGTGCCCTTGGTCCGACCGGCGAGCGGCGAGGTGTTGGTACCGATGGTCATCGAGATCGCCGGTTCGTCCACGGTGATCAGCGGCAGCGGGCGCGGGTCGTCGACGTCGGCGAGGGTTTCACCGATCATGATGTCCGGGATGCCGGCGACGGCGATGATGTCGCCCGGTCCGGCGTGCTCGGCGGGCTTGCGGTCGAGCGCCTCGGTCATCAGCAGTTCCGAGATGCGGACCCGTTCGATCGTCCCGTCGGTGCGGCACCAGGCGACTGTCTGACCCTTGCGGATGGTGCCCTGGCGGACCCGGCACAGCGCGAGCCGCCCGAGGAACGGCGAGGCGTCCAGGTTCGTCACGTGCGCCTGCAGCGGCGCGCCTTCGGTGTACGCGGGGGCGGGGATGGTCTGCAGCAGCGTGTGGAACAGCGGGCGCAGCGAGTCGCTGTCGTCCGGCACGGTGCCGTCGGCGGGCTGGTTCAGCGAGGCGATGCCGTCGCGGGCACAGGCGTACACGATCGGGAAGTCGATCTGCGACTCGTCGGCGTCCAGGTCGAGGAACAGCTCGTAGGTGTCGTCGACGACGTCCTTGATCCGGGCGTCGGGCCGGTCCACCTTGTTGATCACCAGGATGATCGGCAGCCGCGCCTGCAACGCCTTGCGCAGCACGAACCGGGTCTGCGGCAGCGGCCCCTCGCTCGCGTCGACCAGCAGCAGCACCCCGTCGACCATGGTCAGCCCACGCTCCACCTCGCCGCCGAAGTCGGCGTGCCCGGGCGTGTCGATGATGTTGATGGTGACCTGTCGTCCGTCCTCGCCGACGTACCGCACCGCGGTGTTCTTGGCGAGGATAGTGATGCCCTTCTCCCGCTCAAGATCCATCGAGTCCATCACGCGGTCAGCCACCTCGGCGCGGGCGTGGAACGCGCCGGCCTGCTTGAGCATCGCGTCGACGAGCGTGGTCTTTCCGTGGTCGACGTGCGCGATGATGGCGACGTTACGCAGATCAGAGCGGGTTGGCATGACTCCATCCTCCCGGTGGGGTCGTCGCCGCCGTACGGCGGGTGGCAGGCGTCACCCCGGCGGCGCCGTCGGGTCCGTCACCGGCGGCGCTGTGGCGTCGCCGCCGGAGCACGCCGCGCGGGGCAGTCGTCCAGGATCATGGTTTCCCCGCTTTCCGCCAGGGGAACCGTGAACGCCTCACGAGCCGCGGAACGGACGACGAGTGGACATACTGCTGGACGGCCTGCGCGACCTGCCCCCGGTCGCCGGGTACCTGGTCGCGGCCCTGCTGGTAGCCGCCGAAACCGGACTGGTGCTGGGGCTGGTGCTGCCCGGCGAGGCGACCCTGCTGCTGGTCGGGTTCCTCGCGTACCAGGGGACGCTGCGGCTGGTACCGGCGGTGCTGCTGATGACCGTGGCGGCACTGGTCGGCGACCACCTCGCGTACAACGAAGGGGTACGGCTGGGCGACCGGGTGCGCCGTGGCCGCCTGGGTCGCCGGGTCGGGAACCGACGCTGGGAGAAGGCGGACGCGCTGCTGTCCCGCCACGGGGGTCGCGCGGTGTGCGTGGCGAGGTTCATCGCGTTCGCCCGTACGTTGACCCCGCGACTGGCGGGGATGAGCGGGGTGCGGTACCGGACGTTCGCGCTCTGGGACGCCGTCGGCGTGGTCGGCAGCGTCCCGGTGGCGGTGCTGGTCGGGTACCTCGCGGGCGGCTCGTACGACCGGGTCGCGGGCGCGTTCGGCCGGGCGACGGGCGCGTTGGCGCTGCTGCTGCTGGTCATCGTGGCGCTGGTCCTGGTCGGTCGGTACCTGGGACGCAACCGGCAGCCGGTGACCGCGTTCGGCGCCCGGCTGGTCTCCACCCGACCGCTGCGCTGGGCGCGGCGCGCCTACCGCACCGGGTTCGACCGGCTGACCGGGCGGTACGGGCTGGCCGGGGCGACCGCCGTGAACCTGGCGGTGGGCGTGGTCGGGCTGCTCGTCATCGGCGCGGGACTGAGCTGGGTGGTGGACCGGCTGGTCCGGCACAGCGGGGTACCGCTGGTCGACCCGCTGTTGACCGGGTGGGTGGCGGCGCGGCGCGACCCGGGGATGGTCCGCGCGGCGCGCGCCGCGCTCGCCGCGCTGCCCGGCTCGCTGGTGGTGGTCGCGGTCACCGTGGCGGTGGCGGTACAGCACTGGCGGTTCCCGATCACGCGGGTGCGTCGGCAGCGGCTGCTCGGGGTGGTCGGTACCGCCGGGCTGTTCGTGCCGCCGCTGGTGCTGGCGGTCGCCGCGGATCTGGGCGGTACCGCGCTGGGTCTGCTGTCCGGGCAGGTCACCGTGGTCGCGGCGAGCCTGGGCATGCTCGCCTGGTCGGCGAGCCGGCGACTGAACTGGGCCGGTGGTGTCGCGGTGTGGACGGCGAGCGTCGGCGCGCCGGCGGTGCTGGGCGCGGCGCGGGTGTACGCAGGGTGGAACTGGCCCAGCGAGGTGTTCGCCAGCATGCTGCTCGGCGCGTTGTGGGTGCTGGTGTTCGCGGTCGCCTGGCACACCCGCGACCAGGTACTGGCTGGCGAGGCCGATCCGGGGCCGGACCCCGAGGAGATCCTGATGCGGTAACGTCTGGCGGCGGAATCGACACGGGGAGGGCAACTTGGCACGGATTCCGTCGTTTGTACGAAAACGTCCGGTCGCCGTCTTCTCCGTGTTCATCGCGGTCGGCGCCCTGCTCATGGGGGTCAGCGCGGTGTCGCTGGCCGCCATCCACCGCCCGATCGCCGTCGAACTCGTCGCCCTGGCCACAGACAGCGGCGCTGCGGTCCCGGCGACCGACGCGCCGACCCAGTCGCCCACCCCGTCGCCCAGCGCCAGCCGGACCAGGTCGGCGAAGGCGCTGCCGTCGCCGAAGAAGTCCGGGACCGTCAAGCCCAGCCCCCGCCCGGCGGGCGTCGCGGTCCCGCCGCCGCCGCACCCGCCCGCGCCCGCCCCGACGTCGCCGTCCGCCGGGGCGTCGCCGTCCTGCCCCACCTACGAGGGTCCGGTCGCGGCGAAGTCGGCGGTCAAGAGCGCGCTGGTCACGGCGGGCAGCACCCAGTACTGGGCCGGGGTCGCGCCGAGCAGCCTGCCGAAAGAGGTGAACGGCGTCGCGCCCGCCATCACCATCCCGAGCAACCTGATGAAGGCGATCGCCTGGCAGGAGAGCGGCTGGCAGTCCACCATCGTCGCGTGCGACGGCGGCATCGGCACCATGCAGATCATGCCGGGCACCGCGACGTGGGCGAACCAGCGTTTCGGCACTGACTACGACGTGCACACCCTGTCCGGCAACACGTCGCTCGGCGGGGAGTACCTCGAGTGGCTGGTGATGTACTTCGGCCTGTACTACTTCGGCAACAACTTCGACCTGACGAACACCGCGGTCACCAACTCGGGGTACACCCTGCTGGACGCGGTGGTCGCCTCGTACAACGTCGGCGCCGGGGCGGTCGGGCTGGACGACGGCACGATCACGGTGCCCAATCCGCGGTACATGGACAACGTCGAGGCGCTCATGACCAACTGCGTGTGCCTGTCGTACTGAGCCGAGCGGCGTCCGCGCGCCGGCTCTAGGGTCGTCAGCGGGGGTGGTTCGGCTGAGCGGAGCGAGCAGGATCTTCGGGCGGGTCGCGAAGCTACCGCGGCCCGCGACGCGCCTGGTGCGGGTACACCGCGATCTCGACATCGCGATGCGTGACGGTGTCGTGCTGCGGGCGGACCACTACGAGCCGGCGCTGACCGGTGCGCCGACCGTGCTGGTGCGCACCCCGTACGGGCGGCGCGGAGTGACCGCCGTGCTCGCCCGTACCCTCGCCGAACAGGGCTTCAACGTGCTGGTGCAGTGCTGCCGGGGCACGTTCGACTCCGGCGGTACGTTCGCGCCGATGCGCCACGAACACGACGACGGCGTCGACACTGTGGACTGGTTGCGCCGGCAGTCCTGGTACAGCGGGGAACTGTGCACCTTCGGGCCCAGCTACGTCGGCTTCACCCAGTGGGCGATCGCCGCGGACGTCAAGCCGGACCTCAAGGCGATGGCGACGATCGTCACCGCTTCCGGGTTCCGCGACTCCACGTACGCCGGCGGCGCGTTCTCGCTGGACACCGTGCTCACCTGGGCCGAGTTGATGCAGGCCCAGGACACCCCGCTGCTGACCCGGCAGTGGGAGTTGTTGCGCGGACAACCTCGGCTGCGTCGGGCGTTGTCGCACCTGCCGCTGTCCGAGGCGGACCTGGTCGCCACGGGTGCCGAGGTCGCGTTCGTCCGCGAGTGGCTGCGGCACAGCGATCCGGACGACCCGTACTGGTCGGACCTGGGGCACGCGCACCGCATCGGCGAGGTCGACGCGGCGGTGCTGATGATCGGAGGCTGGCACGACATCTTCCTGCCGTGGCAGTTGCGCGACTACGCGGCGCTGCTGCGCGCCGGGCGGTCGCCACGCCTGGTCATCGGACCGTGGACGCACGGCAGTCCGGGGCTGTACCTGTTCGCGGTGCGGCAGGCGGTGGCGTGGTTCCAGGCGAACACCGGTGCCGGCGCGACGAGTGCCGGCGCGGAGTCCGGGGTCGACGGCGCGGCTGCGGTCGTCGACGGTGCCGCGGCCACCGACCGCGGCACGGGGATCACCGTGTACGTCGACGGCGCAGGCGATTGGCGCGACCTCGCCGAATGGCCGCCGAAGGACTTCGAGCCGACGCCGTGGTACCTGGGTGCGAACGGCGCCCTATCGCCTCGCGGGGTGCCGGCGGGCCCGCCCGACCGGTTGTGGTACGACCCGGCCGACCCGACGCCGAACCTCGGCGGTCCGCTGCTCATCGGCAAGACCGCCGGTCGCCGGGACAACCGGCGGCTCGAGGCGCGACCGGACGTGCTGGTGTACACCTCCGACGTGCTGGACGACCCGGTCGAGGTGACCGGCCCGGTGCGGGCGGTGGTGTACGTGCGACCCGACCTCGCGCATTTCGACGTGTTCGTGCGGCTGTGCGACGTCGACCCGGCGGGTCGCTCCTGGAACGTGTGCGACGGGCTGGTCCGGGTCGCCGACGCCGCACCGGGCAAGGTGCGCGAGGTCGAGGTGGAACTGTGGCCGGCGGGGTACCGGTTCCAGACCGGGCACCGGGTCCGCGTGCAGGTCAGCGGCGGGGCACATCCGCGCTGGTCGCGCAATCCCGGTACCGGTGAGCCGCTGGGCACCGCGGTCGAGTTGCGCGCGGGCGGTCGGGAGATCCTGCACGACGAGCGGTACCCGTCGGCGATCGTGTTGCCCCAGGCGCGGGCGGTCTGAGAAATGCGAGCGGCCGGTCGGGTGGCTGCCGGGCTGGGGTGTGTGCCGATCTGAGAACCCCCGGCAGCCGGCCGGGTGACCGCCTGAGCCGGGTGTGTCGCGACAGGGGTACCACGCTCGTGATGTACGTACATCACCAGTGTTGTGGACCTCAACCGACACACGTCCATTCGGCAGGCAACAGCCCACCGGTTTCCCTACCCGCATCGCGCCGCAGCGTCAGTCGATCGAGCCCGGTTCGGCGATCCATGACGCGGGCTGTCCCGTCACCTTCGCGACCTGCTCAAAATCGTGGTCGTAGTGCAGCAGCACGAGGCCGTGCGCCTGAGCGCAGGTCGCGACGAGAAGGTCTGCCACGCCTGCGGAGCGATGCCAGCCGCGGTCGGTCAATGACGCCTGGACAGCGCTCGACCGGGTGAACACCTGATCGGGCATGGACACCCAGGTGAAGGTCGTCGCCAAGAGTTCGATCAGTTCCTCGCGTTCCACCTTCGAGCGAGCGGTGTGCAGGAATTCCAACTCCACGACCGGACAGATCGCGACGAGTCCGGCGACGATCTGCTCGCGCCACCGGTCGCGGACCGTACCGTCACGAAGGACGCGTACCAGGGCGCTGGTGTCGAGCAGATACCTGGTGAGGTTCACCGACGGTAGGCGGAGCGGTCAAGGAGCACATCGAAGTCGCCCGCTTCCGCTCGCTCGCTGAGGTTGGCCAGAGCGTTCGCCCGCCTCAGCCGCTGGACCGTCTCAGACAACGCCGAATTGACGGTGTCCTTCTTTGTCTTCGTCCCGAGCAGTTCCGCCGCTTCCGCCAACATCTGGTCGTCAACGTCGATCAAAATCTTGGTCATGCCGCCCACCCGTATATACGCCTTCGGGCAGGAGTATATCTGAAAGACGGCGGGCGTGGCGGGCCGCCGATGCTCTCACCAGCCCCGTGCGCGCCACTCGGGGATCGCCGGACGCTCGGCGCCGAGGGTGGTGTCGCGCCCGTGTCCCGGGTACACCCAGGTTTCGTCCGGCAGGCGGTCGAAGAGCTTGGTCTCCACGTCGTGCAGCAGCGACGTGAAGGCGTCCGGATCGCCGAACGTGTTGCCCACCCCGCCGGGGAACAGGCTGTCCCCGGTGAACAGGTGCGGGTGACCGTCCGGGTCGCGGTACAGCAGCGCGATCGAGCCGGGCGTGTGCCCGACGAGGTGGATGACCTCCAGCGGACAGTCGCCGACCATGACCGTGTCGCCGTCCTCGACGACCGTGGTGACCAGCGGGATCGCCTCGGCGTCGGCGGAGTGCGCGATCGACTGCGCGTCGGTGGCCTGGACCACGTCGACCAGAGCCTGCCAGTGGTCGCCGTGCCGGTGCGTGGTGACCACCGCCCGCAGGCCGCTGTCGCGGGGCACTGCCCCCGGACTGCTGTCGCCGACCAGCGCCAGCAGTCGCTGCGGTTCGTTGGCGGCGTCGACGAGCAGTTGCTCGCCGGTCTGCCGGCAACGCAGCAGGTACGCGTTGTTGTCCATCGGCCCCACCGAGATCTTGGTGACGGTGAGGCGCGACAGTTCGCGCACGTCCGGCGCGCCGCCGGGCTGTACCTGGCCGGTGTACGTCATGTCAGATCCAATCCGGTACGGCCGGCAACGGCCCTTCGGGTTCGACGGTCAGCTCGGCACCCGGCGACCGCCCGGTCAGCCATGCGGCGACCGCCGACGCCGGCCCGCTGACCAGGGGTGCCGCGGCGGTCGAGCCGATCGACAGTTCGTGCCTCACGCCGTCGGCGCGCAGTCGCACCGCCGGCACGGTCCCCCGCCCGGAGAACTGCGCGACGACCTCGTGCAACAGGCGGTGGCTGAACGCGTCCGGCCACTCGGTCGGGCCGTACCCGGCGTCGAGGTCGACATGGTGCACCTCGACCTCACGCAGTCGGCGCCACACGATCCGTGCCGCCCGCTGCGGCCCGCTGTGCAGCGGTAGTTCCACCGACCACGCCTCGGGAGGCATCGTCTCGACCGCGACGGCGAACCGTCGAGCCGCGGCACGAAGGTCGTCGGCCAGCGCGGCGGCGTCACGACCCGCACCGTCTTCGATGTCCGCGTTACGCCTGTCCCAGCTTTCGTACTGCGGCGTGACCACCCCCGTGCGCGCCCAGGTGAGCAGGTTCGTCAATCCGTCGGCGTTGCGGGCGAGGTGGGTCAGCACGTGTCCGCGTGTCCAGCCGCGACACAGCGACGGTCGGCGCATGTCGGCGTCGGTGAGTCCGTCGACGGTGCCGAGCAGGCGCTCGGTCGCGTGATCCACTTCCGGCATCAGGTCGAGGGGGTCCGCGCTCACGTCGCTGACGGTACCCGAGAAATTTCGGTTTCCGCGCGTTGTCCACAGCCGTACCGTCCAGGTGACGGCAGGACCCGGTCACGACAAGCGTGACCGGCACAGACGTGGTCACGAGGAGGTGGGACGAGTGTTCGGCTGTGTTCCCGCCGCGTCAGCGCGTCGCTGACGCGCTCCTACTCAGGACAGGGCCACGACCATGACTTTCGATCTCGCCTCGGTCGGCTGGGACGCCGACCTCGCCTCGGCGTACCGCCGCTTCGACCGCCCGGGTCACCTGCCGGCCCGCGTCACCCGCGTGGACCAGGGCGTGTGTACCGCGCTCGCGGCGACCGGCCCGGTCCGGTCCAGCCTGTCCGGCTCGGTACTGGCTGCCGCCGCCCGCGACCCGCGCGTGCTGCCGTGCGCCGGCGACTGGGTGGTGTTGTGCTGCTGGCCGGACCAGCGGGTCACGCTGGACGCGGTACTGCCGCGGCGCACCGCGATCGTGCGGGGCGTCGCGGACCGCCGGTCCGTCGGCCAGGTACTCGCCGCGAACGTCGACCTCGCCGCGGTCGTGGAGCCGATGGACCCGGAGCCCGATCCGGGCCGGATCGAGCGGCTGCTCGCGCTCGCCTGGGAGTCGGGTGCCCAGCCGCTGGTGGTACTGACGAAGGCCGATCTCGCCGCCGACCCGGTCGCGGTCGCCGGCCAGGTCGCCGAGTGCGCGCCGGGCGTGCCGGTGTACCCGGTCAGCGTCGCGCGCGGCGACGGCTTGGCGGACCTGCGCGCGCTGGTCGCGCCGAACCGCACCCTCGGGCTGCTCGGCCGTTCCGGCGCCGGCAAGTCGTCGCTGGTGAACGCCCTGGCGGGGGCGACCGTCATGGCGACCCAGCGGATCCGCCGCGCGGATGGGCGGGGTCGGCACACCACGACGTACCGCGCGCTGGTGCCGCTGCCCGGCGGCGGCGCGGTCCTGGACACCCCGGGGTTGCGCGGGGTGGGGCTGTTCGACGCGGCGGACGGCATCGACCGGACGTTCGCCGATGTCGACGCCTTCGCGGCGGGGTGTCGGTTCGCCGACTGCGCGCATTTCGACGAACCGGACTGCGCGGTACGCGCGGCGGTCGAGCGGGGCGAGTTGTCGGTCCGGCGTTTAGAGTCGTGGCACAAACTACGCCGGGAACAGGCGTGGCAGACTCGGCGGCGGGAGCGTCGACTGGCGGCGGAGGCCCGCGCCCAGTCGACGCGGTCGCGGCGCGGCAGGGCGTGAACCGACCGGCTCGGGCATGAGCCGCGGGGAGCGTGAACCGGCGGGTCCGCGGCGCCGCGGCTGGCGGCAGGGAATGTCGGTCGCCGTGGCTAGAGTTGGTGCCCGGCGTGCCGGCGGTGCGCCGGGACGGACATATCAACCGCGGATCGGGCGTACGCGGACGATATGCGGCTGACGCAAGACGAGAGGGCAGGCCGTGGCCGACCGACTGATCATCCGGGGCGCGCGTGAGCACAACCTTCGCGACGTCAGCCTTGATCTGCCGCGCGACGCGTTGATCGTGTTCACCGGGTTGTCCGGGTCGGGCAAGTCGAGCCTCGCCTTCGACACCATCTTCGCCGAGGGCCAGCGCCGGTACGTCGAGTCGCTGTCGGCGTACGCCCGCCAGTTCCTCGGTCAGATGGACAAGCCCGACGTCGACTTCATCGAGGGGCTGTCCCCGGCCGTCTCGATCGACCAGAAGTCCACCTCGCGCAACCCGCGGTCGACGGTCGGCACGATCACCGAGATCTACGACTACCTGCGACTGCTGTTCGCCCGCATCGGCGAGGCGCACTGCCCGGTCTGCGGCAGCCCGATCAGCAAGCAGACGCCGCAGCAGATCGTCGACCGCGTGCTCGCCATGCCCGACGGCACCCGGTTCCAGGTGCTCGCGCCGGTGGTGCGCGGGCGCAAGGGGGAGTACGTCGACCTGTTCGCCGAACTGCAGGCGAAGGGATACGCGCGGGCGCGCGTCGACGGCGTGGTGCATCCGCTGACCGAGCCGCCGAAGCTTGTCAAGCAGCAGAAGCATACGATCGAGGTGGTCGTCGACCGGCTGGTCGTCAAGGCGGGCGCCAAGCAGCGGTTGACCGACTCGATCGAGACCGCCCTCAAGCTCGGTTCCGGCATCGTGATCCTGGAGTTCGTCGACCTCCCCGAGGACGACGAGCACCGGGAGCGCCGCTTCTCCGAGCACATGGCCTGCCCGAACGACCACCCGCTGGCGATCGAGGACCTCGAACCCCGGTCGTTCTCGTTCAACTCGCCGTACGGCGCCTGCCCCGAGTGCACCGGTATCGGCACCAAGAAAGAGGTCGACCCGGAGCTGATCGTCCCCGACCCGGAACGCACCCTGCGCGCCGGCGCGATCCAGCCGTGGTCGAACGGGCACTCCCTCGACTACTTCCTGCGTCTGTTGGAAGCGCTCGGCGAGAAGGAGGGCTTCGACCTCGACACGCCGTGGCGCGCGCTGTCCAGCCGGGTTCAGAAGACCATCCTGTACGGCTCCGAGGACCAGGTGCACGTGCGCTACCGGAACAAGTACGGCCGGGAGCGGTCGTACTACACCGGGTTCGAGGGCGCGGTGCAGTGGGTGGAGCGCCGGCACGCCGACACCGAGTCCGAGTGGTCGCGCGAGAAGTACGAGGGGTACATGCGCGACGTGCCCTGTGCCTCATGCCAGGGCACCCGGCTGAAGCCGGAGATCCTCGCGGTCACCATCGGCGGGCACAACATCGCCGAGGTGTCCGCGTTGTCGGTGGGCGAGTGCGCGGAACTGCTCGGCGGGCTGACGCTCACCGATCGGCAGCGCATGATCGCCGAACGCGTACTGAAGGAGATCAACGCGCGGCTGCGGTTCCTGGTCGACGTCGGGCTGGACTACCTGTCGCTGGACCGGGCGGCGGCGACCCTGTCCGGCGGCGAGGCGCAGCGCATCCGGCTGGCGACCCAGATCGGGTCGGGTCTGGTCGGTGTGCTGTACGTGCTGGACGAGCCGTCGATCGGCCTGCACCAGCGGGACAACCACCGGCTGATCGAGACGCTGGTACGGCTGAAGAAGCTGGGCAACACGCTCATCGTCGTGGAGCACGACGAGGACACCATCCGCACCGCCGACTGGATCGTCGACATCGGTCCCGGCGCGGGCGAGCACGGCGGGCGGATCGTGCACAGCGGACCGGTCGACCAACTTCTCAGCAACCCCGAGTCGATCACCGGCGCCTACCTCGCGGGGCGGCGCGAGATCCCGGTACCGGCGATGCGCCGCCCCCGCACGCCCGGTCGGGAACTCGTCGTCCACGGCGCGCGCGAACACAACCTGCGCAACCTCACCGTGTCGTTCCCGCTCGGGCAGTTCATCGCGGTCACCGGCGTCTCCGGGTCCGGCAAGTCGACGCTGGTCAACGACATCCTGTACACGGTGCTGGCGAACCAGGTCAACGGCGCGCGACTGGTACCGGGTCGGCACACCCGGGTCTCCGGGCTCGAGCACGTCGACAAGGTGGTCGGTGTCGACCAGTCGCCGATCGGGCGCACGCCACGGTCCAACCCGGCGACGTACACCGGCGTGTTCGACCACATCCGCCGGCTGTTCGCCGAGACGAGCGAGTCGAAGGTGCGCGGGTACGGCCCCGGCAGGTTCTCCTTCAACGTCAAGGGCGGCCGGTGCGAGGCGTGCGCCGGTGACGGCACCATCAAGATCGAGATGAACTTCCTGCCGGACGTGTACGTCCCGTGCGAGGTGTGCAAGGGCGCCCGGTACAACCGGGAGACCCTGGAGGTGCACTACAAGGGCCGCACCATCGCCGAGGTGCTGGACATGCCGATCGAGGAGGCAGCCGTCTTCTTCGAGGCGATCCCGCCGATCTACCGGCACCTGAAGACCCTGGTCGACGTGGGGCTCGGCTACGTACGGCTGGGACAGCCCGCGCCGACCCTGTCCGGTGGCGAAGCCCAGCGCGTCAAGCTCGCCAGCGAGCTGCAGAAGCGGTCCACCGGGCGCACGGTGTACGTGCTCGACGAGCCGACCACCGGGTTGCACTTCGAGGACATCCGCAAGCTGCTGCTGGTGCTGGAGGGTCTGGTCGACAAGGGCAACACGGTCATCGTGATCGAGCACAACCTCGATGTGATCAAGACCGCCGACTGGTTGATCGATATGGGTCCGGAGGGCGGTCACAAGGGCGGTACGGTGGTCGCCGTGGGCACGCCGGAGGAGCTCGCCGAGACCGTCGAGAGCTACACCGGCCAGTTCCTGCGGCACGTGCTCAAACTGGAGGGTCCGCCCAGCGGCGACCGCACCGCGATCGAGCGCGCCGACCAGGCGAATCGGGGCGCGCGTACGGCGGGCGACGCAGGCTCCACGCGTCGCGGATCGAGCCGGAGCAAGGCGGCGACCGGGAAAGCGACGGCAGCCAAGGCCGCGGCGGGCAAGGCAACCGCCGCCGCGTCCGGCTGACGTCGGACTCGGGCACGACCGGGACGTCCGCTGAACCGGTCGGCCGCCGCGCGCGTGGCTGACCACGTATCGATCATCGAGCGCAGGAGGAGATCCATGACCGGAAGCGGACCGACCACGCGCCGCAGTGTCCTCGCCGGAGCGGGCGCGCTCGGCGCGGCCGCGGTGCTCGCCGGCTGTGGCGGCGGCGGCTCAGGCGACTCGTCGTCCGGCACGAGCGGCCCGGTACAGGCCCGCACCTCCGACATCCCGATCGGCGGCGGCAAGATCTTCGAAACCGAGCGGGTTGTGGTCACCCAGCCGTCCGCCGGTCAGTTCAAAGCGTTCAGCGCGGTGTGCACCCACGCCGGCTGCGTCGTCGCGACCGTACGGGACGGCACGATCAACTGTCCCTGCCACGGCAGCAAGTTCGGCATCGCTGACGGCTCGGTACAACACGGACCGGCCCGCCGTCCATTGCCGTCCCGCCAGGTCACCGTCACCGGGGACACCATCACGGTGAGCTGAGGCAGCGCCGAAGGCGGTCGGGGTCCGGACGCGTCGGGAATCGATCAAGCGTGACGCGTCCCGGAGCGTCGGGTCCCGACCGCGCTCAGCCGATGACCTCGTCCACGTAGCACCACCGCCACGGCTGACCCGCCTCGAACGAGCGCATCACCGGGTGCTTGGTGTCCAGGTAGTGCCGCGTCGCGTGCCGCCTCGGCGACGAGTCGCAGCAGGCGACATGACCACAGTCCAGGCATAGCCGCAGATGGACCCAGTCGGTACGCCCCTCGGCCAGGCAGTCCACGCACCCGTCCGTGCTCTCCGGTGTGACGTCGTCACGCGCCTGCCGCAGATGCTCACACGTCGTCATGATTCCCCGGTCCGGTCGAGCATCGACTCCTCCAGATCCATGTCGCGCTGCGCGCGGCGCAGCACCTCCTCGGCGATGCGACCCTCGTCGCGGGCGGTACGGAACACCTCGCGCTCGGCTTCCAGCATGTGCCGGCGCAGCCGCACGTACGCCTGGGACGGCGTTTCCCGCCCGTTCGAAGCGAGCCGTTCCCACGCCACGTTCGCCCGCTGGTCCGCCAGTTCGCGCAACCGATCCACCACGTTCGGCGGCGCGCCGTCGGCGAGTTCGTCCAGCCGGGCCCGCGCGGCTCGACTCGCCGAATGCTGTACCGCCGCCTCAGCCAGCGCGTCCTCGGTCGGGTCGTCCGGCGGTACCCGCAACCGCCGCGCCACCCACGGCAGCGTCGCCCCCTGCAGGGCGAGCGTCGCGATGATCACCGCGAATGCGAGCCACACGAACAGCCCCCGCGGGTACGCCGCCCCGCCCGCCAACGTCAACGGCAGGGCGAGCGCGGCGGCGAGGGTCACCACGCCGCGCATCCCCGCCCAGGCGATGACGGCGGGCACCTTGGGCGACGGCGCCGGGTCGCGTCGGCGTACCGAGGGGATGAGCCGGGGCAGGTACGTGGTCGGGAAGATCCAGACGACCCGGGTCACGACCACCGTGCCGAGCACCGCCACGGTGACCAGTACCGCCGTCTTCGGCGGCGTGGACAGTTCGGTGACCACCCGGCGCAGCTGGAGTCCGACCAGCAGGAACACCGCGCCCTCGAGGAGGAAGTTGACCATCCGCCAGAACGCCTCCATCTGCAGCCGGGACGCCGCCGACATCAACGTCGGCCAGCGGTGCCCCAGATACAGGCCGGTCACCACGACGGCGACCACGGCGGAGGCGTGCGCCAACTCCGCGACCAGGACCACGAGGAACGGTGTGAGCAGCGACAACGCGTTGTCGAACAGCGGTTCGGTGATCTTGCGGTGAAGGTAGCCGATAGCGACCGCGGCGACCGCTCCGACGGCGATACCGCCGCCGGCGGCGAGGACGACCTCACGGGTGATCGCCCCGGCCGAGACCGACGCGCCCACCGCCGCCGCCACGCTCACCCGGAACAGCACCAGCGCGGTCGCGTCGTTGATCAGGCTCTCGCCCTCCAGCACGGTGACCACGCGGCGGGGCAGCCCGATCCGCCGGGCGACCGCGGTGGCGGCGATCGCATCGGGCGGGGCGACGACCGCGCCGAGCGCCAGACACGCGGCCAGCGGTACCGACGGCAGCACGACGTGCACGACCACGCCCACCGCGACCGTCGTGAAGATCACCAGCCCGACGCCCAGCAGCAGGATCGAGCGCAGGTTGAAACGGAACGCGGGTACCGAGATCTGCAGCGCGGCGACGTACAGCAGCGGCGGCAGGATGCCGATCAGCACCACGTCGGGGTTGTTCAGCGACAGCACCGGCAGACCCGGCACCAGCGACAACCCCAGACCGACGAGGACCAGCACGACCGGCACGAGCAGCCCGAGTCGGCGGGACACCGCCGAAACCACGAAGATCACCGCGACGAGGCCCACGACCTCGACGAGTACCTTCATCAGCGCAGCTTACTGTGGCTGGCGGCGGTGTCCCCGACAGCTGTGGCGCGGCACACGGCGACCGCCGCCACCGCCACGGCCCGCCGACCGCCACGGCCCGCCGACCGCCACCGCCACCGCCCGCCGACCGCCGCCACCGTCCGCCGGCGCCGCCCGGCGGGCGGACGCTGTCCTGGGGTCGGTCTACGCTCGTCGCGTGGCAACCGCACGTGGCACCCAGCCGTCGTACCGACCGGCGCCCGGGACCATCCCGGAGAAGCCGGGCGTCTACCGGTTCCGCGACCAGCACGGCCGGGTGATCTACGTCGGCAAGGCCAAGAGCCTGCGCCAACGCCTCAACTCGTACTTCGCCGATCCGTGGACCCTGCACCCGCGCACCCAGCAGATGGTCACCACCGCCGCGTCGGTCGACTGGGTGGTGGTCGGCAGCGAGGTCGAGGCGCTGCAGCTGGAGTACTCCTGGATCAAGGAGTACGACCCGCGGTTCAACGTGAAGTACCGCGACGACAAGTCCTATCCCTGGCTGGCGGTCACCCTCAACGAGGAGTTCCCGCGCGTCATGGTCGGCCGGGGGGCCAAGAAGCGGGGCGTCCGGTACTTCGGCCCGTACTCGCACGCGTGGGCGATCCGGGAGACCGTGGACCTGCTGCTGCGGGTGTTCCCGATGCGGTCCTGCAGCAACGGCGTGTTCAAGCGGTCCGCGCAGATCGGCCGGCCGTGCCTGCTGGGCTACATCGGCAAGTGCTCGGCTCCGTGCGTGGGCCGGGTGACCGCCGAGGAGCACCGGGCCATCGTGGACGACTTCTGCGACTTCATGGCCGGGCAGACCACCGCGTTCGTCAAGCGGGTGGAGAAGGAGATGTACGCCGCCTCCGCCGCCCAGGACTACGAGCGGGCGGCGCGGCTGCGCGACGACATCGGCGCGCTCAACCGGGCCATGGAGAAGCAGCAGGTGGTGCTCGGCGACGGCACGGACGCCGACGTGGTGGCGCTGTCCGAGGACCCGCTCGAGGTCGCCGTCCAGATCTTCTACGTCCGCGGCGGACGGATCCGCGGCCAGCGCGGCTGGGTGGCCGACAAGGTCGACGACGCCGACACCGGCGGTCTCGTCGAGCGCTTCCTGCTCCAGCTGTACGACGGTGAGCTCGGCGACACGATCCCGCGCGAGGTGCTTGTCCCGGCGCTCCCGGACGACACCCCCGCCCTGGAGCAGTGGCTCAGC
>DASUXA010000086.1:0-13492 GCA_036378155.1 Micromonosporaceae bacterium | reverse complement strand
GCGCTGCCGCGGGTGACCGGGACGGTCGCCCTGGTCCGGCACGCGCACGCCGGCAGACGGGCCACCTGGTCCGGCCCGGACATCGGCCGCCCGTTGGACGCTGAGGGGTGGTCGCAGGCCGCTGCGCTGGCCCCGCTGGTGGCGCTGGTCCGCCCGACCCGGCTGCTGTCGGCGTCGCCGCGCCGGTGCGTACAGACCCTCGACCCGACGGCCGCCCTGCTGGACCTGCCGATCGAGATCTGCGGGGACCTGGACGAGCCGGCGCCGGGCCAGCAGCCCGACGAGTGCGCGCTGGCCGCCGCGGCCCGGCTGGCGGGCCTGGCCGCCACCGGCGAACCGGTCGGGGTGTGCAGCCAGGGCAAGGTGATCCCGCCCGCCCTCGAGGCGCTCGCCGGCTGCTCGCCCCGGCTGCGTCGTTCCGCTGGCGAGGCGTCGTACCATACCGGCAAGGGTGGCGGCTGGGTGTTGGCGTTCGCCGGTAGCGACCTGATCGCGGCCGACCCGCTACCGGTCGCCTCGACCGACTGAGTCGGGACCGCCTCGTCGCCAGGCGACGGCCCTGTCGCCAGGGACCGCCTCGTCGCCGCGGTGCGGCGACACCCCGCCTCGCCGGTCCCGTCCCCGGACACCGCGAAAGGGCGGCCACCCGGGTGGCCGCCCTTTCGCCGTTCTGCGCTCAGCGCCGCGCGGTCGCCTTCTTGGCGGGCGCCTTCTTCGCCGCGGGCGCGGTCTTGGCGGCCGACTTCCGAGCGGTACCGGTCGCCTTGCTGGTGGTGCTCTTCGCGGTGGTCTTCTTCGCCGTCTTGGCGACCTTCCCGCTGGACACCATGTCCTTGAAACCCTGTCCCGGGCGAAACGCCGGAACCGCGGTCTTCTTCACCTTCACCGCTTCGCCGGTTCGCGGATTGCGCGCCGTGCGCGCCGCCCGGACACGCTTTTCGAAGACACCGAATCCGGTGATCGAAACCTTGTCGCCCTTGGTGACGGCGCCCTGGATCTCGTTGAGTACCGCGTCAAGCGCCGAGGTGGCGGCCTTGCGGTCTCCCAGTCGATCAGCGAGCGCGTCGATCAGCTCGGCCTTGTTCACGATTTCCCTCCCGTGCCGAGATTCCCCCCATTCGGCCATTCTGCGCGGAAGCTGTGCCCGGTGCACCGTGGACACAAACATCAACTCGTGAAAAGTGGTTGCCGGGCAAGGGTTTCCCCCCGGTACGGGCGCGTACCGGGGGGATCGGCGCGGCTTCTAGGCGACGACGGGCAGGAAGGCGGGGCGCCCGACCTCGTACCGGTCGATGTCGGCGACGTGCCGCAGGGTCAGCCCGATGTCGTCGAGCCCTTCCATCAGCCGCCACCGGGTGAAGTCGTCGAGCGGGAAATCCCACTCGCGCCCGGCTGCCCGTACCTGCCGGGCACCCAGGTCGACCGTGATCGTCAGGGTGGGGTCCGCCTCGACGGCGTCCCACAACGCCTCGATCGCGTCGAGGTCCAACTCCACCGGCAGCAGCCCCTCCTTCAGCGCGTTGCCCCGGAAGATGTCCCCGAACCGGGGTGAGATCACGGCCCGGAAACCCCAGTTGGACAGCGCCCAGACGGCGTGCTCGCGGGACGACCCGGTGCCGAACTCCGGGCCGGCGACCAGCACCGACGCCCCGGCGTACACCGGGTTGTTCAGCACGAAGTCCGGGTCGGCGTCGCGCCAGGCGCGGAACAGCCCGTCCGCGAACCCGGTCCGGGTGACCCGCTTGAGGTACACCGCCGGGATGATCTGGTCGGTATCCACGTTGGACCGGCGCAGCGGTACCGCGGTGCCGGTGTGCACGGTGAACTTCTCCATGACTGCCTCAGTTCAGGTCGACGGGGGCGGCGAGGTGGCCCAGGACGGCGGTGGCGGCGGCGACCGGCGGGGACACCAGGTGGGTACGCCCGCCCGGGCCCTGGCGTCCTTCGAAGTTACGGTTCGAGGTCGACGCCGAGCGCTGCCCCGGCGACAGGGTGTCCGGGTTCATGCCCAGGCACATCGAGCAGCCGGCGAACCGCCACTCCGCGCCCGCCTCGGTGAACACCCGGTCCAGCCCTTCGGCTTCGGCGGCGGCGCGGACCGCGGCTGAGCCCGGTACCACCAGCATCCGAACCCCGTCCTTGACCCGCCGTCCGCGCAGCACCTCCGCCGCCGCCCGCAGGTCCTCCAGGCGTCCGTTGGTACACGATCCGACGAACACCACGTCGATCGGCACGTCGCGCAGCGCGGTGCCGGGACGCAGGGCCATGTACGCCAGGGCGCGCTCGGCTGCCGCCTGCTCGGCGGGGTCGGCGAAGCTGCCCGGGTCGGGCACCGCGGCGTCCAGCGGAGCGCCCTGACCGGGGTTGGTGCCCCAGGTGACGAACGGCGCGATGGCGGACCCGTCCAGCGTGACCTCGGTGTCGAACCGCGCGTCCGGGTCGGTTGCCAGCGAGCGCCAGTGGTCCAGCGCATGCTCCCAGGCGGCGCCCTTCGGCGCGTACCGCCGACCCTCGAGGTAGGCGAAGGTGGTGTCGTCTGGTGCGATGAGTCCCGCCTTGGCGCCCCACTCGATCGACATGTTCGACACCGTCATGCGGCCCTCCATGGAGAGGGCGCGGATGGCGGGGCCGCGGTACTCGACGATGTGGCCGCGCCCGGCACCGGTCCCGACCTTGGCGATCAGGGCGAGGATCAGGTCCTTGGCGGTCACGCCGGGACCGAGCGCGCCGTCGACCGTGACCGCCATGGTCTTCGGTCGCTGCTGCGGCAGCGTCTGGGTCGCCAGTACGTGCTCGACCTCGCTGGTGCCGATGCCGAAGGCGAGCGCCCCGAACGCGCCGTGCGTGGCGGTGTGCGAGTCGCCGCAGACGATGGTCATGCCGGGCTGGGTCAGTCCGAGCTGCGGGCCGATGACGTGCACGATGCCCTGCTGGGCGTCGCCCAGCGGGTGCAGCCGGATGCCGAACTCGTCGCAGTTGCGCCGCAGCGTCTCGATCTGGGTACGGGACGTGGGGTCGGCGATCGTGACGAGGTTGTCGGTCGGCGTGTTGTGGTCCTCGGTCGCCAGCGTCAGGTCGGGCCGGCGGACCTTCCGGCCGGCGAGCCGGAGGCCGTCGAACGCCTGGGGGCTGGTCACCTCGTGTACCAGGTGAAGATCGATATAGAGCAGGTCGGGCTCACCGGCGGCCGATCGGACCACATGGGCGTCCCACACCTTCTCGGCGAGCGTGCGCCGAGTCACTGCTCCCACCATCTGGACATCCTACAATCTGGGAGTTATGTTTCAGGTCGTGGGACACAGTATGAGCGGTGTCGGCGTCCTGGACAAGGCGGTACTCATCCTGGCCGCGTGTGTGGACGGCGCGAGCCTCGCGGAACTCGTAGAACGGACGAAACTGCCGCGCGCGACGGCGCACCGGTTGGCGCAGGCGTTGGAGATCCACCGGATGCTGGTCAGAGACCAGCAGGGGCGCTGGCGCCCCGGACCGCGCCTGGGCGAACTGGCGAACGCCGCTCCCGACGTACTGCTCACCGCCGCCGAACCGATGCTCGCGGCGCTGCGCGACGCGACCGGCGAGAGCGCCCAGCTGTACCTGCGGCGCGCCGACGAACGCATCTGCGTGGCCGCAGCCGAGCGCGCCAGCGGGCTGCGGGACACGGTTCCGGTCGGCTCGGTCCTGCCGATGACCGCGGGGTCCGCCGCGCAGGTCCTGCTCGCCTGGGAGCCGCCCGAAGCGGTGATGCCGCTGCTGCCCCGGTGCCGGTTCACCGGACGCACCCTGGCCGAGGTGCGCCGTCGCGGCTGGGCGCAGAGCGTCGCCGAGCGGGAAGCCGGTGTGGCGAGCGTCTCCGCGCCGATCCGGGACCGTACCGGTCGGGTCATCGCCGCGATCAGCGTGTCCGGACCGATCGAGCGGCTCGGACGTCGACCGGGCGACCGGCACGCGATGGCGGTGGTACGCGCCGGGCAGCGGCTGTCCGGGCTGTGAGCTGAGCGAGCCGACCCGGTGAGGCGGGTCCTGCCCCGCGCGGCACCGGGAGTCGAAGGTCTGCGACGCATCGAACGGCACCCTGTCGAGGTGGAACCGCTCCTCCGGCTGTCCCGAACAGACGTGGCGGCCGGCGCCCGAACACACGCGGCGGGGGCGTCCCCAGGACGCCCCCGCCGCGGTGTCTCGTACGGTTCAGCAGCAGTCGTCGACGAGCGGAACCCTGGAGTACTCCCCCGTTGCCAGGTCACATGCGCTCGGGCCGCGCAGCCACGTGTCCGCGGGCAGGACAAAGTCGTCAACCGCGATCGCGCTATCGACGCTGGACGCCGAATCCGAGCCGTACGAAGAGCCGCTGTGAGGTTCAGGAGCCAGTTCGGTGCGCATGCCCGACGGATACCCGGAATTCACCGCCGCAAACATGATGCGGCCCGCGTCACATACTGTGACGCGGGCCGCTGCTGTAGCCCCGACCGGATTCGAACCGGCGCTACCGCCTTGAGAGGGCGGCGTCCTAGGCCGCTAGACGACGGGGCCAGGACTCCCTTTGTTCGCGTACGCGAACATCGGTGGCTGGGGTACCAGGACTCGAACCTAGACTAACGGAGCCAGAATCCGTCGGGCTGCCAATTACCCCATACCCCATCGGTGCTCGCCGCACCGGGAGAGAACTTTACCTGACCGACAGGGGCGATCCAAATCGGGTTCCGCGCGTCGATCGTCATTATCCGAGCGTCGTCACCCGATTACTCAACGCTCCGATTCCCTCGATCGACACCGACACCACGTCGCCGTCGACGATCGGACTCACGCCCGCGGGCGTACCGGTCAGCACGACGTCGCCGGGCAGCAGCGTCATCACGTGCGAGACGTACGACACCAGGGTCGGCACGTCGAACACCATGTCCTTGGTACGCCCCAACTGGCGGACCTCGTCGTTGACCTCGCAGCGCACCTCGACGTCACCCGCATCCAGGTCGGTGACCATCCACGGCCCCAGCGGGCAGAACGAGTCGAAGCCCTTCGCCCGGGTCCACTGGCCGTCGGACATCTGCAGGTCGCGCGCTGTCACGTCGTTGGCACAGGTGTACCCGAAGACCGCCTTCGCCGCCGTCGCCCGGTCAGCCATCCGCGCTCCGGTCGCCCCGATCACGACCGCCAACTCCGCCTCGTGCTCCACCTTGTGCGACTGCGGCGGCAGCTTGATCGCGTCGTGCGGTCCAATCACCGAGGTGGACGGCTTGAGGAAAAGCAGCGGTTCCTTCGGTACCTCGGAGCCGTGCTCCGCCGCGTGGTCCGCGTAGTTGCGCCCGACGCATACGATCTTGCTGGGCAGGATCGGCGACAACAGCCGGACGTCCGCCACAGCCCACCGCTGCCCGGTGAACGTCAGGGTGCCGAAGGGGTGCCCCTCGATCTCGGCTACGGTCAACGCTTCCGGTCCGGCGCCGGGCTCGCCTTCCACAACGCCGAACGACATACCGTTGGCATGAGCGAAACGGGCAATCCGCACGGTGTCCCCTTATCGGTCGTCGGTGCTGCCGGTCATCTCAATTTATCCCGCCCGTCGACCGGCCCCGACGCCGCCCACCAGGGTGAGCCGGACCCGCGGGCAGGGCGAACCGGACCCGCCCGCCAGGCGAGCCGGAGCCGGCTGCGCGGCGCTGCGCCGCTCGCGGTGCTGCGACAATCGCGACGTGACCCGTCCCGACACGCTGCCACATGCGCCGCTCGCCGAGGCCGACCGGCAGCCGACCGTGCTCGCCGAGGTCGACCGGCGGCCGACCGTGCTCGCCGAGCGCGATTGGCGGGCACGCCGCGAGGCGCATCAAGGACGGGTCGACGCGTGGCTCGGACCCCACCTCGCCCGTCGGCGCGAGGGGCGACAGCACCCCGTCGAGGACTTCCTGTTCACGTACTACTCGTACCGACCCGCCGCGCTGCGTCGCTGGCATCCCGGTCCGGGTGTGCTGCTGATAGGGGCGCGACCGGAGGAGTTCGGTCCCGGGTACCGGGCGGTCGACGGCGGGGTCGAACTGGATACCGCCTCGGTGTTCGCCCGGCGGCGCGACTCGGTCGGCTGGATCCGGCGGTTGCTCGTGGCGACCGCCGCGCGACCCGCGCACTTCGGCTGCTTCGGGATGCACGAGTGGGCCATGGTGTACCGGCTGCCGACCGACCGGGTACGGCACGCGACCTGGCCGCTGCGGATGGACCCGGACGCCGTCGCCGACGTGGTCGACCGGGTACGGGTGCGGTGCAGCCACTTCGACGCGTACCGGTTCTTCACCCCCGCCGCGCGTCCGCTCAACCAACTCCGACCGACGCGCGAGACGCAGATCGGGTACGAACAGCCGGGCTGCCTCCACGCTAATATGGATCTCTATCGATATTCGTACAAGCTCGCCCCGCTGGTCGACAGCGAACTGATCGCGGACTGCTTCGCGTTGGCGTGCGACATCCGGACGCTCGACATGCGCGCCAGCCCGTACGACCTGAGCGCGCTCGGCTACCCGCCGGTACCCGTGGAGACGCCGCAGGGTCGCGCCGAGTACGCGGCGGCGCAGCGCGCCTTCGCCGAACGAGCCGCTCCGCTGCGCGGACGGCTCGTCGCCGCCATCGACCGGGCGGTCGCCCTCGCCGAGCCGTCAGGCGCGCCGACGGCGAGCGGTACCTCACCGGAACACATTGACCGCGCGGGCGATCACCAGCGCGACCGTGACCAGCGAGATCGCTGACTGGGCCATCATCGCCACCTTCGCCCAGCGCGACATGGGCATGGTGTCGGTCGGGCTGAACGCGGTGGCGTTGGTGAACGACACGTACAAGTAGTCGACGAACGTCGGAGTCCAGTCCCGATGCGCCAACTCGGGCGCGGTCATCTGCGGGAAGAGGAAGTCGGGGTAGGCACGCCGGGCGTTCGCCCGCGCCGCCGGACCGCCCCGGTCGAACTCCCAGTACCCGAGGGCGAACACGATGACGTTCGCCAGCCAGATCGCGCCCCCGTTGACGAGCAACCGGCGCGGGTCGTTCGACGTCGTACCCAGTCCGAGCAGCAACTGATGGACCAGCCGCCAGACCGACCACGCGGTGGCGAGCCCGGCAACCACGAGCAGAGCCAGTCCGAGGACGCGCAACGCGGTCGACTCGCGGGTGATCCGGGTCGGATTGGCGATCACCAGGGCGAAGAACAGCACCAGTTCCAGTCCGGGAAGCAGGAAGCGCGGGCGGAACGCCAACTGAGTCGTGATGACGAGTTGCAGCCCGATCAGCACGAGTACCGCGAGTCCGACCGGCCAGCGCTGCTCGCCCTGGTTGAGCCGCAGCCACGCGGGCAGCGCCGCCTCGCCCTCGCCGAACGTCCGCTCCAGCCGACCCAGCCGGTCTAGCAGTCGGGCGAACTCGGTGGGGTGCGGCTGACGATGACCGGCGGCGGGCTGGTCCCGGTCGCCACCCGTACCGGGACCGCTGCCGCCGCCGGGACGCATATCGGTCACCGGACCATTCTCGCCGCCCCGGCGGTTCGCCGACCGCCCGTCCGTTCCGGGCGCCCGTGGCGCGTTCGTACCGCTACCGTGTCCGGGTGCCCGCCACCATGCCGACCGCCGTCGAGCCGATCGAGTCAGGCACCATGCGCCGGGCGGGTACCGCCGCCACCGTCCTGTGCTGGGCGCTGGCGCTGGCGACCGCCGCCTGGGCGCTGGCCCGCCTGTTCGGGCTGGAACGCGGCTTTCCGTTCGTCGAGGCCGTCGCCTTCACGCCGTACGTCGCGCTGGCCGCTCCGATCGCGCTGCTGGTCGCGCTGGCCCGGCGACGGTGGTGGGCGGCGGGCGTGGCGGCGCTGTCGGTTCTGACCCTCGCGGCGTGCGTGCTGCCTCGCCAGTTCGGTCACGCCCGACCCGGTCCGGGGCCGGCGTTGCTGGTGATGAGCGCGAACCTGCGCATCGGCGGGGCGGACCCGGACGCGGTCGTGGCGCTGGTTCGCGACCGGCACGTCGATCTCCTGGCGCTGCAGGAGTACACGCCGGACGCCGATCGCGCGCTGATCGCGGCGGGCCTCGCCGACGTGCTCCCCTACCGGGTCGCCTACCCCGACGAGGCTGCCTCCGGTTCCGCGCTGTACAGCCGTTTCCCGCTGCGCGACGAGGGGCGGCGGGTCAACCCGTACCGCTTCCTGCAGGCGCGCGCCACGCTGACCGTGCCGGGCGCCCAGCCGGTACATGTGGAGTCCGTCCACCCCTGCGCCCCGGTCGACCCGGACAGCGCGGACGCCTGGTTCCGCGCCCTGGCGGGCGAGCCGCCCGCCACGCCGCGCGGCGACGTCCGGCTGCTGCTCGGCGACTTCAATGCGACGCAGGACCACGGCGTACTGCGTCGGCTGATCGCGACCGGGTACCGCGACGCGGCGGCGAGCGTCGGTCGCGGACTGACCCCGACCTGGCCGTACGACGGACGACCGCTGCCCCGCGTGCAACTGGACCACGTGCTCGCCGACCGACGGATCGCCGTGTCGTCGTTCGGTACCGCGCCGCTGCCGAGGAGCGACCACCGGGCGATCCTGGTCCAGCTTCACCTGCCGCCCGGCTGACCGCGCGCTCCGACCGCCGCGTCAGGTCGGGTCACCGGGTCCGGTCGGGTCGCCGCATCCGCCCGGACCGCCGGCTCAGGCTGCCGTCTCGGTCCGCGTCGACGCCTCCGCCCGGGGCGTCGCCGTCGCCCGCGCCAGTCCGTACGTGAGCGCGTCGACCAGCGCCTGCCAGCTCGCCTCGACCACGTTGCCGTGTACCCCGACCGTGGTCCAGTCCCGACCGGCGTCGTCGGCGGTCTCCAGCAGCACGCGGGTCACCGCGCCGGTGCCGTACGTACCTTCGAGGATGCGCACCTTGTAGTCCGCCAGTTCGAAGGTGCCCAGCGCCGGGTAGTGCCGGCACAGCGCCGCGCGCAGCGCCTCGTCGAGCGCGTTGACCGGACCGTTGCCTTCGGCGGTGGCGATCACCCGCTCGCCGCGTACCCGCACCTTGACCGTCGCTTCGGACACCACCGCGCCGTCCTCGCGGTGCTCGACCAGCACCCGGTACGACTCCAGGGTGAACGGCCTCGGCGGCGCGCCCTCCGGAAGCTCGCCACGGACCAGCAGCTCGAACGACGCGTCTGCGGCTTCGAACGACCAGCCCCGCGATTCGAGCTGCTTGACCTTGTCGGTGACGCGGGTCAGCGCCTGGGGATGGCCGGTCAGGTCGAGCCCGAGTTCACGGGACTTCAACTCGACGCTCGCCCGACCGGCCATCTCCGTCACCAGGATCCGCTGGTCGTTGCCGACGGTAGCCGGATCGATGTGGTTGTACAGCAGCGGATCGACCTTGATCGCGCTCGCGTGCAGCCCCGCCTTGTGGGCGAAGGCGGCTGCCCCGGCGTACGCCTGGTGGGAGTCGGGAGCGATGTTGGCGATCTCGGCGATGGCGTGCGACACGCGCACCATCTGTTCCAGGCAGCCGGGCGGTAGCACCGGCAGCCCGAGCTTGAGTTGCAGGTTGCCGACCACGGCGAACAGGTCGGCGTTGCCGGCGCGCTCGCCGTACCCGTTGGCGGTGCACTGCACGTGGCGTACGCCCGCCTCGACCGCGGCGACGGTGTTCGCGACGGCGCAGCCGGTGTCGTCCTGGCAGTGGATGCCGAGCCGGTCGCCGGTCGTGCCGAGCGAGTCGCGCAGGTCGTGTACTGCCTCGCTTATTCGGGACGGCAGCATCCCGCCGTTGGTGTCGCAGGCGACCACGATCTCGGCTCCGGCTTCCAGGGCGGTACGCGCCACGGACAGCGTGTACTGCCGGTCGAAGCGGTACCCGTCGAAGAAGTGCTCACAGTCGAGGAACACCCGTCGCCCCTCGGATACCAGGTACCGGACGGTGTCGGTGACCATGGCGAGGTTCTCCTCGCCGGTGGTACGCAGCGCCCGCAGCACGTGGCGGATGTCGGACTTGGCGACCAGGCACACGACCGGTGTCTCGGCGTCGAGCAACGCACGTACCTGGGGGTCGTCCTCGACCCGGACACCGGCGCGCCGGGTCGCGCCGAACGCGACCAGCAGGGCGTGTCGCAGCCGCAGGTCGGTACGCGCACGCCGGAAGAACTCCGTGTCCTTCGGCATCGCGCCGGGCCAGCCGCCTTCGATGAAACCGACGCCGAACTCGTCGAGCAGTCGGGCGACCGCGAGCTTGTCCACCACCGAATAGCTGATTCCCTCGCGCTGCGCCCCGTCGCGCAACGTCGTGTCGTACACCTGGAAGCTCATGGCTCGCGTCCTCTCCACCGACCGCTGAACGCCGCCCCACAACAAAAAGACCCCCCGCGAAGTGCGGGAGGTCTGCGCGCGCAGTGTGGGGCTCTGCGCGCGCTAGCTGAGAATGATGTGGCTGGCTGACCTAGTCACGATCGTGACTGTGCCACGGCTGCCCGGATATCGGAAGGGCTGTACCAGGTTCTGGGAAAGGCGTGTGAGGGGACCCACACGCCGCGCTCCGGGCGTGCGCGCCGCCGGTCTGCCCGGGTGAAGATTCTTGAGTCGTTCCAAATAACCCGGCAGGAGGACAAGGTTGCTCACCGTTGGTGACCGCTTTCCCGAGTACGAACTGACCGCGTGCGTCTCGCTCGACCCGGCGAAGGCGTTCGAGACCGTCACCCACAAGTCCTACGAGGGCAAGTGGCGCGTCGTCTTCTTCTGGCCCAAGGACTTCACCTTCATCTGCCCCACCGAGATCGCCGAGTTCGGCAGGCTCAACAGCGAGTTCGCCGACCGCGACGCGCAGGTGCTCGGTGTCTCCGTCGACTCGGAGTACGTCCACTTCGCCTGGCGCAAGGACCACCCCGACCTGCGTGAGCTGCCCTTCCCGATGCTCAGCGACCTCCGCCGCGAGCTGACCGAGGCGTGCGGCGTGCTCGGCGCGGACGGCGTGGCGCAGCGCGCCACGTTCATCGTCGACCCGAACAACGAGATCCAGTTCGCGATGGTGACCGCCGGCTCCGTCGGGCGCAACGTCTCCGAGGTGCTGCGCGTCCTCGACGCCCTGCAGACCGACGAGTTGTGCCCGTGCAACTGGAAGGCGGGCGAGGCCACCCTCGACGCCGCCAAGCTGCTCGCCGGGGTGTGACATGGGTCTGGACTCGCTGAAGTCGGCGCTGCCCGACTACGCCCGCGACACCCGACTGAACCTCGGGTCGGTCCTGGGTAACTCGGCGCTCACCGATCAACAGGCGTGGGGCGCGGCGCTCGCCTGTGCGGTCGCCGCGCGCAGCGCGGTGGTCCTGCGCGAGATCGCCGACGAGGCGGCGACCCGGCTGAAGCCCGAGGCGGTCGTCGCCGCCAAGGCAGCCGGCTCGGTGATGGCCATGAACAACGTGTACTACCGGGCCAAGCACCTCGTCGGCGACGAGCAGTACCAGTCGCTGCCCGCGCGGCTGCGCATGCAGGTGATCGGGTCGCCCGGGGTCGAGAGGACCGACTTCGAACTGTGGTGCCTCGCGGTGTCGGCAGTCACCGGCTGCGGTGCGTGCCTGCAGGCGCACGAGAAGACGCTGCGCGACGCCGGGGTGGGCCGCGAGGCGGTACACGAGGCGCTGCGGATCGCGGCGGTGGTACACGCCGCGGCGGTCACCCTCGACGCCGAAGCCGCCCTCGGCTGAGGTCGTCTGGTCGGGGCCGTCCCGGTGTGCGCCTCGACCGGCGCACCCCGCCGCATCGCGCGCGGCGGCGCGGCGCCGCCATGACACCGCGTCGGCCGCGCGCCCGCGCGCGGCCGACCACACCTCACGGCTTGAGGACGACCTTCTCGCAGTTGTCCTTCTTGTGCTTGAAGATGTGGTACCCGTGCTCGGCGCGGGACAGCGGCAGCACGTGGGTGATCACGCGGGTCGGGTCGAGCTCGCCACGCTCGATGTGCGCCAGGAGCGGCTTCATGTACTTCTGCACGTGGCACTGCCCGGCGCGGAGGGTCAGCGACCGGTTCATCAGCGAACCCATCGGGAACTTGTCGACGAACCCGCCGTACACCCCGATCACCGAGACGACGCCGCCGCTGCGGCAGCAGGTGATCGCCTCCCGCAACGCCGGAGGACGGTCGCTCTCCTGGCGGGTGGCCTGCTTGATCCGGTCGTACGCGTCGATCGGCAGGCTGCCGTGGGTCGCCTCCATCCCGGCCGCGTCGATGCACTTGTCCGGACCGCGTCCGCCGGTCATCTCCAGCAGCACCGAACGCACGTCGACCTGTTCGAAGTCGACCGGTATGTACCCCTCCCGCTCGGCCAGCGCCAGCCGGTACGGCTCCTTGTCGATCGCGATGATCGTCTCCGCGCCGAGCAGCCGGGCACTGTCCATCGCGAACTGTCCAACCGGGCCGGCACCCCACACCGCGACCACGTCGCCGGGTTGGATGTCGCACATCTCCGCGCCCATGTACCCGGTGGGCAGGATGTCGGACAGGAACAGCACCTGCTCGTCGGTCAGGTTCGACTCGATCTTCAGCGGTCCGACGTCCGCGAACGGCACCCGGACGTACTGCGCCTGACCGCCCGCGAAACCTCCGGTGAGGTGGGAGTACCCAAAGATCCCGGCGGTCGGGTGACCGAACAGCTTCTCGGCGATCCCGGCGTTCGGATTGCTGTTCTCGCAGCACGAGTACAACCCCGCCTGGCAGGCGCCGCACGCGCCGCAGGCGATCGGGAACGGCACCACCACGCGGTCGCCGACCCGCAAGGTGTCCCGCTCGATCGCGCTGCCCACCTCGACGACCTCGCCCATGAACTCGTGACCGAGCACGTCGCCCTTCTGCATGCTAGGCACGTACCCGTCCAGCAGATGCAGATCGGAGCCGCAGATCGCGGTCGACGTGATCCGCACGATCGCGTCGCGGCTGTTCAGGATGCTCGGCTCCGGTACGTCCTGGACCTTCACCTCGTTGCGCCCCATCCAGCAGGTGGCTTTCATACCCGCACCTCCTCGGCGATCTCCCGATCCGACAGCGGTCGGGCCGGGTGCTGCGGAAACTCGGCGCGGGCGCGCTTGCCGCCCGGCGCGCCGTCGGACCGCACCACTTCACCGGTCTCCATGACCTGCTTGAACCGGCGCAGGTCGTCGCGTAGCTGCTGCTCCGGGTGCTCCCCGAACAGCCAGGCGAACGCGGCGCCGACCGTGCCGCCCGGCGGGTCGTAGCGCAGCTCCACCCGGACCTCCGTGCCCCGGCCGCCGGGGGCGTCGGCGAAGCGGACCAGGCCGCCGCCGCGGACGGCCGCGCCACCGGCCGAACGCCAGGAGACGAGCTCGCCCGGCCGGTCCTCGACGACATGGGCCTCCCACGCGACGGTCCGCCCGGCGGGGCCGCCGGCCACCCACAGCGAACGCCTCTCGTCGACCACCCGGACGGACCGCACGTGCGTCATGAAGCCGGGCAGGTTCTCCAGGTCGCGCCAGAACGCGTAGACCTCCGCGCGCGGGCGCCGCACCGTGATCGCC
>DASUXA010000085.1:0-19805 GCA_036378155.1 Micromonosporaceae bacterium | reverse complement strand
GCGCCATGATCTCGGTGATCGGGGTGCGGTTCTGCCGGCGTACCGCCATGAAGATGCGCGGCATCAACGGAAAGTGGAACGCCATGTGGCACTCGTTGCCCCCGGTCGCCGGGTCGCCGAAGTAGTCGACCAGGTCGGCGGGCCACAGGTTCGCCTCGGCGAGCAGCACTCGTCCCGGGTACCCCTCGTCCACCATCGCCCGGATCCGCCGCAGGAACTCATGGGTCTCCGGCAGGTTCGCGCAGTCGGTGCCCTCCCGCTCGAACAGGTACGTCGCCGCGTCCAGCCGAAACCCGTCGATGCCGAACTCCAGCCAGTACCGGACCACGTCCAGCATGGCCGCCTGGACCAGCGGGTTGTCGTAGTTCAGATCGGGCTGGTGGGAGAAGAACCGGTGGAAGAAGAACTGCTGGCGTACCGGATCGAAGGTCCAGTTCGACTTCTCCGTGTCCTGGAAGATCACCCGAGCGTCCGGGTACCCGGTGTCGGTGTCCCGCCACACGTAGAAATCCCCGTACGGTCCGGTCGGGTCGCGCCGCGACTCCTGGAACCACGGGTGCGCGTCGGAGGTGTGGTTGAGAACGAGGTCGGTGATGATCCGGATACCGCGCGCGTGCGCCTGCTGCACCAGCCGGGCGAAGTCGTCGATGGTTCCGTACGGGGCGAAGATCGAATAGTAGTCCCGGATGTCGTAGCCGCCGTCGCGCTGCGGCGAATCGTAGAACGGCGGCAGCCACAGGCAGTCCACCCCCAGCCAGGCGAGATAGTCGAGCTTCTCGATCAGACCGGGCAGGTCGCCGAACCCGTCGTCGTCGGAGTCGAAGAACGACTGGACCAGGACCTCGTAGAAGACCGCGTGCTTGTACCAGAGCTGATCCGAACCGAGGCCGCGCGCCCCGACCCGAGGCTGGGGCACGCCGGGCTGGCCGGCGACAACCGTCATCGTCGTCCCTATCGGCACCGAGGAGGCAGCCGTGCGGGGCGCGACCTGGCTCACCTCCGCGTCGCGACCGCGGGCGGCCGTGGGGGTACGGCCGTTGCCCCGCAACCGATCAACGCGGCTTTCCCGGAAACGGTCACGCCTTCTGTCGGTGGGGGTTGGGGGTGGCCCGCCCGCTCTGGGCGGTCACGCTTGATCCCGACGCGGACGGGCCACCCCCAACCCAGACCCCGGCAGCGCGGTCCCCGTCGGACCGCAACGGTCGCCGCCCAGACCAGGCGGGGCGACGGGCCGGGGCGGGGGCGGCGCGCCTGCGAAGGGATCAAGCCTGATCGCCCGGAGCAGGTGCGACGTCCCCGCCCCACCAGGCGACCCCCGAGAGCAGGTGCGACGCGCCCGCCCCCACCAGGCGACCCCCGGGAGCAGGTGCGACGCCCGCGCCGCCCCACCGCGGGTGCGCGTGTCGGTGGCGGGTCGTAGGGTTGGCAACCGCGCGCAGTACGAGCAAGGTCCGTTTGACGAGGAGTCGACGCTGAAGCCGAACGGTTCTCCCCGCCCGGTCCACGCCGCCGATCCGGCCGCCGCGCCCTGGTGGCGGCATGCGGTGATCTACCAGGTCTATCCGCGCTCGTTCGCGGACTCGAACGGTGACGGCATCGGCGACCTGCCCGGCATCACCGCCCACCTGGACCACCTGGTCGAACTCGGTGTGGACGCGCTGTGGCTGTCGCCGTTCTACCCGTCGCCGCAGGCGGACGCGGGGTACGACGTGGCCGACTACCGCAACGTCGACCCGCTGTTCGGTTCGCTGTCGGACGCCGACACGCTGATCGCCGAGGCGCACCGTCGCGGTCTGCGGGTCATCGTCGACCTGGTACCGAACCACACCTCCGACGCGCATCCGTGGTTCCAGGCGGCGCTCGCGGCGGGTCCGGGCAGCCCGGCGCGCGACCGGTACATGTTCCGTGACGGTCGCGGCCCGGACGGCGCGGTGCCACCGAACGGTTGGCAGAGCGTGTTCGGCGGGCCGGCGTGGACCAGGGTCGCGGACGGACAGTGGTACCTCCACCTGTTCGACACCCGGCAGCCCGACCTGAACTGGGACAACCCGGAGGTTCGTGCGGCGTTTGAGGAGGTCCTGCGGTTCTGGCTGGACCGGGGCGTGGACGGATTCCGGGTCGACGTCGCGCACGGGCTGATCAAGGCGCCGGGCCTGCCGGACTGGCTGGAGCCGCCGGCCGGGATGGCGACCGCAGACGCGGACGCGCCACGGGCGCCGATGTGGGACCAGGACCCGGTGCACGAGATCTACCGGGACTGGCGCAAGATCCTGGACAGCTACCCGGGCGACCGGATCATGTGCGCGGAGGCGTGGGTCGCTCCTCCGGAACGACTGGCGAGGTACGTGCGCCCGGACGAGATGCACCAGGCGTTCAACTTCGAATACCTGCAGACCCCGTGGCGCGCCGCCGACCTACGCGCGGTCGTCGAGCGTTCGCTGCGCGCGGGCGACTCGGTCGGCGCGCCGACGACGTGGGTGCTGTCGAACCACGACGTGATCCGGCACGCCACCCGGTTCGGGTACCCGCCGGGCACGCCGCTGCCGAAGGGCATCGGCGTCGGCGACCCGCAGCCGGACGTCGCGCTCGGGCTGCGCCGGGCGCGGGCGGCGACGCTGCTCATGCTGGCCCTGCCCGGCTCGGCGTACCTGTACCAGGGCGAGGAGCTGGGTTTGCCGGAGGACACCGAACTGCCGGACGACGCGCGCCAGGACCCGACCTGGCGGCGGTCGGGGCACACGGTACGCGGTCGGGACGGCTGCCGGGTACCGCTGCCGTGGGCGGCGGACGCCCCGGCGTACGGGTTCAGCCCGACCGGGGCGAGTTGGCTGCCGCAGCCGTCGATCTGGGCGCGGTACGCGCTGGACCGGCAGCGCGGCGTGGCGGGCTCGACGTACGAGATGTACCGGACGGCGCTGCGGCTGCGCCGCGAGTACAACCTGGGCCGGGGCAGCCTGAGCTGGCTGGACCTGGGTCCGGACGTGGTCGCCCTGTGCAACGGGGATCTGCTGGTCGTGGCGAACCTGGGTGACGCGCCGGTACGCCTGCCGACCGGTGCCCGTGTGGTGCACTGCAGCGAACCGCTCGACGGCGACGAGGTGCCCGCCGACGTCACGGTGTGGGCGCGGACCGGCTGAGCACGCCGGGCAGCGCCCGACCCGCCGCGCCGACCAAGGACCGGGCCGACCAAGGACCGGGCCGGGCTGAGGTCCGCGACCGGTACCGAACGACCGCACCGGCGCGCCGAGTGTGACAAGCTGAGCCATCGACGGAACATGCCGCCAGCCCCGCCGCCAGGATGGCGAGAGGGAGGAGGTACGGCATGCCATTCAAAGATCGCACGGACGCCGGTCGCCGACTCGCCCGCCCGCTCGCCCCGCTGCGCGGTCCGGATGTCGTGGTGGTCGGACTGCCTCGCGGCGGTGTGCCGGTCGCCGCCGAAGTGGCGCGCGCGCTGTCCGCCCCGTTGGACGTGATCCTGGTCCGCAAACTGGGTGTACCCGGTCAGCCGGAGCTCGCCATGGGAGCCATCGGCGAAGGCGGGGTGCGGGTGCTGAACGACGTGGTGCTCGCCGGGGCGCGGGTGTCCGACGACGAACTCGCCGCGGTGGAGCGCGCCGAGTCCGAGCGGTTGGCTGCCGCGGCGGCTCGGCTGCGCGACGGTCGGTCCGGTACCGACCTGACCGACCGGACCGTGATCGTGGTCGACGACGGCGTCGCGACCGGCGCGACCGCGCAGGCGGCATGCCAGGTGGTGTGGGCGGCGGGCGCGCGCCGGGTGATCCTCGCGGTACCGGTCGCGGCTCCGGATTCGCTGCCCGCGCTGCGTCGGGGTGACACGGAAGTGGTCTGTCTGGAGGCGCCGCGCGGCTTCGCCGCGGTCGGTCAGTGGTACGACGACTTCGGCGCGGTGTCCGACGGCGAAGTCGCATCCCTGCTGGACGAGAACGCCCGCATGCTCCACCAGGTCGTGTCCGGGGACGCCGGGTCGGGCGAGCGACGCCGACCGCCGGTCGACCGGGAGGTCGTGGTCGAGGCGGGTCCGGTACGCCTGCCGGGCCACCTCACCGTGCCGCCGGACGCCACCGGTGTCGTGGTCTTCGCGCACGGCAGCGGGAGCAGCCGGCACAGCCCACGCAACCGGTACGTCGCCGACGTGCTCGCCTCAGCCGGGCTCGGCACGCTGCTGTTCGACCTGCTCACCTCGGAGGAGGAAGGGGACCGGCGGAACGTGTTCGACATCGGACTGCTCGCCGACCGGCTGACCGGGGCGACCGGGTGGCTGCGCGGTCGGGTCGACGCCTCGGTCCGGGTCGGGCTGTTCGGTGCGAGTACCGGCGCCGGGGCGGCGCTGTGGGCGGCCGCCGAGCCGGGCTCGGACATCGCGGCGGTGGTGTCGCGAGGCGGTCGCCCGGACCTCGCCGGGGACCGGCTGCCGTCGGTGGCGGCGCCCACCCTGCTCATCGTGGGCGGCGACGACGTCGAGGTACTCGAGCTCAACCGGGCCGCCCTGGCGCGGCTGGACTGTCCCGCCGACCTCGCCGTGGTACCGGGGGCGACGCACCTGTTCGAGGAGCCGGGGACGCTGACGCGCGCGGCGGAACTGGCGCGGGACTGGTTCACGCGGTACCTGTCGCCAACCGACGCGGACGGCTGACGGTCACCCTCCACGGGCGATGCGTTCGGTGGTCACCTCGGTCACGTTGGGTGCATCCACCCAACACCCGAGGAGGTACACCCATGACGACGGGAGACACTCAGGACCGGCTGTCCAGCATCGCGCACGGCGAAGCACCCGTCCTCGAACAGGTCGCCGCGATGCACCTGGACACGCTGGAGAACTCCGGTCTGGACGGACGGACGTACCACATGGTGCGGCTCGCGGCTCTGGTCGCGATGGACGCCGCGCCCGTGTCGTACCTGGTCAACCTCGGCGCGGCCGCGGATGCCGGGGTCACTCTCGAAGACGCGCAGGGCGCGCTGGTGGCGATCGCGCCGGTCGTCGGCGGCGCGCGGATCGCGTCGGCCGCCGGCAAACTGCTGCGGGCGTACGGGCTGGCGTCCGCCGCCGAACAGAACCTGGACACCGACTAGTCGCCGACGCTGACCAGCGCGGCAAGGCGTGCCACGCCCGGGGTGTACCGGCATCCGGGCGTGGCACGCCTGTTCAGAACGTGCGCCGGGGCAGCCGGCGGTCACGACGACAGGTACCCGACCGCGTCGGAGAACGTGCCGAGCTTCGGATAGTCCTCCTCGTCGATACGTTTGCCGCTGCCCTCGCTGAGCAGTTCGACCAACCGCAGGAAGTCCAGCGAATCGAGGGTCAGCGCGTCGCGCAGGTCGGCGTCCGGGCGCAGGCGGGACAGGTCCGCGTCCGGCGCGACCTCGCGCAGGGCGGTACGAACGAGACGGTCGGCGTCGGCAGTGTTCACAGTTCCTCCGGTGTGGCCAGTAGGTGCGCCATCGTCTGCAGGTACCGGGCGCCGGTCGCGCCGTCGGTGGCGCGATGGTCGCCGGACAGGCTGGCGGTGACGACCGGGCGTACCCCGATCAGCCCGTCCACCGCCCACGGGCGGTCCACGATCCGACCGAACCCGACCAGTGCCACCTGCGGCGGATAGATCACGCCGAGGATCGATTCGGCACCTTGTTCGCCCAGGTTGGACACGGTGATGGTGGGATCGGACAGTTCAGCCCGGCGCAGTCGCCCGGCACGCGCCCGCGCAACCAGGTCCTTCAGCCGCGCCATCAATTCGTCGAGCGGAAGGTCGGCTGCGTCGTGGATCGCCGGGGCGACCAGACCGCCGCCGCGCAGCGACACAGCCACCCCGAGGTGTACGGCGCTGCCCGCGGTGAATTGTCCGTCCAGCCAGAAGCCGTTGAGCTGCGGTACCGCCACCGCCGCCCGAGCCGCCGCCTTGAGCAGCAGGGCAGCCGGTACCAGCCGCCGCGACACGGGCAGTTCCCGGTTGCGGTCGCGCATCCAGGTCAGCGCCGCGCCCAGGTCGACCGTCTCCGTCAGGTAGTAGTGCGGGATCTCCCGCTTCGAACGCGCCATCAGCGCGGCGATCGCGGCGCGCATGTCCGCGCCGCGCGGCGGATGTCCGACCGGAGCCGGTCCGACCGGGGCAGCCTCGGTCGGCGCGCGGGACGGCGTTGGCTCGGCGGTCGGGGGCGCGCCGGTCGACGCGGCGGCGCGGACGTCGTCGGCGTCGATCGCGCCGTGCGGACCGGTACCGGTCACGGTAGCCAGGTCGACGCCGAGTTCCGCGGCGAGCCGGCGAGCCAGCGGCGACGCCCGCACCGGGGACGGCGCGGCGGGTGGCGGGGACGCCCCAGCGGGGGTCGCGGGAGGCGGCGCTTCAGGCGCGGCGGGTGCCGTCGGCGGGGCGGAAGGGGGCGTCGTCGCGGCGGCGCGGTCCAGGTCGGCGTGGGTGATCCGCCCGCCGGGACCGGTACCGTGCAGCGCGTTCCGGTCCAGGTGGCGTTCGGCGATCAGGTGCCGGATCAGCGGCGAGGTGACCGGCGCGTCGGGGGTGGGCGACGGCACCGGCGCGGGTGACGGCGCGACCGGCGCGGGTGACGGCGCGACGGGCGCGGGTGACGCCACGGCGGGGGCGGGTGACGGGGCGACAGGCGTGCCGGGCGGTGCGATCGTGGCGAGCACGGTACCGACCGGGACCCGGGTGCCCGGCTCGACCAGCAACTGCTCGACCACGCCGCTGTCGAAGCACTCGACCTCGACCGCTGCCTTCGCGGTGTCGACCACGGCGACGATGTCTCCCTTGTGGACCGGGTCGCCGGGGTGTACCAGCCACTCCAGCAGGGTGCCCTCGTCCATGTCGGCGCCGAGCGACGGCATCCGGAACTCGGCCATCTCAGCCCACCATTTCGTGTACGGCGTTCACCACCGTCGCCGACTGGGGCAGCGCCGCCTGTTCGAGGTGCCGGGCGTACGGCATCGGTACCTCTGCCGAGCAGACCCGCGCGATCGGCGCGTCCAGCTCGTAGAACGCCTGCTCCACCACGCGCGCGGCGACCTCGGCGGACAGGCTTCCGGAACGCCAACCCTCGTCGATCACCACCAGCCGGTGGGTACGCCGGACCGAGTCAATCACGGTCGCCTCGTCCAGCGGTCGCAGTACCCGCAGGTCCACGACCTCTGCGTCGATGCCCTGCCCGGCGAGCTGGTCGGCGGCGGTCATCGCGGTACCCATCGTGCCGCCGTAGCTGACCAGCGTGACGTCCCGCCCCGGGCGGCGCACCGCCGCGTGGGCGATCTCCACCGACCCGGCGTCGTCGCCCAGTTCCCCGCTCAGGTTGTACAGCGACCCGTGCTCGAAGATCAACACCGGGTCCGGGTCGAGCAGCGCCGTCCACAGCATGCCTCGCGCGTCCTCCACCGTCGCCGGGGCGAGGATGCGCAGCCCGGGGATGTGCGCGTACCAACCTTCGAGGCTGTGCGAGTGCTGCGCGGCGAGTTGCCGCCCCGCACCGGTGGTCATCCGGATCACCAGCGGTACCGGGAACTGCCCGCCCGACATGTGCAGCAGCGTCGCCGCGTTGTTCATGATCTGGTCCAGCGCGAGCAGGCTGAAGTTGACCGTCATGATCTCGACGATGGGTCGCATCCCGCCGAGGGCGGCGCCGATACCCGCGCCGACGAACGCCGACTCGGACAGCGGGGTGTCCCGGATCCGGTCCGGACCGAACTCCTCCAGCAGCCCGAGGCTGACCCCGAAGCAGCCGCCGTACCGGCCCACGTCCTCCCCCATCAGGAACACGCGGTCGTCGCGGCGCAACGCGTCACGCATCGCCGCGCGCATCGCCTCCCGGTACGTGATCGTGGTCATCGCGTGCCCCCGGGGTCGCTGTACACGTAGCGGGTCAGGTCGCCGACCGGTTCGACGGGCGCCGCCTCCGCCGAGGCGACCGCCGCGTCCAGCGCGGACGAGATGTCGGCGTCGAGCGCGGCGAGTTCGCCCCGGGTCAGTTCGCGGTCGGCGATCATGCGCTGGGCGAGCAGGTCGACCGGGTCCCGCCGCTTCCACTCGGCGATCTCCGCCTTGTCCCGGTACCGGTCCGGGTCGTACATCGAATGCGCGCGGAACCGGTACGTGCGCAACTCCAGGAACGCGGGTCCGGAGCCGGACCGGACGGCGGCGGCTGCCTGCCGCGCGGCTGCCTCGACCGCCAGCACGTCCATGCCGTCGACTGCGTGGGCGGCCAGCCCGTACGAGCCGGCGCGGGCGGCCAGGTCCACGTTCGCCTGCGCCCGGCTGAGCGCGGTACCCATCGCGTACAGGTTGTTCTCGCAGCAGAACAGCACGGGCAGCCGCCACAGCGAGGCGAGGTTGAGGCACTCGTGGAACTCGCCTTCGGCGACCGCCCCGTCGCCGAAGAAGCACGCGGTCACCGCCTGCCTGCCGCGCATCGCGTCGGCGAGCGCCAGCCCGACGGCGAGCGGCAGCCCGCCGCCGACGATGGCGTTGCCGCCGTAGAACCGGGTCGCCTTGTCGAACAGGTGCATCGACCCGCCCCGTCCCCGGCTGCATCCGGTGACCTTGCCGTACATCTCGGCCATCACCGCTTCCGCCGGTACCCCGCGCGCCAGCGCGTGCCCGTGTTCCCGGTAGGTCGTCACGATCGAGTCGTCCTCGGTCAACGCCGCCATCACGCCCACCGCGACGGCTTCCTCGCCGATGTACAGGTGCAGGAAGCCGCGGATCTTGGCGGCGCTGTACAGCTCGACGCAGCGTTCCTCGAACCGGCGCACCCGCAGCATCTGGTACAGCAGCTCACGGCGGTGGACGAGCGGTTCGGCGACGCCGGCTCGCAGCGCGCTGGTCATCGGGAAGCCTCCAAAGTGGACAGATCGCCCTCGGCCAGACCGAGTTCGCGCGCCTTGAGCAGCCGGCGCATCACCTTGCCGCTGCGGGTGTGCGGCAGGTTCTGGTCGAAGGCGAGTTCCTTGGGCGCCATGCCGCCGAGCCGGCGGCGGGCGAACGCCAGCAGGTCGAGCCGCAGGTCGTCGGAGGGCTCCCAGCCGGATCTGACGGTGACGAACGCCTTGACGACTTCGCCGGCGACCGGGTCCGGCTTGCCGATGACCCCGGCTTCCGCCACCGCCGGGTGCTCCATCAGGACGCTTTCCACCTCGAACGGTCCGATCAGGTGCCCCGCCGACTTGATCACGTCGTCGGCGCGTCCGACGAACCAGAAGTAGCCGTCGGCGTCGCGACGGGCGAGGTCGCCGCTGAGGTACCAGCCGCCCGCGAAGCACGCGGCGTAGCGCTGCTCGTCGTGCAGGTACCCGCGGAACATCGACGGCCAGCCGGGGCGCAACGCCAGTTCGCCGACGACGTCCGGCTTGTCGATCACCCGTACCGACCCGTCGACCACCCGGGCTCGACCGTCCTCGCCGCGCTGCAGCAGCGCCGCCTCGACCCCCGGTACCGGCAGTCCCATCGATCCGGGTCGCACGTCCAGCCCCGCGAAGTTGCTGACCATGATCGCCCCGGTCTCGGTCTGCCACCAGTTGTCGTGGACCGGCAGTCCGAGTACGTCCCGTCCCCAGCGCACCGCCTCGGGGTTGAGCGGCTCCCCGACCGAGGCGACGAAGCGCAGCGCCGACAGGTCGTACCCGGCGGCGAGGTCGGCGCCGTGCCGCATGAGCATGCGCAGCGCGGTCGGCGCCGTGTACCACACCGTGACGCGCTGGTCGGCGAGCGTCCGGTACCAGCGGCGGGCGTCGAACTCGCCGGCGTCGACGACCACGGTCGAGCCGATGGTGAGCGGGGCGATGATCCCGTACGAGGTGCCGGTGACCCAGCCGGGGTCGGCGGTGCACCAGAACACGTCGTCGGGTCGCAGGTCGAGGGCGAACTCGGCGGTGGCGCGGTGCGCGACGACCGCCTGGTGGACGTGGACGGCTCCCTTCGGCTGCCCGGTGGTACCGCTGGTGAAGTGCAGCAGCGCCATCGACTCGGGGTCGGTGGGGCCGATCCGGTACCGGTCGTCCGCCGCGTCCAGCCCCGCCGCGAGGCTCAGGGTGCCCGGTGGGCTCTCACCGTCGCCGGTGACCAGGACGTACTTCAGGCTGGGCACGCTGTCCCGGATCGCGGCGATCTTCTTCTGGTACAGGTCGGGCGTGGTGACCAGGACGGTCGCGTCGCCCCGGACCAGCCGTTCGCGGACCGGCTCCGGTCCGAACGCCGGGAACAGCGGCGAGGCGACGCTGCGGTGCTTCAGCGCGCCGAGCACCGACACGTACAGTTCCTCGCCCCGGCCGAGCAGCGTGAACACCCGGTCGCCGGTGCCGACGCCGAGCGTGTCGAGCAGGTTCGCGAACCGGTTGGTCCGCCGTGCCAGGTCACCGTAGCTGACCTCGGTCACCTGGTCGTGGACGCCGAGGCAGCGCAACGCGACCCGGTCGCGCCGGTCCCCGTCGGCGTGCCGGTCGACCGCCTCGTACCCGATGTTGAGTCCGCCGCCCGGCAGCCCGGCGAGCCGTTCACGCGCGTGCGACCAGGTGAAGTCGTGGCGTACCCGCCGATAGTCGGTCACGTTCGCGGCCGCGCGTTGCGCCGCGGTCTTGTGGATCGCTTCCACCATCCGCCCGCGCCCCCTCGATGTACCGCCCGCGCCCGCTCGGTGTCCCTTCGACGGTCACGCCGTCAGCCGACGACTGGACAGGGGCGAAAGCCACGTCAACCGGGACGATCAGCCCGGTCACGCCGCGCGCCGTGCCCGACGGCGGGGCGTGCCACGATCGGATGCGGCGCCGGGCGCGGGTGCGTCGAAACCGGGTGCACCGCGGGCAGGGCGCAACGGTCGAGCCATAGGATCGCGAAATGGCGGAAGTCGAGGAGGAGTACACCCAGCAGGAGGAGCCGCACCAGCCGGGTGTCGCCCAGCGCACCAACTGGCTGCGGGCCGGGGTGCTCGGCGCGAACGACGGCATCGTGTCCGTCGCCGGGCTGGTGATGGGTGTCGCGGGAGCCACCGACAGCAGGACGGCGCTGGTCACCGCGGGTCTCGCCGGGCTGGTGTCCGGTGCGTTGTCGATGGGCGTCGGCGAGTACGTGTCGGTGTCCACGCAGCGGGACACCGAGCGGGCGATGCTCCGCCTCGAACGCCACGAACTCGCCACCGAACCGGAAGCGGAACTCGACGAGCTCACCGACATCTACGAGTCCAAGGGGCTGACCCGTGATCTCGCCCGCGAGGTCGCCGAACAGCTCACCGCACACGACGCGTTCCGCGCGCACGCCGAGGCGGAACTGAACATCGACCCCGAGGACCTGGTCAACCCGTGGATGGCGGCGGCGGCCTCGACGCTGTCGTTCACCGTCGGCGCGCTGCTTCCACTGCTGGCGATCGTGTTGCCGCCGGCCGGCATGCGCATCTGGATCACGGTCGCCGCGGTGCTGGTGGCGCTCGCCCTGACCGGGTCGATCAGCGCCCGGCTCGGCCAGGCGGAACACGGTCGCGCCATGGCGAGGGTCATGGCGGGCGGCGCGATCGCGATGGCGATCACGTACGGGATCGGACGCCTGGTCGGCGTCACCGTGTGACCGACCGACCTCCCGCCTCGCCGATTCCGCACCGGGCGCGGCGTCGACCGGTCGACAATCGTCGTGGCGGGAAGGAGCCAGGATGGCGTGTCGACCATGAGCCGCACCGACGGACGCCCGACCCAGGGGGCGGACGGCGCAGGCCGCGCGCCCACCAGCGAACGACCCGGCAACCTGCAGGGGCTCGACCGGGCGCGGCGCAGGCGGCTCGTCGGTCGGTCGTTGACCCGCTCTCTACTCAGCGTGATCATCCTGATCTTCGTGTACTACGTCCTGCCGCTGGACCGACCGTTCGAGTCGTCGCTGCTCACCCTGATCGGCGGAATGCTGCTGTTCGGACTGGTCCTGGCGTGGCAGATCGCGATGATCGTGCGTGCCGACTATCCCGCGCTGCGCGCCGTCGAGGGGCTGAGCACCGCGATACCGCTGTTCCTGTTGCTGTTCGCCGCCGCGTACTTCGAGATGGCCCATTCCCACCAGCACGCCTTCACCGAGCCGCTGACCCGCACCGACGCGCTGTACTTCACGGTCACCGTGTTCGCCACGGTCGGCTTCGGCGACATCGCCCCGGTGATCCAGGAGGCGCGCATCGCGGCGACCGTCCAGATGGTGCTCGACCTGCTGATCATCGGCGTGCTGGTGCGCGCCGTGTTCGGGCTGGTACGCGCCACCCAGGAGCATCGCGACGACGGTTCGCCGACCGGCGCCGGCGACGGGTCCGCCGGGTAACCGCCGAGCCTGGTGCTCCCGGCGGCTCGCCCCTCGGTCATCGTGGTGTCGATGTCGTCCTCGGTCGGGTCGATCTCGTCGAATTCGTCGTGCAGCATGATGTCGCCGGTCGCATCGGTCGCGTCTGTCGAGCGGAGGTTGCGTGAAGCTGTATGCGCGCGAATGGGGTACCGGCGACCGGGTGGCTGTGCTGCTGCACGGCACGATCGAGCGGTTCATGGCGGCGCTCGACGGGTGGGTCTGACAATGCGCCCGGTCGCCTGGGCATCGCGCGACGGGTGTACCGCACTCGTGGTGTAGCCACACTCCGGTTGTTGTGAGCGTCCTAGGATCTCTACTCGGCGCGGGATGTAGGCACACCGCCCGGAGTGTGAACCTCGAACGGGACACGCCGCGGCGCGGCACACGTCGCCGCGCAGCGGTCGGCGGACGCCGACGGCGCCCCAGCCGGCGGCGACGGTCAGGGCTGCGGAAGCGCGAGGTCCAGGTCGTCGAGGTGGGTCACCGCCTGTACCGGGGTGACGCAGGCAAACCCTTCCGCGAGCAGGGCGAGATCGGTACCGGGCTCGAACGTCGCACCGTTCTCCTCCAGCGAGACCCGCACGTACCCCTCGCCCTTCTCGGCGAGCGTCATCTGGACCTGACCGAAGTTGGCGAGGGTTCCTCGGCGCAGCCCGCGCAGCTTGTCGCGGGGTACGTCGGGAACGTTGAGGTTGAACACGGTCCCGCCGGGCGTGTCGAGCAGCACGGGCAGCAGTTCGCTGGCGAGGCTCGCCGCGGTGTCCCAGTGCCTCGTCTCGTCGTCGACCGTGTCCAGCGACGCGATCGCGGCTCCGCCGCTGGCCGCCGAGGCGGCCAGCGGCGACAGGACGTCCAACGACACCGCCATCCCTCGACAGCCCCGGTTGGCGGCGGTGAAGACCGCGCCGACCGTACCCGAGTGCAGCACGGCATGACCCGCGTTGGCGCCCCGGTTGATGCCGGACAGGACCACGTCGGGTTTCCTGCCGAACGCGCCGAGCGTGGCGAGCAGCGCGATGTACGCCGGTGACGCCTGCACCGCGTACGCGGTGATCCGGTCCAGCCCGGTCAGCCGCCGCCGCTCGACGACGACCCTGCCTTCCTCGGAGACGGCGTGCAGCGAGGCACTCGCCCCGCTCGCCTCGGTCGCGGGCGCGGCGACCACGACGTGGTGACCCGCCGCGTGCACGGCAGCGGCGAGTCGCCGCAGTCCGGGCGCCGCGACTCCGTCGTCGTTCGTGATCGCTACCAGCATCGGCACTCCTTCATCGAGCCAGTCGGTCCAGTCGTACCCGGTCGGCGATCTCGGCGATCAGCTCCGCCTGCCCGGTACCCAGCCCGTGCCGGGTGATGTTGACCGCGCCGGCAGCCGCCCCGGTGCGTACCGCGGTGGCGAGGTCGCCGCCTCGGGCGAGGACAGCGGCGACCCCCGCCGTCATCGAGTCGCCCGCGCCGCGATGCTCGGCCACCTGGAGCGGCGGTACCCGCACCTCGTACACCTCGTCGTCGAGCAGCGCCAGCGCCGGCTCCCCCGCGCGGCTGATCACGACCGCCCCCGCCCCGTCCCGGCGCAGGGTACGCAGCGCGTCGACCAGCTCGTCGACGCTGTCGTCGCGGACCCGACCGGCGGCGATCAGTTCCTCGTGGCTGACCTTCAGCAACCGCACCCCACCGGCGAGTACCGCGGACAGATAGTCGCCCGACAGGTCGGCGACCACGCAGCCGCCGTTGGCGGACAGGTCGGCGGCGAGCCGCCGGTACACCTCCGCCGGCACGATCGACGGGTCCATCGGCCCGGCGAGGACCCTCACGGTCGCGCGCAGCCCCTCGACCAGCGCCAGGTCGTACAGCTCGTCGACCTCGTGCCGGTTCAGCGGCAGCCCCGCCGAATCGGCGATCTCCTCGCGTTCGCCTTTGCGCCGATCGTGCACGTACCACCCGCTGCCCGCCTCGCGGCGCACGGACCGCAACTCGACGCCCTCGGCGGCGATCAGGTGTGCCAGTACCCCGCCGGTCTCCCCGCCGAGCGCGGCGCACACCGTCACCGACGCGCCGAGCACGTGCAACATCCGCGCCTGCCAGATGCCCTGGCCACCGGCGTGCAGATGCAGCTCGTCGGACTCCACCGGACGTTCCACGGTCACCGTCAGGCGCGGTGCCGGGGTGAACACCATCACATGGCCGCTCACCGGGTCCCCCCAAACCGTTCAGGTCGCACTGTGGCTACCCATCCACGCCGGCCGGTACTCCCCCCGGTCCGCCGGCGACGGGTTGGCGGGACCGGCACCGGGTACCGGTTGGGCTGGAGGTCACCCGGCAGATGGCAGCCTGGCCAGCGGCACACTGGTCGGGCTGCACCAGCGCTGAGGTCCCCGCCGACCCGCGCCGAGCAAGAGGGCGGCGCCGCCCCACCCGCCCCAACCGGCGAGGCTCAGTCGATCAGTTGCCCGTGCCGGTTGCGGGCTTTGAGCCGTACGGTCGGCATCGGGGGCGCGGGCAGCGGCTCGTGGACCGAGCCCGGCACGGTACCGAACCGGGCGCCCGCCATCCACGCCTCCCGTGCGGCGACGATCTCCTCATGCGAGCGGCCCACGATGTTCCACCACATGACCAGCGGTTCGTCGAACGGCTCGCCGCCGACGAGGAACAGCCGCGCCGGTCCGGTCGCCTCGACCGGCAGCTGCGAGCGCCCGCGCCCCAGGTACAGCAGCGCTCGCCGCTCCAACGGCACCTCGTCGACCCGCGCCGCCCCGGTCAGCACCAGCACGCCGTACTCGAACTCGCGCTCCAGCGGCAGTCGGGCGCGACCGGGTTCGAGCAGCACCTCGGCGCCGACCAGCGGGCTGTGGACCCGTGCCGGGGAGCGCACCGAGTCCAGTTCCCCCACGACCACGGTGACCGTGGCGGCTGCGTCGCGCAGCACCGGTACGTCGGGATGATGGTCGAACCGGGGCGGGCTGTCGCGCGCGTCGTCGGGCAGCGCGAGCCACAGCTGCAGGCCGTGCATGCCCGGCGGGTGCTCGGGCGGCGACTCCTCGGAATGCGCGATGCCGTGCCCGGAATTCATCAGGTTCAGCTGCCCCGGCTTGATCGTCTGGTGGTTGCCCAGGCTGTCCCGGTGCACGATCTCGCCCTGGACCAGCCAGGTCACGGTCTGCAGTCCGGTGTGCGGATGCGGCGGTACCTGCATGCCGGGGCGTGCACGGACGTCCTCGGGACCGAAGTGGTCGAGGAAGCACCAGGCGCCGATCATCCGACGCTGGCGTTGCGGCAGCAGCCGGCGGACCGTGGTGTACCGGCCGAGCGGCACGTCGTGACCGGGTAGCAGGACGCTGTCCGGTTCGGCGACGCGCGCCAGGGTGCAGCCGTACAGCGCTTCGCCGGCTGGGACCGATTCGCCCATGCCCTGACTGTACGGCTGCCCGGCGCCCAGGGCGGGCGCGTCGCATACGGTCCGGACCGGCGGGTACATCGCGGACGTGGACTGGGTGAAGATGTTCGGGCTGCACACGCCGCCCCTGGAGATGATCATCAGGGGCAGTGTGGTGTACCTGTCGCTGTACCTGCTGCTGCGGGTCGTGCTCAAGCGGGAGAGCGGCACGACCGGCGTGACCGACCTGCTGGTCATCGTGCTGCTCGCGGACGCGGCGCAGAACGCCATGGCGGGCGACTACACCAGCATCGGCGACGGGCTCATCCTGGTCGCGACGATCATCGCCTGGTCGTTCCTGTTGAACTTCATCGCGTTCCACTTCCCCCGCGCGGGACGGTTCATCCGACCCCGCCCCCTGCCGTTGGTGAAGGACGGACGGGTGATTCCCCGGCACATGCGGCGCGAGTTGATCACGCGGGAGGAGTTGATGTCCCAACTGCGCCAGCAGGGCGTCGCCGACCTCAGCCGGGTGAAACTGGTGTACATGGAGCCCGACGGGCAGTTCAGCGTCGTCACCCGGAAAGAGGATCAACACCAGCCCATGCGACACGGCGCCGTGTGACCGGCGTCGGTCCCGCACCCAGTCGGCGACCGTCCGATGTGTGACATGGCGTCCAGTCGCGGCCCCCGCCGTGTGGCGGGGGCCCCCGTGGGTACGGATACCGGTCATGAGCGATCCGCGGACCCGACGACCGGCTGTCGAATCCCCGGGTGAACACGCTCCGTGGTGGAAGACGGCTGTGGTGTACCAGATCTATCCACGGTCCTTCGCGGACAGCGACGGCACCTCCCCGCGCTCCGGCGCGGGCGTCGGCGACCTGCAGGGTATCCGCGACCACCTCGACCATCTGGTGTGGCTGGGCGTGGACGCCATCTGGATCTCCCCGTTCTACCGCTCCCCGATGAAGGACGCCGGCTACGACATCTGCGACTACTGCGACGTCGACCCGCTGTTCGGCACGATGGACACGTTCGACGAACTGCTCGCCGACGCGCACCGGCACGGCATCCGGGTCCTGGTCGACTTCGTACCGAACCACACCTCCGACGAACACCCGTGGTTCCGCGAGTCGCGGTCCAGCCGCGACAACCCCAAGCGCGACTGGTACATCTGGCGCGACGAGCCCAACAACTGGCGCGCGGCGCTGGGCGCGGGCAGCGCGTGGCAGTGGGACGACCGGACGAAGCAGTACTACCTGCACCTGTTTCTGCCCAGCCAGCCGGACCTGAACTGGCGCGAGCCCGGCGTCCGCGACGCCATGCACGACGTGCTGCGGTTCTGGATGGACCGTGGGGTGGACGGGTTCCGTATCGACGTCGCCCACTGCGTCGGGAAGGATCCCACGTTCGCCGACGATCCGCGCTGCGCGGCGGGCATACCGCTGTCCAGCTTCAACGACCAGCCGTTCAGTCACGAGGTGCTGCGCGGCATCCGGAAACTGGTCGACTCGTACCCGGACGACCGGGTCACCGTCGGCGAGGTGAACATCCGCAACCCCGAGGTGGTCGCCCAGTACTACGGGCGGGGCGAGGAACTGCACCTGGCGTTCAATTTTCCCCTGCTGGACGCGCCGTGGGACGCGGTGCTGTGGCGGCAGGTCATCCGGGACACCACGAAGTGGTTCGAGGCTGCCGGGGCGTGGCCGACGTGGGTGTTGTCCAATCACGACAACGGGCGCCCGCGCACCCGGTACGGCGGGTCGATGCGCCGCACCCGTGCCGCCGCGCTGCTGCTGCTGACGTTGCGCGGCACCCCGTTCGTGTACCAGGGCGACGAGTTGGGTCTGGAGGACGTGGTCGTCAACGACACGACCCGGGTCGACCCTGGCGGTCGGGACGGCTCGCGCGCGCCGCTGCCCTGGGAGCCGGAATTCCCGTACGGCTGGCGGGGCGGGCACCCGTGGCTGCCGTTCCCGCCGGACGCCGACCGGCTCAACGCCGCGACCCAGCGTGCCGATCGCGGGTCGATTCTGCACCTGTACCGCGACCTGCTGGCGATCCGGCGCGCCACGCCCGCGCTGCGCGTCGGCGACTTCGAAGAACTCGAGTCGGATCCTCAACTGCTCGCGTACCGGCGCTGCCACGGTGACCAGGAGCGCGTGGTGGTCGTGAACTTCGACGGCGAACGGAGACGACTTCCGCTGCCGGGTCGGTGGTGTGTCGAGATCGATACCGCCGACCGCGACGGCCGGCGGGTCGGCGCGGGGTACGACGGCTGGGTCGAACCCGAACACGGGCTGCTGCTGCGACCGGAGCACCAGCGACCGGCGCACGAGGCGAATGGAGGCGATCCGCGGTGAGACCGCCCTGGTGGCGCAACGCGTGCATCTATGCGATCGACGTCGCGACGTTCTGCGATACGAACGGCGACGGCTGGGGCGACCTCGCCGGTGTGCGCAGCCGGCTCGACTACGTCGCCGGGCTCGGCGCGAACTGCGTCTGGCTGCTGCCGTTCTACCGGACGCCGTACCGCGACAACGGGTACGACGTGAGCGACTACCTGTCGGTCGACCCGCGCTTCGGCGACCTCGCCGACTTCGCCGAGCTCATGGCTGAGGCGGACGACCTCGGCATCCGGGTCCTCGTCGACCTCGTCGTGCAGCACACCAGCGACCGGCACCCGTGGTTCCGGCAGGCGGTCGAGGACGCCAGATCGCCGTACCGCGACTTCTACATCTGGGCGGACACGCCCGACGACACGTCGGTGTCGCCGATCTTTCCCGGCGAGGAGGACAGCGTCTGGACGCTGGACGAGCGCTCCGGGCAGTACTACCGGCACGTGTTCTACCACCACGAGCCGGACCTGGATCACTCCAACCCGAAGGTGCGGCGCGAGATCGAGCGGGTGATGGAGTTCTGGCTGCGACTGGGCGTGGCGGGGTTCCGGGTCGACGCGGTGCCGTACATGGTCGAGCAGGCGGAGAACGGCGGGGACGGCAGTACCGACCACTACATCAACGACCTGTCGCGGCTGGTCCGCCGGCATCGCAGCGACGGAGTGCTGCTCGCCGAGACCGATCTGGCGCCGAAGGAGTACGCGTCGTACTTCGGCGGTCCGGACGGCGACGGCTTCCACATGCAGTTCAACTTCTATCTCAACCAGTACATCTTCCTGTCGCTGGCGCGGCAGAGCCGCGAGCCGATCCTGCGCGCCCTGGACGAGTTGCCCGAGGTGCCGATCGACACGCAGTACGTCAACTGGCTGCGCAACCACGACGAACTGGATCTGGGTCGGTTGACCGACGCCGAGCGGGCCGAGGTGAATCGCGCGTTCGCGCCCGATCGCAGCATGCTGCTGTACGGGCGGGGGCCGCGGCGTCGGCTGGCGCCGCTGCTGGACGGCGACGAGCGGCGGGTCCAGCTCGCGTACAGCGTGCTGATGTCGCTGCCCGGAGCGCCGATGGTCCGGTACGGCGACGAGATCGGCATGGGCGACGACATGTCGCTGCCGGACCGGCTTTCGGTGCGTGCCCCGATGCAGTGGTCGCCGGAGCGCAACGCCGGGTTCAGCGGCGCCGCCGCGGACCGGCTGGTACGCCCGGTGATCAGCGATGGACCGTTCGGGTTCGAACGGGTGAACGTGCTGCGCCAGCAGACCGAGACGGGTTCCCTGCTGGACCGGGTGAGCGGGATGGTGCGTACCCGACGCGGGTTGCGGCAGATCGGCAACGGTCGGCGGCGCGCGCTGGATCTCGGTCGGGACAGCGTGCTGGCGTTCCTGTACAGCGATCCGGGCGGCGGCGAGCAGATCCTGATGATCAACAACCTGGCCGACGAGGAGGCGGTGGTATCGCTGCCGGACGGGCTGCTGCGGGGCGGCGGCGTCGATCTGTTCGCCGACGCCGCGTACGAGAAGCCGGCGCCCGGTCGCGCGTCGATCAGGCTCAACCCGTACGGCTACCGCTGGCTGCGCCCGCTGATCTGAGCCGGTGCGCGCCGCGGCGCAGGTCCCCGGTGGCGCACCCCGAGCTGCCGGCGACGTCGCGCCGCGGCGCGATCCGACTCGGTCGGCCGACCCGGGCGCTCGCCTGCGGCGGGTGGCGGGG
>DASUXA010000084.1:0-19650 GCA_036378155.1 Micromonosporaceae bacterium | reverse complement strand
ACCGCCGTGGTGCCGGCGCGGTCGGGTACGACCGCCGTGGTGCCGCCGACGCGTGGGCATGCGATCGAGGTGCGGCTGTACGCGGAGGACCCGGCGGAGGGCTGGCGACCGTCGACCGGCAGGCTGCACGCGTTCGAGGTACCCCGCGTCGACGCGGCATTCGCCGCGTTGTCGGGCGCGGGGGTGCGGCTCGACTCCGGCGTCGAGCCGGGGTCGGTGGTCGGGGTGCACTACGACCCGATGCTCGCCAAGCTGATCGCGTGGGCGCCGACCCGCGACGAGGCGGCTCGGCTGCTCGCCGACGCGCTGACCCGCGCCCGGTTGCACGGCGTGGTCACCAACCGCGACCTGCTGGTCCGGGTGCTGCGGCACCCGGCGTTCCTGGCGGGCGAGACGGACACCGGTTTTTTGGCGCGGCACGACGACGTGTTCGCCCCGCTCGCCGACCCGACGACGGTACGCCGCGCCGCGCTCGCCGCCGCGCTCGCGGGAGCCGCCGCACGTCGGGCGGACGCCCGGGTGCTGAGCGGACTGCCGAGCGGCTGGCGCAACGTGCCGTCCGCGCCGCAGTCGACCGCGTTCGACGGTCCGACCGGACGTCTGGAGGTGGCGTACCGGTTCGACCGGCGGGGCGCGCTCGCGGTGGCGACGGTGGACGGCGACCCGGTTGACGTCACGCTGGTCGAGGCGGCGCCGGACCGGGTGGTCCTGGGCAGCGGCGGGGTACGCGAGACGTTCGCCGTCCACCTGGTCGACGACGTGTCGTACGTGGACAGTACGGGCGGCTCGGTGACGCTGACCGAGGTGCCGCGCTTCCCGCTGCCCGGTACCGGCGTCGCGGAAGGTTCCCTGGTCGCACCCATGCCCGGCACAGTCGGTCGGGTGGCGGTCGCGACCGGGGACCGGGTCGCCGCCGGTGACCTGCTGCTCACGCTCGAGGCGATGAAGCTCGAACATCCGGTGTACGCACCGGGCGACGGCGTCGTCGCCGAACTGCCGGTCGCCGCCGGTACCCGGGTCGACACCGGCGACGTGCTCGCCGTCATCACGCACGAATAGGGGCAGCCATGGACTTCGACTACACGCCGGAACAGCGGCAGTTGCGCGACGCGGTGCGCGCCCTCGGTCGCAAGTACGGTCACCGGTACTTCGTGGGCAAGGCGAAGGCGGGCGAGCACACCACGGAACTGTGGGCGGAAGCCGGCGAGCTGGGCTACGTCGGGGTCAACGTGCCGACGGAGTACGGCGGGGGCGGCGCCGGGATCACCGAGTTGGCGATCGTCTGTGAGGAGCTCGCCGCGGCGGGCTGCCCGCTGCTGCTGCTCGTGGTCTCGCCGGCGATCGTCGGTACCATCCTCGCCCGGCACGGCACCGAGGCGCAGCGCAAGCAGTACCTGCCCGGTCTCGCGGACGGCAGCCTCAAGATCGTCTTTGCGATCACCGAACCCGAGGCGGGCTCCAACTTCCACCGGATCGGTACGGTCGCCACCCGCGACAGCGGCGGCTGGCTCCTCAACGGGCGCAAATGCTTCATCTCCGGCGTGGACGAGGCGCCGTATGTGCTGGTCGTGGCGCGTACCGCGGACGAGGCGACCGGGAAGCTGCGACCGGCGCTGTTCATCGTGCCGACCGATGCGCCCGGCTTCGGAAAGTCCAAACTGGACATGGAGATCGTGTCGCCGGAGAACCAGTGGCTGCTCTCCTTTGACGACGTCCGGCTGCCCGGCGACGCGCTCGTCGGCGGCGACACCGCAACCGGGCTGCCGGCGCTGTTCACCGGGCTCAACCCGGAACGGATCACGGTCGCCGCGATGGGTGCCGGCACCGCCCGGTACGCGCTGGAGCGCGCCGCCGACTACGCGGCGAGCCGCACGGTGTGGGGTCGCCCGATCGGTACCCACCAGGGCGTCGCGCACCCGCTCGCGCACGCGCAGATCCAGGTCGAACTCGCCAGGCTGATGATCGCCAAGGCGGCGACCCTGTACGACGCGGGTCGCGACCTGGAAGCCGGGGTCGCCGCGAACATGGCGAAGTACGCGTCGGCGGAAGCCGCCGCCCTGGCCGTGGACACCGCGATCCAGGTACACGGCGGCAACGGCATGACCACCGAGTACGGCGTGGCGACGCTGCTCGGCGGGGTGCGCGCCGGTCGGATCGCCCCGGTCAGCCGCGAGATGATCCTCAACTTCGTCGCCCAGCACGTACTCGGGCAGGACAAGTCCTACTGAGTGAACGCCGGGGCCGTCAACTCGTCGCTGCCCCGCCCGGCGAGGCAGCGGACGGTACGGTCGCCCGCGGCGAACGCCTCGGGCGTCGGAGGCAGCACGTCCACCTGCCAACCGATGACGTTCAGGTCGGGCAGCCGGGTGGCAAGCGTGACCACGCTGCACACCCGTCGAACCGTCGGATCGGTCCGTACCTTCGCGTAGTCCGCGCTGCGCGTGGTCGGCGGCAGCGTCGCCAGCGCGAACACCTCCCAGGCGTGCGGCTTGGTACACGGTGTGCGGGCAGCCCGTGCCACCCCGCGCGTCACCGACAACCGACCGAAGCACTCCGGGGTACGCGGGCACCGGGTCCCCGCGTCGACGCCGCAGACGACCGTGCCCGGCGAGGTCAGACCCGCGGGTTCCGCCCCGCTGGTCGGGGTCGCCGACCGGTCGGTCGCGGTGTCGACCTTGTGCGAGACGTGGTCGAGTTCGTACCAGGTGCCGCCGCCGATCAGCAGCGCCAGGGCGACGAGTCCCGCCCCGACACCGAACAGCCCGCCGCGTCGGCGCGCCGGTCGCACCTGTTCGGTCGGCGTGTCCAACGCCGGTCGCGCGGGTTCGGTCGGTGTGTCGTCGCGCCGTACCGCAGCGGCGGCGGTGTTCGCCGATGCCGGCGGGCGCGGGCTGGGCAGGTGGGGCATCGTCGGCGCGTCGCCGAGGGCGAGCGCCGCCATGCGGTCGCGCAGTTCCGCCGCGCTCGGACGCTCGGCGGGGTCGTTGCGCATGCCGAGCCGGAGCAGGTCGAGCAGGTCGTCGGGGATGCCGGGCAGCGCCGGGATCGGACGCTCGAACAACTCGGTCAGCGTCATCAGGCTCGGCGTCCGGTCGTCCTCCCAGCGGGGCGGGCGACCGTTCATGAGCGCGTACAGCGTCGCGCACAGCGAGTACACGTCGACGGCGGGTGTCGGCGGGCTCGGTCGGAACATCTCCGGCGGCGCGTACGCCGGGGTCAGCACGTCGAGCGCGACCGAGGTGTCCCGGGTCTCGGCGAGGATCGCCAGACCGAAGTCGGCAAGCGCCGGCTCGCCGAAGTCGGACACCAGGATGTTGGCGGGTTTGACATCGCGGTGCAGGACGCCGAGCGCATGCGCGTCGGCCAGCGCGTCGGCGATCTTCACACCGACCTCGCGGACCTCGACCGCGCTCAACGGGTGGGTGCGCATCCGGTCCGCATAGGACCCGGCGCACAACTCCATGATCAGGTACGGGTGGCCGTGCGCCGTGACCCCGGCGTCGAACAGGTCGACCACATGCGGGTGGCTGGACATCCGCCCGGCTGCCCGCGCCTCGCGCAGGAACCTGCGACGGTCCTGGTCATCGTCCAGCCGCTGGTTCTCCACCTTGACCGCGACGTCGCGGCCCACCGACTCCTGCACCGCCCGGTACACCGTCGCGTACCCGCCGCGAGCCAGCACGCTCAACCCGGTCAGTCCGGGCACAGTGGGCGGTGCGACAGCGGGCGGAACGTCGTTCACGCGACAGACGGTACGTCATGTCCCCGTCGGATCGTGTCGTCCGGATGTCATAGGAGCGCCACCGAGGGAAGTCAGCAGTTCCTCACTCGGGGTGCGCTCCGCCACCTGTTCGGTGGAGTACGCGGCGTGTACCGCCTGCTCGGCGACCGCCCGCGCGTCGTCGTGCCGCCCGACCGCGGCGAGCGCCCTGGCGAGTTGCCGCCGGGCCACCACCAGGCTGCGCACGTCCTCGGCGGGCCATTCGACCGCCTTGTACGCCCAGTCGAGCGCCTCCTCCGGACGCCCGCTGTCGAGCAGCGCCGCGGCGTAGTACGCGACGCCCTGTCTTCGCGGGAACAGCAGCGACGGACCGGTCGCGGCGACCACCGGCTCCAGCAGGCGGTACGCGACGTCCGGCTCGCCCAGCGCGAGGCGGGCGGACGCGGCGAGCGCCCGGGGCCCCACCTCGGCTGCCTCCAGTACGTTGTGCGGCTCCACGATGTCCAGCGTCTTGCGCGCGTCGACGAGCGCAGCCTCGGCGTTGCCCCGCTCCAGTTCGACAAAGCCGCGGATCGTGCGCGCCATCCCGATCAGCAGCGGGTGACCGGTCGGCTCGCTGTACTGCAAAGCATCGCTGAGCAGGTCGTATGCGTGGTCCGGCTCGGCCAGCCCGCGCGCGATCACGCCCCGCACCACGAGAGCGAACCCGCGCCCCCAGTCGTCCGAGGCGACCGCGAAGTCCCGGTACGCCCGCCGCGCCTCCCGGTCCGCTTCCGCCAACTCGCCGAGTTCCGCCGCCGCGAACGCGTCGACCGCGCGCAGCGTACCGACCGCCCACTGCTCGCCGACCCGCTCGCCGAACGGCAGGAACACCCGCGCCATCCGCCGCGCCTCGGTCAGCCGACCGGCGAGCATCCGGGCGAACGCGCAGGTACCGCGCAGCCATGCCCGACCGGCGGGGTCGCGCTGCTGGGCGAACAGCCGCGCCGCCCGACCCAGGGCGGCGTTCGAACCGTCGAAGTCGCCCCTGGTCGTGGTCACCCAGGCGAGGTTCTGCAGCGACCATGCCTGGCTGCGCTTGTCGCCGGCTTCCACCGCGACCTGGTACGCGCTGGTGAACCGCTCACCCGCCTCGGCGAGCCGCCCGGACAGGTAGTCCGCCATGCCCATCCGGCGCTGCGCCTCAGCCTGCTCGGCGGGCAGCCCCGCCTCGGTCGACGCGACCAGCGCCTCCTGCCAGGACGCGACCGCGCGGTCCCGGTCGCCGAGCAACTGGTATGCCCGCCCCGCGATCAGCAACGCGCTCGCCCTGGTCGCCACGTCGTTGGTGCCGACGTTGGCGAGTGTCTTCTCGACGTCGGTCAGCGCGTCGGTGGGGCGACCCAGTTGCAGCAGCGCACGCGCGTGGACGAGCTGGTCGCGGGCGGGCAGGGCGGCACCGGCGAGTTGTGCGGAGCGCTCGATGTACCGGACCACGATGGTCGGTTCACCGGCGGCCAGGGCGCGACGCGCGAGCCGACCGAGGGCGGCGACGCCGAGCGGGGCGACCGCGCGGGCGTCGACCTCGGGTCGGAGTCCGACCGCGTCGGCCAGCGCGACGGCGCGCTCGGCGTGCGACGCGACGAACACGTCGACCGCCTCGTCCGACATTCCCGTCGGACCGCTCTTCGGTCCCCGGGTCTCCGGAGCCGCCCAGCGCACCAGGTACGCGTGCCGGTCGGCGAGGTCGGCCTTGCCGATACCGGCGTACGCGGCTTCGCGCATCAGCGGGGTCGCGAACGCGTAGCCGGTGCGGGTGCGCCGCAGCATCCGTCGTTGCAGCAGCTCTTCCAGAGACCGTTCGGCCTCGACCGCGACCACCGCGGTGGGGCGACCGTCGCGGGTGGTACGCCGTTCCCGCAGCGCCCGCATCGCCTCCGCCGGTACCGTGTCGCCGATCACCGCGGCGTCACGCAGCGTCGACCGGGCGTCGGCGGGCAGCGCGTCGATCCGGGCGGCGAGTACCGCCGCGAGGTCGCGCGACAGCAGGCGACCGCCCAGCGAGCCCTCCGCGAGCCGCCACATCTGCCGCTCGCCGGACTGAGCCGGACCGGCGGTCAGCGCGCCGCGCTCGATCAGCAGCGTGACGAGCTCTGCGAGGTAGAACGGATTGCCCTGGGCGGTGGCGAGCAGCCGGTCCTCGTCGGGCTGCGGCAGTCGACCGCCGTTGAGGTACGCCGAGAGCAGCCGCGCCGCGTCCGCACCGCGCAGCGGCGGCAGGTTGACCACCTCCGCGTCGGCGAGCCGGGTCAGCGCACCCGCCGGGCGTACCAGTTCCGGACGCCCCAGCAGCATCACCAGCACCGGGCCGGTGAGCTGGTTGAGTGTCACGCCGAGCGCCTCGACGCTCTCCGGCGTGGCATGGTGCAGGTCGTCGACGATGACGACCAGTGGTTCCTCGGCAGCCAGCGCGCTGAACAGGTGGGCGACCGCGACCGGGATCGCCTCGACGTCGATCGCTTCGCGCTCGCCACGCGGGGTGTCGACCGCCGCGGCGGGGGCGTCGGCCAGTCCGAGCAGGGTCAGCAGCAGCTCGGCGTTGGGCTTCGGCACGGTCGGGTTGACCCTGCTCACCCGCTGGATCAACCGGCGCAGCCGCTCCTCGACCATGGCGCGGGTGACCGTGCCCGACTCGGTCGGCAGACCGAGCGCCTCGTGGACCAGGTCGGCGAGCGGACCGAGGCGGCGTCGCTCACCGTAGGGCGCGCTGCGCACCGAGAGCACCCGCGCCCCGCCGGCGCTGGCGAACCGCGTGGCGGTCGCGCTCGAACCGGCAGCCAGCCGGGCGGCTTCCGCCGCGAACCGGGTCTTGCCGACGCCCGCCTCGGCGGTGATCACCAGTACCCGCGACTCGCCCCGGTCGGTGACCTCGGCGAGACGGCTCGCGACCCGCGCGAGTTCGGTTTCCCGGCCGACGAACGGCGCCTCGTCGCCCAGCCCCGATCTGGTGCCGGGCGCGTCGAGCAGGCCGAGCAGTTCGTACGCCTCGACCGGTTCCCGCTTGCCCTTCAGGCGCAGCGGTCGCAGCCGCCGCCACGACGCGACGCGCCGGCTGGAACTGGCGGTGCCGGCTCCGGCGTACACCGTGCCGACCGCCGCGGCGTCCGCCAGCCGGGCGGCGGTGTTCACGGTGTCGCCGATGACGGTGTATTCCAGAGCCGCCTGGACACCGGCGACGACCTCGCCGGTGTTCAGTCCGACCCGCAGTCCGAGCGGGGTACCGCCGCCCTGTTCGTCGTCGAGGACCCGGCGCACGGCACGCTGCATCGACAACGCGGCGCGTACCGCCCGCTCGGCGTCGTCCTCGTGGGCCACGGGCGCGCCGAACACCGCCATGATCCCGTCGCCGGTGAGCTTGTCGACGTGCCCGCCGAACGTCTTCACGGCACCCGCCAGGGCGGCGAGTACCCGGTCGGTGACCGCGCCGACCCGTTCCGGGTCCCGGTCCTCCGCCCAGGCAGTGAAGTCGGAGAGGTCTCCGAAGAGCACGGTGACCACCCGTCGCTCGGTGCGCGGCAGCGTCGCGGCGGCGGGCAACGCCGCGCCACAGTTGTGGCAGAAGCGCGCCCCGGGTACCGCGACAGTTCCGCACACCGGGCAGGTCACGGTTGCTCCAACCAGGGCGGGGGGTCGACGGATTCCAGGTATGCCAACTGAGCGCGCACCGACCATTCCGCGGCCGGCCAGAGTGACCGGTCCACGTCGGCGTAGACCGCGGCGACCACGTCGGCGGGGGTCCGGACGCCACTGGCGACCACCGCGCGCACCTGCTCCAGTCTGGCGCGCCGATGGCTCAGGTAGTACCGCGCGGCGACGCCGCAGTCGGCGAGGGCGGGACCGTGACCGGGCAGCGCCGGGATGCCGTCGAACGTCGCCAACCGCTCCAGGCTGGACAGGTATGCCCCGAGATCGCCGTCGGGCCAGGCGACCACGGTGGTGCCACGACCGAGGATGGTGTCCCCGGTCAGCATCGCCCGTTGTCCGGACGCCTCAACCAGATAACTCACCGAATCGGCAGTGTGACCAGGAGTGACAATCGCTGTGACGGTCACGCCCGCCGCGTACCACTGTTCGCCGTCAGCCAACGCCCGCAGTTCAGCCCCGGTCATCGCCTGGAACGAGGCGACGCCCTCGGCATGGTCGGGATGCGCGTGGGTGAGCAGGATTCCGGCGACCGGGCGATGTTCCGCCACGATGGCCAGATGGTCGGCGTTGTCCGGACCAGGGTCCACGATCACCGTCTCTTCCGCGCCCGTACCACGCAGGACCCAGGTGTTCGTGCCGTCCAGCGTCATCGGACCCCGATTGGGCGCGCGCAGCAGCGTCGCCCAGCTCGGCAACTGCTCCAGCAGTGCGGCGGCTGGCGTCGTCACATGCCCTGGTCCTGGTACGCCCGCCATGGCTGCGATCGTACGGCGCGCACCGCAGGGCTCCGCCAGTGGCACAACCAGTCTGTGGACAACTCCGCGGGGGGCGCGCGTCACCGACGGGTCGGGAGGAACCGCGTCACCGAACCGCGTCACCGGCGGGTCGGGCCCGCCGGTGACGACGGACGACGGCTACGCGACCTCGAAGATGGCCTCGACCTCGACCGGCGTGTCGCGCGGAAGCTCAGCCACGCCGACGGCGCTGCGGGCGTGCCTGCCCGCCTCGCCGAACACGTCTCCGAACAGTTCCGACGCGCCGTTGACGACTTCCGGCTGACCGTGGAAGTCGGGCGCGGACGCCACGAACCCGGTCACCTTGACGACTTTGACCACGGACTCGAGGCCGACCAGGGCGTCCACGGCGGCGAGCACGTTCAACGCGCACTGCCGGGCGCAATCCTTCGCGTGCTCCGGGGAGACTCCGTCGCCGACCTTCCCGGTCGCCAGAAGTTTGCCGTCCTTGATCGGCAGTTGGCCGGACACGTACACGGTGCGGCCGGACTGCACGGCCGGCACGTACGCGGCGACCGGCGGTACCACCTGGGGCAGGCTCAGGCCGAGTTCGGTGAGCCTGGAGAACGGGCTGCTCATCGCGGTTCCCTCACTACGCCTTCGGACGCTTCATGTAAGCCACCAACTGCTCCGGGTTCGGGCCGGGGATCACCGCGACCAGTTCCCAGCCGTCCTCGCCCCAGTTGTCGAGGATCTGCTTCGTGGCGTGCACGAGCAGCGGCACCGTGGCGTACTCCCACTTCTGCATGTGCGCAGATTAACGTCTGGAATCGCCTGGCTAGCCTTGCGGGGGTGAGCGACGCACAACCATCCGCCGCCCGACGCGTGGTCGGGTCCGTACTCCTCGCGGCGGCTGTCGCCGTCGGTACCGCCGCCTGCTCGAGCGACCACGACAGTCCGAAGAAGGTGCTCGACCAGTACCTCGCCGCGTTCAAGGCGGGCGACGAGGCGAAGGTGAAGAGCCTCGTATGCGCGCGCGACAAGAGCGGCGCGGTCTTCCACAGCGACGCCGAGCGTCGCTCGGCGGCGACGTTCGAGTGGACGATCGGCCGCGAGCGGACCCATCGCGCCGAGGCGGAGGTGGACTTCAGGCTGACTCGTACCGCCCCGACGAAGTCCACGAAGGACGAAACCGCGCTGCTCGTGTCGGAGCACGGCCAGTGGCGGGTCTGCGGGCTGCGCAGTCGCGGCTGATCCGGGCCGCCGCGACGGGTCGAGCAGACGACAACGGGGCTGATCGCCGTCAGGGTGGGGCGCTACCCTGACCCGGCACACCGATGCCCCAGGGGAGATCATGAGCGAGCAGCCGCCGGCCGACCCGTACCAGCCACACGAGCCACCCGGCGTCCAGCCGCCGGTACCGCCCGTACCGCCGGCGCAGCCGTTCCCGCCGTACGGCGCACCGGCCGGCGAGTCGCCGACCTACTCGATGCCCGCCGCAGGGCAGCCGTACCCGCCGACCGTGCCGCTCGCCGCCGGTGGGCAGCAGACCGCGCAGTTCCCGGCGTCCGGACAGCCCGCCATGCCTGGGCAGGTACCCGCGCCCATGCCGGGACCGGTCTCAGGTCAGCCGGGGTACCCCACGTCCGGTGTCCCCCATCAGGGAGCCTTCCCGCCGCCGACCGGTTATCCACAGCAGGTCGGCTATCCACAGCAGGTCGGCTATCCACAGCAGCCCGGTTTTCCGCCCCAGCCGGGATATCCGGTGTCTCCCGCGCCCGCGCCGAAGAAGCGCCGGGCGCTGCTGATCACGTCGATCATCCTGGGCGTGGTCGTGCTGCTGTGCGCGGGCGGCGGCGTGACCGGCTTCCTGCTCACCCGCAACCTCGACGGCAAGGGTCAGGCGTCCCCGACGGAGGCGGTCACCGGGTTCCTGCACGCCGTGTACGACGAGCACGACGCCGACAAGGCGGGCAGCTATGTCTGCGGCGCGGCGAAGGACACGAAGGCGATCACCCGCAAGATCAACGAAGCCGAGCAGGCGGAACGGAAGTACCCGTCGGCGCAGTTCCGCTGGTCCACGCCGACGGTGCGGGAGCAGAAGACCGACTCGGCGGTCGTGATGACCAAACTGCGCCTGCTCACCACCGACGAGCGGATGGCGGAACAGGATCTCAAGTTCACGGTGATCAAGAAGAACGGCTGGCTGGTCTGCGAGATCCAGCAGCAGAAGTCGTGAGCGTCATCTGATCGGGTCGGGTCGCCCCTGGCGCGACCTGGGTAGATTTCAGAGGTGTCCAGCAGCGCGTCAGCCCCGCAGAACCTGTGGTCCGCCAGGCTCAACATCGTCACGGGCAAGGGCGGTACGGGTAAGACCACGGTCGCGGCGGCTCTCGCCTTGGCGCTCGCCGCCGGCGGACGCCGGACTCTGCTGATCGAGGTCGAGGGCAGGCAGGGCATCGCCCAACTGTTCGAGACCGCTCCGCTGCCGTACGCCGAACTACGCATCGCGACGACGCCGGACGGCGGTGAGGTCCGCGCGCTCGCCGTCGACCCGGAAGAGGCGCTCCTGGAGTACCTCGACATGTTCTACCGGCTGGGCATGGCGGGGCGCGCGCTGAAACGGGTCGGGGCGATCGACTTCGCCACCACAATCGCGCCCGGTCTGCGTGACGTGCTGCTCACCGGCAAGGTGAAGGAGGCGACCACCCGGACGCAGGACGGTCGGCGGGTGTACGACGCGGTCGTGCTCGACGCCCCGCCCACCGGGCGGATCGGTCGGTTCCTCAACGTCACCGCGGAGACCGCGCGCCTGGCGAAGGTGGGACCGATCAAGACCCAGAGCGAGGGGGTCGCCGCCGTCCTCCGCTCCCCGATGACGGCGGTCCACGTGGTGACCCTGCTCGAGGAGATGCCGGTACAGGAGACCACCGACGCGATCAACGAACTCAACCGGCTGGAGATCCCGGTCGGCGCGGTGATCGTCAACGCCGCGCGACCCCCGCTGCTGCTGGGCGGCGCGCCGACGCAGGCTGAGCTGAAGCGTGGGCTGACCGCCGCCGGGCTGCCCGCCGACCGGGCGACAGTGACCGGGCTGTCCGCCGAAGCCCGGTCGTACCTGATCCGGCAGGAGGTGGAAGCCGCGCTGCGCGACGATCTGTCGGCGCTGGGTCGTCCGGTACTGGAACTGCCGCTGCTGCCCGGCGGGGTGGACCGTGGCGGACTCGACATCCTGGCGGGCCGGCTACGCGCCTCGTAACCCCCGGTTACGCTCGGAAGGTGCCGGAAGATCAGAGCCCTCGGCTCGACGTCGACGCGATCCTTTCCGATACCGCCGTGCGGATCATCGTGTGTTGCGGCTCGGGTGGCGTCGGCAAGACGACGACCGCCGCGGCGCTGGCGCTCCGGGCGGCGGAGGAGCACGGGCGCCGCACGGTGGTACTGACGATCGACCCGGCGCGGCGGCTGGCGCAGTCGATGGGGTTGAGCGAACTCGACAACGCGCCGCGGCAGGTGAAGGGCGTCAACGCGACCAACGGCGGCGAGCTGCACGCGATGATGCTCGACATGAAGCGGACCTTCGACGACGTGGTGCTGACGCACACCGACCCGGCGAAGGCCGAGGAGATCTTCGCCAACCCCTTCTACCAGGCCATGAGCTCGACCTTCGCCGGCACACAGGAGTACATGGCGATGGAGAAGCTGGGTCAGTTGCGCGCCCGCGACGAGTGGGACCTGATCGTCGTGGACACCCCGCCGTCCCGCTCGGCGCTGGACTTCCTCGACGCGCCGCAGCGGCTCGCGAGGTTCCTGGACGGCAAGATGCTGCGCCTGCTGCTCGCTCCGGCGCGAGCCGGTGGGCGGAGCATGTTCGCCGTGGTCAGCGCGGGGTTCGGGATGTTCTCCCGGGCGGTGACCAAGATCCTCGGTACCCAGTTGCTGACTGACCTGTCCGGTTTCGTCGCCGCGCTGGATTCGATGTTCGGCGGGTTCCGCGAGCGCGCCGAGCGCACGTACCGCATCCTGCAGGACCCGCAGACCGCGTTCCTGGTGGTCGCGGCGCCGGAGCCGGACGCCATCCGGGAGGCGTCGTTCTTCGCGGGGCGGCTGGCGGAGGAGCGGATGCCTTTGGCGGGGCTGGTGCTCAACCGGGTCCACTCGGTCGCCGCGCCCGCGCTGACGGCGGAGGCGAGCCTTGCCGGGGCGCAAGCGCTGCAGGTACGCGACGAGTACCCGGCGACGGTCGACACGCTGCGCATCCACGCCGCGCTGGTTCAGCAGGTGGCGCGGGAGAGGGACGTCACCCGGCGGTTCACCGCCGGTCACCCCCTGGTACCGGTGGTGCCGATCGCGGCGCAGCCCGCCGACGTCCACGACATCGACGGGCTGCGGGAGATTGGTACCGCGCTGTCGGTCAGTACCGGATGAGCTGCCTCAGCCGGCGACCGCGAGTTCCCTGCTCTGGTTCTTGGTCAGCGCGGTTTCGAACATCTTCCGCCAGCTCGGCACCGAGGGGTACCGCCGCAGCAGCGCGCGCCGCTCCCGCTCGGTCATGCCACCCCAGACCCCGAATTCGATGCGGTTGTCGAGCGCGTCCGCCAGACACTCGTACCGGACGGGGCAGCCGCGGCAGATGCGCTTGGCTACGTTCTGCTCAGCACCTTGTACGAACAGCGCGTCCGGGTCTCCGTTGCGGCACGCGGCCAAGCTTGGCCAGTCAGCGATCATCCCCATCTGCGTACGTCCCCCCTCGATGAACCCCCGGTGTTGCCGACGCGCGCACCCTGGCCGTGGGTGGAGCCCGTCGCCGACCCATCATGCTCCGTAGTCAACCGATTACGCAACGTTGTCCGCCAAATCAGCAAACCGGATATATCCCCCGCTGCGGGTGGTGCGGATACGGAAAGCGGTGTGGCAACGACGCCGTCCGGGTACGGCAGGGCTGCCTCGTCCCGGACGCCGCTTCCCGCGATGGCCCGTTCGAACCGTCGCGTCGGACCACAATCGACGCGAGCAGGCAACCGCGCCACCAGGGTCGGGCGTTCAGGACATTGAGGCCGTGTCCGCGAGGACGCGCCCGATTCGTGTCTCCCGTACCCTGAGGCGGTGACCACCTGGATGCGCAAGCGTGACCACAGTCTGCTTTCCGACGCGTTCTCCCTCGCCGTATGCGGTGTCCTGGCCGGTGTCGTGGTCGCGGCCGCCGCGTTCCCCGCGGTCGCGATGGCGGGTCTGACCGGTAAGGCCAGCGCCGATACGTTCGACAGCCTGCCGACCGAGCTCGCCGACCCGCAGTCGCCGCAGATCAGTTACGTGTACGCGTCCGACGGCAAGACGCTGCTGACCACGCTGTACGACGAGAACCGGCGGGACGTCCCGCTGTCCCAGGTCGCTCCGGTCATGCAGCAGGCGATGGTCGCCGCCGAGGACAGCCGGTTCTACGAGCACCACGGTGTCGACCCGAAAGGCGTGATCCGCGCGTTCGTCGCCAACCAGAAGGCGGGCACCACCTCACAGGGCGCGAGCACGCTCACCATGCAGTACGTCCGCCAGGCGATCGCGTACTCGCCGAACGCGTCCCCCCAGGAAGTGGTCGACGCCACGATCGACTCGCCGGGGCGCAAGCTGCGCGAGATGAAGCTCGCCCTGGCGCTGGAGAAGAAGCTCACCAAGAAGCAGATCCTGGAGCGGTACCTCAACATCGCGCCGTTCGGCAACGGCGCGTACGGCGTGTACGCGGCGGCCGAGGTGTACTTCGGCAAGCAGCCCAAGGACCTCACGCTCGACGAGGCGGCGCTGATCGCTGGACTGGTCAAGGCGCCCACCACGTTCGACCCGACGACCACGGACGGTCGCCCGCAGGCGCTGGCGAGGCGGGTGTACGTGCTCAACCAGATGGTCAAGCTGCACTACATCTCGCAGGAGCAGGCGGACGCGGCAGCCAAGGCGCCGCTGAAGCTCACCGGCAAGGCGCCCGCCAACGGGTGTACCGGCGTGATCAACAACAACTGGGGCTTCTTCTGCGACTACCTCGTGCGGTGGTGGCTGCAGCAGCCGGCGTTCGGCGCGAACGCGTACGAGCGGGAAAACCGGCTGAAGAGCGGTGGATACAAGATCATCACTTCGCTGGACGTCCACGCGCAGGACGCCGCGCGACGGAACATCGAGGCCCAGGTGAAGACCGGGAAGTCCGACGCGCTGATGATCGCCGGCATCGAGCCCGGTACCGGACGCATCCTGGTCATGGCGACCAACCGGAACTTCAGCAACGACCAGTCGCACAACGGACCGCGTACCGACGGCAACCGGGCACGCAAGAGCAACTATCCGAACACGACGAACCCGCTGATCAGCGGAGGCGGCGACATCACCGGGTACCAGGCGGGGTCGACGTTCAAGGTGTTCACGATGGTCGCCGCCCTGGAACACGGCTACCCGCTGAACTACACGATCAACACCACGTCGCCGTACCGCTCGAAGTACATCATCGAGTACGGCAGCGACGCCGCCTGCCCCGGCACGAGCTACTACTGCCCGGTCAACGCCACGCCGAGCTGGATGAACGGTCCACGCAACATGTGGAACGGCTTCGGTCGCTCGGTGAACACCTACTTCGTACCGCTCGAGGAACGGGTCGGCGCGGACAAGGCGGTCGAGGCCGCCAAGCAGCTCGGCATCCAGTTCCGCGCCCACGGCGTGGGCGGCAACCCGGGTGACGCCGAGTACGCCGCCGACCCCGATCTGGCGCGCGGCTGGGGCGCGTTCACGCTGGGCGTCTCGTCGACCACACCGCTCGACCTCGCCAACGCGTACGCGACGCTGGCGGCGGACGGTTCGTACTGCGAGCCGATCCCGGTGCTGGAGATCCGCGACCTCAACGGCAACAAACTGGACGCCGCCAATCCGCGTTGCCACCAGGCGGTCAGCGCGGACGTCGCGCGCGCCGCGGTCGACGCGGCCCGCTGCCCGCTGCACGACCAGTCGGCGTTCGGCAAGTGCGACGGCGCGACGGAGAACCGCGGGCGGTCGATCGTCGGCAAGCCGGTCGCCGGCAAGACCGGTACCACCGACGGCGACAAGACCGCGACCCTGGTCGCGATGACCAAGCAGGTGGCGATGGCGGGCATCCTCGCCGACCCCGACAAGCCCAACCAGACCGACCACAAGATGAGTCACGACCGGGTCAACACCGCGGTTCTGTACTCGCTACGCGACGCGATGCAGGGCAAACCGGCGGAGAACTTCACCCCGCCGAGCGCCTCGATCGCCTTCGGCAAGACCGCGCGGATCCCCAGCGTCACGTGCAAGTCGCCGGACGCCGCGAAGGAGATGCTCACCCAGGCAGGGTTCGAGGTAGCGGTGGCGTCGGAGCAGGTCAACTCCAGTTGCCCGGCGGGTACCGTCGCCAAGACCGACCCGAGCGGGCGGACGTCCGCCGGCAGCACCGTGACGCTGTACCTCAGCAAGGGCCCAGCCGGAGGCAAGACCGGTGGCGGCAACACCGGCGGCGGTACCACCGGGGGCGGCGGTAACACCGGCGGCGGAGGCAACACCGGCGGCGGTGGTGGCTGTGGGCTGCTCATCTGCCCGCCGCCGAGGCGGTAGCCGGGGTTTGATCGCTCTGAGGGGGCGGCGCGCGAAAGCGCGCCGCCCCCTCCTTACCGCGACGTCCCATCGGGGATCGCCGGTATGTACAGCCATCGACCAACCCGACGGGCGTCGTGCGCCCGAAGGCGGGTTCACATGCCGAGTTGCCGGCGTACCTCGGCGGCGACCCGGGCGCCTTCGGCGCGACCGGCAACCGCCGCCTGCGCAGCCTTCATCGCCTGACCCATCGCACCCCGGCCGGTCGCGTCGACACCGCTCAACGCCTTCGCCACGAGCGCCGTCAACTCCTCGTCGGAAAGCTGGGCGGGCAGGTACCGCGCCAGGATCCGCTCCTCGGCACGCTCCTTGTCGGCCAGCTCGGCGCGACCCGCGTCGGCGTACGCGGTTGCCGCCTCGCGCCGCTTCTTGGCCTCCTTGGTGAGCACCGCCAGCACCTCGTCGTCCGACAACTCCCGTGCCTCGGTTCCCGCGACCTCGGCGGTACGCACCGCGGCGAGCGCCATGCGCAGCGTCGACGTGGTCAGCTCGTCCCGCGCCTTCATCGCGGCGTGCAGATCGTTGGACAGCCGGTCCTTCAGCTCAGCCATGGACCGTGAAACTACCCTGGTGCCCATGCGCATGCGCACTGTATTCCGGGCCGGCGTCACCACCGTCGGACTCGGCGCCGCCACGCTCGCCTACGCCTCACTCGTGGAGCGGAACCTGTTCACGCTGCGCCGCTTCGATGTACCGGTGCTCGCGCCGGACGCCGAGCCGCTGCGTGTACTCCACCTGTCGGACCTGCACATGACGCCCGGTCAGCGGCGCAAGCAGGACTGGGTCGCCGGTCTCGCGGCGACCGACCCGGACCTGGTCGTGGTCACCGGGGACTTCCTCGCGCACCCGGACGCGGTACCCGCCGTGGCACGCGCCCTGCAGCCCCTGCTCGACCTGCCGGGCGCGTTCGTGTTCGGCTCGAACGACTACCACGGGCCGGTGTTCAAGAACCCGTTCGGGTACTTCAACCGCAACCGGGAGTACCGGCACGGCGCCGACCTACCCACCGAGGACCTGCGTACATTGCTGGTCAGCTCGGGGTGGGTCGACCTGAACAACCGGCGCGCCACAGTCAAGGCGGGCGGTCGGGTGATCGAAGCAGCCGGCGTGGACGACCCGCACATCGGGCGGGACGTGTACCGGTCGGGTGCCGTCGATCCCGCCGCCGACCTGCACCTGGGCATGACGCACTCGCCGGAGCCTCGGGTGGTGGACGACATGGCCGCCGACGGCTTCGACGTGGTGCTTGCCGGGCACACGCACGGCGGGCAGGTCTGTGTACCGGGGTACGGCGCGCTGGTGACGAACTGCGGACTGGACCGGCGGATGGCCAAGGGTCTGCACCGCTGGCAGGCGACGGACACCTGGTTGCACGTGTCCGCCGGGGTGGGCACTCACCCGACCGCCCCGGTCCGGTTCGCCTGCCCGCCGGAGGCGTCGATCCTGACGCTGATCGCGCGGTGACCCCGCGCTGGGCGTGGCGGCTCGCCGCCGGCGCGCTCGGCGTCGCCTCCGCGTCCGCCACCGCGACAGCCGGGCTGTGCTGGTACTTCGCCAGCCTGGTGGTCGGCGTCGACCGCAGCGTCACGTACCCGTTGCGGGTGCTCGCCGTCGAGGGCGACGAGGTGACCCTGAGCCGGGACGTCGACACCGAACGCGCTGCCGTGCTCGGGCTCACCTGGCCGGGCGGGCACGCGCTGCTGACCGCCGACGTCACCGCCGCCGGTCGCACCGTGACCCGTCGCGTCCAGAAGATCGTGCGGGGCACCCTGCGACCGGGGGTGCGGGCATACGTCACCGGCTTCGTGTACGACGGCGACCCGCGCTCGGTACACGGGTTGGAGTTCCGCGAGGTACCGGTGATCGGCGAACTCGGCACGCTGCCGTCGTGGTACGTGCCGGCGGGCTCGGGCCGCTCCCCGGAGCGCTTGGCGCGCTCGGCTGGGTCGGCGTCTTCGGCGGGATCGGCGTCCTCGGCTGCGTCGGCGTCCTCGGCTGGGTCGGCTGGGTCGACCTGGGTGATCGCGGTGCACGGGCGCGGCGCGCGCCCCGCCGAGGCGCTGCGTGTACTGCCGACCCTGCACGAATGCGGACACCCGACCCTGGTCATGCGGTACCGCAACGACCTCGGCGCGCCACCCAGCCCCGACGGCCACGACCACCTGGGCGACACGGAGTGGCGCGACCTGGCAGCGGGCATCCGGTACGCGAAGGAGCACGGCGCGACCGGCATCGTGCTGTACGGGTGGTCCATGGGCGGCGCGATCTCGATGACCGCGCTGCGCCGGCTACCGGCGGAGGACGCCGCGCTGATCCGCGCCCTGGTACTCGACTGCCCGGTCATGGACTGGACCGCGACGCTGCGCATGCAGGCAGCCCAGCGGCGGCTGCCCGAGGCGGTCACCTGGAGTGCGGCGCGACTCGCCGAACGCCGTGCCGGACTGCGACTGGGCGACTTCGACCAGAGGCGGTACGCCCCGGCGCTGACCGTACCGATGCTGATCTTCGTGGACCTCGACGACATTGTCGTCGACCCCCAGCCGACCCTGGAGTTCGCCGCCGCCCGACCCGATCTGGTGACCCTGGTCACCACGCAGGGCGGGGGTCACACCCGCTCCTGGAACACCGATCCGGAGGGGTACGCCGAGCAGCTCCGGCGCTTCCTCGCCCGGCTGTGACGCGCCCGCCGCGCGACGCAACGGCGGTCCACGCCGCCGGGACGCACCGGACGGGGGTACCCGGTTTGCCTGCCCGAGCCGGTCAGCTACTATTGCTCGGCACGCCTCGGGGTGTGGCGCAGTTTGGTAGCGCGCTTCGTTCGGGACGAAGAGGTCGTCGGTTCAAATCCGGCCACCCCGACCACACGAAAGGGCCAGGTGAGATAGCCACTCACCTGGCCCTTCGCGTTGCGTCGACTGATCTCGCCTATCGATCAGTCCTGATCTGGCTCGGCATCTTCGCTGGCGTCGTCGGGGAATGTCAGCGGAAAGTCAGCAAAGGACCTCCGCACCCGCTCCGCGCCCGAGCGCGTGCGTGTACCGGTCAAGCGTTGTCGATATCTGCTCATGGCCCATGACCCGCGCGACCTCGTTCAGCGGTACGCCGTCCGACACCAGCCAGGTCGCGTAGGAGTGCCGCAGGTCGTGGAACCGTAGTCCGCCCTGGGCCATCCGTGCCACCCGTGCCCGCGCGGCTCTCCGGTTCGGGAAGTCCTCGGTGACCTCCAGGCCGTCCCGGTCGCGCCACGTCGCACGCCACAGGCGACGCTCGACCTGTACCACCTTGCCCAGCAGGCCAGCTCGTACGAGCGCCGGTCGCCAGATCCACGCCCGGAACACCGTGCGACGCATCGTGGGTGTGCGCGGCCCACAGCGTGACGGCGGTCAGGTCGTGCCGGGTGGGGAAGGCGACGTAGCGGGCGATGAAGGCGGCGACCTCATCGAGTACGGCCGCGCCGGTCGCGCCCGGATGACCGACCCCGGTGAGCTGGGCGGTCATGCTGCACCGCCACGGGCGGCGAGGCGGGCTGAAACACTGCGGGGCGGTGTCGGGCGGGCGGTTGTTTCAGCCGGTACCCGACCGGACACCTGGCGGGGCTGAGCGGACCGGTGGCGGGTGTGTGGGTGGTCGGGGGTTGAGATGCCCCCCGCCCCGGCCGAACTGGTCGCGGCGAGAGTGGCGGGCGCGGGCCGGTGGGTGGTCGGTGACGTAAGGCCGTCGACGGGGTTTCGTCGCGCGGCCCGCGCCGGGGGCATCTCACCGGGTACGCACCGGGTGGGACCGGTGGCGGTAGCGGGTACGGGCCTGGGTCGGATGGTGGGCACGCCCGTCAGGGCGTACCTCCTGGCCGCGTCAGCGGCCTTGTTC